>NZ_QGTH01000001.1 GCF_003182075.1 Finegoldia magna
AAATATTCTAGTACTAATTTTATTTTAAATTCTTTTGTGTATTTTGGCATACAAAAACCCCTCCATCCGTATTCCGGATTTTGGGGTTCAGGTTAAAAGGTAGACCTTTTTAATTTGTTAAAAGAATCCGTAAAAATTTCCATAAGCGAGAGAATGGAGGTCTCATATCAGCTAAAAGAAGAAAACTTATCTTTACTGTCTAAAATATCAAGTTCGGGCATAGACAAAGTATTAAGTATAAGTGCTAATATAAGTAAAAATATCTTACTTGATTTGGGAAGTGAAATAAAAAGATTAGAAATTTTAGAGAAAATTCAAGAAAGAAAAGATTTGGAGCAGACAAAAGAGCTTAAGGAGCGTTATAATAAATTAAGTTCTGATATAAACGGTGAAATAAATTTTAAAGGAGGCTTGGAAGATGAAAGAGAAATTAACATTGGCAGGCAAGGAATACCTCATGGAGGAGGGGATTTACACACCAATCGTCAAGGAGAATTCCTTCGAGAGACAGGGAGGGACATACAAGATGGAAGAATTGGAGGAAGGCATGGAAGTCCTAATACCCAATATGGCAATTCCCAAGGAAATAGATTTAAAGAAACTCAACAGATGGGGAAGGATGAGATTGAACTTTCTCAAGGAGAACAAAGAAGAGGATTATCAGATAATGTATTTGCAAGGGATATTGATGGATCATCTTCTATCAAAGGAAAAAGAGATAGAGGACTTTATCACGAGGGAAGAAGTCAAAATGATGGAAACTTGGGGGCTGACAGAAGAACTGAAAGAAGAGGACTATCTGAAATATCTGAGATTGAAGAAGAACATGGATATGACCCTGCAAGAAATAGGGGAAAGGGAGATAATCTTAATCTAAAAAATGAGGAAGTAGAGTCTACTTCCTTTTTTTCTGCTAAAAATCAGGGAGAGCAAATATCCTTCTCAAATCCAATAAGTCAAAGAGAAATAGATACATTTTTAATTCATGGAGGAAATCATGAAGATGGAAGATTAGCAGTAATAGCAGAATTTTCTAAGGGTAAATCTTTAGAAGAACAGGCAAACTTTTTGAAAGAAATATATAGGGGAGCCAATGGTCTTGAAATTGAAGGAAGAAAGATATCTGCATGGTTTGGAAAGGAAGGAGCAATTTTTAAAGATGGAGATGAGGCAAGATATAGAGAAGGGCAAATAGTTTCTTGGAAAGATTTAGCTAATAATATTAATGATTTATTAAATAGAGGAGAATTTGCTAGCAACGTGGAGGTTATAGAAAGTGCCACATATGAAAGAGAAAAAATAGCAGAAAAATTATTGTATTTAAAGAGAGATCTTTCTGATGAAACTAAGGACAGATATTTAGCGATTCTTAATGATATAAAAGGAAGAGGCTTCCCAGATGAAAAAGAAAATCTCGGAAAAAAACTTGAAGATAAAAATTTTATAAATAAACTCAGAAAAGAATACGAGGTATTTTTAGAAGAATATAAGATTAATCCTGATATTTTAAGATTTCATCATTATAAATTATCTAGAATCTATAATGATATCAATGATTTAGAAATAGAAAGAAAATTATATAGGTCAAATTTAAAGGATATTGCACCTATTCAGAGTTTTATAACACAAGATGAAATAGATGAAAGCCTAAAAAGAGGAAGCGGGTTTTCTGATGGAAAGAAAAGAATATATGAATTTTTTACTGAAAAGCATGATTTAAAAGAACAAGCAGATTTCTTGAAAAATGAATATGGCGTAGGTGGAAGTTCTCATGCACTATCTGCTGCAAGAGGAAGTGGTGAGTGGCACGATGCGAAAGGAATAAAATATAATAAAGGTAATGCAAAAGAAATACAACTATCTTGGTCTAATGTTGCAAGAAGAATTAATGACCTTATTAAAAAGAATAGATATATAGATGAAGAAAGTTTTGAAGAAAATAGGGAGAAAAAAACAGATCAGGAAATAAATAAAACAGAAAAAGAAAGCCAGGAGTATATAAATTATCAAGATGATTTGCCTCCAACTGATAATGATGTATATATAGAAAGAACAAATAATAGTTCTATATATTATTATCAAGGACAGTCTGTAGCAAGTATAGGTGATGATGGAAAACTTATCATTTATGATGAATTTATACCAAACTTTTTAAAAGAAGAAATATATTCCATAGCCTTTGAAAAACAATTAGATATACCATTAGACCAGTTAGACGATGGAATTATTCTTGAGGGAATACATGACACTTTTTATATTAAAGAAAAGGAAGAAATAGAAGGAAGAGAATATTACCTTTTAGAAAGTCAAAGTCAATATGATGATATTCCAAATATTGTAGTTAATTCTAACAAAGAAGTTATAGATGATGATATAGTAAATGGGTTTGAAGAATTTAAGGAATTTTATACTAATAAAAATAAAGAGAATATAAGTTTTGATTTAGATAGCCATATAAAAGATGATTATTGGATAATTGAGTTTAATGAGGGTTCGAGTCTAATAGAAAAAGATTATACAGGACAAAGGCTGACCAAAGAACTATTAGATGAAATAAGAGAAATAGATGAAAAGATAAGACTTCATAATAAGACCTTAGGAGAAGATGAATATGGGCAGATGACTGATAAGTGGGAGGGGTATTCCAAATTCTATTTTGACCATATAGTAGATGGGAAAATAGTTGATCACTATAAGATAGACATAGGTGATGGAAATGAGATCAACCAAAGAGATTTTGAATTTCTTTATGAACAAATAGGAAAAAGTCAGATAGAACTTAATCAAACTATAGAAGAAAATAAGATAGATGAAAAAATAATTTCCATAGACCAAATTGAAGATAGAATTTTTGATGTATTAGTTAAGGATAAAGTTTTAGAAAATGAAATTATAAAGGCAAGAGAAAACTTAGGAAATAATACCTTAGCAAGTTTTAACTCTGTATTCCAAAGAGAATATGCAAAAATCATGAGAGAAGTTGCCGATAAGCAGGGAAATCTTCCGGATGATATGAAGTCAATAGATAAGGTTAAAGAATTAGGCATTAGAATAGAAAATAGATATAGAGAATATTTAAATAATTCACTTAAAAACAATATAGAAGATGATAAGGAAATCCTCTCTATAAAAGTGGGAGATATAGTTAGAACAGAGGATAATAAATATTTAAAAATAAAAAATATTTCCAGTGGATATGATAATAACCATAATCAAATAACATATTATTCATATGATGCCTATTTTGATAATGACTTAAAACTATTCTCACATTCCTTTAAAGAAAGCGATTTAAAAGCTTTAGAAGTATTAAGAAATGAAGTAGAAGAAAAATTAACAAAAGAGATTGTAGAAGATAAAATAGCGGTAAAAGTAGGATTTTATTATGCTTTAGTAGATAAATATAAAACAAAGGATATAGAACTAGAAGAAACAGGAATTAGAGTTTATCCAAGAAAGGAAAACTCACAAGGAAAGATCTATACTTTATATAAAGGGAAATCTTTTGAAGATAGCAGAAAAATAGACAGTTTGTTCGATGAAATTACTGCCAAGATGAAAGAAGTAAACCTTACAAATTTAAATGATGTATTAGAATTGGAAAGGGAAGGTTTATTTGAAATTACTGATGATAAAGTTACAAAATTTGAGAAAGGCTATGATATAGATGTTCAAAGTTTTAATCAGCAATTTCCGGATTATTATAATGATATATATGTTTTTAATAAAAATCTTGAAATCAGTGGAGCATATCAAAATTTAGCACATATAAATGAAGAAAATAAAATTACTTTTAATGTAAATTTATCGCAAGAAGAAAAATCCAAAATTGAAGAAATAAGAGATAAGAAACAAGTTCTTTCCAAGTTAATAGATAAGGATATCAAAGAAAAAAGAGAATACTATTTTGATCCTCAAAATGAAGAATACTTACTACTGTCAAAGAAAATAGAAGATGGATTATTAAAAAAACCAGAAAATATTATAGATGGAAAAGAAGGGTATAAGGTAGAGCTAATCTTAGATGTTAAGGGGAAATCTCTTAAACAAAATTTACGATACAATGGGTATATTTTAAATTCTAATCAAGCTATAAAATATAAAAGTTATAAGGACATATTAAGTAACTTACCTTATTTACTTGATGACAAACATAGAGAAGTGCTTTTAAATGGATATTTAAATCAGCAAATAGAAAATGATAGAACAAGGCAAGAAGAAAATCCATTTAAAGAAGGTATGAGTGTTAGATACAAAGGAAAAGAATACACTATAACCGCCATTAACGATAATACAAGTCCTAAAACTATAGAACTAGAAGATAGCACAGGACTAATGAATGGTTTTATTACCGGAAGTGAAACAATTCTTTTTAATGATTACAAAAATCTTGATTTAGAAGTATATAAATCTAGTGAAAAAGAAAAACAATCTATTGATAAAGGGAAACTAGTAGAACAAATCAGCTTTGAAGATATTGACAATAATAACGAAGAAGAAGTTAAAAAAGACAAAAAGACTGATAGAGAAAATATAGAAGGGGTTTCTGAAGTTTCTTTAGAAAACTATAAAATTATTAATGAAGAAGAAAACCTACCACCTTCACAGAGATTAAAAAACAACATTGAAGCTATAAATGTCTTAAAGGTTTTAGAAAAAGAAAATAGAAGTGCAAGAAAAGATGAACAGGAAATTTTGGCAAAATATATCGGCTGGGGAGGACTTTCTGATGTATTTGATGAAGAAAAGGAAGGTCAATGGCTTGATGCAAGAAACTTTTTAAAAGAAAATCTAACTGGGGAAGAATATAATAGGGCAAGAGAATCAACCTTAACAGCTTTTTATACGCCGAAAGTAGTTATAGACGCTATCTATGAAAGTCTTTCTAATCTTGGATTTGAAAAAGGAAATATATTAGAACCAAGTGCTGGGACAGGGAGATTTATAGGAAATCTACCTGAAGAAATGAAAGAGTCAAACTTTTATGGAGTTGAATTAGATAGCATTAGTGGACAAATTGCCAAAGAACTTTACCCTAATGCCAATATCCAAATAAAAGGCTTTGAAGAAACCAATTTTTCTAATAACCTATTTGATGTGGCCATAGGAAATATTCCTTTTGGAGAATTTAAAGTAGCAGATCGTGAGTACGAAAGAAATAACTTTCTAATTCACGATTATTTTTTTGCTAAAACTTTAGATAAGGTTAGAGATGGCGGCATCATTGCCTTTATAACATCTTCAGGAACAATGGATAAAAAAAGTGAAGATGTTAGAAGATATATATCGGAAAGAGCAGAGTTTTTAGGAGCAATAAGACTACCAAATACTACATTTAAAGGGGTAGCTGGAACAGAAGTAACTTCAGATATAATCTTTTTAAAAAAGAGAGATAGGCTATTAAAGATAGATGAAGACTGGATAAAGCTAGATAAAGACCAAAAAGGACTAATATATAATAAATACTTTGTAGATAATCCTAAGATGGTAATAGGGACTATGGAAGAAATACCGTCAAGATTTGGGACAAGCCTTGCATGTATTGAAAATAAAGATATTTCTTTAGAAGAAGGACTAAAAAAAGCTATTAAAAATATTCAAGGTAGGTATGAAAAAGCTCAAATAAATGATGATTTAGGAGAAGAAACAATACCAGCTGATGATAGTGTTAAAAACTATTCTTTTGCTTTAGTGGATGATGAAATATATTTTAGAGAAAATTCAATTATGCAAAGAATATCCTTAAACCAAAAGGATAAATATAAGGTAAAAGAATATTTAAGATTAAATGAAAGTCTAAGGAAAGTTATAACCTATCAAAGAGAAGACTATTCAGATGAAGAGATAAAAAAAGAACAAGAAAATCTAAATAAATTCTACGATGATTTCAATAGCAAACATGGAAGACTAAATTCAAAAACCAATAAAAAGTTATTTAGAGAAGATGCCAATTTTTCTTTAATTTCAACTTTGGAAAAATTAGATAAAGAAGGCAACTTTATAGGAAAATCTGACATCTTTAACAAGAGAACTATAAAAAAAGCTGTAATAATAGATCATACAGATAGGGCAATAGATGCTCTGGTACTCTCTATTAGTCAAAAAGGTAAAATAAATTTTGATTATATGGAAGAATTGACAGGAAAAACAAGAGATAAATTAATAGAAGAATTAAAGGGAGAAATATTTTTAAATTTAGATTCCTTTGAACCTAATGATATAAATCCATTTAAGTCTGCTAATGAGCTAGGAGATTTTTCAAGACCTTACGTAAGTGCTGATGAATACTTGTCAGGAAATATAAGAGATAAAATTGAAGTTGTAGACTCTTATATCAAAAACATCGAAAAAGAGTTAGGAAAGGAAGAAAATCTAGAGGATAGTAAACTCTTAAAAAAAGAATTAGAAGAGTTACATTTTCAAAAAGCAAAGCTAGTGGAAGTAATGCCTAAAGCACTAGATGCAAGTGAGATTACAGTTAGAATGGGTGCAACATGGATACCGGAACAAGATTACAAAAAATTTATGTTTGATTTGTTGAAAACACCAGTTTCATCAAGGTGGAATATAGATATTAAGTATTCTGACTTTACAGGAGAATATAGAGTTGAAGGAAAAAGCTCTGATAGGGACAATGACCTTGCTTCTTTTACCTATGGTACAAATAGGGTAAATGCCTACAAATTGATAGAAGATACTTTAAATTTAAGAGATACTAAGGTATTTGACCAAGTAGAAGACAGTGATGGAAAGAAAAAATCTGTGCTTAATCAAAAAGAAACAATGCTTGCAAGAAGCAAGCAAGAGATGATAAAAGAAGAATTTAAAAGCTGGATATTTGATGATGTGGAAAGAAGAAATAGATTAGTAGAAGATTATAACGAAAGATTTAATTCCATAAGACAAAGGGAATATGATGGATCTAATCTTACTTTTGAAGGAATGAATCCTGAAATAGAATTAAGAGCACATCAAAAAGATGCCATAGCAAGAGGTTTGTTTGGTGGAAATACTTTACTTGCCCATGAAGTAGGAGCAGGAAAAACCTTTGAAATGATAGGTATAGCCATGGAGTCAAAAAGACTTGGTATGAGTAATAAGTCAATGTTTGTTGTTCCTAACCACATTGTAGAGCAATTTGGAAGAGAATTTAATGAACTTTATCCAGGAGCTAATGTATTATGTGCTACAGAAAAAGATTTTACACCAGATAGACGAAAAAGATTTTGTAGTCGTATTGCTACAGGAAGTTTTGATGCTGTTATTATAGGGCACAGTCAATTTGAAAAAATTCCTATATCAAAAGAAAGACAAGAATATGAATTGCAAGGTCAAATTGATGAAATCATTGACTATATAGATGAATATAAAAGAGAAAGGGATCAAAGATTTACTGTAAAGCAATTAGAAAAAACAAAGAAAAAATTAGAGACAAAGTTAGAAAAACTAAATGCTGATTATAAGAAAGATGACGTTGTAACCTTTGAGGAACTGGGAGTAGATAAGTTATTTGTAGATGAAGCCCACGCATACAAAAACCTCTATCTATTTTCTAAAATGAGGAATGTAGCAGGAATTACTTCTACAGATTCACAAAAATCATCAGATATGCTTATGAAATGCCGCTATATGGATGAAATAACTAATAATAAAGGATTAGTATTTGCTACAGGTACACCAGTAAGTAACAGTATGGCTGAACTTTATACCATGCAGAGATATTTACAGTATGATGAATTAAAAAAGATGAAATTGCAACATTTCGATTCTTGGGCGTCTACTTTTGGAGAAACAATAACGGCAATAGAATTAAATCCTGAGGGTAATGGTTATAGGAGCAAAACCAGATTTGCAAAATTTTATAATCTTCCTGAACTTATGAATACTGTAAAAGGATTTATGGATATTAAAACAGCTGATGTTTTAAATCTTCCTACACCAATTGCCCATTATGAAACTATAAAAACAAAGCCTACCGAAGAACAAAAAGAAATTCTTGAAACTTTTTCAGAGAGAGCAGATAAGGTTCGTGATAAGCAGGTAGATTCAAGTGTTGATAATATGCTATTAATAACAAATGATGGGAAGAAGATGGCATTAGATCAAAGATTAATCAATCCTTTACTTCCTGATGATCCTAATAGTAAGGTGAATACCTGTATAAAAAATGTATTTAGCATTTGGGATAAATATAAAGATAAAAAATCTGCTCAATTAATATTTTGTGATATGTCTACACCAAGTAATGATTTTAATATCTATGATGATATTAAAACAAAACTTATAGATATGGGAGTACCTGAAAATGAAATAGAATTTATTCATAAGGCAAAAAACAATATGGAAAAAGACGCTATCTTTGATAAGGTAAGAAAGGGAGAAATAAGAGTCTTACTTGGTTCAACACAGAAAATGGGAGCAGGTACTAATGCCCAAGACAAACTAATTGCAATTCACGATCTTGATATACCATGGAGACCTGCTGATCTTTCTCAAAGGGCAGGCAGGATTGTGAGGCAGGGAAATGAGAATAAGGAAGTCCATATATTTAGATATGTAACAGAAAATACTTTTGATGCCTATCTTTTTCAAACCTTAGAGAATAAACAAAAATATATTTCCCAAATTATGACTTCAAAGACACCTGTAAGAGTTGCAGAAGATGTAGATGAAGCTACATTAAACTATGCCGAAATCAAAGCTCTTGCAACAGGAAATCCATTAATAAAGGAGAAGATGGATCTTGATGTTGAAGTTTCTAAACTTAAAATGATAGAGTCCAATTTTAAATCAAATCTTTACAAGTTGGAAGATAAAGTAGTTAAATTTTATCCAAAGGAAATAGAAAGATTAAAAGAAAGGATAGAGAACTTAAAGGAAGATATTAAAAATGTTGAGCCTTATAGAGAAGTAGATAAAAATTTAAAAGAAGATAATAAATTTACCTCTCTAATTATTGACGGAAAGAAGTATATAGATAAGAAAATAGCTGGAGAGTTTTTGTTGAACAAAATTAAGGGAGTTAAAATATATAGGGAAATGGATAAAGATGGAGAAAAAATAGGTGAATATAGAAATTTTGATTTATCCATAAAATATGATTCTTTTTTCAATAAATATAACTTTATATTAAAAGGTAAGGGAGAATATAGAGGAGAGTTTGGAACAGATGAAATAGGTAATATAACAAGAATGGATAATGTATTAGATAAATTACCAGAAAGATTAGAAAATACAATTTCAAAACTAAAAGATACAGAAGAGCAATTTCAAACAGCCAAAATTGAAATACAAAAGACATTTCCACAAGCTGAACTTTTAAAGGATAAGACACTAAGACTTGCAGAAGTAAATAATTTACTAGATATGGGAAAAAGTGAAGATATAAGCCAAGATAATCCATTACTAGAAGAAGTAAAGGAAGAATTGATAGACTTCCTTAACAGAGAATATGATGAAGAAAACAGGTTAGAGGACTTTGATACTATATTTCCTGACTTAACAGATATAGGAATAGCTTATACAACTACACCAGATGAAAAACATGAAATACAAGTAAGTTTAGATTTAATAAATTACAAGATGAACACCTATGTAGATAAGAACCTAATTGACAGCTTTCAATACACCTATGATCCCTTAGATGCAAGTGATTTAAAAGAGCTAGTACAGATAAAGACATCTATTGGCTTTTGGAATTTTAGTGAGCTTGTATCAGTAAATGAAGAAAAACTGAGAGAAGTAATGGGACTTGAAATAGATGATGATGGAAACTTCTATGATCCATTATCTAAAGATATGGATTTAGATGGAATAATAGATAGAAATGATGCTGACTTTAGAGATAGTAAAGTGCAGGAAATAGGAGATTTTGAAAGGAAAGAAAAAACATCTATTATGGATAAATTAAAGGAATATAAGGGGAATTTAGTAGTAAATAATAATATAAAAGAAATAAATAATAGTGAACCATGTGGCAGATAAAGCTTTAAATGAGATTATTAGAGGAAAAAGAATATGGAATTTGATAGATATAGCTTTAATGAATTTATTCGAGAAAATTTTTCTTTTGATGGTGCTACTCAGAGAATAATTAACAATATAGTTGAATATGGAATTAAAAATATTGCCACTTCAGAAGATAAATTAGTTGAATTTATTCAGACTACAATCGATGATCCAACAGTTGAAGAAATAAAACAATTTATTATTAGTGATGGAAAGGAAGAAGAAATAAAAGATTTAACAGATAAGAGAGAGAAAAATAGAAATGGAGGAATAAAAATGAATATAAAAAAGGGAAATGTAATTGAAACTGAATTTGGAGACACTATGGTATTGGATGTGAAAGATAATCAAGCTACCTTATTTGACGGAAAGCAATTTATTTTAGCCACAGGAGTAGAGTTTAATAAAGAAAGTGGAAAGTATGAATGGGATTCTGTTAGATACGCAAGTGATATAAAAACA
The DNA here is from genome assembly GCF_003182075.1 of Finegoldia magna. GTDB lineage: Bacteria > Bacillota > Clostridia > Tissierellales > Peptoniphilaceae > Finegoldia > Finegoldia magna. The sequence goes on from NZ_QGTH01000001.1 coordinate 10,471, forward strand.
ATAGCAAATATGGAAAATACAAATTTTGAAAGCATGAAAAATACAATAGATTTTTTAGCAGAATATAATCATAAAGAATTTGTAAAAGGTATTATATCTCTTGAAACAGGAGTAGAAAATGAAAATGTTCTTAATAATGCCTATGATAATTATATGAACGATTCAGTTATGGGTCTTATTGATGAAAAGTTTATTGAATATATAGACGAAGAAGAGTTAAAAGAAAACTTAGAAGTTAATCAAGAACAAGGAGATAAAGAAATGAAAGATATAGATAATAAAGAAAAGGATATATTAAATATAGATGGAAATATAGCAACTGATATAGAAATTAAAGATTTAAAATCAAAAGATGGGAGGGACTTTAAAGTAGCCTCCTTTTCTATTGCTGAAAATGACAAGGAAGGAAATGCAAAATTCATCAGCTGCTACGCCTATAATGACAAAATCAATCAAGTAAAAAATTTGAAAAAAGGAGATTTTGTACACCTATTTGGCAAAGAAAAGAAAAATATGGGAAAGGATAATAAGGAATACACAAGTCTAAAAGTATACTCTGCAAAGTTATTAAAAGCTAAAGAGCATACTAAAGCAAAAGCATCAACACTAGGGAAATTAAAGGAATTTAAGACTAAAGGGGATATGAAAGTGGATGAAAAGAAGAAAAAGGATAATAGCATAGAAAGGTAAAAGATTATAGGAGGCAGGTTTTAGTCTGCTTACTGTATTGTATGATGGGGCAAGTTCCAATACTGGGGTGAAAGTCCCTAAACAGCGTATTTGTCGACGAATTCCATAGCAATCCTGAAATTTCACATGGAGATATGTGGAAGAGAGGAACGACCTGACTTGATGAACATGAATATGATATTAAGGTTAGTTAGATATGTAGATTACAGTATACTAACAGTAGCAAACAGTGTAGTGGCAAACAGAGTAATGGTTTTAGTAACCAAATGTATAGAAAAGAAGTTAGGATTAAAATAAATGCAACAAAATTCAAAGTTATTAAACCAACCAAGCTAAAATGTTTTGGATTTGAAGTCTGAAAAAGAAAAGACGATTAGAAGGCTAGAACAGACGAAAACTTTTTAAAAGATATAGTATATGTGATGACAGCAAAGACAATCTATTATCAATATAGTAGATATAGATATTGAAATGAGATAAAGAATAATGGTATACTTATTTATAAGTAGACATTTATAAACAACGAAAGAAATGTATATTAAATCAAAAATTATAGATTTAAGAAATTTAGAAAGATAGATTTAATTCATTAAAAGGATGTTGTATTGTTCTTCTTGATTCTTTTACTTAAAAAATTTCTTTATTTTTTTAAAGTTGTTTTGACAAAAGTGATAGATTTAAAATGGAGGAAATTTAGTTATGAATTACTCAGTATTAGTAGTAGAAGATGATGAAAGTATTTTAGATTTAATAGAGATATATCTAGAAAATGAAAATTATATTATAAAAAAGGCAACATGTTCAGAGGAAGCAATTAGATATATTAAGGAAGAAGAATTTGATTTAGCGATTTTAGATATTATGTTACCTGATAAAGATGGATATTATTTATGCAAAAAGATTAGAGAGTCTTTTAATTATCCAATTATTATGCTTACATCAAAAGATGATGAGTCAAGTAAAATTAAGGGCTTAACCTTTGGAGCGGATGATTATGTAACTAAACCATTTTTACCTGGAGAGTTAGTTGCTAGAGTAAAGGCTCAATTAAGAAGATACAATAATTATAATTTAAAAACTAAAGAAGGTACAGGAAATATTTTAACTTATCAAAATGTGGATTTAAATATCAAATCAAGAGAAGTTTTAGTTGATGGACAGGAAATTGATTTAACTCCTATTGAATTTATTATTTTAAAATCATTACTAGAGAAAAAATCTGAAGTACTAGGATCCGAAGATTTATTCTATAAAATATATCCGGATGAATATTATATAAAAAACAATACTATTTCAGTTCATATTAGACATATTAGGGAAAAGTTAGGAGTGCAAAACAATATAATAACAACTGTATGGGGAGTTGGGTATAAAATTGGATAAAGATCAATATTTTAAAGATATACTAAAAAAAATAGTAATAAAAATTATGGTATTTTTATTTATTCTAATGAGTTGTATGCTTGCAATAGATAGCAATATTTTTAGATTTAATAATGAAATACACGAATTTTTTGTTAATAGATTGGATCTGATTTTTTTTGTTATTTTATTATTGGGGATATTAATTATTATAATAAAAGAATTTTCAAAATTAGAGAAAGATTATATTGACTTATGCAAAAAAATAGACGATTTGGATGAGAATATTGTTAGTTTCCCGACTCATTATAAAACTTTAGAAGATTCCATAAATAGATTAAAATTTAAACAAAAAGAGATAGAATATACGCTTAAAAAAAGAGAAAATGAAGATAATGATTTAATCACCTACTTAGCACATGACTTAAGAACTCCTTTGACATCTATCATTGGATATTTATCAATGCTCGATGAAATGAAAGACTTGCCTAATAAGCAAAGAGAGAAATATATTAGACAATTATTAGAAACAGCATTAGGATTAGAAGATCTTATAAACCAATTTTTTGAAATTGCTAGATTAAATAATGGTGAATTTAGTATTCATAAAGAAAAAATTGATTTAGAATATTTTTTAATACAATTAAGAGATGAGCTTTATCCTATGATGAAAGAGAATAATCATAAGATAAATATCTCAAGTGAAGGCTCAATATTTGTAAATGTCGATCCAAATAAAATGAAAAGAGCCTTAGAGAATATTTTAAAAAATGCAATCTTATATTCTTATGCAAATACAGAGATAAAAGTTAAAATATATCAAACGTATAAGTGTGTAATATTAAAAATTATTAACAAGGCCGATACACTAGAAGAAGCGCAGATAAGAAATATGTTTAACAAATTTACTAGATTAAATCTAGCAAGAAATTCAAAAAAAGTGGGATCTGGCTTAGGTTTACCTATCGCAAAAGAAATTATTGAATTACATGAGGGTAAGATAGAGGTAGAAAGTTCTAATAATGAAGTTATTGTCATTGTAAGATTAAAAAATAAATGAGGATTACACCTTAATTATGTATAAAACTACATAATTAAGGTGTTTTTTTATTTTTTAAAAATTAATGAAATCTTAAGAATTAATCAATAGAATATTAAAACACTTTTTTATTGTATCAATTAAAATAAAATCATAGAGGAGTAAAATTTTTATCACTAACATGAAGATGTATTTTTTACTTTTTAATAAGGAAGCATAAAAGATAAGGGAGGTAGTTTAGTGGAATTAGAGATTAAAAACGTAAGTAAGAAATTTAAAGATAAATTAGCGGTTGATAATGCATCAGCTACGTTATGTCCAGGTGTTTGGGGACTCTTAGGTGCAAATGGTGCTGGGAAAACAACTTTAATAAAAATGATCACTGGAATTAGCACACCGAGTCAAGGCGAAATTTTATATAATGGGGAAAGAATCAACAAATTAGGAGAAGAATATAGGAATTTGTTAGGGTTTTTACCTCAAGAATTTATTTGTGCTCCAGAGTTTACTGTAAATTCATTTTTACAATATGTAGCTGCTTTAAAAGGTATAGACAAGAGCAAAACAGAAGAAATGATTGATAAACTCCTAGAAGTATTAAACTTATCTGATGTCAAGTACAAAAAAGTAGTAAAGCTTTCAGGAGGAATGAGAAGGAGAGTAGGAATATGTCAAGCTATTTTAAATGATCCTAAAATATTAATTTTAGATGAACCAACAGCAGGACTTGATCCTGGTGAGAGAATAAAATTAAGAAATTTTATCACGGAAATATCAAAAAATAAAATAGTTTTGCTTTCGACTCATATAGTCTCTGATATTGAATATATATCAACATCAAATTTAATTATGAAAGATGGTAAATTTGTATATTCTGGAACAACTGATGAACTGATATCTAAAATTAAGAATAAGGTATACGAAGCATCTATATCAAATAGAGAATATGCAGAAAAAGAAACACAATTGAATGTTGTTAATGTAAAACAACAAGATGATGGAAACGTACTCATTAGATACATATCAGATAAAGATGATGTTTTAAATAATTCTAAATTAACAAAAGCTCATCTAGAAGACTTCTATTTATGGGTCTTTCCAGAAGATAGAAGTTTTAAGGTGAATTAAAATGAAAATTTACTTAAATGAGATAAAGAGGATTTTATCAATAAGATCAAATCAAATTATAATATTGTTTTCATTACTACTTGCTATATTGCTTTCCATAGCTCCAATTAATTTTACAAAAATTACCTATGGAGAAGGAGATCAAGTAAAAAATTTAAAAGGAAAAGAAGCAATAGAATATATTAAAAAAGCTAAAGAGCCTTATTCAGGAAAGATAACAGAAGATTTAATTTATAATGGCACAAAAAAATATAGAGAAATACTAAGAGAATATAATGTTACTGATAGGTCTGAATTAAAACCTGAAATTAATACAAAGAAGCTTATGCCTATAGAACATATAAGTAAGAAAGTAAATGAAGTATTCACTGATTCTCAAAGTAATAACCTTCCTCCAGTTTTAAGCATAGATATCAATGATACCAAATATTTTTACAATAAAGTATTTGATTATCTAAATAAAGTAATTGAAAATGAATATCCTAATAAAGCTCAGAATCAAATTATAGAAAAATCTGAAAAAGCACTGAGTAAAATAAAGACTCCATATGAATATTATGGATATTATAGTACAGATGCAAATGATTATAGAGGATTTTATAATACGATAATAATAATTTTAATGGTTGTAGTAGCAGCTCCAATATTCTCGTCAGATAGTGAGAATGATTTAGATTATATATTTAAAACAACTAAATATGGCAGAAGAAAGTTTGCCATCTATAAAATCCTAGCAATACTTACGATTTCGGTATTAACTTTGCTCTTAGGAAACTTCATACAAGGCTCTATATTAGACTATGCTTTTGGAACAGAGTATAAAAAGACTTCTGTTCAGATGATGTTTAGTGCTTTAAGTTTGCATAATTGGAACTTTGGACAGTTTAATAAATATATGCTTATTTGTAATAGTATCATATTGATTTCAACCATTCTTGCTACACTAATTATTTCTGTACTAAGTAAAAGGAAAGCAGAGTCAATAACGAAGTCAATAATATTATCAATGTTTCCAACGATTATTTCTCCTATAGCTATGATTAGTGCTATAAACTATGTTTTCCCATCTTCAGGAATAGGACTACTCAATTCATTACAAAATCAAATAGCTGATTTTAATTTTGTAAATGTTTTTGGAAATTGGATGAGTTCATCAAGTCTTATAATGATATCAGCTGTAATATATATTATTATTTTACCAAGTTTAGTAGTAATGATGTATTCAAAAATTGGAGGTAATTATGGACTTAATAACCCTAGAAAAAGAAAAGTTAGAAAATAAGTACAAAGAGTTATGTAAGGAAGAATATCCAGGGAGATTAGGCAAAACATTTAAAACAAAATATAATTTTTACTATTATGATAGTGGTACTGGTAAAGTAGCACAAATAAATAAAAATGTGTATAAAGTCTTAACTAAATTTTTAGAGAGCGAAAATTTCTTGGATTTTATAAAACTTGATATGTCTGAACAAGAATTTTGTGAGGCTATAAGTGAAATAAAAGATGCGATTAATAAAGAAAGTATACTCTCAGCAACTAAATTTAATTGTTTGACTGGAAAAACTTATGAACAAATTGATGAGATAATAGATAATAAGATACAAAATGTTACCTTAGAGGTTACAGAGAAATGTAATTTAAGATGTAAATATTGCATCTATAATGAATCTCATCCTGAATACAGAGCTTTTGGTCATAAGAATATGGACTGGGAAGTAGCAAAAAAAGCTGTTGATTTTTTAAAAGCTCATTCACAAAATTCTGATGAACGTCATATTGGATTTTATGGTGGAGAACCATTAATAAACTATGATCTTATAAAGAAAACAACAGATTATGCGAATAAGTTATTTGATAAAATGACTTATTCTATGACAACAAATGCTACTTTAATGAATGAAGAAATTGCTGATTATATTATGAAGAATAAATTCAATGTTATAGTAAGTTTAGATGGATATAAAGAACTTCATAATAAAAATAGATTGTTTGTTACTGGAGAGGGAAGTTTTGAAAAAACTATTAATGGATTAAAAATTTTATTGAGATCAGCAGAAAAATATAATAATAAAGAAAACATCACCTTAAACATGGTAATCGAAGGACCTGATTATGAGGATAAGTATGATAAGATACAAGTTTATTTAAATGAATGCGATTGGTTGCCTAAGAATATAAACATATTAACATCTTCCATAGATTATGGACCAAATGAAAGCATATATACAAGACCACAATCTTATGAAGAAAGAATGATTTTAAAAGATTATTATGATCCAATTTTATCGTGGGATGAAAAAAATAAAATAAGGAGAATATAGAACTGGTAACAGAGTTCGCGCTTTAAAAACTCTTAGAGCATCATATTAATGATGAATCATAGAGGCTCACACTATATAGAAATTTTAGTCTATATTTTGTGGGCTTCTATATTAATTATAAATAATAAGACTAGTTTGCTTTGTCAAAGCTGTAGGGGAGGTATAGATTATGAACATATATTTACAGGAACTAAAAAGATTTTTATCTAAAAAATCAGTAAGAGTTTTTTTGGTCGTGGGTTTATTTTTTACTTTTTTGATATCATTTATTACTTATAGAAGTGTACAATATGATGATATAAGTTCTGGTGATACAATTACCTATTTTGGAAAAGAGGCTATAGATCATTTTAATGAGGATAATAAAGCCTCTGAAGGTTATTTGACAGAAGAAAAAATAACTAAAGTAGTAAAATCTTATAAAGAAATATTAAATAATGAAAATGTAAACAGTAGAGAAAACTTATCAGAGGATGCTAAAAAAAATATATCGAAATTTGATCCTATATTAAGAGTAATAACATACCCATATACAATTACAACATCTGGAAGTTTACTTGATGTAAACGAACTTGATACAGAAAAAGATTTAAATTTTTATCAAAGTTGTTATGATGCATTGGAAAGGGACATAAAACAGAAATATGACAATGACAAGATAACAGAATTTGCTCTAGAAAAATATAAAGAGGTAAATAAACCATTTTATTATGGAGGATATTTTAGTGAAGATATACTATTTTTCGTAAATATTTTTATAACGGTATTATCACTAATTTGTATATTGATTTCATCACAATGCATTGTTGAAGATAAAGAAAATTACCTAGATTCAATTTTTAGAACAACTAGAAATGGAAGAAATAAATATATTTGCAGCAAGATACTTGCCTTAGCAAGTATTATATCGCTTTATTTGATATTAAATATATCTATTTATTATGGAACTATTAAATATCTTTATACTAATGGTTTAGATTCATCTTTTCAAATGTTACTATTTAATCAACTGTCAATATCTAATTTAACTATAGGTAAAGTTATATTAAGTGTATTTTTGTTAAGTATATTATTTACTATTGCAAGTTCAATGATGTCAATATTTGTCGCTATAAATTCAAAAGTTTCTATGGTTTCATCAGCCATATCGAGTGTTTTATTTTTTATTCCATCATTATTGTATGGAAAAAAATTGTTTAAATCAATATTTTATTTTTTGCCGTCTTTGGGATTAGGTACTGCAGAAAATAGCTTAATTGAACAGTATCAAAAATTTGAATTTGTTAAGTTGCCAGGTAAAATTTTATGGATTCCAAAGTTTCTAGTAATAATGGCTTTAATTAATATTGCTCTGTATTTATTGCTAAGTATAAAATCATATAACAAAATAGAGCAATAAATATTTTAATGGGAAGTAGAGGATAAATATATGGGTAAGGATAAAATAAATCATCTTGAATGTATAAAAATAGCATTCAAGATGATTTATGAAGTAGATAAAAATTCTTTTGCGATTACTATAATATTGTCAATTGTAAGTGGTGTTTTTCCGTTTTTAGTTCTTAAATTAGGACAAACAATAATTAATATAATTCAAATTCATTCCACTAGATTTGATAATATTATAATACTTATACTTATATATTTATCTTTACAATTTATATCTGTAATAGTAGATAATATTAAAAACTACTATTTACAAAGGTTAAGTAATGAAGTTACTTATTCTTCCATGAGGAAAGTAATGGGAAAATGTGCTGATTTGCCTTTAAAAAAACTTGAAGATAATAAAACTTACGATATTTTGAACAGAATAGAGCAAGATGCTACATTAAAGCCATATGAAATATTGATGTCAGTTATTAATTTGCTTTTTAATTTAACGCAAACTATTATAGCTATGTATGTATTAATTAAATGGAATTATTTTTTGGTTATTCTTTTGTTTGCAGTTACCATAATATCAGTGTTTGGAGAAATAAGAATAGGTAAATTAGAATTTAATATAAGAAATAGAAGAAGTACTTTAGAGAGGAAAAGTTGGTATTATTCTTTTTTATTAACTCACGATATTGCTTTTAAGGAGATAAAAACTTTTAGGTTAAAAAATTATTTTATTAGTAAATATAAAGAAATTACAGATACTATTATTAATCAAAATAATAGCATTGAAAAATTGAAAGCTTTATTAATAATTGTTATAAATTTTTTTCAAGTTCTTATTAATTTATATATTTTTAAAGAACTTGCATTTAAAACGTATAATGGAGAATTTTTAATTGGAACTGCTATGGTGTACATAAGCACAATTGTTATATTTCAAGGTTCTCTTAATGAAACAGGAACCAGTGTATACAATATTATTAATTCAAATTTATATATAAATTTACTTAAAGAGTTTCTTGAATTTAAAACTGACGATTTAAAAGAAGAGACAAAAACTATACTAAGATCAATAAAAGACATTAATGTAATATCGTTATCTAATATAAACTTTTCTTATGATGATAATAGTTTAGCTCTGCAAGACATTTCTTTAAAGATAAAAAAAGGAGAATCCATTGCAATAATTGGGGAAAATGGTTCAGGAAAAAGTACACTTCTAAAAATTTTAGCTGGATTGTATAGTCCAGATTCAGGTGTGTTTTTAATTAATGGGATGAAATTTGATGATATTGAAATAGAATCTTATAGAACACAGATTAGTTCATTATTTCAAGATTATTTGAAATATGAGGGGACAATAAAAGAGAATATTATATTAGGGCAAATTGATAGAAATGAAGACGACTTTTCGATTCTAACAGCATTAAATAGTGCTGATGCAAAATTTTTAAAAAATGATGGTAAATATAATATTAATAAAGTAGTAGGTAATTGGTTTGAAAATGGGCAGGAACTTTCAGGCGGACAATGGCAAAAAATTGCAATAGCACGAACTATGTATAGAAAATCAAGTCTATTGTTATTTGATGAGCCAAGCTCGTCATTAGACATAATTTCTGAAAAAATCATATTTGATAATATTTTAAATAATTTGAATGATAAGATTATTATATATATCACCCATAGGATAAGATGTGCGATGAATTCTGATAGAATTATTGTGATGGATAATGGAAAAATAGTAGGTGATGGGAGTCACGATGATTTAATTGAAAACTGTAATAGATATAAGTTAATGTATAATAAGGAATTTAAGTGACTTTAATAGATTGAAGGGGAATTAATTATGAAATTGAAAAATCAATATATTTCAGTTGGGATGAAAGTGCTAACTGTATACTATATAATTTGGTTAATCTTTATTGTAGTATTTAAAATGACATTTTCAATCAATAATTTATTGATTGAGCGACAAATAAATTTACTACCATTTTATTATGACAATACAGTTAATATTAAAGTTATTTTTGATGAGATGGTATCAAATATACTCATTTTTTTACCTTTGGGTATTATGATTAGATCTATTTTATTTCGTAAAAACAATTTAAAAAGTATTCTTTTTGTATTTTTCTTTAGTTTAGCTATAGAGTTTTTACAGTACGCATTGTCAATTGGAGTATTTGATATAACTGATATAATTAATAATACATTAGGTGGTGTATTGGGCGTGGGAATATATAATTTAGCTTTAAAAAAATTTAAATCTAAGTTTAAAGTAGATAAATTTATTTTTTGGATAGCTTTTATTAGTGCTATTTTTATAAGTTTAGTATTAATTGTTTTTTTAAAATATAATGGTATTTAAAATTTTGATATTAACTAAATTATTAGTATCAAAATTTTTTGTATAACGGGCAAGTTCCAATACTGGGGTGAAAGTTCCTAAATAGCGTAGTTGTCGACGAATTTCATAGCGATCCTGAAATTTCACATGGAGATATGTGGAAGAGAGGAACGACATGACTTGACGAACAGGAATATGATATTAAGGTTGGTTTGATGTTTAGATGAAAGTATACTAACAGTAGCAAACAGTGTAGTGGCAAACAGAGTAATGGTTTTAGTAACCAAATGTATAGAAAAGAAGTTAGGATTAAAAGTAAATGCAACAAAATTCAAAGTTATTAAACCAACAAAGCTAAAATATTTAGGATTTGGATTCTGAAAAAGAAAAGAGAGTTAGAAGGCTAGGGAACACGAGAATTCATTATAAAAGTTTAAAAGAAAATTAAATGTCCCACTGTAGATGGAAAACAGTCCTAGGGGTTTGGCGACTATTATTAAGTTGTAACTAACATAACAGGATTGTACTATATAAACAAAGAAATCCTCAAAAAGAGAGGATTTTAAAGCTGTTTTGATTATTATTTGCATTGAACTACTTGTATGTCGAATGGCACGTACGATGGTGTGAGAGGGTTATATTTAGTCCTACTCGATTTTTATTGGCAAAGGCAAAATGAGAGCTCATATTTGAAAGGGGCTGTGGAAAAGTTTCCACACTATCCTATCATTTTTTTATAGATCCAATTACTTATATAATTCATTATCAAGATATTTATCAGTATTTTTTCTTAATTGAGTCAATTCATTTATCAAGATATTCTTATTGGAGTAGTCATCCATAAGAATATCTTTTTTATTTTTGTATTCATCATATAATTTTGACAACTCTTTTATACTTAGATTTTTATATTTACACCTTTCTAAAGTAATTATTGCTTTTTTATATGCGATAATTTGAGGCTTATATTCACTATAAAAATCTTTATCATTTGGATTTTCTTTATAGGTTCTATAGATAACCTTATTTATTTTTATAGTGTTAATGTCTTCAATAGCTGCGTAAATTTCGCTCATAACTTTTTCAACATCTTTAATCTTATTTAGGATTTCTTGCCTATTAACAGCCTCTTCTTGGAGTTTAATTTCCAAATCCATACTAGATGATAGACCGTATTTTCTAATCTGATTTAAGGTATTCGCCATAGTATTCATATTATGTTTTCTTGCCCATATTTCATAACCTTTAGAAGATTTAACCTTTTCATTGCTTTCTATGTCTATTATATTATCAAATTTCTTGTAAGATTTTTTAGCATAATGTACTTCAATATTTTTGTAATTTTCATTTACCTTATTTTCAATTCTTTCTTTTATTTTCTCTTTTGTATAATCTTTTCCAAGAGTAGTTTCCCTCGCACGAATGAATCGCCCTTTTTCTCCTTGTTTTTTATGTCTGAAAGAAAGATATTTTCCAAGTTTAATTTCATAGCCATATTCTTCCATAAGCTTTAAGAAATCCTCATAGCTATTTGCTTTATTAATAGTATGATCAATAGCGATTTGAAGTTTATGTTTCCAAGATTTTCCTTTCTTAAATTCAATATATTCTTTGTAGGATTTACCATTGGTTTTATACTTTTCTTTAAATTTTACATAATCTTCATCTATAACTGATAGCTGATACTTTCTACATAAATCATCACTATGATTTCTAATTTGGTGATAAGTTTTTTTGTTACTTTGATATGCTTTACCAGTTTCAAAAGAAACATTATTAAATAGTATATGGTTGTGAATATGCCCCTTATCTATATGGGTAGTAAGAACATATTCATACTTTCCTTTTAAGATTTTATCGCATAGTTCTATACCTATTTGATGAGCCTCTTCAGCAGTAGTTTCTCCTGGGAAAAAAGATTGAATTAAATGTCTTGCCAAAACTTTTGCTTTAGAATTACATTCTCTTTTTGTTTGTTCAAATTCTAAATGAGCAGTTATAGGGTTACAGTTTAGGGAGGAAATTAGAATTTTTCCATCTGTTTTATCACTATTCATAATATAATCAAGTGCTGCTTTTAAAGTGGATTTTATAGGATGAATTTTAGTAATTGCCATTATTCTTTCTCAGTATTTATGCTATTAGAATTAGTAAGAGAGTATATTTTTTTACGGATAGAGAAAATATCTTTTGCTTGATTTTCTAATAAGCTTTTTAAATCTTCTACATCATTTTTATATATAATTGATGTAGTATTTACCCTTTTAGTAATTTGATTTATATTATTTGAAGTACGACTTATATTTGTTGACATTTCACGAAAGACATCCATATCTAATACATAAATATCTTTTTCTAAAATACATTTCATAATAAATTGTCTAAGAGTTTTACACTTAGATGCTTTATATTTTTCATTTAGCAATTCTAACTCCTCATCAGATAACATTAAATAGATTCCGTTATTTCTAAATCTACTTGTCATAATTTAACCTCCTCGTATATTGTAGTTGTAATAATAAATACTACATTTTTTTCTCAATCCCTCTTTCTTATGTGATAATAATTATATAGATAGAGCTCGTAGTAAACTTCCTTGAAGTTCCTCTTACTAATAAATTTATTAATCGAAATAAAAAAGAAAAACCTGTAAATTCAAGTAGGATAACTTGACTTACAGGTTTAATTTATTCTATATATTTCGTTTGGGAATCTCCTGATTTAAATTTTTATTATTGATATTTTATCACTTTTTGAGATAATATTCAAGTTTACGTTTAAGCTATTATAAGCGTTTGTTGCTGAATTTAATTATTATAAATTTAGGGGTTTGGGGATATTCCCCAACAAGTAAAATGGAAAAAATAAGCGATATATTCGTAGTATTTTTATTCCATTTTTAGTAAGTGCATATGCACTTACTGTGCTTGCTCATATACTAATAGTATAAGTGAAGTTAATAAACAATACATGACAAATCTAGAGGAATATTGCAAAATTTACTTTTAAATAAGGATTTTTATAAGTATAATGAGATAGTATAAAGATTAAGGAAATCATTTTTTAAGTTCTTTAATTTCGTATTTACTAAATTTGGATGTAATTATTTTTATTTTTAAGGGAGGGGTAATCCATTCTACACAGGGAATTTGCAGAGGAAAATTATTTAGAAGCTATATATATTTTATCTTTGGAAAAAGAGGAAGTAAGAAATATGGATCTTGCTAATTACTTAGAATATAAAAGACCTACTGTTACAAGAATGCTAAAAAAACTTGAAAATAAAGGGCTGATTATTTATGGTGAAGATAAAATAATTCGTTTAACAGAGGAGTCAAAAATATTTTGCGAAAAAATGTATACAAGGCATAAATATTTGACGGACGTATTTATAAGACTTGGAATAGATGCAAAAAATGCTGAAGACGAAGCTTGTCTTATAGAGCATGTTATTTCTGATGAAACTTTTGAAAAATTAAAAAAACATTTCGATTATAATTTATAGTAAATAGCATAGATGACTCGCATAATGAGATGTCTATGCTATTTTTATTTTTAAAATTATATTTTTAAAAACATCTCAAAGCTATTGATAAAAGCTATCAAATGGTATATAATAATTTTGAGTTAGCCAATACTAACAGAAAATAAATAAAAAGGTGAATTTATGTCAAAAAACTTTGAAATACTAAATAAAGAAATTAATGAAAATAATATAATAGCAAATCTTTTTATATTCCCGTTTGCAGGTGGTGGAGTGTCTGCCTTTAGAAAATGGAAAGATGAGTTTGAAGATATAAAATTACTTGTTGCCCAGTATCCAGGAAGAGAAAACAGGTTTTCTGAAAAGGCTATAAGTGACATTAACATCTTAGTGGATAATTTATTTGAAGATATGAAAGAAAATTTTGATTTTAGAAAACCTTATTATTTATTTGGACATAGTATGGGAACAAAAATAGTTTATGAACTTGCATTAAGAATTAAAAATTCGGATTACATAAATCCAAGAGGAATAATAATATCAGGAGGACGAGCACCATTATATAAAGAACCTCTTCCAATTTATCATCTTGACGATGACGGATTTATAGAAGGCTTGAGAAGATATGAAGGAACACCAAAAGAAATTTTAGATAATAAGGATTTAATTTCCATTTTCTTGCCAACACTTAGGGCAGATTTTGTAATAGATGAAGACTATCAAGATACAAAATTTGAGAAATTAGAATCACCTATACTAGGTCTTATGGGAGATAAAGATCAAGAAATGACCTTAGATGAACTTATAAAATGGCAAGATTATACCACAAAAGAATTCACTTATAGATATATAGATGGCAAGCATATGTTTGTCAACACATCTCCTGATAGTGTCATTAAAGAGATAAAAGAGTTTATAAAAGTAAATGAAAATTGAAGAATATGAGATAAGAAATACTAAAGATTTTCTTACCTTAGAAAATTTAAAAGCTAAATTATCTAATAATGATTTGACACTAATTAAGGCTTATACAGACAAATTATTAGAAGAAAAATTACTTTCTTACTTAACTGAAGAGGAGATAATAAAATCAAAGGATTATAAATCAGAAATAGCAAAAATTAATTATCTAGTATCAAGAGCAATACTTAATTTAGTCCTAAAATGTTTACTAGAAAAAGAAATTGATGATCTGATAGTCAAACGAGATAAAAACAATAAGCCTTACCTAGAAAACACTATAGGATTAAAGTTTAACATCTCACATACTGATGGCTTAGTCCTGTTAGCTTTTTTTAAAAGAGAAGTAGGAGTAGATGTTGAAAAAATAAATTATAAATTTGAGTTTAAGGATATATTAGAAAACTGTTTTACTAAGTATGAAATCATAAATATAGATAACAACATAATTAGTTTCTATAGATATTGGACTGCAAAAGAAGCCTATCTTAAATATGATGGGATTGGTCTTATAAGAAATTTGAAAGAAATTGAAATAATTTCTTATGGAAATAAAGTTATAGAAATTATCGATAATAAAAACAATATAATAAGTAGATTACAGCCATTAAATTATGATGGCAAATATGTCGGGGCAATATGCTCGGAGGAAAATTAATGAACATTGAATTAAAAGAAAAATTAGAAAAATTTTATGATGAACAAGTGTGGCCGCATATAACCTTAGGAGAATTTATTGAAGATTGTGCTAAAAAATATGGGGATAAAATTGCCTTAGTAGATGGAGATGTTGAACTTTCATATCAAGAATTAAATAGAAAAGCTTGCCATTATGCCAATGGTTTATTGAAAGCTGGATTTAAAAAGGGAGATAGAATCGTTCTTCAACTTCCTAATTGTCACGAATTTGTTATTATCCTTTTTGCCATGTTTAAGATTGGTGTGATTCCAGTATTATCACTTCCAGCTCATAGGAAAAATGAAATAAAGGGAATATTAGAAAAATCAGGGGCAATAGCATATATAGCTAAGGATAAATATCTTGGCTTTTCATATGTTGATATGATTAGAGAAGTAAGAGAAGAATTAAATATAGATTTTGAAGTTTATATTCTTGGAGATAATCAAGGATATAAAAATTTTTACAATCTTGATGATAAAGATTATCTATCTCAACAAATAGAGATCAATTATAAAGAGATAGGATTATTACTTTTATCAGGAGGTACAACTGGTATACCCAAATTGATACCAAGGAGACATTGTGATTATATCTATGTGGCGAAAGAATCAGGAATAAAGTCAGAATTCAATTTAAACACTAAGTTTTTAGCAATATTGCCTATGGCACATAATTTTACGCTCTGCTGTCCAGGGGTACTTGGGACTTTGGCATATGGAGGAACTGTATTTATTAGTAATACGGCTAGTCCTGATGAATTTGTTCCCATAATCGAAAATAATAAAATTAATACTATACAAATAGTTCCGTCGTTAATTGAGGTGTTTTTAGAATATGTAGGGCTGTTAGAAAGTGATGTTAGTTCTCTGGAGTTAATGATAGTTGGTGCTGCAAAACTTGAGCCTAAGCAAGCTATGATGCTTGAAAATACGTTAAATGTTAGAATTCAACAAAGCTTTGGTCTTGCAGAAGGTTTGATATGTATGACAGACGTGAACGATTCTGAAAATATAAGATACAATTTTCAAGGCAAGCCAATTTCAAAATATGATGAAATATTAGTTGTTGATTCGAACAATCAATCAACAAAACCTGGAGAAGTTGGGCAATTATTAACAAGAGGACCATATACTATATATGGATATTACAATTACAATGAGGACGAAACCGTAGTAAACGAAGATAATTACTTTATTACAGGGGATAAGATTGTTTTATCAAAAGATGGAAACATCAATATAATAGGGAGATTAAAAGATACAATTATAAAAAATGGAGAAAATATAGAACCTAGGGAAATTGAGAAGACCGTAATTAAGATGGGCGGAATTTCAAAAGCAAGCATTGTAGGTATAAAAAATAAAAATGGAGAAGAAATAATATGCCTCTATATGTTAAGTGATGAGGCAATGCCTATAGATCATATCAGAAAATATTTAATAAAAGAGGGTTTGGCAAGTTATAAACTGCCAGATGTAGTTGAATGCGTAGAAGAATTTCCGTTAACTGCTGTTGGAAAGATAGATAAAAATAGGTTAAAAGAGATGTATAAGGAGTTGCATTATGACACTAATAAAAAATAAAAACGAGATTATTTCATCACTTGAATCATATTTGAAAGAACAACTTGACATTGAAACAATTGACAAAAATGTGAATTTGAAAGAGTTAGGGATAACTTCAATAAAAGTTATGAAAGTGGCTAGCAAGTTGAAGAAAAATGGACTAAATATAAACTTTGGGAAATTAATGGGAAATCCAACTTTAGCACACTGGGAACAATTGATTACGGACAATAATTTTGTACAAAAAGAGTCTTATTACATAAATGAAAATAATCAAAATGAAGAATTTCCACTAACCGATGTTCAGTACTCATATTTCATTGGAAGAGAAGACGAACAAACACTTGGAGGGGTGAGTTGTCATGCATATATCGAGATTGACGGAGAAAACATAGATGAAGTTAAGCTAGAAAATGCTTGGAATAAACTTCAATACAGGCATCCAATGCTTAGAGCAAGATTCACAGAAGATGGAAAACAAGAAATATTAGATAAACCTTTTAGCGAAGAAATTGAAGTTTTTGATTTATCTAATTTAGATGATGAAGAAAACAAAATTAGACTAGACGAAATACGAGAAAATTTATCTCATAGAAAACTCAGAGTAGAAATGGGAGAAGTCGCTGGATTAAAACTTGCAAATCTATCACAAAATAAAAACAAAATATTCTTTGATTTAGACTTGCTAGTTGCTGACGTAATGAGCTTGAGCTTTATTTTAAAAGAATTAGGAGAATTGTATTTAGGAAAAGAATTAGATAATCTAAACAATTATACCTTTAAAGATTATATAAACAATCTTGAAGTAGACTCTGAAATTTATAAAAAAGACCAAGAGTTTTGGAAAGAAAAAATAGACTCATTTGAGATAGAAAGACCTAATTTACCATTAAAGAAAGCTCCTGAACAAATTAAAGAAACGAGATTCACTAGAAGAAAACGAGTTATTGAAAAAGATAAATGGAGCAAAATAAAAGAGCTTGCAGCAAGCTATAAATCTACGCCATCAATGGTTTTATTAACTGCGTATGCTTTAATTCTAGAAAGATGGACTAACCAAGATAAGTTTTTTATAAATTTACCATTATTTAATAGAGATCTTTCAAACGAAAACCTGAAAGATATGGTAGCAGACTTTACAAATATCTTATTAGTAGAACATGAAAGAAAAAATGATACTTCTTTCCTAGAAACTTTGAATAGAATAAGCGAAACCTTTATAGACAATGCTAGTCATTCATCTTATAGTGGAGTACAAGTTCAAAGAGATATATCGAAATCACAGGGTACAAGTCTTAATGTTTCACCTGTAGTTTTTGCGTGCAACATAGACTATCCACTAGAGACTGAAATTTCAAGGAAAGCTTTGGGCAAAATTACATATATGGTTTCACAAACTCCAGGAGTATGGTTAGATTTCCAATCTTATATAAAAGATGGAGATTTAGTATTATGCTGGGACAGTGTAGATGAACTTTTCCCTGAAAAAATGTTAGATGACATGTTAAATTCTTTAGAAGAACAACTTTTAATACTAACAGAAAAGGAAAATTGGGAAAGCAAATTTGATGTACTATCAGAAAATCAAAAACTAGCAAGAGAAAAAGAGCTTAAATCAATTCTTCCGTTAAACTTTCCTGATGAGAGATTATATGATGGATTTATAAAAAATGTAAAAGAAAATCCAGAAAAAATTGCAATTATAGATTCAGAATCTAAAGAAGAAATATCTTATATAGACTTATATGAAAAATCCTTAAATGTAGCAGGATATTTAAAGGAAAATGGAATAAAAAAGGGAGACTATGTAGGCATTACTCTCCCAAGATCAAGCAAGCAAATTTACGCTATATTTGGAATACTTTTTTCTGGAGCGGCATATGTTGCTGTTGGAATAAATCAGCCTAGCGAAAGACGAACTAAAATATACGAACAAATTGGTATAAAGTTTGTCATCAGTGAAAATAAAACAATAGAAAATTGCAAACTAGATACGGGAGAAGTTTCTTTAATTGACTTAGACAAAGCTATAGACAAATCCTTAGGTCTTGATAAGCCTATAGAAGTAAGTCCTTTTGACTCAGCCTATATAATAATGACATCAGGTACTACAGGAGTGCCAAAGGGTGTTGAGATTATGCATACAAGTGCCATTAATACTATTAATGATTTAAATGAAAAATATTCTATTAATTCAAATGATACGTTACTTATGGTATCAGCAATAGACTTTGACTTATCAGTATATGATATTTTTGGAATACTTGGTGTAGGTGGAACTCTAATAACAACTAATGAAGATAATTATCGTAATCCTGATGAGTGGATTAGAATTATTGAAAAATATAATGTAAGTGTGTGGGACTCTGTACCTATACTTTTTGACATGCTCGTAACTATGGCAGAGGGTGAAAAGAAAAACTTACCACTTAGAATTGTTATGTTATCAGGAGATTGGATAGCAAAAGATCTACCAGGAAGATTCTATTCTATTAGTAATAATAATGCAATTGTTGTCGCAATGGGTGGAGCTACTGAAGCATCAATATGGTCAAATTACTTAAACGTACCTAGAACTATTCCTCAAGATTGGATTTCAATTCCATATGGGAAAGCGCTAAAAAATCAAGTTTATAGAGTTGTGGATGAACTTGGAAGGAACTGCCCAAATCATGTAATGGGTGAGCTTTTAATAGGTGGGGTTGGTGTTGCTAAAGGTTACTATGGCGACAGAGAATTAACGGAGAAAAAATTTTTAAAAAAGGATGGAATAAGATGGTACAAAACAGGTGATAACGGGAGAACATGGGATGATGGAACAATAGAATTCTTAGGGAGAAAAGATACACAGGTTAAAATAAAAGGTCATCGTATTGAGCTTGGTGAAATTGAAGATGCAATAAGAAAATATGGTGGGGTGGATAATGTTTTTGTTGATGTTTTTGAAAGAGGAAACAGCAAAAACTTAGTAGCTTTTATCAAAATTGATGAAAGTTCAGAAAATTTTACCAAAAAAATAAACTTAGAAGAGACCAGTGTAAGTTTTGTTGAAACTCCGAAGAGTATACCATCTAATGATGTAATATCTCAGAATAAATCCATAGACAAAATCGTGATGAACATGGTTATGGATATTCTAAGAAATATAGGCGTAGATTTCAGTAATAGAGAATACTACATTGAAGATATCTATAAACTTACTGACATGTCTGAGTTGAGTATGTTTATCGTTAAAATTTGGATGAAAGAATTATTAAATAATAATTACTTAAAGTTAAATGATGGAAGATATAGTTTGGCAGAGCTCAAAAGAATTCCAGAATACAGTGATCAAAGAGAAATTACGAGAAGAATTAATAGCTTAAAACCAACCCTATTAAAAATTCTAGAAGGTGAAAAAGACCCAGTTGAGCTTTTATACACTGAGGACAATCAATTTAACTTAACGAAACTTACAGAAAATCTTATGGGATATAAGGAATCTATAGAAAGTATTATTTCGTCAATTAAGAAATATAAAGGGATAAATTCAAATGAAAAAATTAGAGTTTTAGAATATGGAACTAGGGATGCCAACTTAACGAAGAAATTATTTGAAAACCTAAAAGATTATGTTAGCGAATATGTATACGCAGACAATACTGTATATTCAAAAGCGGGGTTATCAGAGCTTGACGACTGCAATAAATTTAAATATATGTATATAAAAGATCTATATGCCAATAAATCTAATGAGAATTATTTTGACGTAGTAATTACGATTAATTCTATCCATAGAAATGTAGATGTTAATTTATTTTTAGAGAAAATACAATCTATTTTAAACCCAAATGGCATCCTCATAGGACATGAAATACAAGACAAGAATTTACTTCATATTATCACCGCAGATGTTATGAATCAAGAATCTTTCAAAGCCTTAAACATAAAACAACATATTAATCCTGACTACAAAATAGTATATTTAACAAATCAAGAAGATTCAAAAAACTTGAACTTTAGTACATTTGTATTACAAAACAAAAGGAATGAAAAAGTAACTTTCGACAAACTAAAGAATCATTTATATAAAGAAATCCCTAATTATATGGTTCCAACATCATTTTATAAAGTATTTGAGATACCATTAAATAAAAATGGGAAAGTAGATAGAAAAAAACTAAAAAGCAATATTACAAATGATATTAATAAAACGTTAAATGCTTCTCCTAATGAGGGTACTCAAAACAATGAAATGGAAGGAAAAATTTTGGAAATATGGAAAAACAGTTTAAGTAATCAAGATATAGTAATTACCGACAACTATTTTTCTATAGGAGGCGACTCGTTGGTTGCAACGTCAATTATCGGGAAAATAAGAAGTGAGTTGGGATACGAACTATCAGTTAAGGATATTTTTGAAAATCCTACAGTAACTAAATTAAGTCAACTAATTAAAAATAGCCAAACTATAAAAAAAGTCGATATTAATGATCTAGACATAATAATATCAGACAAAGAAAATTTATATGAGACTTTTCCATTAACTGATGTGCAAATGGCTTATTGGATTGGGAGACAAGGTGCGTATGAGCTAGGAGATGTTTCAACTCATTGTTATTTTGAGTTTGATTGCGAAAATCTCCACATTGGTAAACTTCAAAATGTATTAAACGACATGATAAATTATCACCCGGCATTAAGGACAGTAATACTCAGATCTGGAGAGCAACAAGTTATTAAAAATCCCCCAAGAGTGCTTATTGAAATCAATGAACTAACCTTACTAAATGAAAGTGATAGAGAGAAAGCCTTGATGCAAATTAGAGATTCACTGTCTCACAGAGTCATAGACTTAAGTAAAATTCCAACGTTCGATTTTAAAGTTGCCAAATATTGTGATAATAAATGCAGAATATGCATAGGAATAGATAACACAATACTTGATGGTTGGAGTATGTATAATTTTTTAGATGAAATGAATGCAAGGTATAAAGGGGAGTTTGTTGAAGAAAATATAGATATATCTTTTAGAGACTATGTTTTATATAAAGAGCAGAGAAATAAAGCTAACTATGCTCGAGATAAGACCTATTGGCAAAACAGAATAGAGTCATTTCCTGATGCTCCACTATTTAATTTTATGCAGAAAGAATCCAATAAATTTATTCAAAAATTCAAGCGAAAGGAAAAGACTATCGGTAAAAGTATTTGGCTAAACATTAAAAATATAGCAAACGCTAACAATATAACCCCAACGGTTTTAATTCTTTCCATATTCGCTACTATAATCAATAAATATAGCGAAAAAAGCGAATTTACTATAAATATGACTCAATTTTCAAGAGAGGATATGAATTCTAAATTTTTTAAAGTTATGGGTGATTTTACGGATTTAAATTTACTTGAGGTAAAATTAAATGAAGATACCACAATTGTTGAAAATGCCAGAAATATCCAGTATCAGTTTCTTTCCGATATGGAACATACATCATATAGTATTTTAGAATTTCTAAGAGATTTAAGAGATAAAAAGGAGAAGTGTGATGTAGCGAGAGTAGTTTTTACGAGTGGCTTAGGAATTAATAAAAGTAGAAGCAAAGATTTTTTAGGAACTTTAAATTATATGTTAAGTCAAACGCCTCAAATATGGTTAGATCATCAAATAATGGAAATAGATGGAAACTTGGTATTGGCTTGGGATTATGTCGGGGAATTATTTGATGAATCTAAAATGGGGGTTTGTTTTAATGACTATGTAAAAGCCATTACAGAAGTGTCTATAAATGGAGATATGAAAGTTAAAAATTTATACACAACAATAACAAAAAATCATAGGTTTGAAAACACTGCGGAAAATATTAATGGAGAAGTATGTGAAACAATATTTAATTTGAAGTGTTTAGACAAAAATAAAATAACAAACGAAAAAGAGGCTGAACTGCTCAGTACTGATTTAGTAAAAATAATAAGAGAGATATTTATGGAGATTTTAGAGTGCAATGAGATAGAATCTGATGACAACTTTTTTTCTCTTGGCGGAAACTCATTGAATATGATTCAACTTTCTAATAAATTATCAGAAGAATTTGGATATCAGCTAAATTTTAGTGATTTTTTTGAAAAACCTACGATATCCTATATAGCTTCTGAAGTTATCGGGAACTACAAAAGATAATATGAACGAGGGTTAGAAAATGAGATTTAAAGTTTTGGTGTGTGGGACTACTTTTGGTCAGTCTTACATGAGAGCAATTAGCGAAAACGAAAATTTAGAATTAGTTGGAATTTATGCGAATGGTAGTAAAAGATCTATTGATTGTTCAAAAAAATATAACGTGCCTCTATTTAAAAATGTAACTTCTTTGCCTTTTGACATTGATATGGCTTTTGTAATAGTAAAATCGTCAGTACTAGGAGGAGAAGGAACAAAAATCGCCAAGCAACTATTAAATAGGGGGATTCACGTTATGCAAGAGCATCCTATAAATTATAACGAGATATCAGAATGCTGTAGAATAGCGGTTAAAAATAAAGTTTGTTATAAAGTGGGAGATTTATATCCATTTTTAGAATCCATAAAAAAATTTTGTGATACAAGCCTTTTTTTGAATACAAATGATAGATTTAAATATGCAAGTATAATTTCTTCATCACAGGGGTTGTATTCGCTTTCTGCTATATTAGCCAATTCGCTTAGTAATTATAGAAATTTTACAATTGATGACAGGGAAACTAAAATAAACTATCCCTTCACAAAATTAAAGCTCACTAATGGAGAGGAAGATATTTTTTTACAAATTCACAACGAAGTTTCTGAAAATGATGGGAATAATCATATGCATCTGCTACATAGGATGATATTTTTTTATGATTCTGGGAGGTTAGAATTAAATGATACATTTGGTGGTTTATGTTGGAGAAGCAGAATGAATATATCTGAATCAGATGTTTATCAAAAGAAGACTAAGCATGATTATGATTTTCGACCAATGAGTATAAACTTGATAAAAGAAGAAGAAAATTCTTACGATGAATTATTGAGAACAATATTTCCAAATGCTATTGAAAAACAAATTGAAGAATTCATAAAAGAAATAAGAAAAGGAACAATGGATATAGCAGTATTGCAGAAAGAAATTTTGATTTCTGAGAAATGGAGTGTTTTAAGTTCTGTAATCGGATTCCCTAAATTGGTTAACTTCAGTGCTAATTATATAGATTATACACCAATGCTAAAAAGAGGTGAAGAATGAAGGGCAGTAGGCATACAAACGATCTGGATACGTTTAACTATTTAAATGAATTAAAAAAGAAAGGGATCTGGCTTTATATTGATGGAGAAAAACTAAAATATAAGGCTATAAAAAATATTCTAGATAGTGGCGTTTTACATGAGATAAAGTCAAATAAAGAAAGAATTATAAAGTTTCTAAATTTAGAAAAAGAAAATTCAGTAAGCTTAAGTCAGTTACAGCTGGCCTATATGGCTGGACAAATAGAAGATCAACGATTAAATAATGTTAATGCACATTATTATATTGAGTTTTTAAGAGATTCAATTGATATAAAAAGGCTTGAAGAATCTTTAAATATTTTAATCCAAAGAAATGATGTTTTAAGGTTAATTATCAAATCTAAAGGGGAAGGATTAATACTTAACACCGTTCCTAGATATAAAATTAAAACTTATGAATTTACTAAATATATAGATAAACTTAATATAAGGGAAAGTATGATGCACAGATTGTATCCTTATGATTCATGGCCGATGTTTCATTTAGAAGTAGGGAAAAGTAAGGTACATGAGGATGTTTTACATTTTAGCTTTGACTGTTCAATTTTAGATGCTTGGTGTGCAGGAAAATTAGTATCAGATTTATTTTCGATATATGTAGGACAAAAGGTCGCTTATCCAAGGTATTCATATAAGCAATATGTTAACGAACTTTGTAATTTGAGAAATAAGAGTGTAGAGACTATAAAAAATGCTGATAGATATTGGACGGACAGAATAGTTAATATAAGTGATGGGCCTAAATTGGAATATAAACTAGAGCTAAAAAACCTAGAATCCACTACGTTTGTTAGGCAGGAGTATACTTTTGATACAGTAATTGTGGGAAAATTGGAAAAATTTTCTAAAGAAAATCATGTAACGCTTACCGCTGTTATCATGACTGTTTATTTGGAAACTTTATCAAAAGTAAGCTCAGAGAAAAATCTTACAATAAATATAACTATGTTTGGAAAACTACCTTTAGACAAGCATGCTGATGAGACGTTGGGTGAATTTACCAATGTAGGTTTAATTGAATATAAAGATGAAAGTATTAATTTTATAGATACAGTTATAAAGACCCAGTACCAAATTTTTAAACTATTGGAATTTAGAGAGTATGAAGGAATAAACATATTAAATAAAGCAAAACGTCTAAACTTGTTTTTTCCGGCAGTAATGACATGTATGATAGGCGAGAATTATAAATCTACTCTAAATGGATTCAGAGAAATATATTCATTGAGTCAGACTCCACAAGTAACTATTGATCACCACGTAAGGATAATTGATGGGGAGATGAGGATTTCTTTTGATTATATAGAAGAGCTATTCAATCAGAAATACATAAATAATATTATAGAAATATACGTAAATCGTGTAAATGATATATGTAATTCAAAAAACAAAGGGGAATTTATATGAGTAGAATAGTTGGTAAAGATTTTTTTAGTTTTAAAAAAGAGGGAGAAATAATTTTTGCTAAAATAAAAAAAATTAATAATAAAAGTCATATTAACGAATCTCTTTTGCGTGTGAGCAAAGAAAACAAATGGACAATAATGAGAGATTATATAGCGAAAAAGTATATAAAAAACATTTTAAATGAGATTAATCAAAATAAAATTGAAGTGGACAGTAGAAATGATAGAATAATTGATTATTGGGAAAGTTTTATCGAAGACTTCATTGAAACTGATTATTTAAATGAAACGGTCGAAAACAGCGAATTAATGATTATATTAAATAAAAAAAAGAAACTTTTTATTGAAGTATTAAAGAATAAAGACAACAGATATCTTTTGTTAACGGATAGGGATTTATCCCCTGAAAAATTAAGCTATAATGAGTTGAGTTTAAAAAAAGCATATGAAACAATGATTAACCAAATGAAAAATCACAATGAAGAGAAATCAAAAAAAATTGGGGTGGTAAATCCAGGTCAAGGTTTATTTTTAGAATATCTACTATCAGAAGTCAAATCTGTTAAGCAGGTAGATTTAATAGGTTTCACTTCGTTACTTTTAGATAATCTAAAGAAAAAGTATGGGGATATTATATTTTCAAAATTGGAATTTAATGAAGAGTTTATATCTGGCGATATGTTAGGGCAATACGACTATTTGATTATGCCGAATACGGCACACCATTTTGAAAACTTAAAAAATGTAGTGAGCCTATTAAATTTAACATTGAAAAAAGCTGGGGAGTTTCATATCATTGATTTTCATAAAATGGACTCAATGTCTACTCTAATAGCTATTTTCTTTCAGGAAAAACACTTATATGCCAGAAATAAAATACGAGATGAATTTTTTTATAAATCACAATATATAAAAAAAATAGCAGATTATCTATATATTGATCCGAATGGGAGTTATATAGATAACAATGAGAGAGTTTTTCATGTGTGTTTTAAAAATAAAGGGGATTATAAAAATGAGGTTGAAAATATAGCTGAGAAATACAATATCTCAAAAAGAAGTATTGTTGTTTCAAATGGGAATAACATAGAGGTAAATGTGTTAAAAAATCAATTTGACACTAAACAAATTATTTACCAAGAGTCAAATAGCGAAATTCTAGAAGAGGAGGACGTGAATTTTAAAAAACTGAGAAATATTTGGGAAGAAAATCTAAATTTTGAAGGGGAGATAAATAAGACTTCTAACTATTTTCAATTAGGAGGGGACAGTATGTCCGCAACTAGATTAGCAAGGAGTATATCAAATGAGTTAAATTATGAAATAAGTCTTTCTGAAATATTTACTAACTCGGTATTTCAAGATATGTTAACCTTAGTAGAAGAAAAAATTAGCATCGATGATATAGATAAGACTATAGTTGAAGGTGAGATATGATAGGCATAATTGGTGTGAGTGGCGAAGTAGGCACGTTATGTTATAAATTATTAGTAAATTCTGGATTGGGGGGCATTATAGGAGGAGTAAGAAATAAACAATTATTAAATGAGGATGATATCAATTATGAATATATTGACTTAATGGACAAAAGGTCGTGTTTTGACTTTGTTAAACGATGTGACTTCGTAATAAATTGTGCTACAGCAAATCATAAAGGAATATATAATTTAGTTGAAGCTGTGGAATTTTGTGGCAAAATACTTTTTGATTTGACTTATTACGAAGGGTTTAAATTACCTAAAGTTAGCAACGCATCAATATATCATGGTATTGGACTTTCTCCCGGGCTTACGGAAGCACTACCTAAGATTATGTTGGAAAAATTTGATTCAATAATACATTTTGACTTGTACTATGTTGCAATGGATATATTTTCCTATTCAGCAGCAAAGTCATATTTAGAATACATCGAAAGCGTAGATATTTACCCTATGACTGAAATAAAAGACGGTAGGTTACAAGCAGTTAGTAGCAATGAAAAAGCTATTCAATTTAATATTATTCAAAAAGAACTGGAAAAGATTCCGTATATGGACAGCAGATCAATTTCTACATGTGAAAGATTAGGAATCGAAAATGCTAGATACAGCATATGCATTCCGTATGGCGAAACATATAAATTCTTAATGGAAAGAAAGAAATATAAAAAGGGTCTAGATTATAAAATAGGAAAACTTGTAGAAGCATCTATGATAGATAGACAACTTTATCCTTTAGATTCATTTATTATAGCTGATATAAATGGAGTATATGAAAAAAAGGAAAGAAAAAGTTGCGTAGTTATTAAAAGCAGTTCATCTTTAAAAATCACTGTTGATGTGGTTATTTCTGTATTAGTGTTGGTGAAGAAAACTCAATTGCATTGTGGAATTTATGATATCACAGATTTAAATAAGCTAGGAACACTTCTTGATATTATGTCTAGCATAGATCCTGAATTATATATCAACATATTTGATGATAAGTCAGTTTTTGAAATAATTCAGTCAGAGGGGGAAATATAAAAATGATTTCAAAAAAAACGAATGTTCTAGTTTGTGGAACGAGATTTGGAGAATATTATATAAAAGCTCTTCGTAGGGACTATGAAAGATTTAATATAGTAGGTATTTTATCCAGAGGCAGCGAACATTCTGAGCATATTGCAGAGAAATATGGATTAAAAACATATAAAGAAGTAAAAAAATTACCAAAAGATATTGACTTAGCGTGTGTAATTATAAGGTCTGAAGGTGTTGGTGGAGAAGGAACTAAATTAAGTAAAGAGTTATTAAGCCGAAATATAAATGTTATACAAGAGCAACCAATTCATCAAAAATATCTTTTGGAATGTTACAAACAAGCAAAACAAAGAGGGTTATTGTTTATGGTGTCAAATTTCTATATTCACTTGCCGAATATAGAAACGTTTATAAAAAAATCTATTGAAATGGCTAAGGATTCTAAAATGAAATATTTAAGTATGATGCTATCGACACAAATATCTTTTACTGGCTGGCATATTTTATTATTATCAGGTATTTGGGGAGAAGTTCATAGTTTGCAAGTTCTTAAAAAAGGACATGGCCCATTTGATATAATTAGTGGATATATAGGGAAAATACCAATAACTATTGAATTAAACAATATGGTAAATTCTCAGGATCCAAATGTAGATATGGAAATCATGCATAGATTTTGTACTTTCTACAGTGTTGGAAACTTAATGTTAGAAGATACTTTTGGACCTGTTGCGTGGAGAACCAAAACTTTTATAGAGAATGAATTAACTTCTAAACACTCCTACGAGGTAAATCCCTATTTAAGTCTGTACGATTATGGATCTTCAAATATTAAAGAGATTTTTGAAACCAGTTGGATTGAAGCTATAAAGAAAGAAATATTGCTAGCTTGTAGGTATATAGAGATGGGCGGATGCCAAGCTTCGAGAGTTCAAGGAGAATTAATTGCTACAAAAAATTGGGAGAAGATGATTAGAAGTGCAGGATTTGCTCAAATTAACACAACTAGTGGGAGGAAACAATGAGTGAGGTAAGGGAGATAATACAAGAATGCAAAAGAAAAGGCATAGAAATCTATATAGAAAACAACAAATTAAAGTATAGAACATATAAAAACGCTATATCTGATGAAATTTTTAAAATGTTGAGGAAAAACAAAAATGAAATAATAGAATATTTGGTAAATCAAAATAATATAGAGACTGAAAACAGTTTATATGAACCATTTCCGCTTTCTACGGTACAATCTGCTTATTTGTTAGGAAGGGGAGAATCATATTCTTTCGGAAACACATCATGTCATATATATCAAGAGTACATTTATAAAGAAAAACTTGATAAAAATAAAGTTGAGAATATATGGAATGAATTAATTTCTAAACACCCAATGTTAAGAACTGTTATTAATAATAACTCAACACAACAGACAATAAAAAAAGTCGAAACTTTTAAAGTGCTAGAAGGAGACACAAATAAACTTAGGGATTTATTAGAAAATAAAATATATCCTTTAAAAAAATGGCCTATGTTTGATATCGGAATTTCAGAAAAAAATGACGGTTCAATACTACATTTTTCTATGGATTTTATGATAGCTGATTGGTCAAGTATATGGTTTCTCCTTTCAGAATTTGAATCGGCATATTTTGATGGTATAGAACCAAAAGGGAGCGATTATAGCTTTAGAGAATACTGCATACAAAAATACCTTTTCAAAAATAAAAAGAAATATATAGAGGATAGGGCTTTTTGGAGCAAAAAATTAGATACTATAAACACGTATCCTATATTACCAACGATAAATAGGCTTAACGTCGACGAAAAGAATGATCGATTTATACGTTTTTCTACAAAACTTGGCGTGGAAGAATGGAGGCAACTAAAAAAAACAAGCAGTTGTTATGGATTAACACCGAATTCAGTATTATTAGCAGTATATGCCTTGAGTTTGATGAAATGGAGTTCAAACAAAAAGTTTACAATAAATTACACAGTCTTCTCTAATGCTATAACTAGTGAAGATCATTGTGTTGGAGACTTTACTGAAACATCACTGATATCCATTGACGATTTTGGAAAAACATTTTTAGCACTTGCAACAAGTATAAATAGAAATATATTTGAAAATATTGATCATTCATCATATTCTGGTGTTGAAGTAATGAGAGATATTGCACGCCAAAAGAATATTAGAGAAGTTTTGTTGCCATATGTTTTTACTAGTGCAGTAGGGACTAACAACAATAAGTTAAGGGGAAATTATGGATATGGAATAACTCAGACACCACAAGTTTTTATAGATTGTCAGTGTACAGACAATATAGATGGATTAGAAATTAATTGGGACGTTAGAGAAAATATTTTCAAGCTAGTTGATATAAAGAATATTTTTTCTGACTTTAAAGCTCAGTTATATAAATACTCCTCAAATCCACTTGAATGGGAGAATCGAATATGTTCAGATACAACGAATCGTTTAACTAAAAATGAAGATAGCAAGTTGTTAAATCTAAATATATTCGGAGACGATAAATTTATAAATGATCCAGAAAATAAAGAAATGTTCAAAAACATAAGTGAATATATATTTGCTAAGGAGAATTGTGAAGAGATTATTATTTCGGTAAAAAACTCCAATAAAATCAATAGAGAATTAGATATTTCTATAATACAATCTCCTAAAGAGTCTAGCAACGGTATTGAACACATCAACTTAGATGATATAGACAAGTATAATGAAAGATTGGAGACGGAATTACAGACAATCGAATATAAAAAAGTTTTTAATCTCAGAGATAATCTAGCTTTAAGTTGCATTTTGAAAGCGCTTTTAAATTTAAGAGTACTTACGAAAGATAGTAAATATTATAGATATGTTGGAAATATAGAAAAAAATGTAGATGAAAAATATGAATGGATATTAGATAGATGGATTAGTGAATTAGTTTCATATAATGTTCTTATTGATAAAGGAAATGCCTTATATAAAATTAATACTTTATATAAAACTGAAGAGTTTGATAAAAATTGGCATACTTTATATTCGTTATGGAGAGATGAGTTTGGCGACATTGAGATTATAAATTATATTAAAGACAATCTTGACAAAATAGAAGACATTTTAAAAGGTGTGACTGATCCTGTTGAGCTTTTATATCCTAAGGGATTAGCCAAATATACAAATGCTCTTTACAAAAATAGTATAAATTCGATAATTATAAATAATTATTTTTGTCAATTTATAAAAAAGTATGTATCTAAGAATTCTTCTAAAAGTTTACAAATTTTAGAAATAGGTGCAGGAACTGGGGCATCTACAGAAAAAATACTAGGTGAACTTGGAGAAAACAAATATAAATATTATTTTACAGATTCCTTAAAATATTTTTTGCCACTAGCAAAAAAGAAATATGGTGAAAATCAAGATGTAATAATAAAGCAATTCAACGCTGATATAGACCCATATGAACAAGGGTTTTTACCAAATCAATTTGATTTAGTCATTGGCGCTTATGTTTTGGAAAATGTGCAAGATATTAAAAAAACACTAAAGTATTTAAAAAAAATAATATCTCCCAACGGATATCTACTATTTTCTGAACCAGTGAGAAATGAACCATGGATTATGGGGTCACAGATTTTTATGATGGAGACTCCACAAGATAAGATTAGAGAAAAAAGATTCTTCATAGAACCAAATGAGTGGGCAGAAATATTGGATGATATTGAACCTAGTACTAAAAGTTTTTTGTTACCAAAGGAGGGTTCTATATTGTTAAACCATGGAGCGATTTTCATAGCAAAAAAATTTAAAAATAATTATTCAAAGATTGATGTTGAAGAGATAAATAATATAATTCAAGATTCATATAAAGGGATATTCTCTTCTGTGAAAACGAGGTATTTTAACGAACTAACCATGACAGAAAAAGATCAAATAATAAGTGGAAAAATCCAAATAGATTTATACGCTGATAATGAAGAAAGCCAGCATACAATAGAAAATATTGAGAAGTTAAATGACACCGAAAAAATATTGATTGCAATCATAAATGATGAATTTGGTGATCCTAGGATTAGTTCAAGTTCTAATTTGTATGACTATGGAGCCGATTCTTTGTTATTAGCACGAGTAGCAACTAAAATTATATCTAAGATAAAAACGAATTTGACTTTTGAGGCTATTTTACGAGAACTTATAAGAGAACCAACAATAAGATCTTTAGCAGTTTTTCTTGAAAGAGTTGATGATATTGAGAGTGAAATAGATGATCATAAGAAGTTATTAGTGAGTAAATTATATAAATCTTACAGTACTTCAGATACCTTAAGCGTAATATTTCAAGGACCTCTTGGAAATATTAGCGATATCGAATACTTTGCAAAACAACTACAGATTCAAAATAATGGAAATGTTATGGTCTTAGGGATTGATGATTACAACAAGTTTTTAAATACGTCCAACGAAGATGTTATTCCTGTATTAGCTCAAGAGGCTGCGGAAGAAATTTTCAATCAGAAAATAAAAAATGTACAGATAATAGGTTATAGTTTTGGTGGTCACATTGGTATAGAGGTATCACGTTATTTGCTAGAGAGAGGAGTTAACGTGCTCAACCTTTCTATTATAGAAAGTGGTAGCATACCAAATGTTCATGTTGACAATATTATATTGGAGTTTATTTATTTAAACAATTACGGAGTGAGTTTATCCGATCTTGGACTTGAAAAGGAAAATATAATCAGTGAAGAGTTTTCAGACACTAAAAACTCTAACATAACAATAAACAGTATCAAAAATCATTTAAATAATCTAAATGACCGAAGTATAATTAATAAAGTTTGTAATAGCTCAGAAGATGAGAGATTTGAAATATATACTAATGTTGTATACAAGAAAACGGGGGTTTTACTGGAGAAAGGAAAAATTCTTGAAAAATTTAAGATATTCAAAAAAACCTTTAATGTTCAAAAACAAACCCCAAGTCCTTATTTTGGCAATATTAATTACTACATTGCAAAGGATAACGATGACTTTTTTGCTCAGAGTTTTAAGTTATTAAAGTTATGGGAAAACGCAATATTAGGTGAAATAAAGGTAGATTATATAGGGGGGAATCACTTTTCTTGTATCGAAAACCACAATTTCGCTAAGGAATTAGCCATTAAACTTGGAAAGGAATGTAAAAATGACGAGAACTGAAATTAGCTTAGAAGCTTTTATAAAAGAAGAGAAAAAAGGATATATCTTTTCTATTATCCTGGCCATCATTGGTGTTGGATTTGGGATGATTCCGTATATATGCATTTCGGAAATTATTTTGAATTTAATTAAAAATATGAATAGTTTTAAAACTTATGTGATTTTATTCTCAATATCAATGATAGCATATGGCGTAAAATATACTTGTACAGGTATTTCAACATCGTTATCTCATGAAGCTACTTTTAGGGTGCTAGATAAATTACGTAATTATATAGCAGAAAAACTAACAAAGGTCCCAATGGGATATGTTATTGATAATTCGTCAGGTATGTTTAAAAGTTTGTTTGTAGAGAGAGTTGAACAACTTGAAGTTCCATTGGCTCATGCTGTTCCTGAGGTAGCTTCAAACATACTAGTTCCTATTGCGATTATTATATATATTTTTACACTAAATTGGAAAATGGGAATAGCTTCAGTATTAACAATACCATTTGGTATAGGTTCCTATTCAAAGATAATGAATACTTTTTCAGAAAAATACAAAAATATCATCGATATAAGAAATCATATGAGTTCTACCGTGGTTGAATATATTAATGGAATAGAAGTTGTAAAGACTTTTGGTCAGGGAGAAAATTCCTATTCAAAGTTTGTGAATGTGGTAAAAAAGAATACAAAAGCCAATATCAAATGGCTAAAAAGTACTCAAAAATATACTTCATTTATGATGAATCTTGTCAGCTCTATGGTTTTTACACTGCCAATTGGTTGTTATCTTTATAGCATAGGAGAACTTAGCTTAGCAGATTTCCTTTTCAGTTTGATTTTATCCCTAGGGATTACAGGCCCTCTTTTATCAGCAGTGATATATACTGATAATTTATCAAAAATAAAAATGATAATGAAAGAAATAAACGATATTTTGAACGTAGATGAATTGGTAGGTGTAAATAGCATCAAAAAAACTATATTGAATTATGATGTTGAGTTTAAAAATGTAGATTTTCAATATATTGAAGGGCAAAATATCTTGAACGAACTTTCATTTAATATAAAGCAAGGAGAAAAAGCAGCTATTGTTGGGCCTTCAGGTTCTGGGAAATCTACTGTTGTCAAGTTGATAAATAGGTTTTGGGATCCTCAAGTTGGAAGTATTTCTATAGGTGGAGTAAATATTAAAGATATTCCCATTGCACAATTAACCAATATGATTTCTTATGTTTCACAAGATAACTATTTATTCAATAGAAGTATAATGGAAAATTTGAAATTGGGAAATGAAAATATAGAAGACAGCTTGGTAATAGATGCTTGTAAAAGAGCTAATTGCCACGATTTTATTATGGAATTTGAGCAGGGTTATCAAACTGTAGTTGGAAAAGAAGGAAATCTTTTATCAGGAGGGCAGAAACAGAGAATAACTATAGCACGAGCTATGTTGAAGAATTCTCCAATAGTAATTTTAGACGAAGCCACCGCATATGTAGATCCGGAAAATGAAACGTTGATTCAAAGTGCTATAACAGACTTAACAAAAGATAAAACGTTAATAGTTATAGCCCACAGATTAAATACAATTGTAAATTCGGATCAAATCATATTATTAGAAAACGGAAAACTAGTTTCGTCAGGGACACATGAAGAATTGCTTAGGAGTTCAAAATTATATAGAAATATGTGGAAGGCAAATAATTATGAGAATTAGAAAATGCATAGAAAAGGAGGTAAGAGATGATAAAAGCTTATAAATTATTCTTCAAGTTTGCTGGCACAAGACAATTTTTATGGTGGAAAAGCATATGTTTAGAGCTTTTAAAATGTATATTTATTATGGCAAATTATGCTTTGCTTCTTTATTCTATAAAGCTACTTTTGGACAGTGCTATAGATATAAAGATTTCAATTTTAATTTTTATAGCTCTCTTAATTCTCATGATTGGGCAAATTTTACTTTCTATAAAATCAAGGGATGTACAAACGGAAGCAGTTTATTCTATGTGCGAGGATAAAAGAATATCCATCGCAAATAAAATGAGATTTATGCCCATGGGATATTTTAGCAGTCATACCTTAGCTAATTTAACTGGCATTACAACAGAAACAATGAATGAACTTGAGAGTATGTCTTTAGCTGTTGTATCGACAACATTAGTTGGAATTATAAATAGCATAGTTCTGTCAATGGTTATTTCCATATTCTCTTATAAGATAAGCATTATCTATTTATTAGGTATAGGATTCTTTTTGCTAATAAATAACAAGTTGTTAAATCTTTCAAAGGAACTTGCGCCAGGAAGAGTGAAAAATCAGATGGAATTTGCTGACAGTGTACTGGAGTTTATTAGGGGAATGGAAGTAATAAGGTCGTATAATTTGTTTTCTTCTTCAAAAAGTGATATAAGCCAGTCCATAAAAAGGCTTCATATTGCAAGTTTAAGGATAGAGAGAATGAGAGTTCCCTATATTTCTTTACAAAAAATGGTATTAAGAATTATGAGTATGCTCGCGGGACTTGTATCAGTCTATTTGTATTTTCATAGTGATATAGGCTTAATAGCTTGTTTGGTTTTAATTATTATCTCATTCCAAATATATAGCCAACTGGAAGATGCTTCAAGTATGTTTTTTATGTTGCCTATAATGGTTACCGATATAGAAAAAATTATGTCAATTGATCAACTCCCTTCAATAAAATCAGGGAACATAAAGGTAGCTCCAATAAATTATGATATAAGATTTAAAAATGTTGATTTTTCTTATGGGGATGAAAAGGTATTAAAAAATATAAATTTATTTGCAAAGCAGGGTTCAACGACAGCTATTGTTGGGCCAAGTGGCTCTGGTAAGACAACTTTGGCAAATTTAGTTAACAGATTTTGGGACGTAGATAGGGGAGAGATAACATTAGGAGATGTCAATATTAAGGATTACGATTTGGAAAACCTTATGTCCCAAATTAGTATGGTCTTTCAGAGGGTGTATTTGTTTAGAGATACAATAGAAGCAAATATTAAGTTTGGCAATCCGGAAGCTGAAATACAAGATATTAAGGAGGCAGCAATCAATGCTAAATGTGATCACTTCATATCAAAACTAGAGGATGGATACAATACGATTATAGGAGAAGGAGGAGCTGATTTATCAGGAGGAGAAAGACAAAGGATATCCATAGCAAGAGCAATATTAAAGAATGCACCTATTATCATTTTGGATGAAGCTACAGCCAATATAGATCCTGAAAATGAAAGAGATATCAACACAGCGATTAAAAATCTTACTCAGGATAAGACAGTTATTATAATAGCTCATCGCTTAAAAACAGTAAAAGAAGCTGATCAGATTGTGGTTTTAAATAGAGGTGAAATAGAACAGATTGGAAAACACAGTGAATTGATTCAGGAAGAAGGACTTTATAAAAATTTTGTAAGAAATATAGAAAAAGCGAAAAATTGGAAAATTTAAGGAGATGAAAAAAATGAAAAAGAGATTAACAGCAAAGGATCTAATAACAGTTGGTATAATGGTAGTTTTGACTATGGTGGCCTTTATGATAAGTGGAATTTTAGGAAATATTCCCATACTAATGCCACTCATACCTTTTTTCTTAGGAATACTTGGAGCTTTACCATTTTTAGTTGTTAGCACAAAAGTAGGAAAATTTGGAGCTATTTCAATTATGGGAATCCTTCTTGGTTTAATTGGATTCTTGATGGGTCAACATTGGATATTACTACTAAGTGGATGTGTTTGCGGTATTCTTGCAGATCTAATTATAAAATCGGGAGAATATAAGTCAAGTAACAAACTCGCAATAGGATATGGAGTTTTTACCGAATGGTCAGTCGGTTCTATGTTACCTATGTGGATTATGAAGGACGTATATTTTAGTAAATATGAACAAATAGCACCAGAATATGTTAAAGCTGTTCGACCTTTGACAGAAAACTATATGTTGATAGTAGTTGTAGCTTTAGGTTTTGTTGGAGCTTTAATAGGATATTTCATTGGTAAAAAATTATTAAATAAACATTTTAAAAGAGCAGGTATAGTATAGATGACTTTGCATAAAGAATCGTTAGCTAAACTCGACCCTAGAACCAAACTATTACTTTTGATTGTAGTAAATATTATAGTATTAAATGCATATGATTATGGTAATAGACTTTATATCAAATTTGCCTTGTTTGCTTTAACAGCAGGTTTGCTTTTATGTGAAGGCGAAGTTAGTGCAGTGGTTAAGGGGATTATTATATATATATCTGCACAACTAATAAGGATAAGTGGGATGACAGATGCTATTCCACTTGTTCTTAACATTTTTATTAATGTGTATGTTAATATCATTGCAAAAATGTTTCCTTGTTTATTTTGTGGCTATTATCTTCTAAATACTACAGAAGTATCATCTCTATTAGAAGCTTTTAGAAAGATGAAAATTTCAGAAAAAATAAATTTACCACTATCTGTTGTTTTTCGATTCATACCAAATGTAATAATGGATAATATAGAGATAAAAAAAGCTATGAGAATTAGGGGGATAAGTTTTAAAAATAGTATTTCTATTTTTAAAATTATTGAGTATAAATATATTCCCTTAATGATGTCATCTATGAAAGTTGGGGAAGAACTTACAGTTTCAGCTTTGACAAAAGGATTATCAATAGAAGAAAACAGATCATCTATTCATCGATTATGTTTTGGTAAAGCTGATTATATCTTAATGAGTATGCTTTTTTTCCTAGTAGTTTTATTTATAAGAGGTTGACCATGATAAAATTTACAAACTTAAATTTCAAATACATGAATTCTGACAAAAAATGTTTAGAAAACATTAGCTTAGAGATAAAAAAGAACGAATGCATTTTATTTACAGGAGTTTCTGGGTGCGGAAAAACTAGCATTTTAAGGCTGATCAATGGATTGATACCTAATTTTTATTTTGGTGAATTAACTGGACAAGTATGTATAGATGATGAGAACATTACAAATATGGATATAAGAGACATATCTCGCAAAGTAAATTCTGTATTCCAAAATCCAAAAAGTCAATTTTTTAATGCCATAGTAGAAGACGAATTAGCATTTAAACCTGAAAATTATAATATGAATCCAAAAGATATTGTAAAGAATATAAAAGACATCTTGGAAAAATATAAGCTTAAAGACTTTCAAAAAAGAAATCTTTTTACACTATCAGGTGGAGAAAAGCAAAGAATATGTTGCTTAACTTCTGAAACCTTTCCAGCTGAAATTATTGTGTTGGATGAGCCATCATCTAATTTGGATGTTGACTCTATAGAGAAATTGAGAGAAATAATAACAAAATGGAAAAAAGAGGGAAAGACAATAATTATTGCAGAACATAGACTTTGGTATTTAATGGGTTTAGCTGATAGAGTTTATTATATGAAAGAGGGGAAAATAGAACGAACTTTCTCGGGAAATGAATTTGAAGATATCCCATATAAAGCTCTTAAAGAGATGGGACTAAGAAGTAATCAAAATCCTAAATTAAAGTTTTATAGCAGGATAGGGAATATTACGGATAACAAAGCAAACAAATATAAAAACAATAACCTAATACAAATAGACTATTTAAAGTTTAGAGTAAAAGAAAAAGAACTCTTAGATATTAAAAATATATTTTTACCAATGAATTCTATTATTGGTATAGTTGGATTAAATGGGGTAGGTAAATCAACTTTTATGAATTGCTTTTGCGGACTTGAGAAGAAATCTAAAGAGGTTATAAAAGTAGCAGGGATAAAGATGGATAAAAAACAAAGGTTAAAAAAAAGCTATATTGTTATGCAGGATGTTAATCACCAATTATTTACTGAAAGCGTAGAAGAGGAGATGAAGGTAAACTTATCTGCTAAGTATGCTGATGGTAAGTATATAGATATATTAAAGTCTTTAAATCTATATCATTTGCTAGAAAAACATCCTATGAGTTTGTCAGGTGGTCAAAAACAAAGGCTAGCTATTGCCACAGCTATGGTATCCGATAGAGACATTATTTTTTTTGATGAACCAACAAGTGGTTTGGATTATTACCATATGCAAGAGGTGGCAAAAAATATGTTGGAATTAAAGAAAGAAAGAAAGACAATTTTCATAATAACTCATGACTATGAATTAATAGAAGAATGTTGTGAGCATATTTTATGTTTCGATAATCAAAGTAAAAGAATTATAGGAAACTTTTCAGATGAGAAAATTACAAAATTATATTTAGGAGAAAAACATGGAAGTTAATAGTAATAAGTTTAATATAAACAAAAGAAAAGATCTTTTTAAAAAAATGCTTGAAGCTGAGGATTTTTGCTATGAGTATAATTCTATTAGACCATCAAAACTATCAGAGAGAAATAAAATGCTAAGAGAATTTTTAGGGGAAGTTAATGGGAATTTTTTGATATTTTCTCCATTTAAATGCGGTGTCGGAGAAAATATAAAACTGGGAAATAACGTTTTCATTGGAGGAAACTGTACAATATTAGATTTTGCAAGTGTTACGTTTGGAGATGATGTTTGGGTTGGAGCAAATTCTGGATTTTACACTTCGGGACATGATACTGATTCAATAAATAGAATAAATGGAGAAGGGTATGCGAATCCTATACAGATAGGGAATAATGTCTGGATAGGTGCTTCAGCAACAATTGTGTGCAGTTCAAAGAGTGGAATAGAAATAGGAGAAAACAGTATTATTGCTACGGGTAGCGTAATTAATAAAAATGTTCCTAGCAATGTGTTAGTAGCTGGTAATCCTTTTAGAGTAATACGACAATTATAAGAATAAAATATAAGGTAAATTTTTTCGTTAGGTGGTAAAATAATGAAAATAACAGCTTTTGCAATAGGGTCATATGGAGATTTTTTGCCAATTTTATCATTAGGCAAGGAATTAAAATCTCGAGGTCATCAAGTGACAATTGCTACATTCGAAGAGTTTAAGTCAGTATGTGAGGATAGTGACTTGATATTTAAAAAGATTTCTGGTAATTCCAAAGAACTAGTGAGTTTATTATTAGGAAATAGCAAGAACACACGCTCGGAAGGGATTGGCGGGATAGCATTTTTACTTAATAAATATCCAGAACTATTTATGCAATTTAATAGTGCGTGTATTGGTTCTGAGCTAATAATTTATACGTTGTTTGGAGCACTATCATATCATTTTGCAGAGAAATATAAAATACCTTTAGTTAGAAGTTTTGTATTTCCATTTGATCCAACAACAAAATTTTGTTCGCTTGTTAATAAAGCAAAGCGAAATAGTATTAGTAGTTATATTTGGTACTATAAGTGTTATATTTTTTTTAATATGGGTTCTTTATCCATTGTTAATGAATGGAGAAAAAAACTTGGTCTTAGTAAATGGAATATATTTAGAAGTTATAGGAATATGAACAGAAAGAAGATAATAACGTTGTATCAATATGACACTATTTTAGCTGAACGAGACAAGAACTGGTCTGAGCATATTTTTATTACTGGGGTGTGGCGAAATTTGTCATTAAATAGAACAAATAACGATAAAGAAAAAATAGATGATTTTTTTAAAAGAAATAAAAATATAGTTTATGTAGGTTTTGGCAGTATGGTATATGATGATATGAAAAAACTGTTC
Source organism: Finegoldia magna (assembly GCF_003182075.1). Taxonomy (GTDB): domain Bacteria; phylum Bacillota; class Clostridia; order Tissierellales; family Peptoniphilaceae; genus Finegoldia; species Finegoldia magna. The sequence goes on from NZ_QGTH01000001.1 coordinate 51,463, forward strand.
GAAATGGTTCTATGCAGTATTTTAGAATTGGATAAAGACATAAGCGTTGTAATATCGGGTTCAGATTTTAGTTTTATGGATACGATGAATGACGAAGATAAATTTAGAGTTTTATTGGTAGATTATATCGACTTTAATCAATATATGCATAAGTTTAGAGCAGCTATTCATCATGGTGGCAATGGTACGGTTCATTGTTGCCTTGAATTTGGAGTTCCACAATTAATATTTGCTTTTGGAGCGGATCAATTATTTTGGGGGCAACAATGTTATGAATTAGGTATAGGACCATCTCCTATATATGTCAAAAACAAATTGAATATGGATGAGATTAAGGAGAAGGTAAATGAATTAATAAATATGAAAAAATATAAAGAAAATTCTGAGAAATTAAAAAAATATATTACAAAAGACGGGGTAAAAGTAGCGGCTAATATAATTGAGAAAAAGTTTAAGGTTGGTAATAATAAAGACGAAAGGAGAAATAAGTGAAAGGTATAATTATGGCTGGAGGATTAGGCACTAGGCTTTATCCTTTCACGAAATATATTTCAAAACATTTGTTGCCAATTTATGATAAGCCACTAATATATTATCCATTAGCTGTATTAATGAAATCAAATATCCAGGAAATATTAATCATAACTAAAAAAGAAAATCTCAATGACTTTAAAAAAATTTTGGGAGATGGGACAAAAATAGGCATTAATATTCTATATAAAATCCAAGAAAAACCAAATGGAATAGCAGAAGCGTTCCTACTAGGAGAAGGCTTTATAGGGAATGAAAATGTTATGTTGATTTTAGGAGATAATATATTCATTGGAGATAATTTAGAACATAAAATTTTAAAATCCTGTAAAAAAGTTGATAAAGGTAAGTATGGTGCAGTAATATTTGCTTATGAAGTTACTGAACCAGAAAGATATGGAGTAATAAATTTTGATAAACTAGGAAATGCAGAATGTATTGAGGAAAAACCTTTAAATCCGAAATCTAATTTCTGTGTAACGGGTCTATATATATACAATAATAAAGTCATAGACTATGCAAAAAGATTAAAACCTTCGAAAAGAAACGAATTGGAAATAACTGACATAAATAACATATATTTAGACAAAAAGAATCTTCATGTTGAAATAATTGGAAACGAGAATTACTGGTTTGATGCTGGTACATTCGAAAGTTTGTATCTTGCAAATAAGAAGGTTAGAGATATGAAAATCAAAGGAAATATGGGAATCGCATGCATAGAGAACATTGCACATAAAAAAGGATGGGTTTCTAGAATGCCACTTAAAAAGGAAACATTCGAAACAGTAAATAGTGTTGAAAATCATATCGAAATGACACAAAAATAATAAAGGACTGTTAATATGGGCAAAACACATAAAATACTAATAACTGGAGGAGCAGGTTTTATTGGATCAAACTTCATAGATTATTATTTCAAGAATAAAAATCGTGGAGAACTAATATGTATAGATAAATTAACTTACGCTGGTAAATTAGATAATATTGAAAAGTTTTTAGAAAGAGATAATTTTAAATTCTATAAAGAAGATATCTGCAATAAAAACGCAATGCATCAAATTATAAGAAACGAAAAACCTGATATCATAATAAATTTTGCTGCCGAATCACATGTTGATAGGTCAATAGATTGTTCATCTGCTTTTTATAATTCAAATGTAGCGGGGACTATAAATTTAATGGATTGCGCATTAGTTAATTCTGTTAAGAGATTCCATCAAGTTTCAACCGATGAAGTTTATGGTGATTTAGGAAAATTAAATAAGAGTTTAAGATTTAATGAAACCTCTAAAATAAAACCATCTAATCCATATTCTGCTAGTAAGGCTTCAGCGGACTTGTTCGTACTATCTTATGCAAGAACCCATGGTTTGCCAATAACTATTAGTAGATGTTCAAATAATTATGGGCCTAAACAACATACAGAGAAGTATATACCCAAAATCATTACTAATATATTGCAAAACAAGAAAATACCAATCTATGGTAATGGAGAAAATATAAGAGACTGGATACATGTTTCAGATCATTGTGAAGCATTATACCGTATAATTACGGATGGAGAAATAGGATCAATATATAATATAGGCGCTGATAATGAAATAAGTAATTTAGAAATAGCTAAAATCATTTGCGAGATTTTCAACTACGGGGATTATCATATACATTTTGTAAATGATCGAAAAGGACATGATTATAGATATGGAATAGATGCTACTAAAATTAAAAAACAACTTAATTGGAAAGCTAAAACTCAGTTTAAAGAAGGAATAAAGTCAACAGTTGAATGGTATGTTAAAAATGAACAGTGGTGGAGAAAAAGAATTGGTGATAATGTATGAATGTATTGATAACAGGAGTTAATGGCTTATTAGGAAATGCTGTAGCAAAGATTGCTTTTAGAAATAATATTCATTGCATTGGGCTCGGAAGAAAAACACTAAATGTTCAAAATAATTGTGAATATTATTCTGCTGATATTACAAATTATTCTGCACTAGAAAAAATAATTAAATACTGCAAACCTGACACAATAATTCATTGTGCTGCGTTCACGGACGTAGATTTAGCAGAAAAAAAAGAATATAAAAATAAAGTTTATGAAATAAACGTTTCTGGGACAAAGAATATTGTAGATTTGTGCAAGAAGCATAGTATTAAATTGATATTTATTTCAAGTGATTATGTATTTTCTGGAGATACGGATATGCCCTGGAAAGAAGATACAATTATAGAAGGAAAGCCTAAAAATTCATATGGTGAAACTAAGCGAATAGCTGAAAGAATAATTTGGTCATCACTGAAAAGATATTATATAGTTAGAACCTCCTGGCTATTTGGGGAAGACAAAGACAATTTTGTAACGAATGTAATTAATAAAATCCTAATGTGTAAAGAAATCTTTGTATTAAAAAATCAAATAGGAACTCCTACATATACTTATGATCTTGCTAGTTGTCTTCTATCCATGGCTAAAACTGAAAAATATGGCGTATATCATGTTACCAATTCAGGCAAATATATTAGCAAGTATGAATTTGCACTTGAGATAAATTCATATTTAGAAAGAATTTCTGATAAAAATCTAAGGACCAAAATAGTTGCAGTCAATAGTTTGGATAAAAAAATATACGCAGATAGACCTAGTAATTGTAGATTAGAGATGAAAAACTTGGCTAACAGTGGGTTTAAAGAATTACCTCATTGGCAAGAATCTTTGCACAAGTTTATTGACGAAACTGTATATAAAAGAGTTGGAGTTAAGTATGATTGATATAATGAATAATTGTGGCGGCTTTGTTGGTTTGACATTGATTACACCAGAAATCTTCCAGGATAACAGGGGTAGTTTTACAGAAATATATAATAAAAGAGACTTAGAGGAGAATGGTTTTAATAAATTTTTTGTTCAAGATAATGAAGTTAAATCTAAAAAAGGTGTGTTACGAGGGCTACATTTTCAAAAAGAGCATCCACAAGGGAAATTAATTCTTGTCACCAAGGGAGAAATATTTGATGTAGCAGTAGATATAAGAAAGAGCTCAAAGACATTTGGAAAATGGTTTGGCATACTATTATCTGAAGAGAATAGAAAACAGTTATATATTCCGGAAGGTTTTGCCCACGGATATCTTGCATTAGAAAATGAAACTATAGTGCACTATAAATGTACGGAGTATTATTACCCCGCAAAACAATGTGGAATTATTTGGAATGATGAGGATATAAAAATAAAATGGAAAGGTTTGATTTATAATAGCGACCATCCTAACGAATCAAAATTAAAAGATGAGTCAAAGATTATATTGAGCCATAAAGATATCAATAACATGAGTTTTAGAAATCTATTTGATAAGGAGTAAGAGAATGAAAAGAGAGAATAATGCTGAAGGAATTATAAACAAAAAAATAAGTTGAGGAGAAGAATTTAATATTCATGATGACCACACTTTTTTTGGAGATTTGATTAAATCTGAAGAAATATGCCATGAATTTAACAATATACCAGCCTCTCACTTTGAGGAAAGGAAAAATATTCTGAAAAAATTTTTGGGAAAAGTCAATGGTGATTTTTTTATATTTTCGCCTTTAAAATGTGGAGTTGGGTATAATATTGAAATTGGCGACTTCGTAATAATCAACAGTAATTGTAGTTTATTAGATGGAGCAAAAATAATTTTTAAAAATAACATCTGGGTAGGCCCCAATTGTGGTTTTTATACTTCAGGACATAGACTAGATTCAAAAAAAAGATTAGATGGCTGTTGATATGCGAATCCGATTGTTGTCGAAGATAATGTATGGATAGGAGCAAATTCAATCATAGTTTGTGGTGAAAAGAAAGGTATAACCATTGGAACGAATAGCGTGATAGCAGCTAGAAGTGTTGTAACGAAAGATGTCCCTCCTAATATTTTAGATGGACTGTCGGAGCTGCTAAACTTGCGATTTCGAAGCCGTTATTTGATGTTACGCTTTTAAAGAGTTTATTTTTTAACTCAAAATCTCTTTTGAAGATTTCACCTAGGGTCGCATTTACAGCTTCTGCTGTTTTAGCTTCTATTTTTACTGTCAATTCAAATCAAGTTTTATACTCTGCTAATGTTAGTAAAACAGATTCTAAAGCCTTCTTGTTTTCTCTTATTATGGCCTGTTTGCGTGGGCTTTGATAGTTTTTTTCTAAGGTTCTTTTTTGTGTTTCGGTTATTCTAGAATTTATCCAATTATAGAGTATTTTTGTGCAGGGTAAAGATTCGAAGTATAGAAAAGCAGTTAGAGTATTTGAACAAGCATAGAAACTTGGAATAACTAATTAATAAAGAACAATATTTAAAGGTATTGAATAGAAAAAATTAGATTATTAATTGATTTAACTAAAAGAATGGAGGTAAAAGATGCAAAAAAATATAATTAAAATAAAGGCACCTTTTTTCTTCAGTTTATTCTGTTTGCAAACTAGATAATTTAGTTGAAAAATTAAATATAATTAACAATATTAGAAAGAGTTTCTTTCATTTTAGAGGACTTCTCATGCCTAAGTGCAGGAGCCCTCCTTTTTTGTCTAGAAAACAAAAATAAAAAAGGATGGAGGAAACTTAAATGTCAAAAGAATATTACCTCTATGTTGGTGGACAAAAAATCAAAGTAAGCGAGCAGATATATAAAGTCTACTGGCAAGAAAGAGAACATGCAAAATATTTAGAGCGAGTGGACAAGAAAAACCACTTGCTCTTTTTTTCTTCTCTGAATCATGATGGAAACTTTGAAGATAATATAGAAGATAAGAACGTTGATGTAGAAAAAATTGTAGCTACACAAATGATGATTGAAACACTAAAAAATGCTATATCAAAGTTAAATGATGAAGAACGGGAAATTATAGAAAGACTATATTTCAATGATGAAACACTTCGTGCAGTAGCAAAGACTAAAAATATTTCACATCCAGCTTTAATTAAAAAGCGAGATAAAATTTTAGAAAAACTAAAGAAATTTATAGAAGAACTATAAATTCTGGTTACCAAAGAGGGCAAATTTTCCTTTATAAAGTGAAGGGGAATTTTGTCCTCTTTTATATAAAAAAAGAAATTGAAAGAATTTTGAACCTTGACAACTGAATAGACCAAGACAGGACATTAACCATTTGTGGAGCTTTATAATTTCTTCGCCATGACATTTCTGCTGATAAGGATTTCGGTTTAAATAAATACTCTAGTTAAAAGAAGGATAAAAGAAAACGAGCGATAAAAAGAAATTATATATTCAGCCTAGGAAACTGATGCATTGAAGCAAATGGGGATAATGATACTTCTACAGTTGTTGCCGGCTCATCTTGAAAAGGGGCGGTGGTGAAATTCCAATGTCGTGACCTACACGCCTGTTAATGTCAAAAAACTTAAAGATATTGAAGATAAGGAGAAGATATTATGTGTGATGAACATAATATAAATACAGAAATGAAAACAGATAAAAAAGATAAACAGATGATAAATCAAATTGATGGTTGGAATATAGAAGTTAAATTTAATGAAAATGGATTTAGTTTAGAAAATTTAGTAGAGGAATACATCAAAGAAAAATTTTCTGTCTATTAGGGGCTGACAAAAAATATAAGGAGCGTTATAATATTTTTGTGGAAGCCTAACCTTGGTTCGATTTATTGTATGTAAATTGAATTAAAGGAGGCTTTTTTATGTTTAAAAACAATTTAGCAAAAGAAAATTTGGCAGTTATGTATTTAAGATTATCAAAAGAAGATGGCGAAAAAACAGAAAGTAACTCTATATCCAATCAAAGAGAAATTATAAACTCTTATGCAAGAAAAAATCAAATTACAATGATCAAAGAGTATGTTGATGATGGATATTCAGGTGCAAATTTTGATCGTCCCAATTTTAAAGAAATGATAAATGCTGCCTATGATAGAAAGTTCAATACAATTATTGTAAAGGACTTATCAAGATTCGGAAGAGATTATATAGAAGCTGGAAAATATATTCAAAGAATATTTCCGGAAAATGGTATAAGATTTATATCAGTAAATGACAATTACGATAGTAAAAGTGCAGATATAAACGATACACATCTTATACTTCCTATAAAAAACTTCATCAATGATAGTTATTGCCGAGATATTTCCAATAAGGTAAAAAGCTCTCAAAAGATAAAAAGAGAAAAAGGAGACTTTATCAGTGCTTTTGCACCTTATGGATATAAAAAGTCTGAGGAGAATAAAAACAAGTTAGTGATTGATAAAGATATATCGGATATTATCAAAAATATATTTGATATGAAACTCTTGGGATATTCCTCAAAGGCAATTGCAGATGAACTAAATCATTTAGGAGTTTTAACTCCAAGAAAATATAAAGAAAGTCAAGGATTTAAGTGTAATGGATTTCAAAATACAAAAGGTGGAAATTGGTCAGCAAAGACAGTAAATAGAATTATAGAAAATGAAGTATATATTGGAAATACCTTACAAGGAAAGAGTGTTACTTTAAGTTACAAAAATAAAAAGCAGATAGAAAAAGAGAAAGAAGAATGGATAAGAGTAGAAAATACCCATGAATCAATTATAAGTAAAGAAGTTTTTACTATTGCAAATACTATGTTAAAAAGAGATTTGAATAATTCTCGTGGAAAGGACAAAATTGATATTTTTACAGGAATGCTTTTTTGTAAAGAATGTGGAAGTTCTTTGATTAGAAGGACTGTAAAGTATAAAAAAAGAGAAGAGGTTTTCTATATATGCTCAAAGTATAACAAGGAAAAATCTTGCACAAGACACAGCATAAAAGAAGAAACCTTGATAAAAGCAGTATCTAAAATAATGAAGTCCTACATTGAATTTAATGAAAATCTATATTCTAAAGTTCAGCGTATAGATATAAATAAAAATTTGAAAGACAATCAAATTCCTATACTAAAACGAGAAAAAGCGATGACAGAAGAACTCTTATCTTCCCTATACCTTGACCTAAAAGAAGATGTTATTAGTAAAGAAGAATATCAACTTTTTAGAAAAAACTATACAGAGAAATTGACTAAATTAGATGAAAGTATCGAGTATAGATTGAAAAAACAGGAATATACTAAGGAGAGGATTGACAAAAATAAGAGTTGGATCATCGACATTAACAAGTATAAAAATTTATCTGAGATAGATAGATTATCTGTTGTGATGCTCATTGATAAAATTTATATTTCTGAAGATAAAACGATAGATGTTAGGTTTAATCATACCGAAGAATTGTCTTTACTTGAAGAAATGACAAAAATGGATAAGTCTGACATTAAAGCTAACACTATAAAAAAGAAAAGTATCGATATAAGCAGGAAGTCAAAAACTATACCCACTGTTATGAATAAAAGTCTTGTAAGGGCTGAAAGTGAGGTATGCTGTGGCTAGAACAAAAAATAGGCATATATCACAATCAGAAACAGAAGTTGTAAAAGTGATTGAAAAAATATACATTGCCGGTATTTATGCTAGATTATCACAGGAAAGAAAGGAAGCTTATAGGGATAAAAGTAATTCACTTGAAATGCAGGAAGAACTTTGTATAAATGCTGCAAACGAAAAAGATATAAAGATTTTAAGAGTGTACAAGGACTATGAGTATTCTGGAACAAATTTTAAAAGACCTGCATTTATTGAAATGATGGAAGATATCCGAACAGGTAGGATAAATTGTATAATCGTAAAAGATATGTCAAGGTTTGGTAGAGAGTATTTAGAAATCTCAAACTATATCGAAAAAGTATTTCCATTTTTGGGAGTTCGATTTATTTCCGTAAATGATAATCTAGATACTAAAGACGGTATAAAATCAGATCAGAGTTATGAAATAGCAATAAAAAATATCTTCAATGATTTATACGCAAAAGATATTTCAAAGAAAATAAAAGCCTCTAAAGAAATAAAAATGAAACAAGGGTCTTTTATAGGAGCGATGGCTCCGTATGGCTATAAGGTTGATAAAATTGATGGTAAAAGAGTTCTGGTGATGGACGAACAGGCAGCAGATGTAGTAAGACTTATCTTTTATATGGCAAGTCAAAGAAAATCCAATATGCAAATAGCAAGAGAATTGACTAAAACATATACAACACCTGATGAATATAAAAGAACAGGTAAAATTTTTAAGGATAAAGACGATACAAAACAATGGGATATTTCTCATATATCAAAAATGCTTTCTGATGAAGTATATATTGGGAATTTGATTCAAAGAGTATACTCAAATAGACATGATCCAAGTAGGAAAAGTAAGTTTCGTGATAAAGAAGAGTGGATTATAACAGAGAACACCCATGAAGGTTTGATAGACAAAACTACATTTGAAAATATCAGAGATATAAAGGAGAAAAAACAAAACTATCTACCTTACCATTCACTGAAAAACATAATAAAAGACGGAAAAGAAAATGTTGGAGTAAAAATTCAAAGAGATTATAAAAAAGAAGGAAAGTATGATGACCTCATACAGTGCAGTGTTTGTGGAAGATATTTGAAAAAACGATATGGACCACGAGGACTGAAATATCATGATGAGATTTGCTATTGCTATTATTGTAAAGGTGGAGACAGATTAAACTTAGAAAAATCTCATGTAAGAATATACGAAACAGACCTCGACAAAATTTTAGTAGATACCTTAAAAAGACTGTTTTCATGCTTTTATAAAAAGGATAAAAGATTACAACTAAAAATATATTTAGAAAATATAAGTGCTGAAAAGATAAATCAAGTTTCTATAAAAACAGATGTAAATAATAAAAAGATTGCTTCTCTTAGTATCAATCTGCAAGAACAATATGAAAACTATGTTAAAGGAGAGGTTCTTTTAAGTGATTTTAAAATAGAAAGTAAAAAAATAAATAATCAAATAAAAACCTTAAAAAATGAATTAAAAGTTTTTGATGATAGAATAAGAAATATAAAAAAGAAAAAAAGAGAAATTATAGAATTTATAGATGTACTATTTTGCTGCTTGGATGCTAAAAGCATAGAAGTTGATAAAGAATTGGTTGATACATTAATTAGCCATATAGAAATATCAGAGTATAAGCAGGTTACCATATATTTTAAGTTTAAACTTGATAAAGATGTGGGAAAGCAGTTGGAGGTAGAGCATGAATAAGATAGCTATATATTTAAGACTTTCTGAAGAAGATTATCACAAAGTAGATGAAAGTGAAAGTATAGCAAATCAAAGAGATTATATAAAAAGCTACATTCAAAATGAATCATCTTTAAAAAGTTGTGAAATAGAAGAATATGTAGATGATGGATATTCTGCCACTAATACAAATAGACCTTCATTTTTAAGGCTTATTGAGGATATAAAGATTGGTAAAGTAGGAACTATAATTGTAAAAGATATGTCTAGGTTTTCAAGAGATTATATTTTGCTTGGGGATTACTTAAGCAATATATTACCATTTCTAAAAATACGATTTATTGCTATTAATGACAACTATGATTCTTTAAAAGAACAAGGTAATGGCTTAGATACAGATACACAGTTTAAGACATTGTATTATGATTTATTCAGTAAGGAATTATCTGAAAAGGTAAGAAGTTCTATTAGGCAAATTAAATCGCAGGGGAAAAATATAAATTGGGCAGCACCTTTTGGATATATTAAAGATCCTAAAGATAAACATAGTATCATCATTGATGAAAAAACAGCTTTTATAGTTAAAGAAGCTTTTGATTTATTGCTAAAAGGATATTCCTGTATTCAAGTGGCTAATATATTTAATGAAAAAGGTTATATTACACGCTCTGAACGAAAAGAAGAACTGAAACTTTCTGATTATACTGGAAATTTAATTACTGGAAGTGAGGTAAAGAAAAGAGTTTGGACAAATGCAGCTATCTCACAGATTACAAGGAACGAACTATATACAGGAGATTATGTATATAATAAATTCAAAGAAACAAAAATAGGTGGAAGAAAAAGAATTTTACTTCCTGAAGAGGAGTGGAAAATACTTCCAAATACCCATGAAGCGATTATTTCAAGAGAAGTGTTTGATAAGGTTAAGAAAATAAAAGAAAAACGAAGTTTTGGGGGATATACAGGAAACAAAAATCGTTCTATTTTTTCTGATAAGATTTTTTGTAAAGAATGTGGTAGACATATGAGTTTACGATGTGACAGTAGACAAAAGAAGAATTCAGATAAAATATACAAGTATAAAAGTTATTATTGTAATTTATGTAAAGCTGAGAAAACACCAAACAATATCAAAGAGAAAGATATTATTGAACTTATAAAACCCAAATTAAAAGATTTTAAGATACAAAACACATTAAATAAAGAGAAAGTTATAGAACACAAGAATGTAAAAGAAGAGATTTTAAAGGAAATATCCATATTAAACAGTAATTTACAAATCATTTATGAAAATTATAAAAAGAAAAATATTTCGAAAGAGGAGTATCTAAAGGAAAAAACTTTTATCAAAGATAAAAAGATATTATTGGAGAGTAAGTTGGAAGAATTGAAGTCAGAGAAGATTGATTCAAGGAAAGAAATGGATATTACAGTCTTAGACGAAGAAAGTTTATTGAAGGCTTATGTGGACAATAAAATTGATAAAATAGTTGTATCAAGAAGTGGAGAAATAGAAATTATGGAGAAGTATTAGTTTGTATAGTTGAAGTTGTAACAAAATATAAACGAAAATTTCTATATCATAAAATGACTACTATGTCAATAGTGGAGATACTATTTATTTGCTAAATGTGGTATAATACAAATATGAGCGAGGAGAAATTTATTAAAATTTAGAATAGCGGTGGTGAAAATTTATGGTGAAGAAAAAATTTTATGCAGTAAAGGTAGGTAAGACACCAGGGATATATGGCACTTGGAGTGAAGCGGAGGAACAGGTTAAAGGATTTCCGGGAGCTGTGTATAAATCTTTTTCTACTGAGGAAGATGCAATAAGATATATATCTTGTGAAGATATAAAAGAAATTAAAAGTGTATCTGATGAAACGTCTGCAATAAATAAAAAAATAGAACAGGAAATAAAGAACTTACGAGATAGAGAAGTAATTGCTTTTGTAGATGGCAGCCATTCTTTAGATGCAGATGGAAAAGAAAAATACAGTTTTGGTGTCCTTCTTTTAACCAATGAATCAGAAGACAGTCTATATAAGGCTTTTATAGATAAAACTTATATGGATTCAAGAAATATTGCAGGTGAAATTGAAGGTGTTAAACAAGCTATTTTATGGGCTATTGAAAGCAATAAACAAAGAATAAAAATTTTTTATGATTATGAAGGCATTGAAAAGTGGGCAACGAAAGAATGGAAATCTAAAGTCAAGATTTCACAGGAATATAGTAAATTCTTTGATGAGAAGTCAAAGTTGATAAATATAGAATTTGAGCATGTAAAAGCTCATAGCGGAATTGTGTATAATGAAAAAGCGGATGAATTAGCAAGAAAAGCTCTCTTGTCGCAAGGGTATAAAACATATAATGATGGATCTATCTATTTTATAGGTTTTCAAAAGCAAGATTGGCTTAATATGGTAGAATCACTCAATAATGAAATCAATGAAGAAGATATTAAAGATAAAATTAAGGTAGAAGAATCTAGTCCAAAAGATTACTTAGATAAATTGTTACTTGTGTTTGACGGTCAACGAGTGATTATTAACTGCTACAAAGGTAATAAATCTTACGTTCAAGGGAAACAGAGTTTGCTGTTTCAGAAAATTATTTCATTAGCCATTGAAAAATTACCAACAGATAATGCTGTTATAGAAGTCCTAAATACGTATCATGCTTTAACAGTAGAGAAGCCGGAGGTTGAAAATGCTTTTTCTACGTTATTGCCTAATTTTCCAATTGATGATAAAGATACAAAACTTAGAAATACTTTATTATCCGCAGTATTTAATACACTAATAACAGGCTATATGCCGGATTATACTTGTCTGGTTACACCCCTTTTTAGAGCAATGGAATTTTATTTGCATAGAATTTTAAGTGATAGGTTAGGACAGGATACAACCACACTAAAAGGAAAGAATAATTTTGGATATTTCAAACCTAATGAATTAACAAATAGGTACGAATATAATTCTTCAAAAGGGAATCTTAATAATAATCAGATAGATTATTTAAATGATTTGTATAATAGGTATAAAAAGATGAGACATCCATATTCTCATTGGTCAGAGAATTCAATGGATACTCAAGTTATAACAGATATAAAAACGGCTCATGAATTAATTTTGGAAGGCTTGCAATTTATAAATAAATATTATATAATATTTTAGCTACTTTTTTGTATAAATGATTTGAGAGGAAGGAGGAGATATTGTAATGAAACCATATTTGATAAATAGTTTAAAAAAGGATGGATTTGATGCTATAATAACATTGTTGGATTACCAAACTCAAATATCAAGATGTTTAAAATCCATTAGAATGTCTCCGAACGAAACAAGAAAACTTTTGATAGATACTATATTATGTTCAGGAATGAATGAGTATCGTTTTATTGAAACTACTTTAAATGAAGATGGAACAATTAATTTAAATCATTATAACTATGTTAATGTGGACAATGATGTACTAGAAAAAGCAAATGAGATTCTAAAATATCAACCCGCTTTTTTAAGAAATTCTGTATTGCCGGAATCACAAATAAAAAAAATAGCACAGAGTTAAATATACTGTATACCATATGACGCATCAAAGCACTTAAAGAAATTTAGGTGCTTTTTTAATATCAATTATTTGACATTGTAGGGTAAATCAACTATATTCAAGATTTTGCAAAAACAAGAAATAGCAACCGAAGGAGTAGTTCAGATTAACAATAAAAATATTTTGAATATTACAGATAGCACATATTATTCGAAAATCGGATTTGCAACACAAGACACTGGAATATTCACAGCAAGCATCAAAGACAACATATCCTTGTATGACAACAGACCTGTAGATAAAACAATCATTGAACAATTGGGATTAAATACTATGATTAATTCCAAACCAAAAGGAATTGACACTGTAATCTCCAGCGAAGACAAGTCTATCTCAGGTGGAGAAAAACAACGAATAGCCATTGCAAGACTTCTCAACGAAAACTTCAACTGTATTTTATTAGATGAATCAACATCCTCATTGGATAAAAATAGCGTAGATATTGTTGAAGAATGCATACTTTCGAAAAAAGATTTGACAGTAATAGCAATCACACATCATTTGACAAGTAAAGCTATCGAAATGAGCGATTGTATTTTAAAATTAGAAGACGGGAAACTAGTACCAGTTACAATGTAAACTAAAAGAGGGTAATGATATGGGAACTAAAAACACTTATAACAACTATCAATTTTATGAAACACCAGCATTGACTAAATATTTGGAAGAACAATCAATAAAAGGCTATAGTTTTTGTGGTGCAGTGGGAAGTTTTTTGGATATACTGAAGTTTCGCTATGATGAAAACAAAGCCCCACAATCTTATTGTGTCTTACGTAAGCGCTTGGATAAAAATATAGATGAAAAAATACAAATCATGAAAACTAATTCTCAGATCATTTATGAAAATAATGTGTATGTTGTATTTGCAAATAATTCTGAGGAGGATACGGAGTTAGAATCCATTTTAAAAAAGCAAAATGCTCTCCAAGCAGTTTCCATTAAAAAATCTGTAGCATTTATCAGTATATTATTGATTATTTCTGTGATTAGTTTGGTTTTGAATTTATTATGGTCACGAAATACAAACTTAGTGTTAAACAGTCTGAATGTGGGAGTTTGTATTTCTCTAATTATTAATTTTTTGATTTATTTTATTGGAGATTTGCACGATTATTTTTCAGGAAAAGCAGTAGTAATAGACGGGAAGCTAATATTTAATAACCGCACCAAATTAAAAGATTCGCTATTTCGACTTGGAGATGTACTTAAATTCTCAATATTATTGGTAAGTATATTTCTTAGCATAAAGGTTGTGCTACAAGCAAGTGATCCTGCTGTTACAGTTAATGTTTTAAAAATGTGGTCGATATTTTGTATTGTGGGATTTGCTTCAAGGATAAAATTCCAAAAATCATATATCGCATTGCTTTATATCGAAGTATTTCTAATAACACTTGGAGCGATATAGAATATATTGTATAGTTTGTTACAAATTGAAAATTGATTAAAATTGCGCGATTAATTTCGCGTTTTTTTATTGCATATTTGTTATAGGAAATTGTTTTTTTTAGGATATGCTCTATAATTATATTTGAGAGTATAATTATGGAGCGAAATATGATAGAAGTAAACAACCTGAAAAAAGATTATGAAATAGTTAAGAGAAAAAGTTTATTAAACAAAGAAAAAACTATCGTGAATGCAGTTAAGAAGATTTCTTTTGAAATTGAAGATGGAGAAAGAGTCGGACTCATTGGGCTTAATGGAGCTGGAAAGACTACTACGATTAAAATGATGACTGGAATTTTGTATCCAACAGATGGTTTTATAAAAGTGAATGGATTCACTCCGTCTGACAGGAAAAAGCAATTTTTGAATGAAATTGGAGTATCAATGGGACAACGTTCGTGTATGTTTTACGATATTGATGTGATAGAATCTTTCAAGTATTTTAAAGAAGTTTATGAAATTTCAGATAAGGATTTTGAGGAAAGATTACAAGAATTTGATAAAGTCCTTGGACTTTCACAACTTTTACATACTCCTGTAAGAAAATTGTCTTTCGGTCAGAGGATGAAGTGTGAATTGGCAGTGAGCCTTATTCATTTGCCGCGAACAATATTTTTGGATGAGCCTACTATTGGTCTTGATGTTGTGGTTCAAGAAAATATATTTGAGTTTTTGAATATGATAAACCAAAAATACAATTCTACGATCATATTGACCACACATGAGATAGAAAATATAGATAAATTTTGCCCTAGAATTATAGTATTAAATCATGGAGAAGTGATTTACGATGGAAGGTGCAATAAATTTTTGGATAGGGATAAGTACAGAAAACTAACCGTATCTTCAAAATACGTTAATTATTTGAAGGATTTTAATCCAGACATCGACAATGAGAAGGCGACAGCTTTATTGACAACCGATCAGTTAAATAGTGTTGATATTTCACAATTTTCTAAGTCTGAATTTACTATCGAAGAATTGAGCTTGGAAGATGTTTTGAAAACTAAATTGAGGGTTGAATGATGAAATTATTTGCTTGTTCTCTAAGAATTGCTCTGAAAAAGATGTTTGCTTATCCAAATGAAATAATCATGATATTTTTTCACAGCCTTTTCCAATTATTGTCGACGATTTTGTTTTGGGTTGTGTTATTTGACAATGTAGAATCTTTTGGATACGACAAATCTTTCATATATTTGTTGGCAATGGTCGGGATGTTATCTTCAGCTATTGAAGAAATGTTTTTCGGACTCAGAGATTTTGAGTGGTTAGTGCGTGACGGAAGTTTGGATAGGTATTTGTATCGCCCTCAAAATACTTTGTTTATGATAATGATAGAAAATATTCCACTTGTTGCATTCATTGAGCAACTCTTGCTTGGAATTGTTGGAATATTTTTGGTAGTAGTGAAATTTGATATCGCGATTTCTTTTGTAGCTGTATTAAAGATGATAATTCTTTTAATAATAGGGAACGTGTATTATCAAACGATTTATGCGACAATAACGATGCTGAGTTTAAGATTTGAAAAAATATCGACATTAAGGGATTTGATTTTCAATTTTAATTTTTCAAAAAATTATCCCACTACAATTTTTCCGAATTTTTTGAGAAAATTTCTGACTTATGTAGTTCCTGTTTCATTGATAGCATTTGTTCCAACACTAGCTTTAAGCGGAAAACCTACTAGACATTTTCCTCTAATATTAATTTTTTTAGCAGTGAGCTTGATGATTTTATACATTGTGTACAATCGTGGACTTAGAAGATATTCTTCAAATGGAGGTTAGAATGAAAAAATACTTGCAGTCTTTGAAAATAGAATACCTAAATTCAAAAGAATACTTTATTTCTTTTGTTTCCTCCATATTTTATATACCAATTACAATAATTGTTTATTATTTTTTGTGGAAATTCATAATGAAAGAACAAGCTGATATTGCTGGAATGAATTTTGATGATGTGATTGCGTATTTCATGACGATTTTGGTAGTAAAAAATTCAATATCAAATACAATGGCTGAAACTTATTACATATTTCAAGATATAAATTCGGGAAATATTGATACTCTGATAACTAAGCCAATTTATTATCCTCTTACTAGATTTTGCATATCTATAGGAAGAGTTGTAATATCAATGCCTTTGGGGATAGTTTTTTGGATAGCAGTTCAGTTGTATTTCAATAAGTTTTCATTTGCATCGCTTGGTTATTTTATAATATCCTTGTTTCTAGGATTTTGTTTGATGTTTCAAGTATTATGCATTTTAGGATTACTAACATTTTGGTTAAAATCTGTACTTAGTCTCAGAGATATTTTCTGGTATATTCTGGCAATATTTTCAGGAGAAGTAGTTCCCTTAGCGTTTTTCTCTGGGAAATTTGAAATTATACAACACAATCCACTTGCCGGAATTTATTATATCCCTGCAAACATAATTAACTCAAACAATATGAGCTTGTTGATATTAGAACAAGTAATTTACATCGTGATTTTTTCCATAATAATTTATTTTATGTGGAGAAGAGGAATAAAACATTACGAATCACAAGGCGGGTAAATATGATTTTGATATTAAATAATATATATGATAGGATTAAATTAGCAATGGAGGTGGGTTTATTTATGTTTACAGTATTAAGAGAAGGTGGCAGTGGCGGAGAAGATAAATGCCCAAGAAGAGCTTAAATATTGAATTGTAAAAAAGAGAAAGCAAAAATGAGCGAATATTCTTAAAGTTGGTTTTATATCTAATTTTTGAGAATCAGTTCAAAATGTTTCCTTTTTTTATAATAAATGAAAAGATTTATAATAAATTGTAATTATGAATCTATAAATTATTTGAATAAATTATATTTTTTGTTTGAATTGTCAAATGAATTTGGTTTTTACATAGAAAACCCATTGGAGATGATAAATAATGTTGAAATTAAAAAGATATGTTTCAAATAAAAGGCTTGCTATTTATTGTTTGATAAATGGTCTATTAAAAATTTTGTTTTTAGTATCTCCACTTGTTGCAAAAAAGTTTATAGATAATGCAATGAATAAAAATTTTAATAATATGTTGATTTTTGGACTGATAGATGTTTTCTTATTTTTATTAACTCAGGTTGTATCTTATATATTTGATATTTTCAGTAAAAAAGTAGAAACATCAGCAATATCTAATATTTTCAAAGAGGTAAATGAAAATTTGGATACATATAGAGTAAAAGAACATTCAATTAATAGAGATAGGATTAATCAAGAAATAACAAATAATCTTACATTAATAAAAGGCTTTATTGTAGATATACCTGTTAGTATTGTATTTTCTGTTATTACTATGATAGCAATATTTTTAATAATGTTAAAATT
This sequence comes from Finegoldia magna, assembly GCF_003182075.1. Lineage (GTDB taxonomy): Bacteria > Bacillota > Clostridia > Tissierellales > Peptoniphilaceae > Finegoldia > Finegoldia magna. The sequence continues at coordinate 69,557 of NZ_QGTH01000001.1, forward strand.
GTCTATTAGCTTAGCATTAGTTATGATAATTGTAGTCCCAGTAGGTGCATATATATCATATAAATTAGGTTATTTGATTTCAGATTATTCGGAAAAGGATTTAACGAATAATAGAGATATTAAGGGATATCTGCTAGATAAATATTCTATTACAAAGTCAGAAAGACTTTTAAAAAAAAAGCAGATGTTTGATATAAAAATTTTATTAGAAAATTATGAAAATACCTTAAATAAAAAATATAAATTAGAATCTCTTGTAAATAATATGATGATTTATTTTGTTTTAAATGGTGTAATAATTTCTATGTATTTGATTTCTGGATATTATGTGTATAGAAATATGATTACAATAGGTACTTTTTATGCTACACAACTTTATGTGTCTAGATTTTGGACACCAGTAGAATATTTGTTTGACATAAGAAATCAATATTTAACAGCAAAGCCAGCAATAAATAGTTTTTTGAATTTTATGGAAGTAAAAAAAACAAGATACAATTATGATATTATAAAAGAAATAGAATTGGTGAATTTTGAATGTTTGAGTAATAAAGGGAAAGTATTAAATGAAAAAATTTCTATGAAATTTGATAATAAAAATATAAATATAATTTCTGGAGATAATGGTGTAGGAAAAACAACTGTGATAGAATCTATTTTGAATTATACTGATAGATACAATGGAGATATATTAATAAATGGAAGAATATTAAAAGAGAGCTACTATGATATGGTGTACATATCATCTGATTATAATATATCTAATTTTGGATTGTTATCTGATAAAATAAATTTTTCTTCTGGACAAAAGAAAAAAGCACAAATAGAGTTAGCATTAAATACGGATAAGAGTGTTTATATAATAGATGAACCTACTAATTTTTTAGATGAAGAAAATAAAATCAAAATAGCGAATATGATAAATGAGTTGTATTTTAAAAGGAAAATAGTGATTTTGATTACGCATGATAGCGAAATTATTAATATGATAAAAAATAAAAAAATGTATTTTTTAAAAAAATCTGCATGAGATTATACTCGTGCAGATTTTTCATTTATTAGCATTCTTTGTTTTCTTCGATTGTTTATGAAATTAATTAAAGCTCCACTGAATATTAAAATATATCCAATTATACTCAAATAATCAGGAATTTGATGTAAGAATAAAAATCCGAACAAACCTGTAAAAATTATCGTCGAATAATCAAACACTGAAATCTCAGAAGCAGGAGCGAATTTGTAAGCTAATGTAATTCCAAATTGTCCGATAAGGGCTGCAAGTCCAACACCTATAAGAGCATGAATTGATGATGTTCCCATTGGAACAAAATTAAATATCATAAAAGGAATACATACTATACACGAAAATCCTGAGAAAAACGCAACGATAAACGAACTATTAACTCCTAGAGTGTTCAATTTTCTAACGCAAGTGTAAGCTCCACCTGCGCAAATTCCACCCAAGATTCCTATTAAATATGGAAGAATTTCGTGGATTTGTAGTGTAGGTTTTACGACGAATAAAACCCCTACAAATGCTATCAAAATCGAAATTATGTGTTCTTTCCTCAAATCTTCTTTTAGGAAAACCCAAGACAAAATCAATGTCGCAAATGGAGCTAGTTTGTTGAGAACTGATGCATCAGAAATAAAAAGATGATCCAACGCGTAATAATTACAAAAAATTCCTGCAGTACCCAAACTTGCTCTCAAAATCAAAGTTTTCCATGGGATTGATTTAACATCGTGAAGTTCTTTTACTTCTTCTTTTTTATTTGATTTTAGTAAAAGCGCGAATGCCACCAAAAAAGCAATCAAATTTCTGAAAAAACTTTTTTGTATAGTTGGCAAATCTCCAGCAAGTGGTATGAATAAATTCATAAGAGCAAATCCAAATGCTGATAATAATATTGCTATAATACCTTTAGTTCTATTATTCATTTATTACCTCCGTATTAATAAATGATATCATAAAACAATGTAGATTTGAAATTTATTCTATTTCGCAAGATTTTATTAGGTGGTATAATCAAAAAAGAGAGGAATTTGTGATTATGAAAACTAAAGAGAAAAAATATTTTATTTATTCAAGTTTGTTTTATGTATTTATTTTTGTGCTTGATTTTTTAGTGTCTGTAATTACATCAAATTTTGCAGACGAATTTGTAAAACTAAATACAGTAGAATTTCAAAATACAATAAAAACTATGTTAATTATAATATTAGTATTTGGTGTGAAATTTTTATTAGAAAAACTGATACCTTATAAATTAGAATTAATAAAACATCAATTAAAATTTCAGTTTAAAAATAATATACTAAAAGATATTTACAATTTACGAAAAGAATTGTTATTCGAATTGTCAGGAGAGCAAGTTTTGCAAATTGTAGATAAGGATAGCGAAATCGTAGCAAGTTTTAGGTATGAATATTTGGTAGAATTTTTTTCTTCATTATTTATTTTTGCGATGGTACTTGTTTCATTTTTGGTTTTAAGTTATAAGGTGACTTTTATTTTTGTTTTATTAGCTATTTTGCAAGTAATACCGCCAATAATTACTAAAAATAGCTTATATAAGATTTACATGGATACTAGAAAAATAGAACAAGATACTACTAACTGGATTATTTCAGCATCAGAAGGAAGAGATGTTTTGAAAACTTTTAATGCGACTGATTGGTATTTTAAAAATAAAAGGAATTTAGATGAACTGAATGTAAATGCTGGTACTAAGGCTGAAATTGCATTTGCACTTGAAAATGCTATGTATTCTCTGTTAGATTTGATTTTAAAAATAGTTAGTTATGCAATTATAGGTATAGCAATCTATAATCAGGAAATTTCCATTGCTGATTCGGTGTTTATGATTATGTTACTTAGTACGTTTTATTCCAATTTTGAGAATATAATAAAATATATTTCGAAGGTTCAAGAATTCAATGTATCAAAAACTAGAATAAATAATATTTTAAATAAAGATATTAATAGTAATGATGTAACAATTTCGGATACTGATTCTCTAATAGATTTAAAAATTGAAGATTTAGATTTTTGTCAAAATTTAAATGGAACAAATCTTAAATTAGAAAAAGGAGATAAAATTCTAATTTCTGGGAGTAATGGCAAAGGGAAAACAACCATTTTCAATTTGATTTTAGGACTTTTACACTCAAATAGCAAATTGGTTATTAGAGATGTTCCAGAAAGACTTATAAGTTATTTAAATCAAAATGATTTATGTATTTCTTTTACAATGAGAGAGATTATGGGTATGCTTGAAGGAAAAGAATACGTTAAAAAAGTCCAAGAACTCTGCAATTATTTTGGGATTAAGGAGCTTGAATGGAGTAAATACTTAGGTGAATTATCAGGTGGAGAAAGGAAAAAATTCGCATTAGCAGTTTGTCTGGCATCTGATAAGAATATACTTTTGTTAGATGAACCGACAAATCATTTAGATGATAGATCAGTGGAAAAACTAATCGGTGTTTTAAGATCTGATTCACGAGAAATGATTGTAATTAGTCATGATAAAAGGTTAAATAAAATATGCAATAAAACTTTAGATTTAGATAGCGGTGATAATTATGTATAAGGATTTATTCAAGTCTATGAGGCTTGGCGCAATATTAGGCCTGATTAGCAATATAATTCAAGATGTGTCAGCAGTTTTCATAGCGACTGTTTTGGGAACTTTTACATCTGCAGTATTGAATTCAGATATAAAAATGATGAAATCTTCAATATATAAGTTGCTCATTGCTATTTTGATTACTGTAGTTTTGATACCTATTTTTCAGATTTTATCAAATAAAATTATCCTGAAAAATAGTTTTACTCACGAAAATTTGCTAATAGACAAATACTTAAAATTTGATGAAAGTATTTTAAGAGATATAAAATCTTATAAATTTGACAATATTATAGAAAAAGAAGCAACTATGCTTAGATTGAATTTTATATGGGCATTTCAAAATATTTCAGAAGCTTTAATAATAGTTTTAATTTTGATAATAAGCTTGAAAGAATTACCAATTTATTATTTCATATTCATAGTTGCTATGGGATTTTTAAGATTTGTATCATTTACTACTTTTAAGAATGAAGTTTCTGAATATACAAGAGACAAATATACATTTAAAGAAAATGAAAGAAAAATATTATTTTCTTGCTCTTTTGAAAAAGATTGGTTGAAATTTAATAATTTGTACACAAAATTCATACAGGTATACAAAGAATTATTTGATGAATTTCTGAATGATAAAATATCAACAGGAGAAATGTACACTAAAACTCAAAACGCAGTAAGAAATTTAGCAGATGGATTGTTTCTAATATTAGTAGTGGGATTTGGAATTATTCTATGTTTCAAGCAAATTATAGGAATCAATTCAATAATAAAAGTTTTAGCTATGTCTGTTATTATCAATAAATTTTTTGATTGCGTTAAAAAATCTGTGGATTCATTTATTCAATTAAAAAGTTTAAAAGTTAATGTTGGAAAATTTTATTCAGATATTTCTCAAAAGAAGAATTTTGATAATAAAACAAATCATATTGAAATTATTGCTGAAAATCTAAGTTACACGGTAAATGATAAAAACATTTTAAACCCTGTAAATTTTATTATAAAAAAAGGAGATAAAGTTAAAATATCCGGAGAAAATGGAACTGGAAAAACAACTTTAATTAAAATTTTAAGTAACATTTATACCGATTATAATGGAAATATTAGTATTAATAGCACAGAGTTAAATAATGCTAAGAATATCAACATAAATTATTTTTGTCAAAACTCTTATGTTTTTCCAACTACTGTGAAAGAGAATATTTTCCTTGGGAAGAATAAAATAGATACTGTATTCACAGATAATAAGTTACTAATGAAAACAGATGTGAATGGTATATCTGGTGGGGAAAAACACAAAATAACTTTGGATAGAGCGTTAATAGGAAACTCAAATATATTTATATTTGATGAACCACTCAATCACTTGGATAGCGAATCAACCGAAAAATTTCTGAAAGTTTTTGATGAAATTGAAGGAATAGTTATTTTTGTCGACCATAAAAACATAATTAAAAACTACAATAAAGAAATAATTTTATCTCACTAAAAAATCTGCCTATTTCAAGGCAGATTTTAGTTCTAATATGCGTTATTGTAAATTGTTTCGATGTCTGATGTTGACAAATCTGAGTAGCTTGTTTTATATGCAGCTGTGTTTTCAGCCATTTCTTTGATTTTGTCTTTTGGAATGTCAAGTTCACGAAGTGTAGTTGGAGCTCCGATTTCTTTGAAGAAGTTTTGTAGTGCTTCGATTGATTCTAGCGCTAATTCTTCATCTGTTTTTCCTTCTGGATCTATATTCCACACGTTGATTGCAAAGCTTCTGAATTTTTCCAAATGATTTTTGTAGACAAATTTCAAATAATTTGGATGAACTACTGCAAGTCCCATTCCGTGAGTTACATCAAAATATGCGGATAATGTGTGTTCCAATTTGTGACTTAACCAATCTGAGCTTTTGCCAGTGGCAGTAAGTCCGTTGATTGCAAGGGTACTTGCCCACATTAGATTGCTTCTAGCTTGGTAATCTTCAGGATTTTTGAGAGCTACTCTTATACTGTCGATTACAGTTTTCATCAAACTTTCTGATATATTATCTGTTGTGTTTTCATAATCTGGTTCTGAAAAATATTCTTCCATTATGTGGCTGAACATATCGCAAGTTCCGCTGATTAATTGATATTTTGGAAGTGAATATGTGTATGTTGGGTCGATTATTGAAAATACTGGATACAATAATCTGTGTCCGTAGCCGTATTTTTTCTTTCTTTCAATATTTGAAATTACACAACTACCATCCATTTCACTACCAGTTCCAGCCATTGTAATTACTGTTCCAAGTTTGATAGCGTCTGTTGGTTTGTTTTTTTCTTCGAAGAAATAATCCCAGAAATCTTCATTAGTTTTTGCACCCATTGCAATAGCTTTTGAGCAGTCCAATGTTGAGCCACCACCGACAGCTAGTATAAAATCAATGTCATTTTCTTTACAGATTTTAATTCCTTCATAAACTTTGTCAGTTCTAGGGTTTGGAGTGATTCCTGAAAGTTCAAAAATTTCTTTGCCCTTTAAGTTCTCCATAACATTATCGTAGACTCCGTTTTTCTTGATGCTTCCTCCACCATAAGTTACTAAAATTTTATTGTAATCTTTTAATTCTTCTTTTAGGTTTGTAACTTGACCTTTACCAAAATGTACTCTTACAGGATTGTAAAATGTAAAATTGTTCATAATGCCCCCTTGTTTTATTTCAAAATTTCTCTTATTTTAATATATATCCGATATTTGATTATTTAAAACAAAAAGCAGCGTGAAATTTGCGCCGCTTAATTCATTTCTTGTATTTTTTTGTAAACTATATCTTTGATTTCAGTTGAATCAAAAATCGTAGTGTCAATTTTTTTGATGTTTTGTAAATTATCGGGAATAGGCGATTTTATAAAAGAGTTTAACTTTTCCAAAGCCATATTTATATCCAAATTTTCATTGTACCCGAATGATTTCAACACATTTTCCGTAGAAGAATATGGTGATGTTGTAGCCATAATTATTGAAGGAGTGTAGTCATAAGAATCGATGACATATTTGTCGTAGGCAAGAGAAGCCATCGCAGTTTGAGGGGATAATGGATACTGACATTCCAAGAATAATCTCAAAATTTTCTGACTGACTTCATCACTTGTCATGCTGTAAGTTTCAATACAACTCAATTTTTGTAGTTCTTCAGGATATAAAGTGAATTTATTTTTTTCTCTAAAATCGGTGTAAATCTCTCTTATTCTATCTTGATTATTTATCAAATGATGAAGCAATCTTTCGATATTCGCCAAGACCAATCTTTCAAATGAAGTGGATTCTTCACCGAAAACTTCGTCATAGACAAATTCTCCCGTATCCAAGAATTTTTTGAAAGACAATGGACTTTTTGTTGCACAAATTATTTTATTAATAGGAAGTCCCATTCTTTTTGCATAGAAACAAGCCATTATATTGCCGAAATTTTCCGTAGGAATACTTACGTTGATTCTTTTTCCAGCTTCTATCTCTCCGTATTTTACCATTGTCACATAACTGTAAAAATAATAAATAACTTGAGTGAGAACTCTGATTATATTCAAAGAATTGCACGTAGAAATAACCGATTCTTTTTGTGCAATCAAATTTTTGATATCAGAATCATTTATCAAACTATCCACCAATTTTTTACATTCATAAAAATCACCATCTACGCCAATTGCACAGACATTATCGGAAAGCGTGGATAATAATTTTGATTTTTCGATATCTGAGATATTATTTGGATAAAACACGAAAACTTTTGTGTTCATCTTTTTAAAATTCTCAATCGTGGACACAGAAATATCAGTGGAAGCTGTGAACAGGTATAAGTTTTTCACATCTTCATTATTATTTAAATTAATATCTATAAATTTAGAGATAATACTCAATGACAAGTCCCTATAAGACAGACTTTTGTTGTTGAAAAGTTCAACGTAGCATCTATCATTCGTTTTTCTCAAAAAAACATTAGGCTCATCTCCATCGTAAGCGTTATTTACAATGCTTGATATTGAATCTTCGTCGATGTCAGTTAAAAAATGCTTCAAAATATATATAGCAAGTTCGTTATATGTCATATCTCTAAGCACATCAATATCGTACAAATTATCTAAATTCAAAGGAACGTAAATATCATCATTTATACAATTGAAGATTACTTCTTGAGAATCGATAGTTATTGAATTATCTCTAGTGCTAATAAATTTCATATTTCCTCCTAATATTATTCTAATTATATCATTTTATGAGATTTAAGTTAATCTTTTTAAATTTTGATGAATTTTAGGTAAAATTATGCCGAAAATATAACGAGAAGCTTATAACTATTGTTTATTTTTTTTTGAAGAGTATAATAATAGTAAAGCGTTTTCTAATCAATAGAATTGATTGTAGCTTTGGGTAAGAATTATAAAATTGAAGGAGATAGGGCATTATGATAAAAGTAATTCTTAAGAAGAACATCAAGTTTATGGCAGTATCTTTGATTATGAGTTTAATTATGGTTGTGGCGATACTGTCCGTACCATTTTTAAGTAATAAAATTTTCAGAGATATAACAAACATTCAAAAAAGTGATTTGTACTTATTGTTTGGGATAATGGTGTTAAATTATTTTATTCAAATAGGGCTGATATTGTTAAAAGAAAAAGTAGCGGTGAATGTGAATTCAGAAAACTTGGATAATTTTATGAAAGATTTATTTCATGTGAAATACGACACTATGATAAATTTGGGAAACATTTCACTGATTACGAAGATTTCTAAGTTGACTAATTCTATTTACAGTTTTTTGATTGATGATGTAAATACAATGGTTAGTTCTATTTTGATAATTATTGGAGCTTTGATTTTTGTTTCAATTCAAAATATTTATTATGGTTTGATTTTATTAGCGATAATACCATTTACATTTTTCGGATTTAAATTAATCAATAAGAAATTATCTGAAAAATGCGTATCACTATCTGCAATTACTTCCAAAAACTACCAAGATTTTAACAATATTTACAGCAATCCAGATTTTTTGAAACAATACTCCAAGTTTGATGGTTTTGATAATCTTATCAACAAGAAAATCGTGGAAATTTTTGAAGCACACAAAAGCGTTAATCAATTCGCAGGTGCAGCAAGTAGTAGTATTAGAATGTTTAACGAGCTTGTGCAAAATGCTTTGTTGATATGGATAAGTTACAATGTTACCATTGGAAATGCTAAGTTATACTCAATTGTGGTGTTTACTTTGGTAATCAATGTATTCTTCGACTCATTGTATTCATTAAATGGAGTAAATATCGACTTAACGAATTTGAAGGTGGATTCTGGATTTTATAAGGAAAATATTTTAGATAATTTAGAAAAGAAAGACGGAATTGCTGTTGAAAATACTATTAGCAAAGTGAAGTTTGAAAATCCTGTTGTGAAAATATTGGACACTGAGTTCAAATTTGAAATTAATGAAGAATTTTATCCTTCAGACATTGTATACATAGACGCAAAAAGCGGTGCAGGTAAAAGTACACTTCTACGTTCGCTGTTGAATATCAGAGATGTTGAGGGAATATCTATCAACGAAAAGGAAGTTAATTCATTATCTTTGGATGAATTAAGAGAAAAGGTCGCATACGTTCCACAAAATCCACTTATCATTCCTGCAAGTTTGAGGGAAAATATTTTGGTGGATGCAGTAAAAGACAAATCTATCGATGAAAAAATATTGTCTATGGATGTTTTGAAGCCTGTGTTGAAGAATAAAAACTTGGATTCAGAAATTTTGGCAAATGGAGAAAACTTATCGGGAGGAGAAAAACAAAGAGTATCCATCGTTAGAAGTCTTATGAGAGATGCAGATGTTTATATTTTTGATGAAATAACTAGCAACTTGGATTCAGAATCACAGGAAGATTTCTTCTCGAATTTTATTAAAGATATCGACAATAAAATCGTGTTCATTATAAGTCATGATAAAAAAGTACAAAAATATTGCAACAAAACAATGCAAGTAAAATAAGAAACGAGCTGATTTAATTCAGCTCGTTTTTAATATGTGATTCTGTCTAATATTTTATTGATTTTCGCAAGAACAATTCCATAATTGGTCATTGGTATGTTGTGCGATTTTGCGAAATTCGTTTTGCTTTGCATGTACATTTTGTTTTGCATACAGCCACCACAATGAATTATCAAATCGTATTTGCAAGCTACGTTGAAGAAATCATCTCCTCTTGTGAAATCAATTGTAACATTTGGATTGATTTTACGAATTAAAGATGGAATTTTGACTCTTCCGATGTCTTCTTCTTTTGGTGAGTGAGTACAAGCTTCTGTTATCAATATTTTCACATCATCTGTCAAATTATCAAGCACTGATACTGATTGGATAAAATAATTGAGGTCGCCTTTGTTTTTTGCGAAAAGTATTGAAAATGATGTTAGTTTTATATTTTTGTCCAAAATTTTGTCTACTTCTTTGAAAACTTTTGAATCTGTGATTACAAGGTCTGGTTTTTTCATCATTTGTAGTGATTGCTCTAAAGTTTCTAGTCCTGTGCTTAAAACCAAGCATTCCTTGTCCAAAAGCTCTTTCATTATTTGAGATTGGGGAAGGATTAATCTTCCTGTTGGACTGCTTTTGTCTTGAGGCATTACTAAAAGAATTTTGTCGTGATTATTCACCAATCCATCTGTTATTGATGATGATTTTGGAATTAAATTTTCTGAAATCTTTTTTAATAATAAGTCGACATTTTTTTCAGTTAGTGCATTTACAGATAAAATTTCAGAGTTCTTTGGTTTAATCATTGCAGACGATTTGTTGTTGAATACTTTTATTATTTTGACGTTTGTATCGGTTTCAAAATCAATTTGAGTTTTGTTCATATCGTCTGTTACATAAATTATCAAATCAGCGGACTTGATTTCATTGAGAGTTTTTGATTTTCTGTCTTCTCCAAGAGATGTATCGTCATCAAGTCCTGCCGTATCCACAATTGTGCACGCGCCAACACCGTCAATTTCTATAGTTTGCTTAACAGTATCTGTGGTAGTTCCTTTGATGTTGGATGTAATCGAAACATTTTGTTTGCAAATTTTATTGATTAAAGTTGACTTACCAACGTTGGTATCGCCGACGATTACGATTCTGTTTTTCATCGATTTGTGAGCGTTAGAATCTGAAATCTCTGTTGCCATTTTCTATTTCCTGTAAATATTCTTTAGTTTTTTCTCGGACTTTTTCATTTGGAATATTTGCTAATTCTTTTTGGATTATTTCTTCACCTTTTTTCTTCGTTTCATCACTGGCATAATCCATCAAGTATTCCTTCAATGTTAGTAGTGCATTTGGACCGCAGACATTGAGGATTTGTTTTGATTTACAAAGTGACATGAATCGGTCGCCAGTTCTTCCTTCTCTGTAACAAGCTGTACAAAAACTTGGAATGTGTCCCATATCCAACAGCCAATTTACAACTTCATCCAAGCTTCTCTTGTCAGATGTATCAAATTGAGAAGTTTCATCTTCTTCTACACAATATCCACCGACAGATGTACGAGATCCACCAGAAATTTGGCTGACACCGACTTTCAAAGCTTTTTCTCTGCTTTTTTGTGATTCTCTTGTAGAGACGATTATTCCAGTGTAAGGAACCGCAATTCGCAATAACGAAACTATTTTTATGAAAATATCATCTGATAATGCGTTTTCAAAATCGTTCGTGTCGATATCATCAGCAGGACAAATTCTAGGCACGCTAATTGTGTGAGGGCCAAAGCCAAACTTTTCTTCCAAATGTTCCTTGTGCATCATTAGCCCAACGAGTTCGTAATCGTATGTTTCCAAGCCAAACAACACACCAACACCAACATCGTCAATTCCACCTTCCATTGCACGATCCATCGCTTCAGTGTGATAATCGTAGTTGTGTTTTGGTCCAGTTGGGTGTAAAATTTCGTAGTTTTCTTTGTTGTATGTTTCTTGAAATAAAATGTAAGTTCCAATTCCAGCTTCTTTTAATTTTCTGTAGTTTTCAACAGTAGTAGCTGCAATGTTTACATTGACACGTCTAATTGATCCGTTTTCGTGTTTGATAGAATAAATAGTCTTGATGCTTTCTAATAAATATTCCATCGTATTTATCCTGTCGTCTTCTCCCATTTCAAGAGCAAGTCTTTTGTGTCCCATATCCATGAGTGCGATTGTTTCTTTTTTTATTTCTTCTTGTGTAAGTTTTTTTCTTGGAATAGTTTTGTTCTTAGCGTGATAAGGACAATATGTACAGCCGTTTATGCAGTAGTTTGATAAGTATAATGGCGCAAAAAGAACAATTCTGTTTCCATAATAATCGTTTTTGATTTTGTTTGCTAATTTGAAAATCTCATCCCATACTTCATCTTTGTTGCAATTAATTAAATATGCAACCTCTTCGTGAGTTAATCCTTTTTCTTTTTTTGCTTTTTCGACAATGTCCATGTAAAATTCCAATGGTTTTTGTTTTTTGGATTCGTCCAAGCATCTCAAAATTTCTTCATTAGATATAAATTCAACAGCTTTATCGCTTTTTTTATCGTACATTTTATTCACCATAATTTCCTATACTCATATTTGGGTTAAACCCAAGTTCTTCTATTTTTTCTTTTAATTTTTCAAAATTGCCAGATATTTGAATTTCGAAATCTTTTTTATCGTTGTAAATCGAATAATTTTTCCTATTTTCAACAGGAGAAACATTAGGCATCAGAACATTTCCTCCAACACTCAAACCTTTTTTAATTGAGTCCTTGTCTAATGTTGATAGTGCTGTTGTGATTGGAATAAGAGCCTTAAGGTCAATTAATCTTATCATTGCCAAAAGAAAATATGTCAAATCCAAATCACCGTGCTCATAATTTTCAAAAGGAGTGTTGTCAGCGGGAATAAATGGACCAATTCCAACCATTTCCGGTTGAAGTTCTTGAATGAAATACAAGTCCTTTGCCAATGTTAAATCAGTTTGAAAAGGAGACCCTACCATCATTCCACATCCAGTTTGAAAGTGAAGACTTTTTAAATTTTTTAGGCAGTCTTTTCTGTGATCAAGACTCATCGATTTGGGATGAAGCTTCGAATAGTGATTTTCATCATTTGTTTCGTGACGAAGCAAATATCTATCAGCTCCAGCGTTTTTTAATTTTTCGTAGGAAGAAAAATCTCTCTCTCCTAATGAAAGCGTCACAGCAGCATCAGAATATTTTGATTTGATTTCTTTAATTAAATCTATCAAAAACTCATCGGTTATTTCAGAATCTTCTCCACCTTGAAGCACGAATGTCCTGAAGCCTCTCTGGTAAGATCCGTCTACTGACTGTAGTATTTCTTCTTTGGATAATCTGTAGCGATGAGCGTTCTTGTTAGAATGTCTGAGTCCACAATAAAAGCAATCATTTTTGCAGAATGAACTTATCTCCACCAACGCTCTGAAATAAACGTCGGTTTTGTAATAATGTTTTCTTATTTTTAAAGCTTCATTTGCAAAATCATCGTAAAAATTATTTCTATTTTTTATCAAATATTCAAACTCTTGTATTGTTAATTTGTCATTGTTTTTTAATTTTTCTAATAGCTCCAAGCCTTGTATCTCTCCAATTATTAATAAAAATATCTAGCAAAAATTTTCAATATTATAATATTATTAACGCAAGAAATTGTCAAATTTTATTTATGCAGTATCAATTTAATAATTAAAAAAATTTTTGATTGACAACATTTGCATACTTTGCTATGATGAAGTTAACAATAAAAATAAGGGGGAAATATGTGTAATTGTTGCGAAAACAAATTTGATATAAGTTGTTTTCTAAAGGGGAAAGACAAGACCGATTTGATTGAAGTTTTGCATAAAGTTCAAGATAAGTACGGTTATATTCCACAAGAAGTTGTGGATAAAATTTCAGAAGAATTTGATATTACACCAGCTAGTATTTACGGTGTAATCACTTTTTACTCAAGATTTACCTTGAAACCAAAAGGAAAGTACGCGATTTCTGTGTGTATGGGAACTGCATGTTATGTAAAAGGTGCTGAAAATTTGTTGGATGAATTTTCCAAGAGATTGGGAATAGAAGTAGGCGATACTACAGATGATTTGATTTTTTCTTTAGTTGAGACGAGATGCGTGGGAGATTGTGCATCAGCGCCTGTGGTTACTGTCAACGATACAGTGTATAAAAATGTTAAGCTTGAAGATGTAGCTGAAATTTTATCAAATGTTAAGGAGTCGTAATGGAAAAGACTAATGTAATTGATCAAATTATAAAAGAAAATTCTTCGAAATTTTACGATAGAATTAAAAATGATGATAATTTTGTAGTTGATGGCGAAAAAATAACTAAAAAAGGTGATTTTTTCCAAAAACAAACTAGAATCGCTTTAAAAAACTACGGGATAATTAATCCTGAAAGTATAGAAGAATACATAGTGATGGGTGGATATAAAGCTTTAGAAAAATCCATTTTTGAACTTAGTAATCAAGAAATAATCGACATAGTAAAAGATTCTAATTTGAGAGGTAGAGGTGGAGCAGGTTTCCCAACAGGAAGAAAATGGGAAGGTGCAATGCGTGTAGAATCTGATCAAAAATATGTAATCTGTAACGCAGACGAAGGCGATCCAGGTGCGTACATGGACAGATCGATTCTAGAAGGAGACCCTCACAGCGTAATTGAAGCTATGGCTATCTGTGCGAAAGCAATCGGCGCAGATAAGGGTTATGTTTACATAAGAGCAGAATATCCAAAAGCGGTAGCTGCTTTGAAAAAAGCAATTGATGATGCAAAAAAATACAATCTTTTAGGAGATAACATATTAGGCTCTGATTTTAGTTTTGATTTGAAAATTAGATTGGGAGCTGGAGCATTTGTGTGTGGTGAAGGTACTGCACTAATTCAATCAATTGAAGGTAAAAGAGGTATGCCTCAAGCGAAAGTTTTCAGAACTACTGAAAAAGGTTTGTTCAGAAAACCAACTGTACTTAACAACGTTGAAACATTTGCAAATATTGCTGCGATAATTAATAACGGAGCTGACTGGTTCAAATCAATCGGTACGGAAGATTCTCCAGGAACAAAAGTTTTCGCATTGGTTGGTAAGGTAAATAATGCTGGACTTGTAGAAGTTCCAATGGGCATGACAATCAATGAAATAGTTTTTGATATTGGTGGAGGAATTCCTGATAACAGAAAAGTAAAAGCTGTTCAAACTGGTGGACCATCTGGTGGTTGTATTCCAGAAGAACTTTTCGATACAAAAGTTGATTTTATTTCTCTTGCAAGAATTGGTTCAATCATGGGTTCAGGAGGAATGGTTGTAATGGATGAAACTGACTGTATGGTCGACATTGCAAAATTCTTCATGAAATTTACTGTTGATGAATCATGCGGAAAATGTACTCCATGTAGAATTGGTAACAAAAGAGTGCTTGAAATTCTTGAAAGAATCACATCTGGTCAAGGCGAATTAGAAGATTTGGATTTGCTTGACGATTTGTGTGCTGTAATTACGGATTCAAGCTTGTGTGGTTTGGGAAAAACTGCGACAACTCCTGTTATTAGTTCTATGAAATATTTCAGGGATGAATACAAAGAACACATTGTCGATAAAAAATGTCGCGCATCAGTATGTAAAGATTTATTGCAATATACAATTACAGAAAAATGTGTTGGCTGTGGAATTTGTAAAAAACAATGTCCGGTTAATGCTATTTCTGGAGAAAAAAGAGAAATGCACGAAATCGACACAGATGTTTGTATTAAATGCGATAATTGTCGTAGCGCATGTCCTGTTCATGCAATTGTAAAAATGTAGGAGGGGAATATGTTAAATATTAAAATTAATGATGTAGATGTACAAGTAAAAGAAGGCACTACGATACTTCAAGCTTGCGAAAAAATAAATATACACATTCCTACTTTATGTCATTTGGATATGCATTCATTGGGATTTGTAAATTCAGAAGCGAACTGCAGAGTTTGTATGGTGGAATTAGCTCACAATCATAAATTAGTTCCAGCGTGCAATACTTTAGTTAAAGATAAAATGGAAATCAGAACTGATACTCCAAGAGTTATCAGAACAAGAAGAACTAATATAGAACTTCTTTTGTCAAATCACCCAACAGATTGTTTGGTTTGCGAGAGAAATGGTAACTGTGAATTACAAGATTTGGCAGTGTTGGCAAATATAAAAGACATAAGATTTAAAGGTGAGAGAAAAATATTCGAGCCTGACACAAGTTCTTTTTCAATTATTAGAGACCCGAACAAATGTATTTTGTGTAAAAGATGCGAAACTATGTGTACTAATGTGCAATCAGTTGGTACATTAACTTCAATTGATAGAGGTTTTGAAACAGTTGTAGGAACACAATATCATAAGCCAATGATTGACACTAACTGCGTATTTTGCGGACAATGTTTGTCAGTGTGTCCAACTGGTGCGTTGACAGAAGTAAACAATGTAAGAAAAGTTTATAAAGCATTGAATGACGAAGAAAAAGTTGTTTTGGTTCAGACGGCTCCAGCAGTTAGAGTTGCTTTGGGAGAAGAATTTGGAATGGAAGTTGGAAGTGTCGTTACAGGCAAAATGGTAACTGCTCTTAGAAAAATAGGATTTGATTATGTTTTCGACACAGATTTTGCAGCTGATTTGACAACTATGGAAGAAGCTTACGAATTTGTAGATAGATTCAAAAAACAAGAAAACTTACCAATACTTACAAGTTGTTGTCCAAGCTGGGTTAAATTCATTGAACACAATTTCCCAGATATGTTGAACATTCCATCTACTTGTAAATCTCCACACGAAATGTTCGGTTCAGTTGCCAAGACTTATTTTGCAGAAAAAATAGGCGTTGATCCAAGAAATATCGTTGTAGTTTCTGTGATGCCATGTGTTGCTAAAAAATACGAATCAGCAAGACCAGAACTTGGTTTGACTGAAGATATTTCTGATGTAGATTATGTAATCAGTACGAGAGAATTGGCACACATGATTAAGGAATACTCATTAGATTTTCCAAGCTTAGAAGATTCTGAATTTGACGATCCATTGGGAGAATCATCAGGAGCTGGTGTGATTTTCGGATCAAGTGGTGGTGTATTAGAAGCTGCTGTAAGAACTGCTTACAATATGTTAACTGGTGAAGATCTTGAACAATTAGAGTTCGAAGAACTTAAAGAAATGAGAGGCATCAAAGAATCCAGAATAGAAATTTTAGGAAAAGAAGTTAAAGTTGCTGTTGCAAGTGGACTCGCAAATGCTAGAAGGCTTTTGGAAAGCATCAGAGATGGAAAAGCTCACTACGATATTATAGAAATCATGGCATGTCCTGGTGGATGCATCGGTGGAGCTGGACAACCACTTCTTAGAGGGAATGTTTCGAAATTAGAAAAGAGAATGAATGCTATTCATAAAGAAGACAGGGACAAACCAATCAGAAGATCATACGAAAATAAATCTATCAAAAAGATTTACGATGAGTATTTGGATGCTCCTGGTTCAGAAAAAGCGCATCATTTGCTTCACACTGAATATTCTTCAAGAGCAAAATATTAATTGAATAATTTTTGAAAAAGTTCTTTGGCGATTGCTGAAGAACTTTTTTATTGAAATCAATTATCAAACACATTTTTTTGTAGTATTATAGATAAATGGAGTTGGTGAATAATTGAAAAAAATTTGTAATATATTTTTAGGACTAATTTTGGTCGCGGTTTTTGTAATAAATTTAAAATGGGGAAATAGCGATCATTTGGTAAGTTATGATGGAATTGAACTTGATTATGTAAAAGCTATTGTAGTAGACGTTGTTGATGAAACATTGGATTATCCTTACAATTCAAAGCCTGTTGGAATACAAAACATAAAAGCAAAAATTAGAAATACAGGAGAAATTGTAGATGTGGAAAACAAACTAGAAGCTTCTCATAGTGTTTTAGTAAAGGAAAATGATAAGGTTATTTTGGCAAAAAGCAGAAATCCTCATCATAATTCTGAAACTTTTTACAGGATGTATAATTACGATAGAAGTTTTGGCACAATTTTTTGGATAGTTTTATTCTTAGTTTTCATAGCACTTGTTGCAGGTATTAGAGGAATAAAAAGTACGGTTGCACTTGTTATTAGTATATACATAATTTTGTTTTTCGATATTTCATTGATAATGAATGGATTTAATAATGTTTTGATTACGATTTTAACTGTAATTTTGTGTACTATTTTTTCGACATTGATTTTATATGGTTATTCGAAAATGAGTTTAATTAACATGATTTCTGTTTCGGTGTCATTTATATTTGTGAGCATTTTGGTTAAGTTAATGAGTATTGGACTTAATATTTCAGGATATAATTTGGAAAATGTCGGAGAATTGATACTCGTAATAGGAAAAGAATGGAAATTAAATATCGAAAATTTACTATTTTCTACCGTTGCTATTTCAGCTTTGGGAGCGTCAATGGATGTAAGTGTATCGATAGCTTCTGCGCTAAGAGAAATTCAATCACTAAATAAAGATGTATCGAGCAAAAAATTATTTAAAAGTGGGATGAGTATTGGCAAAGATATTATAGGAACAATGGTAAATACATTGGTATTTGCATTTATTGGATCATCACTTGTGAGCATTATGATTTTTATATTGCACGGAACAAATACTTTTAATAGAGTTGTAAGTTCTGATTTTTTTGCAGTGGAAATTACGAAAGCGTTAATTGGAATTAGCGTTGTGATTATAATGGTTCCGGTTACTTCTTTTTTTGCTTCAAAAATATACAGTGAGAATATTTTTTATAAGCATATCGAATGATATGCTTTTTTTAATGTTTTTTAACAAATTTTTACATTTTATTAACTTTGAAAAACATAAATTTAATATTTTAATCGTACAATGTAATAGGTGATGAAATATTGAAGAAAATTGTTAATGTAATTTTAATCTTGCTATTGATTGGAATTTTCTTTTTGAATAGAAAGCTAGATGTAAATGAAAGCTTGATTAGTTACAAGGGTGTGGAATATCTGAGGGCGAAGGTTGTGGAAGTTGTGGATGAATCGCTAGATTATCCGGACAATTCTAAACCTGTCGGCGTTCAGAAGATTAAAGCTAAGATTTTAAAAACTGGAAAAGTTGTAGAGTTGGATAACGAACTTGTGAACACACACAGCATTAAAGTTCACAAAGGAAGTAATGTTATCCTAATTCAAAATCAAAATTCAGGTTCAACTGATGATTATTACTATTCCGTGTACAACTACGATAGAAGTATAAGAATTTTTGTGATTATAGCATTATTTGTAATATTTTTGGCTGTGATTGCTGGGATAAAAGGTCTCAAAAGTGCGATAGCTTTATTTGTAAGTATTTACATAATTTTATTTTTTGATGTGGCGCTTTTGATGAATGGATACAATAATATTTTGGTTACGATTATAACGGTAATTTTGTGTGCAGTCTATTCTCTAGTGGTGTTGTATGGATACAGTAAAATGACTTTGGTAAATATGATATCGATAGGGACTTCATTTTTGATAGCGGCAATTATGGTCAAAATCATTGGAAAAGTTTTGTATGTTTCTGGACACAATATGGAAAATGTAGAAACTTTGATTTTGGTAGGAAAAACATGGGGACTTAGGATTGAGAACTTATTATTCTCCGCAGTTTCCATAGCATCTCTTGGTGCTTCAATGGATGTTAGTGTGTCGATTTCATCTTCTTTGAAAGAAATTAAATCATTAAATACAGATTTGGATAGCAGGAAGCTTTTTCGAAGCGGAATGAATATAGGTAAAGATATTATTGGAACAATGGTAAACACTTTGGTGTTTGCATTTATTGGATCATCTCTAGTGACGATTATGGTTTTGATATCGCACGGAGTAAGTTTTAATCAGCTTGTAAATTCTGATTTCTTTTCAGTGGAAATCACAAAAGGGCTGATAGGTACGGTCGTTGTGATTATAATGGTGCCAGTGACATCATTATTCTCATCAATTATATATAATCATAAGGGGGAAAATTAATGAACAAAACGGCAAAAGCGTTATTAGCATTTGGTATGGTATTTTCAATAGCAACAACAGCTACATACACAACTACATTTGCTGAAACTAATGGAAAAAATGATATTAGCACAACAGCAACACAAACTCAAGAAGAATCTCAAATAAGATTTCCAATCTTGACTATAGGTAAAGACCAAAGTGAAAGAAACTTCACTTGGTACAGCAAGAGCAAAGAACAAGGTTATTTGGAAATCGTAGAAGCAAATGATCAAAAAGATTTTTCAAATGCAACGAAAATCAAAGCTGTAACTTCTGACAAGAACACAACATTTGATATCAATGACAAATCAAACGCAAAAGTAAAAATCGAAAAAGATAAGAAAGATCAAGCTTTAAAAGATTTGTATGAACTTAAAGATATGTCAAACTCTCAAGTAAATATCAAAAACTTGAAACCAAACACTAAATACATGTACAGAGTTTACAATGGTAATGGCAAAAAATCTCAAGTATTCGAATTTACAACTCAACCAAAAGGAGGCTTTACATTTGTATTAGCAGGGGACCCTCAAATTGGTGCCGGTAAATTCTACGCAGACAGAGACAAATGGGAAAAAGCATTGGGAACTATCAAGAAACAAGTTCCACAAATGAGTTTCTTGTACAGTTTGGGAGACCAAGTCAACGAATATACATCTAAATCAGAATTAGAATACAGTGGATATATTGAAAGAGAAAACGCAAAAGGAATTACATTTGCAACGTTAATTGGTAACCACGATTCACAAGCAAATTCTTTTTCACAACACTTTGCACTTCCTAACCTTCAAGCTGAAGGAAAAACAGAAGCAGGTTCCAACTATTATTTCGTATACAATAATACGCTATTCATTCAATTAAATTCTAACAACATGAATACTGCTGAACACAAAGCTACAATTGAAAAAGCAATTGAAATGACAAAAAATCAAAACATCAAATGGAAAGTAGTTGGCTTCCACCACGCTATTTATTCTGCAGCGACTCATGCGAATGATGACGATATCATCAAAAGAAGAGCAGAATATCCAGCGTTGATGAAACAATATGGTATTGATTTAATAGTAGCAGGTCACGACCACGTTTACACAAGAAGTCGTATGATGGATGGTGGATTGGCAATTGAAAGCGAAAGAAACTTTACTGATAAATCAAAAGAAGAAGGAAAGGTTCCATCAAAATACGTAAATCCAAAAGGACAATTATATTTAACTGCAAACTCTGCATCAGGTTCAAAACACTATGATTTAGTAGAATTCAAAGACTACATGGCAGTTAGAGACCAACATTACAAGCCAAACTTCACAAAAGTTAAAGTGACTGACAAATCAATCGTAGCCACAACATATGAAACAGATTCTTTAAAAGTTGTGGATCAAGTTGAAATCGAAAAATCAACTGCAGACACTACAAATGAAAATGTTCAAAGAATTTCTGGAGAAAACAGAGTACAAACAGCTATCGAAGTTTCTAAGAAAATGTTCAAAGAAGGAACTAACAAAGTCGTATTAGCTAACCAAAATAATTATTCAGACGTTTTGACAGCTGCTCCATTTGCAAAAGCAAACAACGCATCTTTGTTGTATATATCTTCTAACTCAATCAGTAAGGAAGTTATGAGTGAAATTTCTAGATTAAAAGCAAAAGAAATCACTATTATTGGTGGAGAAAAATCTGTCGATGAAGGATTGAAAAAAGAATTAGAAAAGAGAAACTTCAAAGTTGACAGACTTTCTGGATCTGACAGATACAAAACAAGTGCCAAAATCGCAGCTAAACTTATCGGCGATAAGACAACAACATTAGAAATCGCAAGTGGAGAAAATTATGCAGATGCATTATCTCTTAACAACGCAGCTGAAAAAGACAAAGCTCCAATACTTTTAGTAAGAGTTAACGCTATCGACAAATCAGTTGAAGATGTTATCAAATCATCAAAAGCATCATTAATAAACATAGCTGGTGGAGAAAAATCAGTATCTGAAAACACAAAAGCTAACATCAAAAAAATCTCTAATGCTACAGTAAACAGAATGGGCGGAGCTGACAGATACGAAACAAGTATTCTTCTTGCAAAATATTCTGGAGCAAAAGAAGTTGTCGTAGTAGCAAGTGGCGAAAACTTTGCAGACGCATTAGTTGCAGCACCATTCTCAGCAAAACAAAATGGCGCAATCCTTCTTACTAACAAAGAAAAATTAGGACAAAAAGCAGAACAATTCATCAAAGATACTAAATTCAACAAATCTTATGTAATTGGTGGATAAAAATCAGTATCTGAAGATGTAATCAATCAATTAACAAGTATCATAAAGTAATCCCACAAACTTCTAAATTTTAGGTATCCTCTCAATTTATATTGAGGGGATATTTTTGTTATAAATTTTAAAAATCAGGGTATAAATAAACCAAATAAAGGGGGAGTATGTATGAAAAGATTACATAAGTTTTTACGATTTTCAGTTGTTTTATTATTTGCGATAATTTTTCTAGCATCTTGTAGTAAAAATGATGCGGAAAAAGAAGAAATAAAACTAACTGAAGAACAACAAAAATGGGTCGGAAATTACTTTGAACAAGCTTTTAAAGGGATAAAGGCAGGAAAAGATAGAAAGCTTACAGATGACGAGGTCAATCAAATTAAAAAAGTATTTGTGGAAAAACGTCCTGGATCAGAATTTGATGAAATTAAAAACATAACTTCTAATTTCTTCAAGGCAGGAAGATACAACGATCCAAAAGAAATAGATTTGGATGGTTTTATCAAATATTTTCCATCGAAAAATTATGAAGAAAATTCAGATGAGCTCAAAGCTATAATAGAAAAATTGAAAAAACTAGATAGTTTTTCAGAATTCGAGTTTTCAAGCAAAAATATGCCACTTGTAGAAATCGACAAGAATCTTGTAGATGCTACGTTGAAAAAATACGCAGGAATTGTTTCAGACGATGTTAAAAGCAAAGAAAAATGCTTGTATTTGAAAGAAAACAACTCTTACTATACATTCGTGAGCGATGTTTCGATAGGCACTTTTTATCCAACTGAAGGAGAAATCAAAGGCAATGATTTGATATTAAAAGATGCAAATGCTACTCTTACACTTGAAAACAAGGATGGCAATTACTTTATAAAATCATATATTGAGAAATAATTTACACTAAATGACTCCAAAAAATTGGGGTCATTTTTTGTATTTGTAAAATATTTCAAAATAATATATACTATCTAATGATAAAATTTAAAAATATGGAGGGATTATGAAAAACAAATTTTTAAAGATGTTAAGTCTTTCTTTAATGTTGATTTTTGCATTGACTGCTTGTCAATCAAAAGATAACTCAAAGGAAACAACATCAAAAGAACCTACAAAAACAGAAGAAAAAGCAGACGACGCTAAAAAGTTTGAAGGTAAAACTTTGAACGTTGTGGCTACAAGCGACAAATACGTAAAATTATTTGACAAGTTCACTGAAAAAACAGGAGCTAAGGTAGAATTCTTATCTATGTCAAGTGGTGAAGTTTTATCAAGAGCAAAAGCTGAAGGAAAAGCTATGGCTGATGTATGGTTTGGAGGCGGAATCGACGCTTTCATGAAAGCTAAATCAGACGATATGTTAGAAAAATATGAATCTGAAGCTTTGAAACAAATTCCAGACGATTACAAAGACAAAGATGGTTACTGGTTATCAAAAGGAATCACAGTTGTTGGTTTCTTAGCAAACAACGAAGTATTAAAATCTAAAAACTTAGAAGTTCCAAAAACTTGGGATGAATTAGCTGATCCAAAATACAAAGGCGAAGTAATCATGAGCGATCCTTCAATTTCTGGTACAAACTACGCAGCAGTTAAAGGATTATTGGACAAATATGGCGAAGAAAAAGGTTGGGATTATTTATCTAAATTAAATGATAACATCAGTTTCTACGGCAAAAGAGGAAAAGATCCTCAAGAAAAAACAGCAGCTGGAGAATTTGGAATTGGTATTATTCCAGTTGACAAATCAGCGTTCGATACAGCAAAAGACAACAACTTAACTGTTGTATATCCTGAAGATGGTATTCCATGGGTTCCAGAAGGAGTAGCTATTTTCAAAAATTCACCTAACACTGAAGTTGCAAAAGCATTCATCGATTTCATGTTAGAAGATGAATCTTTACAAATGTTAGCAGAAATAGACGGAAAAGATTCTAACCAAATGGTTAAAGATGGAATCAAAGGTCTTGATTTAGGTTTGAAAAAAGAAAATTTAATCAAACAAGATTTGTCTACTTTTGGTGAAAAGAGAGAAGCTATTTTAAATAAATTCTCAGAATTTGTAAAAAGTAAGTAATTTAATAGGGAGAAATCTGTCAGGTTTCTCCCATTTTACTAGCACCTTAACGGGTGCTTGTTTTAAATGGAGTAAATTATGAAAATATTAGATAAATTTATTAAATACATAATTTTCCTACTCATATTCGTTTTTATAGGATTGCCATTTTTGTATGTATTTAAAGAAGCATTCACTGCAGATGGAGGCAATTCAATAGATTTTATATTAAATGTATTTAAAGAGAACAAAAATCTGTTTGTGAATTCAATTACTGTTGGTTTTATTGTATCGGTTTTAACGACTGTTTTTTCTGCAATAATTGGATTGTATTGCTTTTTGAGTGTTAAAATCCATCAAAAAATCATCAGTGCAATTTTATTGGTGACGATGATTTCGCCTCCTTTTGTAACAAGTTTGTCTTACATAAATTTATTCGGTAGAAGAGGGTTCATCACGTACAATTTGTTAAAATTAAACACCAATCCTTATGGAATGACGGGAATTATATTAATGGAAACGTTGGGATTTTTGTCGTTGAGTTGTTTAATGGTTATATCTTATCTTAATAATTTGGATACAGCTTCTATCAATTCAGCAATTGATTTGGGGGCAAATACGAATCATGTAGTAATCGATATTTTAATTCCACAATTAAAAAATACATTGATTTCTGTGTTTTTTCTCACATTTATTCGTTCGATTGCGGATTTTGGAACTCCTGCAATTATAGGTGGTAAGTTTAACGTTCTAGCAAGTGAAGGATACATGTCGGTAATTAGCAAAGGAGATATTAAAACTGCGGCAGTTATCAACATAATGATTTTGATTCCTTCTGTTATTATGTTTATCATTTATTCGAAGTCTATGAGAAAAAGCAATGTCAATTCTAATTCTTCACAAAGTGCAATTATTGACAAAAAATCTGCTGTGTTTTATTTCTTGTGCGTTATCAGTGTGTTTTTGTTGAGTTGGCTTGTAATTCAATATGCGTCAATTATTTTGTCAGCATTTACGAAAATGAAAAACAACGAACTTACATTTACTTTTGAAAACTTCAGAAATTCCAAATCTTACATTACAAACACTATAACAAGAAGTATTGTGTACTCTTTGATTAGTGCATTTTTTGGAAGTATGATTGGTTTGTTGATGGCTTATTACTCGATAATCAAAAAGAGCAAGGTAATTAAAGTTGCAGATTATATTTCAAATTTGCCTTATATTTTGCCGGGAACATTCTTCGGTCTAGGTTATTTGTTGGCATTTAATCACAAACCATTGATGTTGGTTGGAACTAGTGCAATTGTAGTGTTGAATGTTTTGTTCAAGCAAATGCCTTTTTCGACAAAAGTTATGAACAGTCACGTTTTATCAATCAGCGAAGATGAAATCAATTCTGCACAGGATTTGGGTGCCAATTTCATTTATGTATTTAAAGATATCGTGCTTCCACTAACTAAGAAAGGCTTTACTGTTACATTCATCAATGCCTTCACTGCGACAATGACGACAATTGGTTCGATTATTTTCTTGGTTTATCCAGGACAAAAAGTTTTAACACTTGTTATGTTTGATGTTATAAACAGTGGTAATTACAATATTGGTTCTGTAATTGCTTTAATAATAATTTTGATATGTCTTGTTGTAAATGGTGGATATTATTTGGCGACAAAAATAGGAGATAAAAAATGATTTTAAGTGTAAAAAATCTTACGAAAATTTACGAAGATAAAACTGTTGTGGATAATGTTGAATTTGAATTAGAAAAAGGAAAAATGTTGTGCATTTTGGGACCTTCTGGTTGCGGTAAAAGTACGATTTTGAACATGATTGGTGGTTTTGTGAAGCCAAATTCTGGACAAATTATTCTAGATGGAGAAGATATCACAATTCTTACTGCTGAAAAAAGAGACATCACGACTGTGTTTCAATCATACGGACTTTTCTACCATATGAATGTTTTCAAAAATGTTGCCTATGGTTTAAAATTCAAAAATATAGACAAAACAACTATCGAAAACAAGGTTAACGAAATGATTGAGCTTGTGGGATTAAAAGGTCATGAGAAAAAAATGATTGATGAATTATCTGGCGGTCAAAGACAAAGAGTTGCCCTTGCAAGGTCATTAGTTTTGAGTCCGAAACTTTTATTATTGGACGAGCCTTTGAGTAACTTGGACCAAAAATTGAGAGTTAGCATGAGACTTCTTATAAAAAATATTCAAAAAAATTTAGGAACTACCATGATTTTCGTAACACACGACCAAAACGAAGCTTTTGAGTTAGCAGATGATATTATTTTAATGAACAAAGGTAAAATCGAACAACATTCCTATCCTTTAGATATCTACAAAAATCCGAAAAATAATTTCGTGTTGAATTTTATCGGTGATAAAAATATTTTTGAAGGATATTACGTTAGACCTGAAGATGTAAAAATTTCAGACCAAGGAGAAGATGGTATTATCAAGGATATTGTGTTCCAAGGCTCAAGCGTAAAAGTTGAGATACAATTAGATGACAAAACTATCGATTCTTATATGCTCAACAATGATTTTAAAAATGAAATTGGAGATAAAGTAAAAGTTATATATTCTAAAAGAAAATTACCGACAAATTAGAGTAAAAGACTTGAATTTTGGGTAAAATATAGTATAGAGATATTTTTAGGAGGTAACATGGGTAGAAAAAAAGTTTCTGAATATCCTTATACTATTCAAGAATTGAAAGAGATTACGATTCGCCAATTACAAGAAAGAGGCGTTGAGATAGAAGATATTTCAAAAATAGTGTTCATTTTACAAGAAAAATATTATCCGAATTTGACGATGCAATTGTGCACTGAAAATGTAGAGAGAGTTTTAGAAAAAAGAGAAGTGTTGCAATGCGTGTTAACAGGGATTGCAATCGACAAAGCTTGTGATAAGAAATTATTCGACGATCCTATTCAAAAAATTATCGAATCAGACGAAGGACTTTATGGAATTGATGAAGTGTTGGCTTTGTCAATAATCAATGTGTATGGCTCAATCGGATTTACTAATTTTGGGTATTTGGATAAGGAAAAGATCGGAATTATCAAAGAGTTAGATGTAGAAAAAACTGATTGCGTTAACACATTTTTGGATGATATAGTAGCTGCGATCGCAGCGGCTGCGGCAAGTAGGTTGTCTCATTCGAGATTTAAATAGGAGAATTTATGTATACGATAGATAACATAAACAAAAAAAGAAGATTAAAAAAAATAGACTTGGATTGTAGCCTTGAAATAGAAGAAGGTTACATCTATTTGTTTACAGGTCATGACAAGAACATTGATGAATTGTTTGATATTTTGGGTTCTTTTACTACTAAATACAATGGAGAATTCTTGTATGGTTTTGAAGAAAAAGAAAACGTCCTAAAGAATCCAAAACTAACTAATGAGGTTGAATTTTCAACATTTTTACAAGATTATAACTCATCAATGAAGGTGAAGAAGTATCTTAAATTAAAAAAGAAGTTGAATCCTTATTTCGATGAAGAATTTGTGGACTCTGTGCTAAAAGGATTTGCGATTGATGAATTTGCAAGACTAGAGGATTTGAAAGAGGATTACTGCAACATCGTACTTATGACTGCGGCGCTTGCTACGAATAAAAAGATAGTATTATTGAAAAATTTTGAAATAGTAGACAAAAAACTTTCTTTGGAATTCATAGATATAATGAAAAAACGTCAAGAATTAATCAGAAACACAATTCTGATTTCAGCTCCAATTGCGGAGGAAGTATTTTTTGATTACTTGGTGTTGATGCAAGATGGTAGAATTAAATTCAAGGATTCTAAGCACAACATACTAACAAAAGCAAATGTGGTTCGTGGACCTAAGGAGATTATCACTGCTATGAATTACAAAAGGATATTGACGAGAACTTCTGATGGATTAGAAGATGAAATCAAAATGTTCGATGAAATCAACGAAGATGAACGAATTTTACTTGAAAATAACGGCTGTGTAATCAAACAATTGCCATTAGACGAATTAATTACAATGATTGAGGAGGGAAATTATGAAAAGACTGTTAAAACAGAAGTTGTCGAATAGTTTGGCATACGCATTTTACACTCTTCTTGTATCTGTTGTTATATTAGCAATCATTGGAGGACTTTCCTACTTTAATATATGGAAATTCGATTTTGGAAAACTTCCACTATTCACATACGTCGTGCCTATGTTTTTATTCAATACTTTCTACTTTTTATTGGTAGCAAGTAAGGATTACTTCCAAGATTTTGGAATGAACGTTGAATCATCTTACCATAGAAAACAAATTAAAAAAGCTACGATTTTTGAAAGAATTTTCAACGTCGTGTTGGTATTTGCAATTATAATTGGAGTAATTTATCTAACGAGAATTTTATCAGGATTCTTACATGCAAAACAAATCGAAATTTATTACGACAAGATTGGAGTGTTCACAAAAGGCTCATTGTTGTCATATATGCCAATAGTTTTTGTAATCACATCAGTGTGTAGCCTTGCATTTAATTCATTGATATTCTTAGCGTACAAATTCGGTGCTGTGAAAATATTCATATTATTTACTGCAATTATTATCGCTTTAAATGTATTCTTCTCAGAATATTTAATATCAGCATTCAAATTATTTAGTGGACTTAACATGTATATCTATTTGGGAGCTGGTGTAATAGCACTTATATTATCGATATTATTTACCAACTTCATCAAAGGCTTAAATGTAAAATAAAGGAGATGGCTCGGAGCAATCCGAGCTTTTTTATATGAGAGATATTTACAAATCAAAATTAGGAAATATTCTTATCGAAAGTGACGGAGAAAATATAATAAAATGTGAATTCACAGATTTTTTTGTAGAACAGGGGACTGATGAAATAATTGAAAAATGTAAGAATTATTTGGACGATTATTTTTCGGGTAATATTACAGGGCAATTTGACGATATATTAATCGACAAATCAGATTATGCAACTAAGATATTGAAGTTAGTGTGTGAAATTCCGTATGGAATGATTGCAACATATACCGACATCAAAGAAAAATACGAAGAAATCTACAGCGTTAAAACATCAGCAAGAGCAGTTGGAAGAGCTGTTGGCTCAAATGATTTGATGATTTTAGTACCTTGCCACAGAGTGATTGGAAAAAACAATACGCTTACTGGATATAAATTTGGAATAGAAAAGAAAAAGTATTTATTAGATTTGGAACAAAATCACAAATCTTCTGTAAATATTTGAGCAATGTTTACGAAATTGCAACAAATGTTTTTAAGCGATTTTTAAGATATTTGTCGTGATATAATTAAGAAAAGCAGGAGGAAATTATGAGGTTAGATATTTTTAAATCGAAACTTAAAAACTTACAGAAAACAATAAAGCTATATCCAATGGTACTACTTGCCATATTTATTGCTACGATATTTGCAATTATGGTGATATGGAATATTGAAGTTGGAGCATTTAATAGCACATTAACAACAGATTTGCTTATTTCTTCGCTATACTTTGCAATGAGCTACATGATTGTAAAACTAATAATTACAGACAAAAACATAGAAATCACCAAGGGGAAAAAAGCTTTGGTGTATGCAATTGTGTCAGTGCTTATGGGATTAGTGAGCTATTTTCTAATAATAAAAGTAGACAAATCATTTGTTCTTAGAAATCAAATCACTCAGATTGGATTATTTGTTACGCTTTTTGTTGGAATGTTTGTAGCAGGACACTTTAATGTGAGAGTTGACTATGCTGACTACGCAGTTAAAATAGTTTTATCAATAATAGAATCGTTAATTTATTGCGTAACGATTTTTATTGGAATTGTTGCGATTTTGTTCACGACAAAGGAACTGTTCAAACTACAATTTAATCTTAGCAATGTCATGGTATCATGTGCAGCGGTAATTTTTCTATTGCTAAATGCATCTATAATTTTATCCAGATTCCCGTTGAAATATTGTGATCAAAATCTAAAAATTAAATGGCTATTGCCTTTTAAGTTTTTATTTACGAGAATTATTGCTCCGATATTTTTGGTATACGGTTTTATTTTACTTCTATATATAATAAAGGTAGTAGTTTTAAAGACGATACCTAACAATATCATCACAAATCTTATTTTGTGGTATGGATTGCTTTCAGTAGTGGTCTTGTTCATATCAAAAACGGTAGAAGATAAATTCATAAATGTTTACAATAAAATTCAACCTATAATATTATTGATACTTTCAGTCATGATGTTTTACTCAATAGGAATCAGAATATCATATTATGGAGTTACGGAAGAAAGATATCTTGTGGTAGTTGGCGGAATATTCATTGTTATATCAATGATTTACTATTTATTCTTCAACAAGAAGACATACATCACGATACCGACAACGTTTTTGATATTGGCACTGATTTCTTCGGTGGGACCTCTTTCTGCATATAATATCAGTAGAATAGACCAAAAAGCCAAATTAGAAAAAATGCTAGTTGAAGAAAATCTTCTTGTCGATGGCAAAATAAAATCTCAAAACAATGTAAATCCAGCTAAAATAAAGGAAATAAAAGACAAACTTGACTATTTTGTAGTCAAACACAGCACAAAAGAACTTCCTTATTTGGGTGATAAATTTACAACTTTACAAGAGGATATGAATCGTGTATTTGGATTCAGAGGAGACGAATTTGAGTCGCTATACGGACAAATCAGATCCTTTGTCAATGATAGGTTAGAAATTGATACGACAAACTACGACCGTTTATTGGAAAATATTCAATTTCAATACGATTCCAATACACAAAATATCGAAAATTTAGGAAATCAAAATGTTACGTTTTCCAAAAAATCAAATATTGTTGTTATAAAATACAAAAATGAAATAATTGGTAAATTTAACATAGAAATATTTAATAACAGATTAGAAGAATTGTGGAATCTACAAGGCCCTGATATTAACACAGAAGATCCTGACAATTTGATAAAAGATGAAGGTGTAATTAACAATCGTAAATACAAGACGATACTTGAAAGAGCTGAATGTGTTTATGACAATGGACAAAAAATGACATATTACATCAAATGTTTATACACAAAATAAGTGAATAATATTCTTTACAAAAAATTATCAAGTGTTATAATAAATCTGTATTTTAACAAACTAATTATTGTCGATTGAGGAGAAAAATTATGTATAATTTTAACTGTGATTACCTAGAAGGAGTTCATCCAAATATCATAAAAGCACTTGAAGAAACCAATATGGTTCAACAACAAGGCTATTGCAACGATGAATACACTCATCAAGCAAAAGAACTTATCAGAAAAAAGATTTCTGATCAAGACGTTTATTTTCTACATGGTTCTACAGCTTGTAATAAACTTGTTATCAAAACATCGCTAAGACCTTTTGAAAGTGTTATCGCATGTGATAATGCTCATATTAATACATTAGAAACAGGAGCTATTGAAGATATTGGTCACAAAATAGAAATAGTAGAAGATGAAGATGGATTATTAATTCCAGAAGTAATAGATAAGTTTGTATCAGAAAGAATGAATGATCCTGCATATTTTCACAAGCCAATTCCAAAAATGGTTTACATAACCAATTCATCGGAATCTGGAACAATCTACACTAAAGAAAGACTTATGGAAATAAAAAAAGTCTGCGACAAACATGGACTGTATTTATTCATGGATGGTGCAAGACTTGCATATGCATTAGCTGCAAAAAACAACGACCTAACATTAAAAGAAATTTGTGAGATTGTCGATGCGACATATGTCGGAGGAACAAAATGCGGGGCTATGTTTGGAGAAGCGTTGATATTAAACAACGATGATTTCAAGCTTCATTTTAAAAACTACATCAAAGGCTCTGGAATGTTGATTGCTAAATCCAGATTTTTAGGAATTCAATTTAGAGAATTATTTACTGATGATTTAATTTTCAAATTAGCTGAAAAAGCAGATGAACAGGCTGACAGAATCAGACGAAGATTAAAAGAACAAAACTATGTGTTAGCTACTCAATCTACTACCAACACAATATTCGTAAATATGGATTATGAAAGATATCACAGATTAAAACACAAATATAATTTTTGTGAAAACTACAAAACAGATGATTACATAAATGTAAGAATTTGTACATCATGGTCTACCGAAGAGCACATGGTAGATGAATTGATAAATGACTTATAAAATTGCGACCTTAAATGGTCGCTTTTTTAATAGAGATTCTTTAAAAATAAAAAAATATTACAAAAAAGTTACAATGATTTACAAAAATCTACTAAATGCTTTTATGGTGTAAATACCTAAAATATCCAATCTTTTATTTGCTTAAATTCATTTATTAATCTTTTTGCACAAAAAACAAAAAAAAGCTACGAAAAAATGTAAAAATATTTCACTCATGGTAGATATGATAACTAATATCAAATAATAAATTCATGAAAACAATATTTCAACAAAATAGCGATTATTACGAAATGTCTACAATTAAGTAAAGATAAATTAAAACGAAAAATTTTAAAAAAAATTCAAACAAGACAATAAAATAACAATTTAATATTAAAATATTTTGAAAAAACGATGATTATGTTATCATTTTCATAAATTCATGTTATAATGAAATTACGAAAAAAGTGAATGCTAGAACTTATATATTTTCAAATATGTATTCACGATTAATTCGGATTTTCTCATAAAGATTAAAATATTTAAGGAGGAATTGTAAATGAGAAACAAGAAAAGGTTTGTTGCCTTGATGTTAGCCGGCCTTATGGTTGCTGGTACAGCATGTGGAAATGGAGGCTCAAAGGGTGGAGAAAAAGGAGAAAACACAGTATATAATACTTTCTTAAGTGCAGACCCTGACTCTATCGATGCTCAAAAAGGTAGCGACAGCTATGGTAATACAGTTGTTAATAACGTATATGAACCACTTATCAGATTAGTTCAAAACGAAGACTTAACATTGAAACCAGAAGCAGCAGCAGCTAAAGAATGGAAAGTATCCGAAGATGCTATGACTTACACATTCACATTACGTGATGGCTTAAAGTGGGAAGATGGTCAACCACTAACAGCAAAAGACTTTGAATATGGTATTAAAAGAACTGTAGATCCTAAGACAGGTTCTGGTTCATCATTCTTATTGGCTGATATACTTAACTTCCAAGAAGTTAACGAAGGCAAAGCTCCATTGGATAAATTAGGAGTTAAAGCTCTTGATGATAAAACATTGGAAATCAAATTAGGTGCTCCAGCACAATATTTCATTAACATTGTACCTTTCAGAGTATGTTTCCCACAAAGAAAAGACATAGTTGAAAAACACGGTGAACAATTCGGTTCTGAAGCTAACACAATCGTAGGTTGCGGACCTTTCAAATTAACTGAATGGACTCACAACTCTAAATTAGTTCTTGAAAAGAACCCAGACTACTGGAACAAAGACAAAGTTAAATTAGAAAAAGTTAACATAAGAGTTATCACTGATACAAACACAATGATGAACGCTTTCCAATCTGGAGAAGTAATGAGTGTAAGTACTAATAAACCAGAATGGACTTCTAAGTTCGACAAGAGAGAAGGAACTAAGACTCAAAAAATTGATATTCCAGCAGTAGATTACTTCGCAGTTAACCACAAAGATAAATTATTTAAGAACAAAAAAGTTAGACAAGCATTCAACATCGCTTTAGACAGAGAAGGCTTCAATGAAACAGTTCTTAAAGGAAAATCAGCTCCAGCTTATTTCTGGGTACCAAAAGCTATTACAATTGAAGATTTGAAATACAGAGAAATGGCAGGTAACCCTGTTAAAGAAATGGCTGATAAATTAGGCGATCCAAAAGCTTTATTATCTGAAGGTCTTAAAGAATTGGGAATGGATCCAGATCCATCTAAATTAGAAGTAAGCTTAATTATGACTAACTCACCAGACTTGAAAAAATTCGGTGAATATTTCCAACAAAACTTCCAAAACAAACTTGGTGTTAAGGTTAAATTGGAAATGATGGAATGGGCTATCCTTTCTGGTAAAATCAACAAAGGTAATTACCAAATGGGTTATTTAGCATGGACTGCTGACTACAACCACCCATCAGCAATGATGTCTCTATTCACTTCAAGTGCTAACGCAGTTAGAACTGGATGGAAGAGCGAAGAATACGATAAATTAATCAGAGACGCTGCCAAAGAAAAAGACAAAAACAAACAAGTTGAATTATATAAGAAAGCTGAACAAATCCTAGCTGATGAAACAGTTATTATTCCAATCATTTCTGGTACTACTAACATGTACTATCAAGATTATGTAAAGAATATTAACTTAAACCAATTCTCAACAGCAGGATACAAAGACACTTATTTAGAAAAAAAATAAAATAACTAGTAGCAAATGGCAGGCTGTTACAAATTATTTGTAACAGCCTACTAATTGTATATAGGAGGACTCATGTTAAAATATCTTATAAAGAGAATCTTGTATATGTTGCTTACATTGTTTGTAATTACAACAGCAACATTCTTCTTGATGCATAACATTCAAGGGGATCCATTGTCTGCTATGGGTAAGACTCTTCCAGAGCAAACAATAAAAAATTACAAAGCTAGATACGGTTTAGATAAACCGGTATCAACACAATATGCAATATTTTTGAAAAATGCATTACATGGAGATTTAGGTGCTTCATACAAATATCCAGGTAGAGAAGTAAAAGCTACAATCGCTCAAACTGCTCCAGTATCTGGAAGAATTGGTGGACAAGCCATGGTAATAGGTATTACTATCGGTATTATTTTTGGTATTCTTGCGGCCTTAAACAGGGGTAAAGTGCCAGATTATATTATCAGTGTATTGGCTATTTTGGGTATTACGATACCTGTATTTATTTTGGGGGCTCTTTTACAATACGCTTTCGCAGTAAAACTAAATTGGTTTCCAACTTCAGGCTACGGAGACGAAATCAAGTATACAATTTTGCCTTCAATAGCATTATGCTTTGGTTCAATAGCTACTTATGCTAGATACATGAGAAGTAATGTATTGGAAGTTTTAAACGAAGACTACATACTAACTGCAAAAGCAAAAGGGGTATCAGGCTTCAATGTAATTAGAAAACACGTATTCAGAAATGCTATACTTCCTATCATCACAATAATAGCTCCACAAATCGTTGGTATTTTTACAGGATCTTTCATTATTGAAAGTATGTATTCTATACCAGGTTTAGGAAGTTACTTTGTAAACTCTATAACTGCCAGAGATTATCCTATGATTATAGGTACAACAATTTTCTATGCATTCTTGTTCTTAATCTCTCAATTAGTTGTAGATATCTTATACGGAATAGCAGATCCAAGAATTAAAATAGTAGATTAGGGGATTAGTATGGAAAAAATAGATCAAAGCAAATTTCAAAGACTTTCAGATGACGATAGAACATCTGAGTTTATAGCAAGACCTGTAGTAACATACTGGTCTGACGCTTGGAGAAGATTTAAAGAAAACAAGGCAGCCTTAGTTGCATTCATTATATTAGTAGTTTTAATTTTAATGGTTATCATCGGACCGATGTTAACGGGATATTCTCACGAAGATTTAGTAGGAGAAATTAACTTATCACCAAGCTCAAAATTCTGGTTCGGTACTGACGAACTTGGAAGAGATATATTCACAAGAATTTGGAGAGGCGGTAGAATTTCCATCATAATAGGTCTTGCAGGTGCTATTATTGGTACTGTAATTGGTTCTATTTATGGTGCAGCTTCAGCATTCTTTGGTGGAAGAGTTGATACAATTATGATGAGAATTGTAGAAATTTTGATTTCTATACCTTACCTATTATTAGTAATCATTTTAAGATTGGCTTTAAACTCAAATGGTGTAGGAACACTTATTTTAGCCATGACTATCACAGGATGGTGTGGTCTTGCAAGACTTGTAAGAGGTCAAATTCTTTCATTAAAAGAACAAGACTATATCATGGCAGCTCGTGTATTGGGAGTAAGCAACAAAGATATCATTATCAAACACCTTATTCCAAATACTTTGAACGTAATACTTGTATCAATTTCATTTGATATTCCAGGATATATATTCGGGGAAGCTTTCTTAAGTTACTTAGGACTTGGTGTACAACCTCCAGAAACTTCTTGGGGACTTATGTGTTCACAAGCTCAACAAGTATTCCAATTTTATCCTTATCAATTGTTTTTCCCAGCTCTAATGATCGGGTTAACAATGCTTTCATTTACTTTGTTAGGTGATGGTTTGAGAGATGCACTTGACCCTAACCTTAGACAGTAGGAGGAAAAAACATGAGCAAGAATAAATACAAAGATGTAGACGAATTAAAAAAAGAACAAAACCTTTCAGAAGAAACATTAGTTGAAGAAACTGTAATTAATGAAAATAATGAAGTTGAAACTACAACTAAATATGTTTCCTCTGAAGTTGTAGAAGATAAAGTTAACGAAGAAAAAAATATGAACGAAAAACAAAATTTATCAGAAGAACTTACAAGAACTGCTAGAGTAGAAAAAGATTATACTAACAGACCAAAAGTAATTGAAGTAGATAACTTAAACGTATCTTTCAATACTTACGCTGGTGAAGTAAAGGCTGTAAGAGGCGTAAGCTTTGACATCTACGATGGAGAAGCTTTGGCTTTGGTAGGTGAATCTGGATGTGGTAAAACAGTAGTAAGTAAATCAATACTTCAAATTTTACCTCAATCAGCAGTTATCAAAGAACCATCTTCAATTAAATATATGGATGAACAAGTTCTTAACATGGATAAGAAGAGATTAAGACAATACAAGGGTTCTGATGTATCAATGATATTCCAAGACCCTATGACTTCTCTTAACCCAACTATGAAAATAGGTAAACAAATTACAGAATCTCTTTTATTGCACACTGATTTATCAAAAGATGAAGCTAAAAAAGAAGCTATTAAATTATTAAAGACTGTAAATATTCCTAATGCTGAAGAACGTGTTAAACAATATCCACACGAATTATCAGGTGGTATGAGACAAAGAGTTATGATTGCCATAGCATTGGCATGTAACCCTAATGTTATCTTGGCTGACGAACCAACTACAGCACTTGATGTAACTATTCAAGCACAAATCTTGGACTTGATGAGAGAATTAAGAGATACTAAAAATACTTCTATAGTATTGGTAACTCATGATTTAGGTGTAGTAGCTGACTTTGCAGACAGAATTCAAGTAATGTATGCCGGTGAAATCATGGAAACTGGTACTGTACAAGAAATATTTAAAGATGCACATCACCCATACACATGGGCATTATTGATGAGCGTTCCAAGACTTGATTCATCAAAAGAGAATGAATTGTATTCATTAGGTGGAACTCCACCGGATTTATTGATGGAAATTCCAGGATGTCCATTTGCGGCAAGATGTGATTATGCAATGCAAATTTGTAGAGAAAAGAAACCACCTGAAACTAGATATTCAGACCATCATGTTTGCAGATGTTGGTTAACACATGAACAAGCACCAAAAGTTGAAAGACCTTATTAGGAGTGAATTATGTCAGAAACTAAAGTAATAAAAGAAAAGAACATAGATTATTCAAACAGAGAAGTGCTTGTTGATTTAGAAAACTTAGATAAGTTTTTCAAAGTTGGTAAAAACAAGACTTTAAAAGCTGTTGAAAATGTAAATTTAAAAATATATAAAGGGGAAACTTTCGGACTTGTAGGAGAATCTGGATGTGGTAAAACTACATGCGGAAGAACAGTTATTAATTTATATGAACCTACAAATGGTAAAGTTATATATGAAGGAAAAGATATCACCAAGTTGAGCAGTAAAGAAAAACAATCTTTCAAGAAAAAAGCTCAAATGATTTTCCAAGACCCATACTCATCACTTGACTCTAAGATGACTATTGGTGATATCATTGGAGAAGGTATCAGAGTACACTTCCCTGAAATGAAAGAAAAAGATATTCAAAACAGAATTACAGAATTATTAAAAACTGTAGGACTTAACGCTGAACACGGAGCTAGATTCCCACACGAATTATCTGGTGGACAAAGACAAAGAATTGGTATTGCCAGAGCTTTGGCGGTAGAACCAGAATTTATCGTATGTGACGAACCTATCTCAGCACTTGATGTAAGTATTCAAGCACAAGTAGTAAACTTACTTATTGAATTACAAAGAGAAAAGAAATTAACTTATTTGTTTATTTCTCACGATTTATCAATGGTAAAACACATTTCAGATAGAATTGGAGTAATGTATTTGGGTAGTATGGTAGAAGTATCTTCAAACACAAAGATTTACCATCAACCACTTCACCCTTATACTAAAGCATTGATTTCTGCAATTCCTATTCCAGATCCTGATGTTTCAAGCGAAGGACGTGTTAAATTACAAGGTGAAATTCCTTCACCAATTAACGCACCAGAAGGATGTAAATTCTGTACAAGATGTAACTATGCAATGGAAATATGTAAAACTGATAGACCAGTTCTACAAGAAATTGCTGATAAACACTTTGTAGCCTGTCACTTATTCGATAAGGGATTAGACGAAGGTATAAGGGCTATGAAAGAACAAGATGCTAAGCTTAGTCGTGCACCACAATCTGAAGTTCAAGAAAATGTTGAAGAAACAACAGCTGAACAAGAAATGGGCAAGAGATTAGATGATGAAGCACAAGCTAGAAACATCGATTCAACAGGAATGACAAAATAAATTATATTCCCCGCCATGTGCGGGGTTTTGTTTTGTCCAAAATTCAAACACAAAAACAAATATATGATAAAATAACCATTGGTGTTAAAATTAATTTATAATTACACCACAGTAAATTTGCTATGATATAATAAATCGAGAGGAGAATTATGATTAAAAATATAATATTTGATCTTGATGGTACTATTACGAATTCTTATGAGGGAATTGTAAATGCTGTTAAGTTTAGTTTGGATAAAATAAATTTCAAATACGATGAAAGTAAGCTTATATCTTTTATAGGTCCACCATTAAAAGACAGTTATACGGAGTTGGGTTTTAGTGAAATTGAATCAAAAGAAAGAATTGAAGATTTCAGAGATTATTATTTCAAAAAAGGTATGAAAGAAATGGAACTCTACGATGGAATTGTAGAAACTATACACAAATTTTATGATGAAGGATATAAAATTTATTTGGCTACAAGTAAGGTTGAATCTTCAGCTAGGAAAATTTTGTCAGATAATAATTTGTTGAAATATTTTTCATATACTGCTGGTGCGACTATGGATCAATCAAGAGTAGAGAAGGAAGATGTAATAGCTTATTTAATTGATAAAACTGATATAAATCCAGAAGAATCGATTATGGTTGGAGATAGACATCATGATATTGAAGGGGCAAGACTTAACAATATTAAAGCAATCGCTGCAGGATATGGATTTGGAAATGCAGAGGAATATAAAAATGCGGTTTTTGTTGCAGATAATCCTACTGATGTGTATGAATTTGTGATTAATCAAAATGATAGGTGATTTGAATGGTTAATAATATTAAAAATACGGTTATGGAATTTTCAAAAGAAAATGAAGAAGTTAGAAGCCTTATAGAAACTGGAAGAAGACTTAATCCTACTTTGAAAAAGGACGAAAACACTGATTACCACTTTGTTTTCGGCGTAAGTGATCTTGAAAAGTTTAAGGATTCACACTTCATTGAAAACTTATTC
This sequence comes from Finegoldia magna, assembly GCF_003182075.1. Taxonomy (GTDB): domain Bacteria; phylum Bacillota; class Clostridia; order Tissierellales; family Peptoniphilaceae; genus Finegoldia; species Finegoldia magna. The sequence goes on from NZ_QGTH01000001.1 coordinate 109,330, forward strand.
GGTGATGTGTTAATGTTAGAGAAATCTGATAAATTAACCTACACAAATAAAATTAATCCTCACAATATAAGCTACACTATTGTGCTTAATGATATTTCTAAAATAAGAATATTTTTCATTAAGGAAAACACGATGCAAGCTTATATTAATGAAGATAGTCAAGCGGAAATTTTAGTAGACAAAGACCAAGTTTTAGTTGGCAATAGTACCAAATCAGATGTTTGTTTCAGACAATTAAAGCCAACTAAGCATGAATTTGAATCACTAGTCAATCAGATGTTCATAAATTCATTGAACGTAGCAAAGGGATTGTATAGAAAAGAAGAAATCTACGCCATTCAAATGTTTTATCATGTCAGAGAGAACGTAGATAAAATGACTGGTTACTATATTGGTAGTAATTACGACTTCAATGTTAATATAGGATACAATTACGAATACATCAAGACTTATCTTCCAAAAGATCATTACGAAAGATATTTGCAAACATATCCACTTCCTGAAATAGAGAATTTGTGGAGTACATTATTCAAATCGTGTGATCTTTTTAGAAAACAAGGACTTCATGTCGCAGAGCTTCTGGGATATGAATATCCGAAGAGGGTTGACCGTGATATAATGCAAAAGATTAGAGATATATGGCAAAGATCATACGATTAAAAAAACTGGTTTATAAAAACCAGTTTTTTTATCCCTTGAATATTTCCAAACCAAACATATCACACATATCGTTTAATCCTTGTAGGATTTCGTCACGACTGTAGTTTGATTTTTGAAGTTTTTCATCCGAAAGTCCTTTTAATTTGTCATAAAATCTCGTTGCGATTGTTGCATACATAAGATTATTTGTTTCTAGCTTTTCGAACAAAATATTTTCAGCATCGTTTATTCTATCTTCTTCGATTAGATTTTCCAACAATCTTTCAAATTCGAACGAATCTTTTTGATATTGTTCATTCTCATTTAATTTTCTATTTGTTTCCATATCCGTAAATAATTTTTGCAAAAATTCACTGACCACATTGATTTGTTTTAGTAGCCAATCGTTTGATTCTATCATATTATCACTCTTTCTAAATTTCTCTACTTATATTATACTAAATTTTCAAGTTTTGATATACTATTATTAGAATAAGATTATCGGAGAAAATTATGATTGTAAAATTAAAAAGAAATCCTAACGAAAAGGAAGTAAAAAAACTAATAGATTTTTTAAATGGACAAAATGTCAGAGTTGACGAAACTGTTGGCGATAGATACACGATTATTTCGTTAATAGGAGATACCTCAAGCATTGATGAAAAGCTAATATCACGCTTTGATATTGTGGACAAGGTTATTAGAATAGAAGAACCTTTCAGTAAGGCAAACAAAAAATACCATCCACAACCTAAAATTGTCGATGTAGATGGTGTAAAAATAGGTGACGGAAATTTCTGCGTGATGGCAGGGCCTTGTTCTGTTGAGAGCGAGGAACAGATTATTACGATTGCTAAAAGCGTGAAGGAGAACGGAGCAAATATCCTTAGAGGCGGAGCTTTTAAGCCTAGATCTTCGCCTTATGCATTCCAAGGATTAGGCAAAAAGGGAATCGATTTGTTAATCCAAGCAAAAAAAGAAACTGGACTTCCGATTATTACAGAGATTATGGATTTGTCTGATTTGGATTATTTTAACGATGTCGATATGTTGCAAGTTGGAGCTAGAAATATGCAAAATTATTCCTTGCTTAAAGAGTTGGGACATTCAGATAAGCCGATTTTACTAAAGAGAGGTTTGAGTGCTACTTACAAGGAATGGATAATGAGCGCAGAGTACATTATGACTGGTGGCAACGAAAATGTCGTATTGTGTGAGAGAGGAATTCGAACTTTCGAAACTTATACAAGAAACACTTTGGATATTTCAGCTATTTCTGTGATGAAGGAATTGTCGCAACTTCCTATTATAATGGATCCATCACACGCAAGTGGTAAATATACTTTGATAGAACCGCTATCACTTGCATCGACTGCTGCAGGTTGCGATGGACTTATGATTGAAGTGCACAATGATCCAGAAAATGCGCTAAGCGACGGACCACAATCTGTAACTTGCGAAAGATTTAGAACTATAATGAGAAAAGTAAGGAAATTAAGGCAATGTATTCAGTAATAAATGTCAAAAATTACGATCTAATAGTTGGTCTTGATGCTTTGAATCTATCACGCGATTATTTGAAAAATTTCATAAAATCAAAAGCGATTATTATTACCGATGAAAATGTCGATAGGTATCACCACAAAACACTGGATATTTTATTAGATGAATTGGAGATTGAACATGAATTTTACGTTATAAAATCAGGAGAATCTTCCAAAAGCTTATCAGAGTACGAAAAAATAATGACTTACATGAGTATGTCTTATCACAGAAATGACACTGTGATTGCTTTTGGTGGAGGAGTCGTTGGAGATTTGGCTGGTTTTGTAGCTGCGACTTTTATGCGTGGGATTGATTTCATTCAAATTCCTACGACTGTTTTGTCAATGGTAGATTCATCCGTAGGGTCTAAAACTGGGATTGATTTGCCAACTGGGAAAAACTTGATAGGAGCGTTCAAGGATCCAAAGCTTTGCATTATTGATCCACTTTTGTTGAAAACTTTAGACGATTACGTGTTTGAAGATGGTTTCGGGGAAATTATCAAATACGCGATTTGTTTTGATGAAGAATTATTCGACATGATAAGTTCCAAAAGATACACTAAACAAAGCGATTTATCGGAAATTGTGGAGATTTGTGTGAGCATTAAAAAAGATATCGTCCTCCAAGACAAATTGGAGCAAAATTTGAGAAGATTATTAAATTACGGGCACACATTGGGACATGCTGTCGAAAAACTGTCCGATTATAATGTTATGCATGGACATGCCGTAGCTTTCGGAATGAAGTGTATGGCGAAAAAATACAGCAAGGATTACGACAGAATCTTGGAAGTTTTGAAAATGTATAATTTGAATTATAATTACGATTATTCTGAGGAAGATGTCTATGAAGTTAGCCTTCGCGATAAGAAAAACACAAAAGACATGATTAGTTTGATAGTTTCCGAAGAAATTGGAGATTGTACGGTTTTGAGTATGAACAAATCGGATTACAAAAAGGTTTTGAGTGATATTTATGAAGATTAAAACGGACAATTTACAAGGAACAGTGGATGCTATATCTTCCAAATCATTTGCACACAGGTTTTTGATTTTAGCAAGTGTTGCAGATACCGATACAACAATTATTATTAATGAATTCTCAAACGATATAATGACAACTATTGATTGTCTGAGAAATTTGGGAGTAGAAATCGACATAAACGAAAATGAAGTTACAGTTCATCCTTCGTTTTTCCAAAAAGATGTGTCTGATATTAATGTAAATGATTCGGGTTCAACTTTGAGATTTTTGCTTCCATTGGTGAGTTTCTTATCTCAAAAAACTAACGTAAAATGCACTGGAAGATTACAAGATAGGCCGATAAAAGAATTGATGGATCAATTGAAATTATCGGGTCTTACTTTTAGTGCAGATAAACTTCCTTTTACAGTTGATGGAACTTTTCATAAAATTGATTTCGAATTTCCTGGTGATGTATCCAGCCAATATATTTCTGCGATTATGATGATTGCACCACTTATTGGTGGCTGTGAAATCAAATTGACATCACTACTTGAATCTACTGGATATATCAAAATCACACAAGAATGTTTGAGATTATTTGGAGTAGATTCCGAGATTTTATTTGATAAAGTCATCGTAAAACCAGGGGCTTTAAAATCACCTGGGAAAATAATCGTAGAAGGAGACTGGTCAAACGCGGCGTTTTTCTTGTGTGCAAATGAATTGGGTGCAGATATAAACGTTCAGAACTTAAACATGGTCTCAGTTCAAGCAGACAGAAAAATAGTTGAATTATTAGAAAAAATAAATAAAAACAGAGATTACTGTGAAATAGATATATCACAAACTCCAGATTTATTTGTAATTTTGGCAGTGGTTTTGTCTCAAAAATGCGACAAATCGGTGCTAAAAAACGCCAAAAGATTGAGACTCAAAGAATCGGATAGAATTCAATCAACTTACGATATGTTAACATCATTCGGCGTAAACTGCGAGATAGAAGGAGATAATCTCGTAATCTACAAATCAGAAATGAAACCTGCTGTTGTAAATTCTTGTGATGACCACAGAATTGTAATGGCAGCAGCAATAGCATCTATCATCACGAAAGAAGTTGAAATCAATGATTGGCAAGCTGTGAAAAAATCTTATCCATCGTTTTTTGAAGAAATAGAAAGGTTGGGTAGCGATGTCATCGATAGGTAAATTAGTTAAGTTAACCGTGTGGGGAGAATCGCACGGCTCAATGATAGGTGGCGTGATTGATGGAATAGATCCAGGAATAAAAATCGATCACGAAAAATTGAGAGCACATATGAAAAGAAGATCTCCTGGAAAATCCAACACGACACTTAGAAAAGAATCAGATGAAGTTGAGTTCGTATCGGGGATTGTGAACGATACAACAACGGGGGCTCCACTATCTTTTATTATAAAAAACTCGGATCATCACTCAAAAGATTATTCAAATATTTACAATACTCCAAGGCCATCGCATGCAGACTATCCAGCAACTGTTAGATACAATGGTTTCAACGATATCAATGGAAGTGGACATTTTTCTGGAAGATTGACTGCAGTCATTAATGTGGCAGGATTTATCGCACAAGAAATATTAAAGGAATACGACATATATGTGTTCAGCCATTTGTATTCACTGGGAGATATTGTAGATGAACGATTTGATGATTTAAAGTTTACAGACTACAGTTATTTGAAGAATAGGAAAATCGAAGTAATAAACGATGAAATAATTGATAAAATATATGACAAAATAGAAGAGTTGAGAGATAGAAAAGATTCCGTTGGATCAAGTGTCGAAACTGTTGTGTATAATTTGAGATCGGGAGTTGGAGATACGCTTTTTGATTCGATTGAATCTAGATTGTCACAAAGCTATTTTGGAATTGGAGCAGTAAAATCGGTTGAATTTGGTTTGGGAAAATCATTCGACAAATCAAATGCATCTGTTGTGAATGACTGCTATTATATAGAAAACGAACAAATCAAAACAAAAACGAATTATAACGGTGGAATACTGGGAGGAATTTCGACGGGAATGCCGATAATTTCCTCGGTTACATTCAAACCACCAGCATCGATTGGAATAACACAAGATACAGTTGATTTGAGAAGTAGAACGAATACTACGTTGACTGTTGAAGGAAGACACGACCCAAGCATTGGAATCAGAGCCGTAAGCGTTATGGAATCTATTACGGCATTTGTGATTTACGATTTGTTAAAGGAGTACGGATGGAAAAATTTAGGAAAGAAATAGATAAAATTGATTCTGAAATCGCCAGATTATTAGAGAAAAGATTTGAGATTTGTTCTGAAATTGGCGATTTTAAAACAAAGAATAATATTGAAACAGAAGACAAATCGAGAGAAAAGGAAATTTTTGAAAAAATAGAACGAACAAATTTAAAATACCGCGACAATATAAAGGAAGTTGAATCCAAAATTTTACTAGAATCAAAAAAAATTCAGGATAATTTGAAATGAAATACGGATTATTAGGAAAATCTTTAAAGCATAGCTATTCCAAAGAAATTCACGAACTATTAGGATACTACAAATACGAATATTTTGAAGAAGATGATTTGGATAAATTTTTCAAAAGAAAGAATATCAATGGAATCAATGTAACTATTCCGTACAAGGAAGACGTCATAAAATACTTGGACGAAATGAGTGAAGACGCGAAGAAAATCGGATGCGTAAATACGATTAAATTTTCTGATACTATCAAAGGATATAACACCGACATCGACGGAATGGAGTATATGATTAGTCGAATTGTCGATTTGAAAGGAAAAGAAGTTGTGATTTTAGGTGATGGTGCAACTAGCAAAACAGCCGTAGAGTGTGTGAAAAGACTTCAGGCAAGAACTATTAAAGTGATTTCACGAAAAGGTGAGCATAAGTTTGAAGATGTAGATTATTACAAAAACTGCGACGTTCTAATCAACGCAACTCCAGTGGGAATGTATCCGGACAATTTGAAATCAGTTATAAAATTGGGGAAGATCAGACCAGAAGCTGTGTTCGATGTGATTTATAATCCGAATAAAACTTCCCTTTTAATGGATTGCGATAGACTTAAAATTCCTAACGACAATGGTTTGCGAATGCTGGTGTATCAAGCTGTCAAAGCGTGTGAGATTTTTACTTCTAAAAAAATAGACGATGATGTTGTAGAAAATATCGTACAGAAAATTAGAACGAAAAATATGAATATTGCACTAGTTGGAATGCCTGGAAGTGGTAAAAGTACAGTTGCTAAAATTATCGCAAAAAACACTGACAAGAAACTTGTGGATATCGACAAAATCATCACGCAAAGATACGGAAATATTAATGATATATTTGCAGTACAAGGCGAAAAATATTTCAGAAAAATAGAGTCTAAAGTTTTGGAGGAATTTTCGAAAGAAAAGAACTTGGTTATCGCAACTGGTGGAGGAGCTGTAACTGTGAAGAAGAATTTTTATTATCTTCATCAAAACTCAGTTGTTTATTGGATTGACAGACCGAACAGTAAATTATCTAGAAAAAACAGGCCGATTTACAAAACAAATACAATGCGTGAGATAAGAAAGAACAGAAATTATTTGTATCGAAGATTCAGCGACAAGTATTTCAACAATTACAACGCAAAAACAACTGCCAAATTAATCGTGGAGGATTTCAATGAAACTATATATTATTAATGGACCGAATTTAAATATGCTTGGCATAAGAGAGCCTGAAATTTATGGTAAGCTGACATTACAAGACATTGAATCCAAGATAAACTTATACTGTGCAAAAAATCAAATAGATGTAGAGTTTTATCAATCGAATCACGAAGGAGAAATCGTAGATATTATTCAAAGTGCTTACAAAAAAGCAGACGGAATAATCATCAATCCTGCAGCATACACGCATACTTCTGTTGCGATTTTGGATGCATTGAAAGCTGTAGATGTAGACACAGTTGAGGTGCATCTATCAGATGTAGATGAAAGAGAGGATTTCAGAAAACTTTCTTATGTATCACTTTTTGCAAAAAAAGTTATCAAAGGAAAAGGAGCAGATGGATATATCGAGGCTATCGATTTTTTCTTAAATAGAATATAATATAGGTATAAAAAATCAAGGAGGAGCAATGGACGAATTACAAAAACGTGGTTTATTTAATGAACACGGAGATATTGAATTATCAAAGAGAAAAATAATTAATGGCAATACTACTAATTTGAACGATTTTAATAACATAAAATACTCTTGGACAAGTGAATGGTACAGACAAGCTATGAATAATTTCTGGATTCCAGAAGAAATCAACTTGAATCAAGATATCAAAGATTACAGAAATTTATCGGAAGACGAAAAGATTGCTTACGACAAGATTTTATCGTTTTTGATTTACCTGGATAGTTTACAAACTGCACAACTTCCAAATTTGGAAGCATACATCACTGCTAATGAAATAAACTTGTGCTTATCCATTCAAGCATTCCAAGAATCTATTCACTCACAATCTTACAGTTATATATTGGATACGATTTGTTCTCCAGAAGAAAGAACAGATATTTTATACCAATGGAAAGATGATGAGTTTTTGTTAGAAAGAAATAGATTTATTGGAGATCAATACAACGACTTTTTTGAAGAAAAGAGCGAACGAAACTTCATGAAAGCTCTCATCGCAAATTATATCTTGGAAGGAATTTATTTCTATTCTGGATTTATGTTCTTCTATAATTTGGGAAGAATGGGCAAAATGCCGGGAACTGTACAAGAAATCAGATACATCAACAGAGATGAAAACACTCACTTGTGGTTGTTCAGATCGATGATTTTAGATTTGAAAAAAGAACGTCCAGAATTATTTACTGAAGAAAAAAATGCCCAATACAAAGAAATGATAAAACAAGGTTCAGAAGCTGAAATTGAATGGGCAAAATACGTTATCGGTGAAAAAATCCAAGGGTTGTCTATCAAAATGGTTGAAGATTACATCAAATACTTGGGTAATTTGAGATCAACAGGACTTGGTTTTGGAGTTATCTATCCAGGTTATGAGAGAGAAATCCCTTCAATGAAATGGGTAAGCGAATATTCTGACCCAAATAAAATCAAGACAGATTTCTTCGAAGCAAAACCATCAGCTTATTCTAAGTCAGCGATAATAGAAGACGATTTATAAAATATACCCGGCATTTTTATACAGGAAATGCCGGATTATTTAATTTAAGCATATGAAAATACAATTAGAAGACAAAAGATATCAAAAAGAGTGCATAGATATTTTTACGATATTTGATTCCAAACAAAATCTAGAATTTGGTAAAAGTGATTTTGTCGTAGGAAAAGATTATGTGAGAAAAGAGAAAACTTATCCATTTACTACAAGATTAGAATTAAAAAGAATACTATACACCATATTTTCAAGAAGATACAATTATACAAATGATTGGGGAATATTAACTGGAACGAAACCCTCTAAGATTTTGAAAAATCATACAGACGAAGAATTAAAACAAATGTATTTGATTAATGATGAGAATTTGAAATTACTTAGAGACATCGACGAAGTTCAGTCTAGCTTAGATTTTGATGAGAAAAACTACAACATTTACATCAATATTCCGTTTTGCCCAAGCAGATGCGATTATTGTTCCTTTCCTACTATTGTTTACAAAAACAACGACAGAAGAGAAGAATACTTGAGGTATCTATTAAAAGAAATAACCGAAGTCTCAAAAAACATAGACAAAAACATAATTAAAACAATTTATGTTGGAGGTGGAACTCCGACTAGTTTAGACTACACAATGCTTGAGAAATTATTGAAAGTTATTGAAAACTGTTTTGTTTCAGAAAACTTGGTTGAATACACATTTGAAGCTGGACGAGAAGATAGCTTGGACTTTGATAAGCTAAAATTGTTAAAAAAGTACAACGTGACAAGAATTAGCTTGAACCCACAAACTTTTAACGAAAAAGCACTGAAAGCTATGGGAAGGATTCAAAATAATGAGAACTTGCTTGATTTGTACACTAAAGCTAAAGACTTGGGATTTGTGATAAATATGGATTTTATACTTGGATTATTGTACGATGATGTGAACAATACAGAAAAAAACCTCGAAATTCTAAGACAGCTACAACCTGATAATATAACTTTTCACACACTGTCGATAAAAAATGGAAGTAAGTACTCACAACAATACGACAAGGGAAATTTTAAAGAAAATATTGCTGAGAAACAAATGCAATTGATAAAAAAATGGACATTTCAAAATAATTACCGTCCGTATTATTTATATCGTCAGAAAAATATTCTGAATAATATGGAAAATATCGGATATTGCAGAGATATTCCTTCCAGATACAATATCGTAATCAATGAAGAATTAGAAAGCATAATAGGATTTGGAATGACTGCTAATTCTAAAATCATAAAAGATGATATAATAAAATACACAAACTACAAAAATTTAAGAGATTATTCAGAAAAATTAGACGAAATAATAAAAAGAAAGGTGGAAATCATCAATGGGTGAACTAAAGAAAAGAGAAGAATTCAAGTCGGATAAAAGTAGAGTTTTCCAAACGATAAAAGATAGATTGTTAGACAATTCAAAACCAACAGGAGTTGAAAATCAGTACGTAATAGATAACTTGGGAGTTACAATGACCTACACTATAAAAGAAATCGTTGAAAACGAAAAAATGTACATCGATTTAAACTCCAAAAGCATAGATGGATATTTGAATTTTGATTTTGGAGATACAAATTCAGGAAGTTTTGTGGATGTTGATATGAAACTTCACAACAAATCATTATTCGGCGGATTGATGAATTTCGTAATGGATGTGGAAAAACTAGAGAATAAATTAGTGTATGAATTGAAAAAGGAATTGGGTGAATTGTAGAACATCAATGTTTTTAATTGAATAATATATGACATAGTCCTCATGATTGTAATTCAAAATTTCTTGTTTTGGATAACTTTCATGGGGATTTTTTCGTTTTATAATGACAATTTATTCTAAATCTAGTCAAAAGTACTTCAAATATTACAAAAATGTAATATTTTAGACTGTTGTACTCAATTAACAAATGAAATTAAAATTTTCTGTAACCTTTTTGTAACCCTTAATTTTCAAGCATTTAACAATTTTAAAATTTGAGCGAATAGATACAAAGAGTTCTAATGAAAACAAATATCGTTTAAATGGGCAAAAATATGTTCCTTTTTCTTGAATTATTTTTCTCGGTTTAATAAAATAGCCGAGTAGTAAAAATTAAACACAAAAAAATCTAAAAAAGAAAGAGGAGATACAAATGAATTTTAGAAAGTTAATTTTAAATTCTTCGGTTGTCATCATGACAAGTTTATTAGCATTTGTACCATCAAATTCACAAGCAAAAGATTTAAATAATGTTAAAGTAGAACAAAAATCAAGTGAAAATATACAATCAAAAAAATATTGGATAAATGATGATACAGATTTGTTTAAGGAAAAAAATGAACATAGTAAAATAATCGAAGGATTGGAACAAGGTGACAATGTAAAAGTTAAAAAAATCGGAGAAGTTTTTGCGAAAGTAAATTTCACAAAAGATGACAAAAAATTCGTAGGTTTTATTTATAAATCATATTTGTCAGAAAAAGAAGTTAAACCAGATCCAAACAAATTTGAAGGATGGGTTAACGAAGAAACTAAAGTTTTCGATTCAAAAGAAAAAGAAGCAAAAGAATTGGGAGTAATCGACAAAGACTCTGAAATCAAAGGTCATATCGATGAAGATAATTTGAGAATTACTTATTTCGGAAGAACTGCTTATATTGTTGCAAAGAATACAACAAAGGAGTCTCCAGCAGATAGAGACAAAAGATTAGCAAAAGAAAGAAAAATCCAAGCTCAAAAACTTGCAGAAAAAAGAAAAAAAGAACAAGAAGAAAGAGCTAAGAAGGAAAAACAACAAGCACAATCAGCTCCTCAAAATGTTTCAGGAAGAACTATCACAATGAGATCTACTGCTTATACTTCAGATCCTGCAGAAAATGGTGGATATTCTACAACTGCAATGGGAACGGCAATTAGATATGGTGTGGCAGCTGTGGATCCTAGAGTTATTCCATTAGGAACTAGATTGTACATTGAAGGTTATGGATACGCTAGAGCAGAAGATACTGGTGGAGCTATTAAAGGGAATAGAATCGACTTAGTATTTGGTTCAAAATCTCAAAGCAACAATTGGGGAAGAAGAACTGTTAGAGTTACAATTTTAAATTAATTAAATATTATTACTACGATTAATGAAGGCGATGAATTTCATCGTCTTTTTTGATTGACAAATACATAAGATATGATATAATAAAAAGTTTTGTTATTGAATTAAGTTTGTGATTAAGCTATAATATATAGTGAGGTGATAGTATGTTTAAAATAGGCGATAAGATTGTTTATCCTATGCACGGTGCAGGCATAATTACCGAAGTACAAAATAAAGAGGTCTTGGGAGTTAAAAAAGATTATTATATTTTGAAAATGCCAATGGGGGAAATGAAAATCTCGATACCTGTAGATAAGATAAATGATATGGGAATAAGATTTGTTGCAGAAGAAGAAACTATTCATTCTTTAAGAGATATTTTAAAGAATAGCGAAGTTGATTTTCCTTCAAATTGGAATAAAAGGTACAAAGAAAATCTCGAAAAATTGAGAACGGGAGATATAAAAGAAACTGCTATTGTGTATAAGGGTTTGTATGAACTAGATTATTCAAAAGGCCTATCCATGATTGAAAAGAAAGTACTTAATACCTCCAGAAAAATGCTTATTAGCGAAATAGCAAGTGGTTTGAATATTAAACCATCAGAAGCTGAAAGTATGGTGAACGAATTAATCGATTTAGATTAAAATATTTGTGAAAGGAGAAATATTTTGTTCAGACGAGGGATGTCAATACTGATATCTATCATCGGGGCTATTTTAGGAATTATATTTACTAATGTTATTTTCAGTAATTTTATTGAAAAATCAACTAGTGTTATTATTAAGATAGTCGCTATGATTGTAGCGGCAGTCGTATTTGGATTTATATTTTATGCTTTGGCTCCGAAATTCATATCAGTAGAATTAAAATTGATAGAATCTATTGAAGATTCTCTTAAAAAGTTCTCTCTGGTCGATATTGTTATAGGGACAATTGGTCTTGTGGTAGGGCTTATACTAGCATTTTTGATATCGCAACCATTGTTAAAATTAAATATTCCAGGGATAGGAACTGTATTGACTGTTATTTTTGAGATAGTGTTCTATATTGGAATGGGGTTTTTGGGTACAAAGCTTGCTCTTAATTATCATGATGATTTTCTCGCATTTTTCGATAGAATCAAAACTAAAGAAAAATCAAATCTCAAATTTTCAAGCAAAGATAGCAAAGTTAGACCTAAAATCGTAGACACTTCTACTATTATTGACGGTAGGATTATAGATATATTGAAGACGGGATTTTTGGAAGGAAATTTAATAATTCCAATATTTGTCATCGAAGAACTTCAACATATCGCAGATTCGGATAATTATTTGAGAAGGCAAAAAGGAAGACGTGGATTGGATATTTTAAAAACTATGCAAACTGAGTACAAGGACAAGGTTAAAGTGGTTGACAAGAGATATCCTAATATTGACAAAGTCGATTCAATGCTTGTGAAAATGTCAGAAGAATTGAATGCAAATTTACTTACGAACGATTATAATTTGAATAAGGTCGCAGACTTGCAGGAAGTTTTCGTGTTCAACATAAATGATTTGGCAAATGCTATGAGACCTGTTTTTGTAGCAGGTGAGCCGATTAATGTGTCAATCATCAAAGAAGGACGTGAAAATAATCAAGGTATAGGCTACTTAGACGATGGTACCATGATTGTAGTTGAAGATGGCAAAAAATATTTGGGACAAGTTATTGAATGTACTGTTACAAGTGTTCTTCAAACTTCTGCAGGAAAAATGATTTTTGCAAAGAAATCTGAGGGAAAAGATTAGTAGTTATAATATTTTATTTATTATTTGAACTTATTAGAGAACTATTTGTGTAGTTCTCTTTTTTATTGCAATGGCAAATCTTTTTAATTAAATTGATTTTTTGATATAATAATAATGAGGTGTTATATGGATAAATATATTTCAGCTATTATAACTGCGGCTGGATCCTCTCAAAGAATGAATAAAAAAATTCCAAAACAATTTTTGAAAATAAAAGACAAAATGATTTTGGAGATGACTTTGGATGTGTTTCAATCAATTGACGAAATTAAAGAATTCATTCTTGTAATTAGAGAAGAAGACGAAGAATTTGTACGAAATTTTATAAAAGATAAAAATTACAGAGATATAGTAATCGCTATCGGTGGAGACACAAGAGAAAAATCTACATACAATGGCTTGAATAAAGTAAATGAAAATTGTGATTTGATAATAAGCCATGATGCAGCAAGACCGTTTATTAGACGTGAAAAAATACTTGAAGCCATCGAATCTATCGGCGACTATGATGGACTTGTTGTGAGCGTTGGAGCTAAGGATACCATAAAATATGTTGACGATGATATGAGAGTTGTTAACACTCCTAATAGATCACACTTGTATATGGCGCAAACTCCACAAGTTTTCAAGTATAAGTCTATCAAAGATGCATACAAATTAGTATTTGACGAAAAAATAAATGTGACAGACGATTCATCTTTACTTGAAATCGTCGGTAAAAAAGTTAAAATAATTAAGGGCGATTATTCCAATATCAAAATAACAACACAAGAAGATTTGCTATTTGGAGAGTTAATTGCTAGAAAGAGAGAAAACGAATGAGAATAGGTTTTGGGTTAGATGTACACAAACTTGTTGAAGATAGAAAATTGATATTAGGCGGAGTTGAAATTCCACACGACAAGGGACTTTTGGGTCACAGCGATGCTGATGTTTTGATTCACGCAATAATGGATTCGATCTGTGGTGCACTTTGTTTGGGAGATATCGGCAAATTATTTCCAGACACTGATATGAAATACAAAGACATTGATTCCAGAGTTTTGCTCAGGAAAGTTTTTGAAATCATGGATGATATGGGTTATGAAGTTGGAAATATTGATTCTACGATTTCTTGCCAAAAACCTAAACTTAGAGATTACATTGATACAATGCGTGAAAATATTGCACAAGATTTGCACACTAATACTTTTAACATTTCAGTCAAGGCAACTACAACAGAACAACTTGGCTTTGAAGGCAGATGTGAAGGCATTACAGCTAACAGTGTCTGCATATTAAATAAAAAAGCTTTATAGGTGATAATATGAATTTTCGAAGAAAAATAGCAATAGATTTGGGAACTGCGTCTGTTCTTGTGTATTTACCAAACAAAGGTGTCGTATTGAATGAACCTTCAGTTGTGGCGATGAATAGTTTTAATTCCAAAATAATATCTGTTGGAAAAGATGCTAAGAAAATTTTGGGGAGAACTCCAGGAAATATTGTCGCTAAGAAACCACTAAAGGATGGCGTGGTCGCAGATTTTAATTCAACAGAAAAAATCATTTCTTATTTGCTCAGAAAAACTTTGGGCAAATCACTAATCAGACCAGAAGTTTTGATTTGTGTTCCAAGTCAAATCACACAAGTTCAAAGAAGAGCTGTCATTCAAGCTTCAAAATACGCTGGAGCATATAACACATATTTAATAGAAGAACCGTTAGCAGCAGCTATAGGCTCTGGAATTGATGTAACAGATGCAAGAGGTAATATAGTCGTAGATATCGGTGGAGGAACAACAGATGTGGCAGTGATTTCTATGGGAGGAATTGTAATTAATAAATCAATTCCTGTTGCAGGCGATGAATTTGACAAAAAAATTCAAGATTTTGTCCAAACAAAATACAATATGATAATTGGGGAATCTACTGCAGAAAAAGTTAAGATAAATGTAGGCAGCGCATATCCTAGAGATGATGGAGAGTTGTACGAAATCAAAGGTAGAAATCTGGTAAATGGATTACCAATGCACATCTACGTTTCGTCAAAAGATATTTCAGTTGCATTGAAAAAGCCAATAGATAAAATTGTAGACACTGTTCAAGAAGTTTTGGAACAAACTCCAGCTGAATTAGCGGCAGATGTTTACGAAAGAGGAATCATCATGAGCGGCGGTGGATGTCTACTGAAAGGATTGGATAAATTAATTTCTGAAAGAATTGGTGTGAACGCTAGAATTGTAGATGGTCCAATCACGGCAGTTGTTAGGGGAACTGGTAAATCATTAATGTGGATGGATAAATTAAAAGAAGACAGTGATTCTCATCAAGATTTGAGAAGAAAAGTAATTGTTAGCAGAATGAGATAAAATTGTAATTATTACAAATTGTATTCATTGTTTGTTAACGATGTGATATAATATATGTATAAAATAAAATAGGGGGTATTTTGATATGAAAATGATGACACAAGCAAATTTACAATCAGCATTTGGAGGAGAATCTCAAGCAAGAAACAGATACAACATTTGGGGGAATAAAGCTGAAAAAGACGGTTTTAAAAATGTTGCAAGATTGTTCAACGCTACAGCTGACGCTGAAAAAATCCACGCTGCATTACACTTTGATGCATTAAAAGATGTTCACGGTGATTTCGCAGTAACTAGCATGGCTGGTTTCGGAATTGGAAGCACTTCTGAAAACTTAGAAGGAGCTAGAAACGGAGAAATCTTCGAAGCAACTGAAATGTACCCAGCTTACATAGAAGTAGCTGAAATGCAAGAAGAAAAAGAAGCAGTAAGAGCTATGAGATTTGCTGTAGAAGCAGAAAAAGTTCACGCTGAAAGATTCGGAAAAGCAAAAGAATTCGTTGACGGTGGAAAAGACTTAGAAGTAGAAGAAATATTACTATGCCCAGTTTGCGGATACATAGGATTTGAAAAAATCGATGCATGTCCAATTTGCGGATGCAAATCCGAAAAATTCATAGAATATTAATTTTTTGATATAAGCCGGGTAATACCGGCTTATATTTTTAAAATCTGGAGGAAATTATGGTAGAGAAAAAGGTTTGTATAACAAACGAGATAGGACTTCACGCAAGAGCTGCATCCAAATTTTTGAATGAAGCAGTAAAATACAATTCTAATATTGAATTCATAAAAGACAATAAAACATACAGTGCTAAAAGTATTATAAGCATTTTGTCATTATCAGCGCACAAAGGATGTGAGCTTATTTTAAGATGTGATGGTGAAGATGAGCAATCAGCACTTGAAAAATTAAGCGAATTAATTGAAAACGGATTGGATTATTAAAATATAGTGTGAAAATGTTTTTACGAATAAACAGTGCTATAATCGTTTAATTTTGCGAAAAATTAGTGATAATTTATGGTATCATATAATTAAAGAAGCATAGATGGGAATGATTAATTTGGTTTTTTTGGATAAATTTTTTAATATGATCAATACACTAAGATTTTTGGATATCATAGATATCGCTATAGTTGCGGTCTGTATTTATAAATTATATATGATGATAAAAGAAACAAGGGCTGAACAACTCGTAAAAGGATTAGTTATCATATTTATTTTTGTAAAAATTAGTGATTCGTTGAAATTATACACTGTAAATTGGGTTTTGGAGAACATGATGACGGCTTTGGCTATTATGATAATAGTGGTATTCCAGCCTGAACTTAGAAAAATTTTGGAAACAATAGGTAGAAGTAATATTTTGACCAAATCATTTGCAGATATCAGAGGAGAAAAAGTGGATAAGTGCGTGGAAGAAATTGTACACGCTGTATTTTCACTTTCAAGACAAAGAATTGGTGCATTGATTATTTTCGAGAGAAGTACAGGTCTTGGAGACGTTGTAGAAACAGGCACAGTTTTAAATTCTGCGATTTCTAGCGAACTTTTGATAAATATATTCATACCTAATACTCCACTTCATGATGGTGCGGTTGTAATCAAAAATGATACTATCAAAGCGGCGGCATGTTTTTTGCCATTGTCCACAGAACAATCCATATCCAAGGAATTGGGAACAAGACACAGGGCAGCTATAGGAATGAGTGAAAAAAGTGATTGTTTGGCACTTATAGTTTCAGAAGAAACAGGTGGTATTTCAATAGCTGAACACGGTAAAATCAACAGATACGTTGATGAACCAACTCTAACAAAGATTCTGACAAAATTATACAATGATCAAGATTCTTATATTTTCAACAGAAAGGAAATAGAAGATGAAAGATAAAATAAAGAATAATTCATACTTAAAAAATATTGACTTCAAAGGATTTTATTCAAATAATCTTATAATCAAAATAGTCTGTCTTTTTTTGGCGATATTTTTGTGGTCTTTTGTAATGGGAAATAAAAACCCCGTAGTAACAAAAGATATTCCAGTAATAAACGTTGAATATCGTGGCGTAGATAAGTTAAGAGAAAATGGAAGAGTGATAATATCGCCGAAAACTCCTACAATATCTATGCGTGTGGAAGGAAGAAGAAACACAATCACTAAAATGAAAAATTCGGAAATAAAAGCTTTTGTAGATGTTAAATCTATAAAAGTTGATTCTGAAACATTACCCGTAGAGATAAGCCTTCCTCAAGGAGTTAACGTAGCAGATCAATCTGACGAAACTATTTTGGTGAAGACAGAAACAGTTGATACTGTTAAATTTCCTATAAGAATCATGAAAGTAGGAGATTTGCAGGAAAATGTAGAAATTGATTCTATTAAATTAGATCCAAAAGATATAAAAGTATCTGGAGCTAAGACGTATCTCAACTCAATTGATTACGCATCAGTCAAAATTGATCAATCAAATATTGACAAGGATATCAACTTAGATTTACCGATTAATCTAAGCTTAAAAGACGACACTGCAAGATCATACTTGACTAAATCATCTGAAAGCTGCAAAGTAATAATCGATGTATTGCTAAAAAAAGATGTTGAAATCAAACCAGTTGTGACTAATATTCCAGACGGATTGAAAATTAAGAAAGTTACATTCAGTAGACCGACAATAAAGATAAAAGGACAAGATGATGTTATAAAATCACATTCAAATATAACAACAAAAGCCATAGATTTAAAAGGTTTTAAAGAGGGAGAAAACACAGTTGATGTGACATTGGACTTGCCACAATCAATTGTACTTGCAGAAGGCTCCAACGGAAGAATCACAGCAACAGTTGTCCTGGAAAAATAATATGAAAATTAAAAACGAAACTACATTGATAACAAGTGTACTAGGTGCAATTCTAACAATAATTTCATTTTATGTGGAAAAGTTGCTGAAACTTCATCAGACTTATCAAAATTATTAAGCCAAGTAATATTTTTCTCATTGCCAATAACATCTTTTATTGGTGTGTACTTTTCATATAAAACTGAAACTTTTAAAAACTTAATAATAAACACATTGTTCTTGTTACCGATTACAAGTTTTATGTTTATAAAAAAGCGAGTGCAAACTCGTTTTTTTATTTGAAAAAGATGCACATTTTAATTGATTTTTACATTATGTGTTATAATTAGATTATAAAAATAGAGGGGGATATTGATGGGAAAATATTTCGGAACTGACGGTATAAGAGGCGTTGCAGGCGAAGATTTAACTGTTGAATTAGCTTATAAGCTTGCGAGAGCAGCTTGTTATAAATTAAAAGATGTAGATAATAAATTAATTGTTATAGGAAAAGATACTAGAATTTCTGGGGATATGTTGGAAGCGGCTTTGATTAGTGGAATTACTAGCATGGGTTTTGATGTGTACAGATTAGGAGTAATTCCTACACCAGCTGTGGCGTATTTGACTAGATTTTACAATGCTTGTTGCGGAATTGTAATTTCTGCAAGCCATAATCCTTACGAATTTAATGGAATAAAATATTTTTCGAATGAAGGTTTCAAATTAAAAGATAGTCTTGAAGAAGAAATCGAATATTTGATTGATCATCAAGATGAAATCGACGTAAAAATTACAGGAGAAAAAGTAGGTAGAGTTTATGAAGAAGAGTGTGCAAAGGATACATATATCAATTATCTTTTGAGCAGGGTTGATTTGGATTTGACTGGTGTGAAGGTGAGCTTGGACTGTGGTTATGGAGCTACTTCTGAAATCGCACCAATTATTTTCAATAGATTAAATGCTAATGTGACTGTTACAAATACAGAATACGACGGAAAGAATATTAACTTCAAATGCGGTTCAACAAATCCTGAAGTTATAAGTAATTTGGTAAAAATTTCTGAATCTGATATGGGATTTTCGTTCGATGGAGACGGGGATAGGTTGATTGCTTGTGATGAAACTGGTGAAATAATGGATGGAGATCATGTTATTTGTGCAGTTGGACATTTCTTAAAAGAAAACAACAAGCTTAAGAATAACGCAGTTGTAGGAACTGTTATGACTAATATCGGTCTTATAAAAAGCTTGAAAGAAATTGGCGTGGATGTTATCAAAACACAAGTTGGGGACAGATACGTTCTTGAAGAAATGAGAAAAAATGGCTACATTATTGGTGGAGAACAATCAGGACACATTATTTTCATAGAAGATAATACTACTGGTGATGGAATCTTATCGGCGATTAAATTAGCGGAAATAGCCGTGAAATCAAAACAAAAACTTTCGGAAATGAACAAATTGATGACTAGTTTCCCACAAGTTTTGGTGAATGCAAAGGTTAATAATGAATACAAAAAAGTGTATAAAGATGATGAAGTAATCAATCAAAAAATAGCTGAACTTGAGCATGAATTCAAAGATGAAGGCAGAGTTTTGATAAGACCTTCTGGAACTGAGCCTTTGATTAGAGTTATGATTGAGGGGGAAAACCAAGAATATTTAGAGAAAAAAGCTATTGAATTAAAAGATTTGATAGAAGAAAGATGTGAGCTAATATGAAAACAATAGCGATTATTTCGGCATTAGAAAGTGAACAAGAGTATTTCAGAGAACAATTTAAGCCGGTTAAAAAGGACAAGTTCAATCACTATGAAATATATGTTTCGGAATTTGAAGACAAGAAAATTATAAATTGCGTTTGTGGAATTGGAAAAGTAAACTCAGCAGCTTTAACACAAAGAATTATCGATATATACAATCCGGATTTGGTAATAAATTGTGGTGTGTGCGGTGGATTGGACAAATCTCTTACTTTTGATGAGGTAATACTTGCGGACAAATTAAAATACCACGACATAAATTTGGATATTTTTAGCGACAATATTCCTTACACTGACACCTTTGAAGCTGATAGTGAAACTTTGAAAAAATTGGATGAGATTATGACACAAGAAAATTTGAAGCATAGGATAGGCCTTATTGTAACTGGAGATCAATTTATCTCAACGACTGAAAAGCAAGAAGAGTTATTTGAAAAATATCACGCGTTGGGAACGGAAATGGAAGGCTGCTCCATTGCTCATACGTGTTATCTTAACGATGTGAAGTTTTTGGTTATAAGAAGTTTGTCCGACTTTGCAGATGACGATGCGGATGATGAATTTTACAATGATTTAGAAACAAAAACAAAGAAGGCTGCACATAGTGTAGTTGTATTGATTAAAAATATGTAGAAAAGAGCGTAGGATGAATGAGAATTTGTCCTGCGTTTTTATTTTGCTTAAAAATGGGCAAAAAAATACATCTGTACAAAACAGATGTATTTTTTCATAATATCAATAACAAAAGGAAACAAAAAAATCACAAATATAATTTGTGATTATGGTCGGGGTGAGAGGATTTGAACCCCCGGCCCCATGGTCCCAAACCACGTGCGCTACCGGACTGCGCTACACCCCGACGTTTTTATTACTTGCTTATCTCAAGTACTTTATTAGTATACGATAGATTTAGATTTATGACAAATCCATTTATCGATAAATAAACGGAGATAAAAGAGATTACTTTTAATAATCATATTTTATCTCCGTTTTATTAAGATTTTAAATTTTTTTATTTTTTATTTACATTACTTTAATATTCGTAGTAATACTTGAATAATTCGTAGATATATTCGTTATCTTTGCATCCGCCTAATTCTCTTACTGAGTGCATTGACAAAATTGCATTTCCAATGTCTATAGATTGAATGTCCAAGTTAGATACAGTGATTGGTCCAATTGTAGAGCCTCCTCTTTTATCTGATCTGTTTGTGAATTCTTGGCATGGAATATTTTTATCCAAGCATAATTTTTTAAATATTGAAGAGCTAACAGCATCCGAAGTGTACGCTCCGTTTGCAGCGTATTTTATAACAGGACCGTTGTTGATTAGTGGTCTGTTAGTAGGATCTGCCATTTCTGTGTAATTTGGATGCAAACTGTGTGCTTGGTCTGCGCTTATTAGATAAGAATTGTGCAATACTTCGTAGAAGTTTTTATTGTTATCTTCTACGATTTTTTTGAAACAATCGCTAAGAAGTGTGCTGCCTGCGCCTTGTTTTGTTGAAGAACCTATTTCTTCATTGTCAAAAACCATAGCTAAGGCTAATGTGTTTGTAACTTCGGAATCTATTAAGGATTTGATAGAATTAAATGCCATTCCCAAATTATCGATTCTTCCTACTGAATAAAATTCGTCGTTTTCTCCAACAAATTCTCCTTTTTGTCTGTCGTACAAGAATAAATCAAAATCTAAAATGTCTTCTGAATTTATTCCGGTATTTCTTGCCAAAATTTCTTCGAAAGAAATCTTTGAATCTTTTTCTGATAATGCTAAAAGTGGCAATGTGTCCTTTTGTGCATTGAATTTGTATCCGTTATTTACATCTCTGTTCATGTGGATTGCAACGTTAGGAATTATTAATAAATTTTTGTCTACATTGATATGTTTGATTTCAGGTTTGAAAGGATTATCTGATTTCAAAACAACTCTCCCAGCTACAGATAATGGACGGTCGAACCATGTGCTTAGTATTGGTCCACCGTAAACTTCAGTATTTAAAGTCAAAAATCCGTCTTTGTTTACGATAGAATTTGGTTTTATTCTAAAAGTTGGGCTGTCTGAATGAGACCCAATCAATCTGATATTATCGAAATCAGAACTTCCTTTAAAAGCGATAATTGATGAATCGTTATTTGTTACAAAATATCCTTTGCCATTTTCGATTTTCCAATTATCCTTAAATTTTAATTCAGTAAACCCGTCTTCTGTTAGTGTTTTTTTAAAATTATCGATAACGTGAAAAACAGATGGACTGTTATCGATAAAACTCATTAATTCTTTTGTTATGTTCATAAAATCACCTCAATAATAGTATACCCAAAAATAAAAATACTTAATAGCAAAAGTTTACAAAAAATATACTTAGTGGTATAATGAAGTTACTTCAGGGCGAGGTTGATTTCCTCACCGGCGGTTATAGTCCGCGAGCATTATGCATGAATTGGTGTAATTCCAATACCGACAGTAAAGTCTGGACGAAAGAAGTAAATGTAATAATTAACATTTAGCCCTAAATATAAGGGCTTTTTTATTTGCCCTTGAAAATCTTAGGAGGTAGGTTATGGAAACCACAAGAAAAAATTCTAGTACTCAAACTATGGTGAAAATCAGTATTTTAGGGGCAATAAGTGCATTGCTTATGATTTTTAAATTCCCTCTACCATTTGCACCACCATTTATGACAGTGGACATAGGAGATTTGGGAGTATTAATTTCAGGATTTGCACTAGGACCTGTAGCAGGTGTATTGACTTCTGCAGTTAAGATTTTGTTGAACTTTATAATTAACGGAACAACTACTGGTGGAGTTGGGGAATTATCTAACTTTATATTATCATCAGTATTTGTTGTTGTAGCAAGTTCAATTTACAACAAAGGAAAAAGCAAAAAATCAGCAATCACTGGATTAGTTTTTGGTGTATTGGCGTACACAGTAGTTGCTTGTATTTCTAACTATTTTGTAATTTTCCCATTGTACGGAATTAACTTGGTTGATTTTACAAAAGAGTTTGCAAAAGTAAATTCATTGGCAGGCACTCCATTGATGTTCGTGCTTTTCAGTATCGTGCCATTTAACATTGTAAAAGGTATCATCGTATCTGCAGTTACAATCGCACTTTACAAGCCAATTTCAAGATTTTTGAAAAAATAATCAATAACATACATGTAAAAATTCATAAAATATACAATGACTCATTAATCTAAGATAATGGGTCATTTTTGTTGTTGTTCAGTTGTGATATAATTTATTTGGTGATATTTATGGAATATATTTTAAATGATTTAAAAGATACTGAAAAATTTGGACAGCTTTTTGCAAAAGCTTTAAAAAAACAAGATGTTATATCTTTGATTGGTGATTTGGGAGCCGGAAAAACTACTCTTACTAAATCTATTGCAAAAAGTTTTGGGATTGAAGAAAGTGTAACAAGTCCAACTTTTTCATTGGTAAATACATACTACGGTGATGTTGAATTAAATCATATTGATTTGTATAGATTAGAAGATGAGATGGAGATAGAATCCTTGGATATAGATGAGTTGTTGTATCCAGAAGGAATTACTATCATTGAATGGGCAAGTCAAGCACAGTCTTATATGCCTAGAAATTTAATTGAAATTTACATTGAAAAAACTGGTGATGTTTCCAGAAAAATTAGGATTGACGGGAACAACAAAAGAGAAAAAGAAATTATAGAGGAATTAAATGAAAATTTTAGCGATTGATACTTCAACTATGATTAGCTCTTGTTCTTTGATGGAAGATGGACTAATCGTTGGAGATTATAATATAAATCAAAAGAAAACTCACAGCGAAACTTTGGTTTTGATGATTGAGCAAATGCTTGAAAAATTAGATACAGAAATTGAAGATGTGGACGTGTTTGCGGTGTGCAAGGGACCTGGATCTTTTACTGGTCTTAGAATTGGAATGACCACTGCAAAGACTTTTGCGCAAGTTTTCGATAAAAAAATCGTCGGCATATCTACTTTGGAAGCTTTGGCTAATATGATTAGCACTGACAAAATCATTATTCCTATTTTGGATGCAAGAGGTGGGAGAGTTTACTACTCGATGTTCACTAACGATTCAAAATTAGAACGTTTGATGGATGATGATTTGATTTATTTTGAAGATTTGGTTGAACAACTTGACGATGATAAGGAATATATTTTTGTGGGAGATGGAGTGTATTCTTTCTTAGATGAAATCAAATCTAAGAAGAACTTCCACCTTGCAAATTCTTCGTTGAATAATTGTATTACAAGGTCGATTTGTGACTTGGCAAATAAAACCGAAACATTTGATAGCTATTACACTCTTAGTCCAGATTATGTGAGAAAATCACAAGCACAACGAGATTACGAAAGAAGACACAGTAATGATAATTAGACAGATGGATTCCTTTGATTTGGATGATGTTGTAGAAATTGAAAGGGAAAGTTTTTCAGATGCTTGGAGCAAAATAGGATACGAAGCTTGTTTGAAAAATGAATGTAATCATTATTTTGTCGGAGAAAAAAATGGCAAAATCGTGGGAATTATTGGATTTTCAATAGTTGTTGATGAAGCTGAATTACAAACAATTTCTGTGAAGAAAAGTTGCAGAAACTCTGGGATTGGAACTGAATTTATAAAATTTATGTTAGATTTTTGCAAAAAGGAAAATGTCAAAAATATTTTCTTGGAAGTTAGAGAGTCTAACTTTGAGGCAATTAATCTTTACACGAAATTTGGATTTCAAAAAAACGGTAGAATTAACGGATATTACGAAACTCCAAAAGAGGACGCATTGAGGATGATGTTGAATATGGATGATATTAAAGAAAATATAATTACACTTGCGATTGAAACGTCTTGCGATGAAACAAGCGTTGCGATTGTAAAAAATGGAAGAGAAGTGTTGAGTAATGTGATTTCTTCTCAAATAGATGTACACAAAAGATATGGCGGGGTGGTTCCGGAAGTTGCGAGCCGTCTTCACTTGGAAGCGATGAATTCTATCTTGCAACAATCTTTGGACGAAGCAGGTTTATCATTGAAAGATATTGATGTAATTTGCGTTACAAAAGGTCCCGGACTTATTGGAGCACTATTAGTTGGGATTTCTTGTGCAAAATCATTGAGCTATTGTTTAAAGAAGCCTCTTGTAGGGGTAAATCACATGCAAGGCCACATTTGTGCAAACTACATTAGCCACAAAGAATTAGAACCGCCATTTATTTCGTTGGTTGTATCTGGTGGCCACACTTATTTAATAGATGTTGTGGATTATCAAGATTACGAAATAATTGGGTCTACAAGAGATGACGCTTGTGGAGAAAGCTATGACAAGGTTGCACGTGCGTTGGGATTGGAATATCCAGGTGGGCCTGTTATTGACAGGCTCGCAAAACAAGGAAATCCAACAGCGATAGATTTTCCAAGAGTAATGCTTGAAAAAGACAGCTACGATTTTAGTTTTAGTGGATTGAAAACAGCTGTTCTAAATTATTTGAACAATAAAAATCAAAAAAATGAAGAAATAATAAAAGAAGATGTTGCAGCATCTTTCCAAGAAGCTGTCATAGATGTTTTGGTTGAAAAATCTTTTAGATTATTAGAAGAAAAAAATCAAAAAACTTTCGTACTAAGTGGTGGAGTAGCAGCAAATTCTAGATTAAAAGAGAGAGTTTTGGAAAAAGCAGAAGAAAAAGGAATACAAGTGTATTTTCCAGATAAAATCTTGTGCACAGATAACGCTGCAATGATTGCAACTGCGGGATACTATGATTATATCAACGGAAAACAAGATGGACTTGATTTGAAAGTTTATCCTAATTTAGAATTATAAAATGTAGCTATAAAATTAAATATTAACATTAAAAAAGGAGTTCTCACTTTAAAATGAGGACTCCGTATTTTTTATTCAACTGTTACTGATTTTGCTAAGTTACGTGGTTTATCTACATCTAAGCCTTTTTTTAAGGAAGTATGATATCCCAACAATTGTTCAGGGACTACTGAAAGTATTGGATACAATAATTCTAAAGTTTTAGGAATGAAGATGATTTCTTCTGAGAAATCTTTCATATTGTCATTTCCTTCAACTGTGATTGTGAATACTTTCGCTCCTCTTGTCACAACTTCTTGAACATTTGAAATTGTCTTTTCAGCTAATTTTGATTGTGTAATAACTGATAATGCTGGAGTGTTTTGTTCTATCAAAGCGATTGAACCGTGTTTTAATTCTCCTGCAGGGAATGCTTCAGTGTGAATGTAGGAAATTTCTTTTAATTTTAAAGCTCCTTCTTTTACACTCAAGAAGTCCAATCCACGTCCGATAAAGAACATCGATTTATCTTCCTTGATAGCTTCAGCTATTTTTTCAGTTATTGATTCTGATTTTAGTGTTTCATCTATTTTTTCAGGCATTGTTTTTAATTCTTCGATGTATTTTGAATATTCAGAATCTTCAATTGTGCCTAATTTCTTTGCAAAATCCAAAGCCAACATTATCACTGTAACCAATTGTGAAATGTATGCTTTAGTACTGGCTACTGCAATTTCTGGACCTGCCAAAGTGTAGATAACCTTGTCAGCTTCTCTTGCTATTGATGAGCCAACTACGTTTGTAACTGCCAAGATTTTTGCACCTTTGTTTTTGGATTCTCTAAGAGCTGCCAATGTATCAGCAGTTTCTCCTGATTGAGAAATCAAAATCACTAGAGTGTTTTCATCGATAAATGGATCGTTGTATCTGAATTCTGATGCGATATCAGTAATTACAGGTATTTTTGCCAATTTTTCAATAGCAACTTTACCAACTTCACCTGCATGATAAGCTGTACCACATGCAACGATGTATACTTTGTTTATTTTTGATAATTCTTCTTTAGTTAATGAATTTTCTGCAAAATCTATTACGTTATTTTTTACATTAACCTCCAAAGTCTTCTTAACAACTTCTGGTTGTTCGTGAATTTCTTTTAACATAAAATGCTCATAGCCACCTTTACTAGCTTGATCAATTGTCATGTTTACAGTTTTAACTTCACGATCTACTTTTTCGAAATCTTTATCGTAAATTGTGTAATTTTTCTTATCTATTTCTACGATGTCTCCATTTTCCAAATACACGATGTCTCTTGTGTATTTTAAAACAGAAGGAATATCACTTGCTAGAATTATTCCGTCGTCACATTTTCCTAAAATCAACGGAGATTCTTTTCTTACAGCGATTAGTTTGTCTTTTTCGTATTCTGAAACAATTCCTAATGCATAAGCTCCCTTTAATCTTTTGATTGTAGATTTTACTGCTTCTAATAAATCGTCTTTATAGTACTGGCTAATCAATGCAACAACAATTTCTGTGTCTGTAGTTGATTTGAAAGTGTAGCCATTATCTTCTAATTCTTTTTTTAATTCTTTGTAATTTTCGATAATACCGTTGTGAACAACTGAGAATTTACCATCTTCACTTACTTGTGGGTGAGCGTTAATTTCATTTGGTTCACCGTGAGTTGCCCATCTAATGTGACCGATTCCGACACTTGCGTTGTTGTCGATTTCATCGATAGAATCTATTAAATTTTGCAATTTTCCTTTTCTTTTTACTGTTTCGATTTTATCTGTTACTACAGAAATACCGCTTGAATCATAACCTCTGTATTCCAGAGATTTTAATCCGTTTAATATGATTTCTACGGCTGATTTTTCGCCGTTATAACATACTATTCCGCACATATATTTACCTCCAAATTTTTTAGAGATACACTTCATTATTTTTGTTTCAAAATTGCTCTTGAACTTTGTTAAATGCTAAGGCTGTGTTACCTATAGAGCTCCCGCCGAAAAATTCGATAACTCTATCCCTCGTTAACCGTAAAGGTCTGGCGCTTTTTTGTTTTTATCTCTTGAGATATTATATCAAATATAAAATGTAGTGTAAATTTTATTAGCAAATTGCAATAATTTTGTAACAAATGAAAAAATAATAATGATTTTCACTTGACATTAATACTCTTTATCAATATAATATCAATGTAATAGATTTAAACGTTTAAATGAGGGTGATTAAATGAATTTGGCATTAGTGCCACTCAATGAAGATTTTGAAATCGTAAAAATAAAAAAAATAAAAAATGATTCACAAAAAAAACTGTTGAATAATATGGGCTTTGTTGAAGGGGCGCTCGTGAGTGTTGTTTCAGAAAGCCACGGAAATTTGATAGTTAAAATCAAAGGTTCAAGAGTGGCTATAGGAAAAGATATAGCTATGAGAATTATGGTAAATCATATTTAATGATATTTTATCAAGGAGGATACATAAAGTGGATAACGAAATGAATCTTAAGCATGCCGAAGTAGGAAAATACTACAGGATTGTTAAGATTTTAGGAAAAGGTCCTGTTAAAAGAAGAATAATGGATATGGGTATTACAAAAAATGTAGAAATCTATATCAGAAAAGTAGCACCGTTAGGAGATCCAGTTCAAATTAATTTGAGAGGATATGAGTTGAGTCTTAGAAAAGATGATGCAGAAAATATTTTAATAGAATTGATAAATAAATAATTAGGAGGACTTATGTCAATTAGAATTGCTTTAGCAGGTAACCCTAATAGTGGTAAATCTACTATGTTTAACGCATTGACAGGATCCAATCAATATGTTGGTAACTGGCCAGGCGTTACTGTAGAAAAAAAAGAGGGAACCTTAAAAAATAACAAAGATATTAAAATTACCGACTTACCGGGAATTTACTCGCTTTCTCCATATACTTTGGAAGAAGTTGTTAGTAGAAATTACTTAATAAACGAGAAACCAGATGTAATTATTGATGTTGTGGATGCTTCAAATATTGAAAGAAACTTGTATCTTACAACACAATTATCTGAAATTGGAATTCCAATGGTTTTGGCATTTAATATGATGGATGTCGTTAAGAAAAATAACGATAAATTAAACACAAAACTAATATCTGAAAAATTGGGAATTCCAATAGTTGAAGTATCAGCACTTAAAAAATTAAACTTGGATGAATTAATTGAAGTTGCACAAAAACAAGTGAAATCTCATCATGAATCGATAAAATCATTTAGTGATGAAATTGAAAATGTGCTTACTGAAATAGAAAATAGTGTAGAATCCATTAAAAATTCTGAATCAAAAAGATGGTTTGCTGTAAAAGCTTTGGAAAGAGATGAAAAAGCATTACAAGCTGTTCATATCACTGATGAAGAAAAAGCAAAAGTTGAAGAAATTGTTTCGAAAATTGAAGAAGAATACGATGATGATGGTGAATCCATAATTACAGATGAAAGATATACATTCATTACTTCAGTAATTTCAGATTCTGTACAAAAAGGAAGATCGGGATTAACAACTAGTGATAAAATCGACAGGGTGGTTACTAACAGATTTTTGGCATTACCAATTTTCGTATTGATAATGATAGCCGTTTACTTTATTGCGGTAAAGGTTGTTGGTGGTCCTCCATTCCACGATTGGTGGGCAGATACTGTGATGGGAACTGCATTAGCTGATTTAGCTACAAAAGGATTAGAAGCAATCGGAACTAGCGAATGGGTAACAAGCCTTGTTGTTGATGGTATTGTTGCCGGCGTTGGTGCAGTATTGGGATTCTTGCCTTTGGTTGCAACGTTGGAATTATTGTTAGCTATTTTAGAAGATATAGGATACATGTCAAGAATCGCATTTATGTTGGATAGAATGTTCAGAAAATTTGGTTTATCTGGTAAATCATTTATTCCAATCTTAATTGGTACTGGTTGTTCAGTTCCAGGAATTATGGCAACAAGAACTATTGAAAATGAAAACGACAGAAAAATGACTATCATCGTTGCATCATTCATGCCTTGCGGTGCAAAAACAGAAATCATAGCATTATTTGCAGCAGCGATTTTCGGTCAATGGTGGTTTGCTCCATTATTGTATTTTACAGGAATTTTGGCAGTAATAATCAGTGGCCTTATTTTGAAAAAGACAAAAGCTTTTTCAGGAGAACCTGCACCATTTGTAATGGAACTTCCTGAATATCACAAACCAACTGTTTCAAATGTTTTGCGTGTAACTTGGGATAGAACTAAATCATTTATCATAAAAGCAGGTACAATAATCTTAGTTGCATCAATTTGCGTTTGGATTTTACAAAATATTTCTGTTAAGGGAGAATTTGTTCATTTCGCTGATGATAGTACCGATACTATATTGGCGTTCATCGGAAAAATATTCGCGCCATTATTTGCTCCATTAGGATTCGGAAATTGGACTGCAACTGTAGCTTCATTCTTAGGAACTGTTGCTAAAGAAATGGTAGTCAGCGTTTACGGAATAGTTTCTGGTGTAGGTGATGATACAGCTAAAATAGCTGATTTGGTAAAAAGTAACTTCACTATAGCATCTGCTTTGAGTTTCTTGGTATTCAACCAATTAACAGTTCCTTGTTTTGCGGCAGTTGGTGCTATAAAAGAAGAAATGAATTCTTCTAAATGGACAGCATTTGCGATTATTTATCAAATTATATTTGCTTATCTAATTGCATTCATGGTATTTCAATTCTTAAATGTGTTGGTAGTAAAACAACCATTTACAATAATGACAGGAATAGCACTTGTAGTATTTGTTGGAATGTTGTATTTGATATTTAGAAAAGATAAATACAAAAACAATCAATCAAAAAGAGCAGTAGAATAGAGATAGAATTTAAAAGAAGGTGATTTTTTGAATATTGCAGATATAATAATATTAATAATAATTGCGACGGCAGTTGTTTTTGCAGTGCGTCGTATTATTAAAAAAGGTGGCAGCTGTGATTGCGGCTCCAGTTCTTGCCCTCATTCTAATAATTACAATAAACAATAAAAAAAAGCGTGGCCTTAATATAGGTCACGCTTTGTTATTGTTCTAAACTTTTTAGGTGTAATTTGTTTTATATTTTTGAATTGTTGACAAAAATATGAATCAGATTGAAACCCAACTTCCTTTGAAATCTCGCTAACGGATTTGTCGGTGTAAGTCAAAAGCAGTAGACTTTTTTCTATTCTAAAAGTAGTCAAAATATTTGGAAGATTGCTTCCCGTGTTTTGACAAATCAATGTCGACAAATAGCTTTTTGACACGTGCAAGTGATCAGACAGAATATCCAGAGAAATCTTCTGCTCACTGTTATTGTAAATGTAATCCAATGCCCTTCTGATTAATGGGTTTTCACAACCCTTTGTAAATATATTTTGGTTTGTAGTGTAATATTCTACGATTTCGTGAAGTATTTCACTGGTGTTTTCAGATTCATTATTTTCTACTTTATATAATAGTTTGTTTTTTTCATTTTCACAATATTTTAAACTTTGAGAATCGTTTATATTTTTCATCTGATTCCATGAAAATATCGCTAATAACTGAATAATTGTGTTCTTTTGGGATCTAATATTAGTTTCAGAATCTTCCCAATTTTTTAGTATTTCTTCAGCTAAATCATGTGCTTTTTTGTTTGATTTTATCTGAACAGCCTTTATTAACTTTGATTCCAATTCGAACATATAAAATTCCTTTCATTTTTTGAGTGTTACGAATTAATTATATAACTAATTTGCTTGAAATTGCAAGAAATGATACATTTTTGCAATTTGATTTGATTTTAATATATAATTAATGGAGAGGTAATTATGAAAAGAATTTTAATTTTGTGTATGTGTTTGTTGTTTTTATCGACAAAATCACTAGCGAATACGGATGTAGTTCTGGATAAAATAATTGAGAAAGACTGTTCCGATTTGTCAGAAAAATTGACAGAGGAAGTTTACGACAAAAACGCAAACTTAGTCATAGTAAATGAAAAAAAGGAAAGCGACATAATTTCAGCCCTAAGTTTTGCATATAAGAATAAGGCTGCGATTTTGCTTATTCAAAATGATGGAGCATATATAAAGAAAGAAAGTCCGATATTAAATGAAGCTAATAGGTTAAAAGCGAAAAATGTTTATATAATTGGCGGCCCCAAATCAGTTTCAGAAGAAATCTCTGATAATTTGAAATTGAGCGGTTTGTTGGTTACAAGAATTGATGGAAGAGATCGCGTCGAAGTGTCCAAGAATGTAATCAAAGAAAACACGAATTTGAATCCTACGGATACTTTAGTTATTAGCGATTTGTCCAATTTCAATTTTATTCAAGCGAAGATGGGCTATTATTTAAAGAATGGATACGCGATTACATTTGTGCAAGGTAAGAAATTTGAAGATTCAATTACAAAGTTTGCTATTGATAAGGGAATTTCAAATATTTTGATAGATCAACCTACATCGATTATAAGTAGTGAATACGACGAGAAGCTAAAGCAAAATGGCTTCAAGGTTACACGAAATGATTACAAATCGGTCTATGATGCAAATTATGTTCAAAACAGTGATATTAAGTATTCTAAAATTATATTTACTGAATACAAAGATATTAGAACATCTTTATTGGCATCGTATGTTAGTCTACAAAAAAATTACGTAAATATTTTAGTAAATGAAGGCAATGTAGACAAGACTACCAATAAACTTCTTACGACATCTATACAAAATGGTATATATATCGGGAAAAAAGAAGAAAATTTCGAAAAATTAGCAAATAAATTGGATTTATACTACAAAGTTGAACAAAAATAACAGTTTTTTAATCATTTTAGCTAAAAAACTTTAAAAAAAATGGTATTTAGGGTATAATATTAGCTGGAATTTCTATTTTAAGTGAAATTAATTTAAGTTTTAAATAAAAATTAGGAGGAAAGTATGAGCGCAGTGCTTGTAAGTAAAGAAAATAATCAAGCGGTATTCACATGTGAAATACCTGCAGAAGATTTCAATAACGCAATTGAGGAAAGTTATAAAAAGAATAGATCTAAATTTAGTTTAAAAGGATTTAGAAAAGGTAAAGTTCCAAGAAAAATGTTGGAAAGAGCTTATGGTGAAGGTTTATTCTACGAAGATGCTGTAAATCTATTATTACCAGGAATTTACGAAAAAGCTATCGAAGAATTAGAATTAGAACCAGTTTCACAACCAGACATCGATCTTGATGACATTACTGAAAACAATGATGTAAAAGTAAAATTCACTGTTGATTTGAAACCAGAATTCGAATTAGGTGATTATTCTAATCTTTCAGCTGAAATCGAAGAATACAAAGTAACTGATTCTGATGTTGATTTGAAAATCAATCACGAATTAGAATCAAACGCAAGAGTTCAAGAAGTTGAAGGAAGAGAAGCTAAGGAAAATGACACTGTTTCTATCAACTTTAAAGGTTTTGTAGATGATAAAGCATTTGATGGTGGGGAAGCAGAAGATTACGAATTAGTTTTAGGTTCACACACATTTATTCCAGGATTTGAAGAACAAATCGTAGGTCACAATGTTGGAGATGAATTTGACGTTAATGTTAAATTCCCAGAAGATTACCACGAAGATTCTTTAAAAGGACAAGATGCTAAGTTTGAATGCAAAATCAATTCAATCAAAGAAAAAGTATTACCTGAATTAGATGATGAATTCGTAAAAGATGTTTCTGAATTCGATACTCTTGACGAATACAAGAAAGACATCAAAGAACACTTAGAAAAAGACAACGAACAAAGACAATTAGTTGAAAAACAAAACAAATCTGTA
Organism: Finegoldia magna; assembly: GCF_003182075.1. GTDB lineage: Bacteria > Bacillota > Clostridia > Tissierellales > Peptoniphilaceae > Finegoldia > Finegoldia magna. The sequence continues at coordinate 143,151 of NZ_QGTH01000001.1, forward strand.
GAAGCTTTGATTGATGCTACTGAAATTACAGTTCCAGAATCAATGATTGAGAACGAAGTTAATCGTCAATTCCAAGATTTTGCAAGAAGAGTTCAACAAATGGGCTTAAATACAGATCAATACTTCCAAATCACTAACACTTCAGAAGAAGATGTTAAAAACGAATTAAGAGCTAACGCTGAATTAAAAGTTAAAGGTGATTTGGTATTAGAAAAATATATCGAAAAAGAAGCAATCGAATCAACAGAAGAAGAATTAGATGAACAATTAAAAGAATTTGCAAAAGTATATGGACAAGATGATGAAGAAAAATTCATCGAAGAATTCAAAAATAGTCCAAACGTAGAATTCTTAAAAGAAGACATCAAGAGAAAAAAAGCTTTGGAAAAATTAGTAGAAAATACTAAATTTGAAACAAAGAAAGCTGAAGAAACAAAAGAAGATAAATAATATTTCAATATATTAGAATTAATAATAGGAGGTTATTATTATGCCATCTTTAGTACCAATGGTTGTAGAACAAAGTAATAGAGGCGAAAGATCTTACGATATTTTCTCTCGACTTTTAAAAGAAAGAATTATTTTCGTCACAGGCGAAGTTAATGATCAGATGGCGGATCTTGTTATAGCTCAATTATTGTTCTTAGAAAGTGAAGATCCAAAAAAGGATATTCAATTATATATCAATTCACCAGGAGGTTCTGTAAGTGCAGGATTAGCGATATACGATACTATGCAATACGTTAAACCAGATGTTTCAACAATCTGTGTAGGTATGGCTGCTAGTATGGGAGCAATCCTTCTAACAAGTGGTGCAAAAGGAAAAAGATATGCACTTCCAAATGCAGACACTTTAATCCATCAACCACTTGGTGGAGCACAAGGACAAGCTAGTGATATCGAAATTCACGCTAAGAATATTTTGAAGAAGAGAGAATTATTAAACAAGATATTATCTGAAAGAACTGGACAACCTCTAGAAAAAATTGAAAGAGATACAGACAGAGATTTCATACTAACAGCAGAAGAAGCAAAAGAGTATGGATTGATAGACGAAGTTATATATACTTCTAAATAAGGAAATATTTATGCCAAAGAATGAAAATCAATATAAATGTTCTTTTTGCGGTAAATCACAAGATGAAGTCAGAAAATTAATTGCTGGACCTGGAGTATTTATTTGCGATGAATGTGTTTCATTATGTAACAGCATAATAGAAGAAGAATTCAAAGATATAGATAATACCCAAGAAAGAATTGATTTGCCTAAGCCAATCGAAATCAAGGATGTGCTTGATGATTATGTAATCAAACAAGAAGAAGGCAAGAAAGCCTTGGCTGTTGCAGTATATAATCATTACAAAAGAATTAATTCTAATCTAATGAATAATGATGTAGAATTACAAAAATCAAATATTTTATTGGTGGGTCCAACTGGAAGCGGAAAAACACTTTTAGCTGAAACTTTAGCCAAGATATTGGATGTTCCTTTTGCTATAGCCGATGCAACTAGCCTTACAGAAGCTGGATATGTCGGAGAAGATGTAGAAAATGTAATTTTGAAGCTTATTCAAGCGGCGGATTACGATATAGAAAAAGCAGAACAAGGAATCATCTACATTGACGAAATCGACAAGATTACTAGAAAAAGCGAAAATCCTTCCATCACTAGAGATGTTAGCGGTGAAGGTGTACAACAAGCTTTGTTAAAAATAGTTGAAGGTACAATTTGTAATGTACCGCCACAAGGTGGAAGAAAGCATCCTAATCAAGAATATATTCAAGTTGATACAAAAAATATTTTATTCATTGTCGGTGGAGCATTTGACGGCTTAGAAAAAATAATCGAAAAAAGAACAGAAACAAAATCAATAGGTTTTGGGGCAGATTTGGGAGAAAATGAACACAAGAGAATTTCTGAATTGTTCAAAGATATTAGGCCAGAAGATTTGATTAAATTTGGTTTAATTCCTGAATTTGTAGGAAGAATTCCAGTTTTAGTTACACTTGATGAACTAGATGAACAAGCTTTAATTAAAATACTTTTGGAACCTAAAAATGCAGTTATCAAACAATATCAAGAATTATTCAAAATGGATGATGTTGAGTTGGAATTTGATGAAGAAGCATTGAAAGCTATCGCCAAGTTAGCTTACGATAGAAAAACAGGTGCCAGAGGTTTGAGAACAATAATAGAAAAATCTTTGATGAATATTATGTTTGAGCTACCATCAAGACAAGACATTTCCAAAGTAATTTTGACAAAAGAAAGTGTACTAGAAGGAAAAGACCCAAAACTTGTTTTCAAAACAAATAATAAATAACACAAATAGCTCACTTTAGGTGAGCTATTTTTATCAATAGATTAAATTCGAAAGAGGAGTTTGATGAAAGAATACTATACAATATCAGAAAAGAAACTTCCAATAATCGCGTTGCGTGGTTTGTGGTTGTTTCCAAATAATATCCAACATTTTGAAGTTGGAAGAGAAGTTTCATTAAATGCTTTAAATGCTAGTTTGCTCAGAAATTCTGAGATTTTTATTTGTACGCAAAAAGATCCAATTGTAGAAAACATCACAAAAGAAGATTTTTATCATACAGGAGTTCTTGCAAGTATCAAACAAACTATTAAAATGCCAAACGGAAATGTCAGAGTTTTGGTTGAAGCTTACGACAGAGCAAAAATCGTAGACTTTGTTGAAAACGACAGTTTCTTAGAAGCAAACGTTGAAGTTATGGAATACGATAAAACAAAATATCATCCTACGGATAAATCACTGACTATGATTAGGATGATTATTTCTTCGTTTGAAAGCTTGGCAGAAATTATCAAAAAACCATTACCACAAGATTTGCTTGGGGGACTTTTAAACGAAGAAGATCCAAGTTCTTTGATAGATACAATTTCAATGCTAATTTCATTAAACGATAAGGATTCAATTTTATTATTGGAAACTTTGGATATGGATGAAAGAATTGAGTTGGTGTACAAATTTGTAATAAAAGAAATTGAATTTTTGAAGATAAAAGAAGATATCGAACAAAGAACAAACAAGGAAATATCTGACACACAAAAAGAGTATTTTCTTCAAGAACAATTGCGTCAAATCAAGATGGAATTGGGTGAAGAATACGACATTGAAGACACAGATGATTATGCAAATAGAGTAAAGAAATTAAAACTTAAAAAAGATTCTGAAGAACACGTTTTAAAGGAAATCAATAGATTATCTTCGATGAATCCAAATAATCCCGAAAGCACAGTGATTAGAAATTATATCGATCAAGTATTGGATATTCCTTGGAACAAAAAATCAAAAAGTTCGATTGATTTAAAAGTTGCAGAAAAAGTTCTAAATGATGGTCATTTTGGATTAGAAGATGTAAAGAAAAGAATTTTGGAATATTTAGCTGTTAAGAAGATGACTGGATCATTAAAAGGACCTATCCTTTGTCTAGTTGGCCCTCCAGGGGTTGGTAAAACTTCAATTGCAAGATCTATAGCTGAAGCAACTAATAGAAAATTCGTATCCATGAGACTTGGTGGCGTACGTGATGAAGCAGAAATCAGAGGCCACAGAAAAACTTACATCGGAGCAATGCCAGGAAGAATCATAACTCAATTGCAAAAAGCTAAGAAATTAAATCCAGTTTTCTTATTGGATGAAATTGACAAATTAGCATCTGATTTTAGAGGAGATCCTGCAAGTGCTTTGTTGGAAGTTTTAGATCCGGAACAAAACAGTGAATTTACAGATAATTACATCGAAATTCCAGTTGATCTGTCAGATGTATTATTTATCACTACTGCAAATTCACAAGAACAAATTCCAGATGCATTGTTAGACAGAATGGAAGTTATCAGAGTTACAAGTTATACAGATTATGAAAAATTTGAAATAGCTAACAGATATTTGCTTCCACGTCAATTAAAAGAAAATGGAATGGACAAATCCCAATTCCACATCACAAGAGATGCTATCTATACGATTATAAACAACTACACAAGAGAAAGTGGAGTAAGAGAGCTTGAAAGAAATATTGGAAAAGTTGTCAGAAAAGCTGTCGTTAAAATCGTAAGAGATGATGTTAAAAAAGTTGTCGTCAACAATAAAAATCTAGAAAAATTCTTGGGATCAAAATTAGTTTTAGATGATGTAATTCCAAGGGAAGACACAATTGGAGTTGTGAATGGGTTAGCGTGGACACAAGTTGGTGGAGTTATCCTGACAATTGAAGCGAATGTAATGGACGGTACAGGCAAAACGCAACTTACAGGAAAACTTGGAGATGTAATGAAAGAATCTGCAATGGCTGCAATTTCATACATCAGAAGTAACCAAGAGGATTTGGGTATAAAAGGAGAATTCTACAAAGAAAAAGATATTCATATTCATGTTCCAGAAGGTGCTGTTCCAAAAGATGGACCGTCAGCGGGTGTTACAATGGTTACAGCGCTAGTAAGTGCATTGACAGGAAGAAAAGTAAAACACGATTTTGCAATGACTGGAGAAATCACACTTACAGGAAGAGTATTGGCAATTGGTGGAGTTAAGGAAAAAGTATTGGCTGCTCATAGATACGGAATCAATAAAGTATTCTTGCCAAAGGAAAACAAAAGAGATATCCAAGACATTGATCCTAAAATTAGACAAAAAATCAAATTCTATTTTACAAATAATGTAAAAGAAATTTTGGATGAGGTATTAATATAATGAAAATAGGTGTAATAAGCGATACACATGGCTCTTTAGATAATACGAAAAAAGCTTTGGATATTCTAAAAGATTGCGACACGATTTTTCATTTGGGAGATGTTTTGTATCACGGACCACGCAATGCTCTTCCAGAAGATTACAATCCAAAAGATTTGGCAGTTATTTTCAAATCTATGGATAATGTGATATATACAAGAGGAAACTGCGATAGTGATGTGGATCAAATGGTTATTGAACACGATTTGACACAAAAACATAGAATCATAAATATTGGCAAATTTAGAATTTTCACAATTCATGGATATGAGGAAGATGAAGAAAAGAGAATTAGAATTGCTAAGGCCAATAATTGTGATATCGTAATAACAGGACACACTCATGTAAAAGTTTTGGAAGATAAAGAAGGCGTTATTTTGTTAAATCCAGGTAGTCCTTCTATTCCAAAAGACGGTGTAAAATCAGTTGCAATAATAGATGATGATGAAATCAAACTTATAGATATAGACTCAAACAAAGTTTTGTCATCTTTGAAAATATGAAGTCAATTAACTCAGAATTGAGTTGATTGACTGTTTAGTTAGGAAGTGAAAAAATGATTCTAATAGGTGCAAAAGACATAGAAAAATCTTTCTTAGATAAAAGTATCTTAGAAAATGTTACTTTTAATATTAACGACAATGATAAAATTGGAATCATAGGAATAAATGGTGCGGGTAAATCCACTTTGTTTAATATTTTGACAGGAGAATTGTCTAAAGACGGTGGAGACTTGTTCATCAAAAATGATATGAAAATAGGATACTTGAAGCAACATAATTCATTTGATTCGACTAATACTTTGTACGAAGAATGCTTGAGCGTTTTTTCAGAAGTATTGAGATTGGAGAACAAACTTCGAGAATACGAAAATCAAATGAAGGATACCGAAGATTTGGAAGATTTGATGAACAAATACCACAGAGATTTGGAAAGATTTGAATCAATGGGAGGATATCTCTACGATTCTGAAATCAAAGGCACACTAAAAGGTTTGGGATTTTCGGATGATGATTTGGATAAAAATGTCACTAATTTCAGTGGTGGTCAAAAATCTCGAATAATGCTCGCAAAACTTCTTCTACAAAAATGTGACGTATTGTTACTAGACGAGCCTACCAACCATTTGGATATCAAAGCTATCGAGTTTTTGGAAACTTTTCTGAAAAATTACAAGGGCGCTTGTGTGATAATTTCTCACGATAGATATTTCTTAGATGGAATTGTAAATAGGATTTTTCATATGGAAAATAGAACCATCAAAACGTACGAGACAGATTACACTGGTTTTATGAAACAGAGAAAAATCTATATGGATATCCAACGAAAGACTTACGAAAATCAACAACGTGAGTATAAGAGACAACTTGAAATCGTTGAAAAATACACTAGCACTGATAATGCTAAGAAGAATAAACAAGGACAATCCAGAAAGAAACTCTTGGATAAAATGAAGCTTATGGATAAGCCAACGTATGATGATGGAACTTTTGGAATTAAATTCAAAATATCTTCACCAAGCGGCAAAGACGTTTTGATGGTTGAAGATTTGTCCAAAAAAATCGACGACAAGCTTATTTTTGAGAACTGTAACTTAGATATATATAAGGAAGAAAGAGTTGGACTTATTGGAGCAAATGGAGTTGGAAAAACGACTTTATTCAATATTATAACCAAAAAATTAAAACCAACTTCTGGAAAATTCAGGTTAGGTTCCAATGTAAACATCGGATATTTTGACCAAGAACAGATGTATTTGAACGATAAAAACACAATTATAGATGAAATTTGGGACGAATATCCTAAAATGACTCACTACGAAATCAGAAGTGCCCTTGCTATTATGAATTTCGTGGGAGACGATATTTTCAAACTTATTGAAGATTTGAGTGGTGGAGAAAAGGCGCGTGTATCTTTGCTGAAGTTGATGCTTTCAAAATCAAACTTTTTGTTACTGGACGAACCTACTAACCACTTGGACATTGACTCAAAGGAAAGTTTGGAAGATTCTTTGATAAATTACGAAGGTACTGTTTTTGTAATTAGCCACGATAGATACTTCTTGAACAGAGTTTGTGATAAAATCATTGTGTTGGAAAAAGATAAAACGACTACTTTCCTTGGAAATTACGATTATTATCAAGAGAAAATCAATGATTTAAAAGTGGATAAAACAGAGGAAAGTTTGAACAAAACTGCAGCTTTGAAAGAAAAGAAAAAACAACGTGCTATCACAAATAATCTTAAAAAACTGAGAAAACAAATTGAAACGATTGAATCGACTATAGATAAAATTGACGAACGAATCAAAGAAATTGAAGACCTGTTTTGTCAAAATGATATTTACGATGATCCTCAAAAAATTCTTCAATTAAATGAAGAACTGGAACATCTTAACGCTGACAAAAATTCTTTGTATTCAGATTGGGAAGATAAACAATTGGAATACGAAGATTTTGATAAAAATTAAGGAGGGAAAACTTGGATTTTTTAGAAAAAAAATTTCGTCTATCTGAGAGGAAAACAGATGTAAAGACGGAATTAATGGCTGGATTTACTACATTTATGACTATGAGTTATATCTTGGCAGTCAATCCTCAAATGTTGAGTCAAACTGGAATGGACAAGGGTGGAGTTTTTACTGCTAGTGTAATTGCAAGTATTGTTGCCATGGTTTGTATGGCTTTCTTAGCCAACTTGCCATTTGGTTTGGCACCAGGTATGGGGCTTAATGCATTTTTTACATTTACAGTTGTTAAAACACTAGGCTATACTTGGCAATTTGCTTTGACTGCAGTATTTTTGGAAGGTATTGTATTTTTAATTCTTTCATTATTTAAAGTAAGAGAAATGATTTTTGATGCGATTCCAATTAATTTAAAAAAAGCAGTTAGCTGTGGAATTGGACTTTTCATAGCGCTAGTTGGTTTGGTAAATTCAGGAATTATTTTGCAAGGTGAAGGTACTGTTTTACAATTGGGAAATCTCTTGAGCAGAGAAAGCGTAGTATTTATTGTAGGATTATTCATTATCGCTTTACTTTTGGCTAGAGAAATCAAAGGTGCGTTGATGTATGGAATTTTGGCTTCTACGATTTTAGCTTTAATTTTGGGAGTGTCAAAATACCAAGGCGGATCTCCAATAACATTGCCACCATCATTAGCTCCAGTAGCTTTTAAAATACAATTCGATAAAATATTTACTTTCGATATGTTCACTGTAGTATTCACATTCTTATTTGTAGATATTTTCGATACAGTAGGAACTTTGGTTGGAGTTAGTGCAAAAGCTGGTATGTTAGATGAACAAGGAAAATTAAAAGAAGCATCTCCTGCATTATTAGCAGACGCGATTGGAACAACAATGGGAGCTCTACTTGGTACAAGTACAGTAACTACATTTGTTGAATCGGCATCAGGAGTTGCAGAAGGTGGAAGAACTGGTCTAACAGCTTTGTCAACAGCATTCTTTTTCTTCCTAAGCTTATTCTTGTTCCCTGTATTTGGCATGATTCCTGCACAAGCAACAGGACCTGCATTGGTAATCGTAGGATTATTTATGCTTAGCTCAATCAAAGAAATCGACTTTTACGATTATTCAGAAGCAATTCCTGCATTTATAACAATAATTGCGATGCCATTTTGTTATTCAATTGCAGAAGGAATTTCTTTTGGAATGATAAGCTACGTTTTAATAAAATTATTAGCAGGAAAAAGAAAAGATATTTCTATTTTGATGTATATCTTGGCAATAGTATTCGTTTTAAGAATAATTTGGCCTTTATTTTAAACATTAAGTAAAAATAGTAGTGCATGAAAAATGTGCTACTATTTTTTTGTCCAAAACTATTTCAAAATTTAAAATTAAGTGTTATACTTTTATTGTAAACGATAACATAATTACAGAGAATACATAGATTTATGAAATTAATTGTTATAAAATCAAATAATTTAGGCAATAAAAAGAAGAAAAATAAAATAAGGAGGTTATAAATATAAGTAAAACGTCTTCTTTTTAAAAATAAAATCAAAGGAGTAAAAATATGAAGAAATTTAGCAAAAAAATATTAATGCTTTTAATGGCAATCGTAGTTTTAGTAACACCTACTTTTACAGGCGCAGTAAGACAAGAAGTACACAACGATAGAAACTATAATTGGTACATAGATCAAGGAAACACTGGCTGGGCTAGTAACTCAAATTGTGGTCCATCTTCAAGTGTAATGGTCGAAAAATGGTTCAATAGAAATACAATCGCGACAGCAGCAGGAGCAAGAGATCGTTATCCTATGCAAGGTGGATGGTGGTCAACAAACACTGTATCACAATATTTGAATGATCAAAGAATTCCAAATCGTACAATTGTATACAATGGAGAAGATACTTTGACAGATATATTGGATAATGGAAATATTGCAATTGTTTGTGTGAATACTGGATTTATTTCATTTAATAATAACAACAATTCAAATATTGGTAGATTTTACAACTACCAAGGAGGACATTTCTTAGTTGTAAAAGGATACACTCATATCAATAATAGATTGTATTTTGAAGTTTACGATCCAAACAATTGGGGAGAAATGTACTTTAATGGACAACCAAAAGGAAAAGACAGATTATACGCTGCAAATGAATTGTCACAATCAATTTTTAGATGGTGGGGAAATATTATAGTAATAGGATAAGAATGAGAGCCTTGAAATTAATTTTTCAAGGCTTTTTTTAATTCACATTTTATTTATAGATTTTTTCTATAAGTAACGCTTGATTTATTGAATAATCCTATAAATCATAAAAAAGTTTTTTTTGATGTTATAATGAAGATGGTGATAAATATGTATTATGTAGGAATTGATATAGGTTCAACTGCTTCAAAGGTAGTTGTTTTAGATGATTCAAAAAAAGAAATTCTTTTCAAAAAAGTTATGCCAACGGGCTGGAGTTCTGTTGAAACAAGTAAAACTATAAAAGAATGGCTAGAATCAAATGGAGTAAACGAAGATAATAGTAAAGTTGTCGCTACAGGATACGGGAGAGTTTCTGTTCCATTTGCGGACAAAGTCGTTACAGAAATAACATGCCACGCAAAAGGCGCAAGTTTTTTCAACGATACTGATATGACTATTATCGACATTGGAGGACAAGATACAAAAGCCATAAGTTACAAAAATGGTATGGTAGAAGATTTCATAATGAATGATAAGTGTTCTGCTGGTACTGGGAAATTTTTGGAAGTAATGGCAAATCGTCTTGGTGTTGGACTGGACGAAATGTTTGATTTGGCAAGAACTGGAAAAGATGTCAAAATTTCTTCGATGTGTACGGTTTTTGCTGAAACAGAAATCATTTCATTAATTGGAAAAGGTACACCAAAAGAAGATATTGCATGTGGTGTAATTAATTCCATTATTAATAAAGTAAAGACTTTGGTTCACAGACTTCCTGCTACAGATTATTATTTCTTAACTGGAGGTTTTTCGGGGAATGATTATATGACAGAACACTTGTCACAACTTCTGTCGGCAACCGTAGAAACAAATGAAAACGCAAGATTTGCAGGAGCAATAGGAGCAGCAGTCTTGGCAAGATAATGGATTATTTAGATATTAGAAAAAACGCATATATTGATGCACTCACTTTGAGAGAATCAACAACTGTTGTTTCATTATGGGGCAGAGTTCCATGGGAAATTGTTGAGAGTTTTGGAGTTACAACAGTGTATTCTTATGGAATGGACAGAGAAGTCACAGAAGATTATACAGATAATAATTACTGTGATATGTTGAATTCTTCTTTTGCTTATTTGGAACTTGGAAAATGTCCTTTTATGTTTAGTTCATCGTTTTTCATAGTAGATGATAGTTGCAAAATTCGCTACGAAACTTTGAGAAAGAAAACTGACAAGGATGTTTTCGTGTACAAATACAGGAATTATAAATCTTTGATTGAGTATCTGGAAGACAAATTAGACAAAAAATTTGACGAAGAAAAATTTAATGATTTAATTGAAAAATCCAGAGAAATTTCATCTCTTATATACAAACTCAGACAGTGCGATGTCGATGAGAAAAGAATATACGAAGTGGAATACTTCTCAAAATTTATCTTCGACATCGACAAAAGAATTGAGTTTATTAAACGACATATAGATGATTCTTTTAGGGACAAATCATCTGTAAAACTTCAGGCAGCAGCTGGAGTGTACAAAAAATTTGATCAATTAATCAAAGAAGGCTATTTTTGTGAAGGCGAATATCACGATATTTTTACAAAAAAAGGGTTTGAATACATAGATGAAAAGTACAAGCAATTCGATTTCAAACCAGATTATGTTATTAATAACTGTAGCCAATTTGATTATGATGATAATGTAATTACTTACTAGGGGGTATAAAAATGGCAGATTACAGAAAAATGTGGGAAGATTTAGGAATGGATGTCGATCAACACGACGTTTTGTGTGAAGTTTTACCACAAGCATTTGGTGATGTATATTTATCACAAGAAAATAGACCAGAAAAAATGGATTATTTCAACATGGTTGTTGCAGAAATCCACGGGATTAGACCAGCTGAATTAATCGAATTCCAAAAAAACGGCGGAAAAGTTGTAGGAACATTCTGTATTCATGTTCCTGACGAAGTAGTATTTGGATGCGGAGCTATCAATACTGGTTTGTGTTCAGGATCTCAATTCTGGGTACCAGGTGGAGAAAAATATCTTCCAACTGCTACATGTCCACTAATCAAGGCATCTTTAGGTGCTAGATTTGAAAAAACTTGTCCATTCTTTAGACTTGCAGATTTATTCGTCGGAGAAACAACTTGCGACGGCAAGAAAAAAGCTTGGGAAATCATGTCAAAAGATGCTCCAATGTACATCTTTGATTTGCCACAAATGAAACGAGACAAAGACGTTGAATTCTTTAAAGATGAAGTTTATAGATACATCGACAGAATCGAAGAATTAACTGGCAACAAATTAACTCCAGAATCTCTTCATGATGCAATTGTTTTAATCAACAACAAAAGACGTGCAATGCAAAGATTGTGGGAATTCCGTAAATTAGACAATGTTCCAATCAGTGGTAAAGATTGTTTATTGATTTCTCAAATCGCATTTTATGATGATCCAACTAGATTTGCACAAAAAGTAAATGAATTGTGCGACGAATTGGACAAGAGAAAAGAACAAAACGTAAGCGTATACAAAAAAGGCGCTACAAGATTAATGTTAACAGGAACTCCATTGTCTATTCCAAACTGGAAACTACACCACATCATTGAATCAAGTGGAGCAGCTGTTGTATGTGAAGAAATGTGTACAGGTTCAAGATATTTTGAATTAACTGTAGATGAATCTGGAAAAACTATGGATGAAATGGTTGATCACCTAACAGATAGATACATGAAAGGTATCAACTGCGCATGTTACACTCCAAACACTGAAAGAGTTGACGACATCATCAGACTAGCAAAAGAATACAACGTTGATGGTGTAATCGACGTTAACTTAAAATTCTGTAACATTTACGATACAGAAGGTCACATTGTAGAAAAAGAACTTAAAGACCACAACATTCCAGTATTGGGAATTGAAACTGATTATACTGACGAAGACAGCGAACAATTGAAGACAAGAATTGAAGCATTCGTTGAAATGATTGAAAATGGCAGATAAAATGAACTACATCTTGTTCAAAGATGTGGCAAACGGACAAAAACTTTACGATTTAATCAAAGAAAATTCTATAAAAGCTACGATTGCACCAACACCAAGAGTATTGGATGTGTGTTGTGGGATTTCTATATTGTATGATAATTTGGAAGACAAACCCAAAATCGAAAAAATCATAGAAGAAAACAACATCGAAATCAAGGGCTTTCACGAAATAGAACGAGACATTAATCCTAACAGGATGAAGTTTCTGTAAATTGTAAAATCAAAAGAGCACACGCAGTGCTCTTTTTTGATGCTTGTGAAATGCTTAAATATGGTAAAATAGTAGTAGAAATAAAAAGGAGAATAAAATGAGAGCTGGAATTTTTCAATTTATGAATGATGCTGTTAAATTAATTAATAGTCGTTACAAATTCATAAACTTTGTTGCAGAAGAAACAAAAGAGTTTTTTAGTAAAGTTTTTGAAACGAACGAAGATGTTATTAATATTAACGCACGTGTAAAAAAAGAAGACAGCATCAAAGAAAAAATACTAAAACAAAATTATTATATAAAATGTAAAGACGTAGAGGAAGTGTTCAATCTATTTCCAGATTTGATTGGAGTTAGAATAGAATGTCGATTCAACGAAAATGAAAAAGATTTGTACGAATATTTGAAAAGACTTTTTTATTACAAAGATGAAGACGGCTATTATTATTCTAAGTATGATATGAGAATCAGACTTAACCTAGATCAACCACAACCACAAAAACAAAAAAACGGGTTTGAAATTTATAAAATTGACGCTATTTTTGTGGAAAACGACGATATGAAAATCAATTTTGAAGTGCAAATCAAATCCATGGTTAATGTGTTCTGGGGAGAGGTAGATCATTCGATTTTATACAAAAATTCAAACTACGTTATGACAGAAGATTTGATACGTGATGTAATGTATTCAATCAAAAACAACCTTACAATTATCGACAAACAACTCAACAGTGTTTACAAAAAAATGATGACAGTAGAATCCAACGAAGATGATGCTACAAGACAACAATTTAAAAGCATCATAACAAAAATGATTCACGATGGATACATGCTTAAATTAAAATACAATTTAGGTTTTGTAATAGATATGAGAAATATTGCAAATGTAGTAAGCGATTATTTGTTTTCAATAATGGATGTTTTGGAGAAAAAACAATACGAAGAAAGATTGATCGACATATTAAACAAGGTCAATGCCATAAGTAACAAGCCAATTAGTTTTGGTGAATTGTATGATTTTTCAGATATGGAATTTGGAGATTACATTCACACTTCATTTGCACAGGGACTTAACAGCAGATTGGACAAGGACTTCAACTGGAATTTCTGTTTGTCGATATTATTTGCCCTTGATGACAGAGAAAACAACGAAATTTTTATGGATTTTGTGTATTATGTGATATATTCCATAAAAAAAGTCATCGAAAAAGAAATCAGCAACTGCAACATCAATCAAACTTACCAAGATATTTTGACGGATAAATTAATGAAAGAAAGCATAAAATATTTGTCGGAATCATATAATATTAATAATTTTTCACAAAATTCATTCGAAATAATAGGAGAAATCGTAGAAGAATTCGTAAAAGATGTGGAAAGCGTGGAAGACATTGAAAAACTAGACTTTTTAGCATTGAGAAACAAATTCTTGGAAAAATTTGAAGGAATCAAAAATGAAGATTAGATGTGGAACTGATATTCTAAGAGTTTCACGAATTGAAAACATAAAAAATCTGGATAAATTTATGAAAAAAGTCTTTACTGAACGAGAAATTTCATACATTGAATCGAAAAATCGTAATTACGAGACGATTACAGGGATGTTTTGTATTAAAGAAGCAGTGTCAAAAGCTTTGAAGACAGGAATTGGTAAAATGAGTTTTATGGATGTGGAGTCTATACATGATGACGGTTTAGTTGTAAAATTAAATACAGATAAATTTCCAAAAGTTTTAGATATTGATGCATCCATTTCTCACGATAAAGAATACGCAATAGCAATGTGTGTGTTGATGTTGGAGGATTAAAATGGATTTTACAATAAAAAAACGCGACCCTTTTTCCAATAAAGGAAACTACGGAAGAGTCTGCATAGTTGGTGGTTCGAACGGAATGTGTGGAAGCGTCTACTTGGCAAGCATGGCAGCACTTCGTTGTGGTAGTGGATTGGTGTACACAATTGTCCCTGAAATTATCTCGGAAATCATGCAAATTAAATCCGTTGAAAATATAATACTTCCACTTGAATGTGACGACAAAAAATTGAGTGATAATTCTATTTCTCAAGTTCTAGAATATATTTCCAATAAAAACTGTGTCGCAATTGGTTGTGGCATGGGAAAAGATGAATTAAATTATGAATTGATAAAAGCCGTACTCAAAAACTTCCATAAACCAATTTTGATAGATGCTGATGGATTAAACTCAATAAAAGATTTCTGTGAACTAGAATTTGAAGATTATTCAGTTGCCATAACTCCACATCCATTGGAATTTAGTAGACTTTCGGGATTGGATGTAGATTATATCAATCAAAATCGTGAGGAAGTAGCTACGGATTTTTCAAAAAAACACAAATGTATAGTAGTTCTCAAAGGCCATCACACAATCGTCGCCAAAAATGACGAAATTTATGTAAACAATACAGGAAACGCAGGAATGGCAACAGCTGGAAGTGGGGATTGTTTGTCTGGAATTATTGCAAGTTTTATGCACAACACAGATGTGTTCGAAGCTTGTAAATTGGGAGTGTATATTCACGGACTAGCTGGAGATTTTGCAAAACAAAAAATAGGAGAGGACAGCATTATTGCATCGGATATTATTAGAAATTTACCGGAGGCGATTAATGCTTGTAAGGAGAAATAATGTTTAAATATCAAAGTTATTTGAAGGTTGATTTGGACAAATTAAAACACAATTACAAAGAAATCAAAAACATAAGCAATTTAGTCAAAATGTGTGCCGTAGTTAAGGCCAATGCTTATGGACAAGGCGCAGCATTTATTACAAAAGAATTGGAATATTTGGGAATAGATTACTTTGCAGTGTCCAATATAAATGAAGCCTTGGAACTTCGCAAAAATGGAATATTCAAACCAATTATGATTTTAGGATATATTTCCAATGAAAACATTGAAGTCGCAATCAAAAACAATATCGAATTAACAGTTTACGATTATGAAACTGCAGTTGAAATCAACAACGTTGCAAAAAGTTTGAATAAAATATGCAAAGTTCACATCAAAATCGACACAGGAATGACAAGATTAGGGTTCCAAGTTAGACTTGACAAAGATAAATGCTTGGAAGAAATATTCAAAATTTATAAAATGGATAATGTAGTGTTGCAAGGAATTTACAGTCATTTTTCAGATGCTGATAGCGAAGATTATTCCTATACCAAAGAACAATACAATACATACATTGGTTTTATGATTGATGTGGAAAACAGAGGAATAACTGTTCCAATAAAACACATAGCAAATGATGCTGGAGCGATAATTCACGGATATTTCTTGGATATGATAAGATGTGGAATAGGACTTTACGGATATCATGCATCAGATTATGTAAGAGAAAATTCTAGGCTAAATCTGGAAGAAATATCTTCGCTTTACACAACAGTGTCAATGATTAAAACAGTTCCAAAAGGAACAGACATCGGATACGGAAGAACATTCACGACAAACTCTGAAACAGTAGTTGCAACAGCGACAATAGGTTATGCTGACGGTTATCCTTTGGAATTATCCAACAAAGCATATGTGATTATCAACGGCAAAAAAGCAAAAATTTTGGGAAAAGTCTGCATGGATCAAATCATGATAGATGTATCTTTCATTAGAGATGTAAAAGTTGGCGACAAAGTTTTGTTGTTCGGAAAGGATGACATGGGAGAAATATCATTGTATGATTTGGCAGAAATGGCAAACACAAATGTCTATGAGCTTTTGTGTAGAGTTACAATGAGAATTCCTAGAATTTATACTAGAAATGGAAAAGTCGTAGAAGTGTGTGACTATTTACAAAAAATCAACTAATCTTAGCCCAGCTTTTAAGTTGGGCAAGTTTATTATATTGATTTCTTGAAGTGTTTTGGATATAATAAAAATAGTTCTTAAAATAGCGAAGAGTTTATAGGGTGAGTTTATGAAAGTAAAAAGAGGAGACATATTTTACGCAGACTTAAGCCCTGTTGTTGGATCTGAGCAGGGTGGTGTAAGACCTGTCGTTGTTGTTCAAAATGATGTGGGAAACAAATACAGTCCAACCGTAGTCATAGCAGCTATTACTTCACAAATAAATAAAGCGAAATTACCAACACATGTTGCAATAGAACGATCCAAGTACGGTTTACCGAAAAATTCAGTTATTTTAGCTGAACAAATAAGAACTATTGATAAAAAAAGGCTTCGTGAAAAAGTAGGTAGCTTTGATGATAGAGTTCTGATAAAGTTGGATGAAGCTTTAAAAATATCTGTGGGTATATAATCTAAACTACATATTTTATAAAAAAGTTATCAAATTTGATTTGGTAGCTTTTTTTGTATATAATTTAAGCTATGGAAAATTACGATATTTTTAGATTAAACAACTTTTTAATATACAAAAAAACAGGAACAGATGGGCTAAGCATCTACGATTGGAACAAAAAGAAGTTCGTATTCAAAAACGAAAATAGCGAACAAGAGCTTCTTAAAATTAACGACATATACATCAACGACAGAAACAGTGACATCGAACTAATCGATTTAGTTGAACGTGAACAAGAAAATTCATTTTCTTCAGTTGTGAATTACTACAGCGATATGAGCGAAGTACAACTTCATAAAAAGACGATACTATATCTCATAAAAGACAAAGATTTTGATATGTTACAAGATTTGTTCGACAAAATCGAAGATGATCAATCATATTCCTATCTATACGTATACGCAATCAAAAAACTCATACAATATGGGAATAGTCCATCGTTATTAAAAGGAAAAATCCAATTAACAGAAGAAAACCAAGAAATAGTCACTACCTTATCCATAAGTATGATATCAGATGTATTGTTAAAATATTTTGATTATTTCAAGAAGTTTTTCATCTTCACATCCAATTACGTGTTCACAATAGATGTCAGAACGTATATACTTATGAATTACATGACTAAATTCATAGCAAAATGGAGAGAGTTTCTATACAAATACTCAAAAGTCGACGACAAAGAATCCACATTCAAATTAATCAACGATTACGTAATCATGCTTTCACAAAGCTTGGACAATGATAATTACTCAATTGAAATGGAAAAAGAAATCATATCAGAAACCAAGAAATATTTGAACGAAGAAGATTATACGAATGTGTTCAAAAACTTGTCATCAATACATGATTCGTATTATTTTATACTATTCGTAGAAGAACTTATCAAACAAGACAAAGACAAAACATTTGAAAAAGTTTGGGAAATTTATCGAAAAAAACTAAAAAGCACATATAAAGACAAGAAATACATGAATATTGTCATGGAAATCAAATCCTTCGAAGCTAGAAACGATGACTTGTACCAATATTTGAAGAAAAACATAGAGAAAACATTCAAAAAAAGAACAAAGCTATTAGAAATATTAAAATTCGTAGATAAATTGGATTTTAAATAAAATATTAGAGCAATCTTACAGGGACATTTAGAAAAATATGTCCCTGTTTTTTATGTCATAATATAATTTTAAAAAAATAGTTTGTTAAAAAAAACAAATACTTATAGATTTTCCAAATAAATGAAATAACTTAGCAAAAGTGGATAATATGTATGTTTGAGTGTTAACAAGAATTAATTTCATATCAAAAGAACAAAAATTAAACAGTATCAATCTTTATATATTAGAACATCAAATAAATAAACTGTTGACAAAAAAATCAATAAAAGATAATATGAATTAATAGCAAGACTTTTATTTAAATATTATGAAAACGTTACGCGGTTTAATTCTATACTAAAAAAACAAAAAAATATTATTTAAACTAATATCGACAAATTAGAAGTCAAATATCAAATAAATTGCAAATTTTATGTTTTAATATCAAAAGGAGTGAAAATTATGGTGAAAAACAATAGGGAAAGAGAACACATTTGTATAAGTTATAAAAAGAAAAAATTAATTAGCTTTATTACTAAAACAATACTTAGTTTAATTTTCTTAACTTTTTGCTCAGGATTTACATATTCAAATAATGTACAAGAAGTACCTTATTATATACATAAAAATATTAAAGAAGGAAATATCAATTCAGAAGACAAAATTACTATTGACTCAAAAAGCAAAATATCACAAGAAGAATATGAAAAAACTATAAAAGATGTAGAAAACTTTTTGAAAGAAAATCATGTTATTTTTAATAATACGTCCAGAGAGGAATTTTCGACAGAATGCGACAAATTTATTAAAAATAGAAAAGAACATACAATAGTAAATACTATATTAGATTTGAAGATACTGACATCTAGCTTAAAACAAGGTCATGTTGGGATTAAAGATAATTATTTTACAGAAATTTTGCCAATAAAACTATTTAAGTATTCTGATGGAGTGTTTATTACTGATTGTCCTAAAAATTATACAGATATACTAGGAAGCGAACTTTTAGCAATAAATGATATTTCAATAGAAGAAGTTAAAAGTAAATTATTTAAGTATGAGTATGGAGAAAACCAAAATTTTAGAGATATAAGTGCAACTTTTTACTTAGTGAATCTTGATATGTTAAAGAGAGAAAGCATAGTAAAAGGACAAGAAGTACAATTAAAAATGAAGAAAAATGGTAAAATATTATACAAAAATATTAATCCATTAAAAATTGAAGATTGGCAATATGGTAAAGTTGATTCAGATTATTCGGGCATGTACTTTATAGATGTAAAAAAAATGAATGAAAAGATGAAAAACATTGATCATACAACTATTAGACCACTAAAGATAATAAATCAAACTGAAAAAAATTTTTATGCTACAGTAAAAAATAAAAATTTAATAATTTATTATAATTTATGTTCGGATAATGCAGAATTCAACATGCACAGTTTTTCAAAAGAAATAAATGAAAAATTACATAAAATTAAGCCTTCAAAAATCATTATTGATTTAAGATTTAATGGAGGAGGAAGAAGTGAATTATATCATCAAATATTAAAAGAATTGGAATTTTATCAAATATTAAATCCAGAGACGAAAATAAAAATATTAGTAGGTAACTTCACATATTCGGCATCAGGATTTGCGACAATAGAAACAATGAGAACACTAGATAATGTTGAAATAATAGGTGGAGATTCAGGATTTACAATTAAAACTACTACTGGAGTTGATAGTCTGTTTTATATAAAAAATCTTAGAACTTATTGCCAGTATGCTGCAAGATTCATAGATGTTCAAAATTACGAGAAGGAAGATGTATTTAAGCACAATTACAAAAATTATGATTACAAGAATGATATGCTTACACCAGATTTCTACGCAGAGCAATCTTTTGCAGATTATATGATAGGAAATGACCCTGCGATGAATTACGCGCTTAGAGATGAAGGAGATAGTTCTTTATTTAATAAAATAAAGGGATTTTTATGTTCTAAAAATTAAAAAGTTTTTATTAGGATAACATTAGCTAAATATAAATTTATTTTAATAGGAGAAAAGGGATGAAGTTATTACTAGATGGAAGAAATCCTGTAGTAGAAACAAACAATAACGATGTCGGCAGTATTACTGAATCTAATTGTGGTAATTTAAGTTGCAATTATTTCGGGATAAATTGTGAAAATTGCAGGATAAAATTGTTTAATGAGAAAATGAATTTTAAAAATAAAATTATTAACCTATTAGTAGTTATCATATTTATCATGACTACTACTGGTTTTAAATACATAGATAAATTTGATGAAGATACTACACGCATGTATATTTCAAATGAGAATATTAATAAGCTGGAAACTGTGGACATAAATCCACAAGATAAGATAGATATAGAAGAATATAAACAAATCATGAAAGAATTCAGAGATTTTATGGTAGAAAACCATATTTTGTTTGATAATATTTCAAGAGAAGAATTTAAACGTGAATGTAATAATATTATCAGGAATGCGAATACTAAATCATTATTAGATATGCAGTATGATATGAAATTACTTATGGCAAAGCTTGGACAAGGACATGCACAAGTTATATCCGATTATGAAAATTCATATTCAAATATTATATTAGAGAAATTTCGTGACGGTTATTATGTATTTGCAAGTTCACAAAATGATATTATCGGAAGTAAAGTAGTGGAAATAAATGGAATTAATATTGATGAAGTAATTAAACGAATATCTAACTATGTATCTGGTGAAAATGAATCATTTCGTAATAAAGTAGCATGCCAGAATATAATAATGATGAATTTATTGAGAAAAGAGAATATAACAAAAGACCATAATATAAGGTTAACTTTAAAAAAAGACAATAATAAATACAATTATGATATAAAATCAAGTGATTTCCCCAAAATTAAAGTAAACAAAATAGAAATAAATAATAAACAATTCTTTACATTCAATATTGGTGAATTTTATTTTAATAATTTAAAAGATGAATTCATTAAAATCAGACCAATACCAAAAAATAAATCAAAAAATAAATTATATTACAATGAAATTAAAAATAATAGTCTAATAGTGCATTATGATTCAGCACTTGAAAATGAAAACAGCAGTATTTATGAGTTAGAAAAAGATTTTAATGAAAAATTAATTAGCAAAAATCCTAAATGTATAGTTATTGATTTAAGACTAAATGGAGGTGGGTCTGATTATCTTTTCGAGCAGATAATAATGAAAATAATGCAATATCAATCAAAAAATAGAAATGTAAAGATTAAACTTTTAATAGGAAGAAATTCTTATTCTGCAGCAGGTGATAATGCATTAAGCATATTAAAAGTATTAGATAATGTAGAAGTCATCGGAGAAAACTCAGGATTTCCTGTGAGAATGGCATCGGGCGCTTTGAATTTATTTTATGTAAAAAGATTTCAAGTATTAGGAACATATTGTCCTAAAGTCTTTAGTAATGATTACATGCTTAGTGATGTATATAACCATAATTATAAGAATTACGATTATATACATAATACAATGACACCAGATTTCCACGCAGAACAATCATTTGCAGATTACATGATAGGAAATGATCCTGCGATGAATTATGCATTGAGAGATGAAGGAGACAATTCCTTGTTTGATAGAATAAAAAATTTGAAAAGATAATATCAGGAAATATTGAAAGGAGTATTTTATGAAAATCATTACAGAAAAGGGATACAAATCAAAAATGATAAATAAGATCAAAAAAATGAGCGCTGCTATAATCATAGTTATAGCAATAGCTTTTTCGAATATTTCATATTCTGATAACGAACTTGATAATATAGAGGTGCTTACATTCTCTGCAGATAGCATATATAATAAAGGAAACTTGGACACAAACAAG
This sequence comes from Finegoldia magna, assembly GCF_003182075.1. Classification (GTDB taxonomy): domain Bacteria; phylum Bacillota; class Clostridia; order Tissierellales; family Peptoniphilaceae; genus Finegoldia; species Finegoldia magna. The sequence goes on from NZ_QGTH01000001.1 coordinate 165,145, forward strand.
GAAAAACATAAAAAACTTGGGGAGATAGAATTAAATAGAGTTTTATCAAAAGAAGATTACATCAAAGATGTTAATAACTTTAAAAGCTTTTATATTCATGAACAAGGCTATCTTGGAGGATACACAAAAGAACAACTAGATTCGGATATTGATAAATTACTACAAAATCCAACAGGAAATACAGTTGGAGATTTGAATTTACAGCTTAGTAAAATAATATCTAACATGAACGATAGACACACAACTGCTATGTGGCATTTGGGGACAGAGCAATTCCCGTTCATAATAAAAATAATTGGCGACGAATTCTACATCATAAATACAACGGAAAAATGCAAGGACTTATTGTATTCTAAAATCGTAAGCATTGAAGGTGTAAAATCATCTGAAATATTGAAAATAGTGTGCAAATACATTTCTGCAGAGAATGAAACTGGAAAGAAAAATATTTTACATTATGGTTACATGTTATACACAGATTTACTTAAAAAAGAAAATATAATAAAAGGAGATAAAGTACATTTACAAATTTTGCAAAATGGAAAAATCGTTGATAAAATTGTAGACACCATTAAAACTGATAGTATTGGAATATACAAAAATTATTACGATGATGAAAGCTACAATCAAATAATGTATGAAACTAGTGAATTAAAATGGGATGCATATACAAATTGGGGAAAAGAACAATTCACAGAAAATAAACCATTTTACTTCTATAAATCAAACAGAAATCTTGTAATTAAATATAATTATTCTTACGATATGAATAAAGATAACGTATTAAAAGATATGATAACTAAAATGCAAAATGAAATACAAGCAAAAGATATTGACAACATCATATTAGACATCAGATATAATGGTGGTGGCATGTTTACAAACACAAAAGAATTAGAGTTTGCGATAATGCAATATCAATTATTAAATCCAAAAATCAATATTAAAGTGTTAATTGGTGAAGATACTTTTTCAGCTGGGATAAGAATGATAGATAGTGTAAAAAGGAACTTAGAAAATGTACATATGATTGGAACAAATACTGCGGGAGCTTCAAATCATAATATGTCTGGAGGAAATATTGTATATCTCGGGAAAAGCAAACTATTCATATACACATCAGGAGAAATGAGAAGATATGATTATAATTACAAAGATGTTATACACTCTTCGAATTTAAACAAAGGTGATGGATCAACCTGGTATCCTGATATGTTTATCGAAAATCAAATCGAAGATTACGCGGTTGGAAATGACAAGGTTATGAATTATGTGCTGAGAGATGAAGGAAACAATTCTTTGTTTGATAGAATAAAGGGAATATTTAATTAGATATTTCTATGGAATATGAGAAGCTTCAAAGACCACATGAATTGAAATTCAATTTTGTGGTCTTTTTGCTTGTTGATAATTATTTTTTATTACTTTATTTCCTGTTGATTTAAATTTAATGATGTTTTAATACTACATATTATTGTAATATTTATTAAAATATATGTTAAAATATAGATAAGAGTTAATGAGGTAAAAAACTAAAACGTAAAAAAAGTAAGAAAGCAATCACTGTGAAACACTTGTAATTACTTTTAGTGAAATACCAATAACAGGAGGAAACTATGCTTAAATATTTACATAAAAAACTAATCAGAAACAAAACTTATTTTTTCGTGATTTTATTATCGTTAATAATGTGCTTTGCGACTCTTTTCATACAAATGCAAAAATCACCGTATTTTGAGCTGGATAGAATTAAAGAGATGGAGTCAAGTACGGATAGTTTAATAGCGTATTTTCTTAAATCCAAAAGAAGTGGCAATAAGATAAATACAAAGTTAACTGTTGAAGAGAATGAAAAAATCTATGCTACAGAATTAAAGTATTATGGGAAATTATCGGATAATTTGTATGAAATAGATAATTTTATGTCTACAAATACGAACAAGTCATCATTTGAACAATACAGTAGAAAATACGATGCCAAAGCAATCTATACTCACGAACAAAAGGTTTTAGAACTTTTAGATGAATTGGATTCTCACATAAATTACGAAAAGATAAAATTAGATGAGGACTACGTTAGTTTTATTAAACATAGGAATTCTGATAATTCTACAAAAACAAATGGAGTTATAAATGAGTATAAACAGTTGAATTTTGCTGCGATTATTTCGAAACAGTCGTATGTTTTATTCGGTGCAGTTCCGGCGATATTTTTAGCTATATTTCTAATCATATCCTTCGAAAATGACGATGTGTTGAAGAAGTTACCATTTAAAAACATCTTAATTACAAAGAATAGATTTTTTATGAGTTTATTAATTTACATTATGTATATTGTGTCAGTTTTATTATTCTTATTGTTAATTAGCACAGTATTTTTGGATGGATTAGGTAAATTTGATTATTATCACATATCTGCACTTGAAAGATACAAATTCTTAACTGAAAAACAGAACTTAGGATTTGTAAAGTTAGAGTATTTGAAACCTTACGAAATCTTGTTGCGAGCGATTGTAACTTTGGTTTTATCTTCTACTTTTGTATTTGGAATATTATCATTTGTTAAGAAAATTTTCACATCAAAAACGATGGAAATGATTTGTTCTATTATTGTTATTGGTGGTTTTGTTGGTGATTTGTTATTGTTCAATCACAGATTCAATCCACTATTCATAAATAAATATTTTTCTTGGATGCAAATGGTATGCTTGTTGTTGATGGATATAATTATTTTAGTTTGCTGTTTCAGTGTCAAGGATAGAGCGAAAAAAGAAAAAGTATCCTACAGAAAAGTTGACACGACTAGTGTGAAGGGGTTGGTGTTAACTAATATAATTTCCAAGCAAATGGTTGTATTTATTTTAATATCAGTTGGTTTGTTTTCGTTATTTACGGCTTTTAAAACCGAAAAATACAATAAATTACGTGAAGAAGGAGAGCAAGTTTACAAGAATTACATAGCTTTTGGTCAGTCTTATAAGGCAAAGATTTTAAATGATCCTTATTTGACAGAGGCGGAAATTAATCAAAATCTTGAAAATTTCGAAAAAGAATTTGAAGGCGGAATTAAGGAATACAGAGTGTATATCAATAGAGAAAAATATCCAGATAAATTCTACAATTTTTATCAAGATAAATTTACATCAGGAGATTTGAGGTTTGATCAAAGTAGTGGATATATGGATAAGAGCGATTCTTTGAGTATGTACACGAAACGATATATGTACGATAAGCTTGAAATATTAAAAAAGATGAAAGTAATTCCTTCTAATAGATTATACGATGGAATATATAATGTGGATTACAATCCTGAAGATGGAGTTAAGTATTTGAAGATAAAAGACAGGACATTTTCCTATTTGTTTAATGGAAGTAGTGAGGGTATTACAGGAATAAATCTGTTGTACGATTTGTTCTACACAAAATTCAATATTATTGTTACATTATTGTCTGCTTGTTTGTTTGGAAGTTTGTTATCTAGAAATAAGAAGATTATAGAAATACAAAAACTAACGCCAATTAACAAAAATTCTATTTTTAGAAGAAATGTATTATCAAGTGTTTTCAGCACAATAATAGGATTCTTGATTGTTTTGGCAATTATATTTGCAATTGGAACAATGATTGGTGGAATTGGTAATTCACAACTTCCAACAATGAGAATATCAAACATAATGTTTAGTGCAGAAGTTATGAGATACAGGGAATTTATTATCAAAAGTGTGATATTGTCGATACTAGTGTGTGCTTGTATATCAATGGTTATAAACCTTACAAAACTATTTATAGATAATAGAATGTCCAATTTGGTTATTGCAATGATTGTAATTTTATCAATAGGATTACCTTATATGGTGAAAATAGTTCCAGCATTTTTACCTTTATCTTATATAGATAGTTCTGCTGTGGCGAATGTATTTATGTCATTTCATCAACAAAATGGATATTTAAATTTCACGTTTGGAGTGATATCTATTATTTTATGGACTATAGTGTTGTATTTTATTAGCAAGAAGAAATTTGAAGAAAAGAGGAAATAAATGTTACAAGTTATTGATTTAGAAAAGAAATATGGAGATAAAACTATATTAGATAAAGTCAATTTTGGATTGGAAAAAGGACAGATTAAAGCATTGGTTGGACCAAATGGATCGGGAAAAACGACACTGATGAATAGCATATCCAATTCCATAAAAATAGATGGTGGTAAAATAGTAATAGATAATGAACAGTATGATGATGAAAAAATCTTCAATAAGTTAACTTTTTTCAGAGATGAAACTATCTTAGATTTTAATATGAAAGGTATAGATTACTTGGAATTAATCAAGAATGCCTATAAAAAATCTACAGAAGATGTGAATAATATATGCAAAAAATATGAGATAGAGGGATTTGCACATAAAAGGGTTGGAGAGTATTCATTAGGAATGAAAAAAAAGTTAATGCTTGCAATGTCTTTCTTGCCAGGAAATGATTATGTTTTGTTAGATGAACCGTTAAATGGTTTGGATCCAACAAGTGTTATAAAAACGAAGAATTTATTGAAAGAGATTGCCAAACAAAATGTAGGAATTATTATATCAAGTCATGGGTTGAATGATTTGGATGATATAAGCCGTGATATTTTGTTCTTGAAGGATAAGAAAATATTGGAAGAAAAACTAGAATCTGTAAAATATTTGAATCTCTCAACTTCTAATGATGAACTTGTCAAAAAAACTTTGATGAACAACGGATATGAATACGAAAATAAATTGATTATACTAAAAGATGAAAATATTAAATCAATTTTGAAGATTTTATCGCAATTGGATGTAAATATTTATAGTATAGACAAGAAATCAAAATCTTCTCAAGAAAGATACATGGAATTGTTTAAAATATAATTTACACATGAAAGTCGAAGGATATTTTTAAGAAACTTAATTATAAGTTTGGTTGATTGGGTGTTCTTATCCACGATACTTATACGAATAAAGACCACATGAATTGAAATTCAATTTTGTGGTCTTTTTGCTTGTGGATGTTTATTTTTGAATTATTAATTTGTCAACTGGTCTGTCAAACTCTTCTGGATTTAAATCATCAACTAATTGAAAATCGTACACTATGGATACTTTATACGAATCTTCGCCGATTTTGTCGATGAATCTGTCGTAGAATCCTCCACCGTAGCCGATTCTGTATTTGTTTTTGTCAAAGCATAGTCCAGGTACTAACATGAAATCAAATTTAACGTCTGATTCAACTGGATTTTTAGGTTCTAAGATTCCGTAAGCTCCAGGAGCCAAATCGTCCATGCTTTTGATTTCTACTGCAATCATGTGTCCTTTTGATTTTATATATGGAACGTACACTTTTTTTCCTTGTTCCAACAAATCTTTTATGAGCTTGTGTGTGTTAAACTCAGATCCAAAGCTTACATACACAAAAAAGTTTTCGGAATTTTTGAATTCTTCTAAGTTTTCCAATTCTTTTAAAAGTTCATCGTCGATTCTTTGCTTATCAGAGATGGAGTCTCTTTGTTTTAACATTTGTTTTCTAATTTCTTTTTTGTTCATTTTCATCACCTAAAATATATATACCCTAAAAAGATTTAAATATCCAGTTGTTTAAAAATTTAAAAAGACTGTGATATAATTAGGTTTACGAGGTGAAAAATGTTAGAATTCGTTCATGTCGATAAGACATATAAAAATAAAGTGTGCGCACTAAACGATTGCAATTTTAAAATTGAACAAGGTGAATTTGTTTTTTTGATTGGGCCAAGCGGTGCGGGCAAATCAACTATTACTAAACTTATACTTAAAGAAATAAATCCAGATAGGGGTAAGATTTACCTTTACGGTGAAGACATAACCAGATTAAAAGCACGAAAGGTTCCTAAATTAAGACAAAGTATAGGAATGGTGTTTCAAGATTTTAAATTATTGGAGAATAAAACTGTGTACCAAAACATAAAATACGTTATGCAAATTTTGGGGAAAAGCTCTTCAGAGATAAAATCTACGATTGATACTGTGCTTGATTTGGTAAATTTGAAAGACAAAAAGAATGCATATCCACACGAATTATCCGGTGGGGAAATGCAAAGAGTGTGCATTGCACGTTCAATGGTTAATAAACCTAAACTACTTATTGCAGACGAACCTACGGGGAATTTGGACCCAGTCACAAGCATGGACATAGCCAATGCTTTGGTTAGAATTAATGAACGTGGCACGACTGTTTTGATGATAACTCACGAGAAGGATATTGTTAACAAATTACAAAAAAGAGTAATTCAATTGGACAAAGGAATTATTGTTAGAGATGAAGAAGGTGGAATGTATGAGAAGAATTAGAGTTATGATATCCACTTTGAAGGAAGGATTTGTAGGTATTTGGAAAAACAGATCGATGGGACTTGCATCTTTGACGACGATATCTCTGGCGCTTTTGATTTTGGGATCTGTAATTATATCTATGTTGACGATGAATCAAGCTGTAAAAGACATAGAAGGAAAAGTTAATCTTGTCAATGTGTACTTGGAAAATGGAATTCAAGAGGACAAGACGAAAAAGATTGAACAAATTATCAAACAAAAAGATGGAATTAAGGATTTGAAGTATGTTTCCAACAAACAAGCTATGAAGAATTTCTCCAAGTCTTTAGATGATAAAACTTTGATTGAAGGAATGGAATCAGCTTTTCCTGCATCATTTGAAATTACACTGAAGAATGTAAACGATGCTGAACAATACGTCAGAGAATTTCAAAAAATAGATGGCGTTGAAAAGGTAAGTTTTTACAAGGATTTAATTGCGAAAATTTCAAATGCATCTAGAATTGTAAAATACGCTGGATCAATCGTAGTTGCAATATTAGTGATGATTTCAATAATAAATATTTCAAATACGATTAGATTAACTGTGTATGCCAGAAGAAAAGAAATTGCCATTAAGAAAAATATTGGTGCATCGAATTTGGTAATATCTGCACCGCTTGTTGTTGAGGGAATATTTTTCGGAATAATTGGCGCTGTGGTTGCGTTTTTGGCTTGTTATTACTTGTACAGATATGGATATTTGAGGTATAATAAGACTGTGTATGGATTGATATCAACTTATTTGGTTCCACCAGTGATGATTAGGTGGGATTTATTGAAGATTTTTATCAGTCTAGGTATCGGAATTGGAGCATTCGGTTCCGTATTAAGTAGCAAAAAATATCTCAAAATATAAGGAAGGAATTATGAAGAAGAAAATTGTCGCATTAGCCTTGTGCATGATGCTTATGACTAATGCAGTGTATGCAGACAAATTAACCGAATTAAATAACGAAAAAAAAGCAAAAACTTCGGATTTAAACGAATCTAAATCCAACCTAAATAAATTAAAAGATGATAAAGACGCTGAGTTGGAAAAGTTAAAGAATATCAATTTAAAATTAACTCAAACTCAGTCAGAACTTGCTATTCAGCAACAAGAATTGGCAAAAATTAACAAATCAATAGATGACACTAAAAAAGAAATCGAAAATTACAAATCTAGTATCAGCCAAAAAACAAAAGAATTTCAAAAAAGATTAAAAGGAATGTACATATCAAAAGACGGCGCAAAGGTCGATGTGCTTTTCGGATCTGGAAATTTGAATGATTTATTGAACAACGTAAGTTTGATGAATTACATTGCTAGATTTGACAAAAATCTATTGAATGATTTGAAACACGAAAAAATCTCATTAGATTACAAACAAGACGAACTAAAATCCAAGATGCAAACAATGGAAATTGTAAAAAAGAATTTGGAATTAAAAGTCGTAGCATTAAATGATACATTGGCAGAACAACAAAAGTTAATAGACGATATTTCAAAAAATGTCAGCATGACTGAATCAGAAATATCCTCATTAATTAAAGAACTTGAAAAAATTGACGGCAAAATCGACCAAGAAAAAAAGGCAATACTACAAGCAAAATTACTTGCAGCACAAAGAGCTCAAGCTGAAAAAAGAAGACGTGAAATGTTGCAAAGAAACAAGGCATTCAATACTAATATTTCAGCACCAGTCATCAATAATGACGGAGCATACTTACAATGGCCAGTACCATCATCTCACAGAATGACTTCTTTTTACGGATGGAGAAGTGATCCATTTGGACATGGTTCAGGATTCCACACAGGACTTGATATTGCAGCACCATTGGGAACACAAATTGTATCTGCAGAAGATGGAGTTGTAGTTCATGTTGGATGGAGCGGTGGCTACGGAAATCTTGTAAAAGTTCAACACGATAATGGAGCATTGACATACTATGGACACTTGAGTGGATATAACTGTAGCGTTGGTCAAAGAGTAAAACGTGGACAATTAATTGCTTTTATGGGATCAACTGGATATTCAACAGGATCTCACCTTCATTTCGAAGTAAGATTTAATGGTCAACACACTGATCCACTAAATTATTTAAGATAATTATGAAACTAAGTTAGCAATAACTTAGTTTTTTTATTGCAATAAATCTCCAGAAAATATTTGGAGAAATATATAACCAAATGTTTGACAATTAAGTATTTTATTTGTAAGATGGAATTGTAGAAAACGATTGACAATATTTAAGAGGAACTAAAATGAAAAAAACTAAGAGAATTCAAAAAATATTTTTATTCTTACTAACGTGCATTCTTGCATTAAATATGCAAACACGAGGATTTGCAAAGAATGAATTGGATAATGAAATTCTTACATTTCCAATAGAAGATAATTTGAAATTAGAAAATTACAATCCCGATGATTTAAGAGTTAAACAATTGGGGAAAATTGAATTAAACAGAGTACTTACGAAATCTGAGTATGAAAAAGATATGAAGAATTTTATCAGTTATTATTTGGAATGGCAAGCTTATTTAGGAAATTCTACAAGAGAAGAATTAGAAAAACTTGGGGAAGAACTGTTGAAAACATCGGATAATAAAACGGTATCTGATTTAAACTTGGATTTTGCAAAATTAATTGCAAACACTCATGATGGACATACATCAGCTATGTATGAAATAGGGAAAAGCTGTATGCCAATTAAGATTAGAATTATTAATGGAGATTATTACATAATTAATACAACACCTGAATACGAAGATTTATTATATTCTAAGATAATAAAATTTGATGATATTGATACCAAGGACATAACAAAAAGATTATACAAATACACTTCAGCAGAAAATAAATATTTCAAAAATACGATAATAAAAGATTTCTATCTATATTATGGAGATGCACTAGAAAAAGAAAATATAATTAAAAATGGAGAATTAAAATTACAGATAGAAACTGATGGCAAAAAACTTAATAAAACAATCAAAATGATAGATTTGCCAGATGTTAAAATAAATAAATATCATTATGAAAATACGGATTTTTCTCAAATCATATACGATATGACAGATATCGCAAAAGATAAATTCATAAAAAATGACAAGATGAGATACATGCAAATGAAACCATTTCATTATTATATAAACGATAATAACTTAATTATCCAATACAACAATTGTTATAATACTGATAAAGATAACATCTTGGAAAATATGATAGAAAAAATGGATAAAGATGTTTCACAAAATAATGTAGAAAAAATAATTGTAGATGTCAGATACAATACAGGTGGTTGGCCAACACATGCAAGAGAACTTGAATTGGCACTGAAAAGATATCAACTATTGAATCCAAAATTGGAAATAAAATTATTAACTGGATCAAAAAATTACTCTGCTGGATCCTTTTTCGTAGATGGAGTCAAGAGAAATTTTGATAATCTTCAGATAATTGGGGAAAATACTGGAGGACCTTCTGGTTGGACGACAGAAACGTCAACAATTATGTATTTAGGAAATAGTAAATTATTTGTCAAAAAATCAAGTGGAGTTAGAAGATACGATTATACATTAGAAGACGTAGTACACTGTTCCAATCTTAATAAAAGAGATGGATTAACGTGGTATCCCGATATGTTTATCGAAAATCAAATCCAAGATTACGCCATTGGCAATGACAGGGTTATGAATTACGCATTGAGAAATCAATAAAATTAAATATAGGAGGAGATTTATGAAAAAATTAAAAACAATAACTTTGGTGTCTGTGTTAATAATAGGTCTGTTATTAACAAATACAAACAGTTTTGCAGATAGTGAATTAGATGATGTTGAAGTATTAACAATAGATGTAAATTCTATGTTTCAAGATGAAAATGTAGACTACAGTAAGCTTAAGACGACTGTTGTACAAAATATAGATTTTAATAAGACTTTAACTGATAAGGAATATAATACAGATTTATCTAATTTTCTTCATTATTTTAATCAATCTCAGTCTTATCTTGGGTATTCTACAGAAGATGAAATGAAAAAAGAATTAAATAAAATTATACAAAACAAAACAGGGCGAACGGTTGCTGATTTGAAGTTTGATATGGATAAAATTATCGCTATGACTAATGATGGTCATGCTCTTGGCATGTTTAATGTAGGTAGTGCTTATTTACCGATAAAAATGAAAATTATTGATGACGATATTTACATAATTAATACTACAGAAAATTACAAGAATTTACTGTATAGTAAAATTATTAGCATCAATGGAGAGTCTGCAAAAAGTTTGCTTGATAAGTTTTATAAATATGTTTCAGGAGAAAATGAATATTTTAAGAAAGCTAAACTTGAATCATATTACTTGAGTTATATTGATATATATAATAAAGAAAATATAAGTAAGAATAACAGGTTATCACTAGAACTAGAAAATGATGGCAAGATTCAAAATATCGATATAGAAGCTATAAAAATGGAACCTACTAAAATCTTCAAACAATATTTTGAAGGTAGTGAATCAAAGAGATTTGTTTATGATATTAATGATAAAATAGGTAAAAAATTCGTACAAAATAATAAGGAAAGATTTACCGATGACGAAGCATTTTATTGTTACGAAAGAGAAGGAAGCCTCATTGTAAAATATAATCAGGCAGCTGATAAAAGTGATGAGATTAGTTTAAAAAATCTAGAAAAAAATATGGATAGTATTATCAAGAAAAATAATACGAACAAGATCATATTAGACCTTAGATACAATAATGGAGGAGAAACGACACATTTTAGAGAGCTATCTAGAAAATTACAAACATATCAAATATCAAATCCACAACTTGAATTCAGAGTTTTGACAGATTACAATTCTTATTCAGCAGCGACATTTTTAATTGATGATATTAAGAGGGGGTTAAATAATGTTACTATAGTAGGTAATTTTACAGGAGGACCATCTGGTTGGACAACATCTGCAGGTTCTATGTTGTATTTTGGAAATAGTCACCTATTTATTTCATCTGCATCAAGTTATTTATTTAGATTTGACTATAACTATAATGATATAATGCACTGTTCTAATCTTAATAAAAGAGATGGTTTGACGTGGTATCCTGATATGTTTATCGAAAATCAAATCGAAGATTACGCCATTGGCAATGACAAGGTTATGAATTATGCTATTAACAATTAATAATTTAATTAATATCTTCTTTTATTTATTAAAAGAGGATATTTTTTTAATTAAAAGCACAATAATCTTAGACAAATTGTAACTCAATTTTAATACAAAAAATCGTTAATCTGTTATACTATATATTAGTTAGAGGTGATTTATGAAAACATTTAAAAAAGTTTTTATTGGATTGGGGCTTTGCTTATTGGTGTATCTAAGTTTTTCTGTAGGAAATGCTACAGGAAAAAGAACAGCGATTGCCAATGAAAATGGTATTCCATTAGCGAAGATCAATAAGATTGAAAACTTGATTGACCAATATTATCTTTTTGATATAGACAAGAACAAGCAACAAGAAGGAGCTGTTGAAGGCTATGTAAAAGCTTTGGGAGATCCTTATTCTGAGTTTTTGACTAAGGAAGAGATGGATAGTTTGAATCAACAAACTGAGGGAGAATATGCAGGTGTTGGAATTGTGGTTACTCCTTCTGAAACTGGTGCTATAACTGTTGTTAGCGCTATTAAAGGCAGTCCAGCTTTTGAAAAAGGCATCAAAAAAGATGATATTATACTTAAAATTAACGGCAAGGATTACAATGCATCACAAATGAATGATGCAGTGAAGGTTATGAAAGGTAAACCTAATACAGATGTTAAGCTTACTATTGCCAGAATGGAGAATAAAACTAGTAAGATTTTCGATGTAAATATTACGCGTCGTATGATTAGTTTGACTACTGTTAATTCTCAAAAAATTGGAGATATTGGATATATCAACATAACTCAATTTGATAGGAAAACTGACAAGGAGTTTATCGAACAATACGAAAATTTGAAAAAGCAAAATGTGAAATCAATTGTTTTGGATTTGCGTAACAACCCTGGTGGTTTATTGGATTCTACGGTTAAAATAGCAGATTATCTTCTTCCACAAGGAGTAATAGTTAAGACTGTAGATAAGAATAAAAAAGAAGATGTCCAAAAGAGTGATTCTTCGGAACAAAATCTACCAATGGTAGTTCTTGTGAATGGTTCAAGTGCATCTGCATCTGAGATTTTGACGGGGGCTTTGAAGGATTACAAGAAAGCTACAATTGTCGGAGAGAAAACTTTCGGAAAAGGTATTGTTCAAACGATTATTCCGATGGAAAAAGGCGAGGGATTGAAGCTTACAATTAGCGAGTATTTTTCACCAAAGGGTAACAAAATTCACAAACAAGGTGTTAAACCAGATGTTGAAATTAAATTAGATGAAAAATCTAAGGGTATCGGAGTTGAGTTTATGAAAGAAGATAATCAACTTCAAAAAGCTTTAGAGATTTTAAATAAGAAATAGGAGAAATTATGAGAGAAGAAAGAGAAGCGAGAAGAAAACGCAAGAGAAGAAAAAAAATCATCAATTCAATAGTTCTTTTGGTTTTTGTGTTGGCTGTAGGAAGTTTTATTGCAGTAAAAGTGGCCAACAGCGAACAAAGTCTTAATCCAAAAGTAGCTGAGAGTTCTTCCAAGAAATCAAGCAAAAAAACTGCTGATAAAAAAGAAGAGCCAAAACCAGATCCTAATAAATTAATGAAGGGTTCAAATCATATTTTAAAAGCAGATTCTTATGCTTATGATGCCAAAACAATTAGTCAATTTATTAGACCTACAAAGTCTGAAGGCTATGTTAAAAATACAGACAACAAAAAAATTTGTTTCTTGACTTTTGATGATGGTCCAAATCACAGCATAACTCCACAAGTTTTGGATGTATTAAAGAAAGAAAATGTTCCTGCTACATTTTTTGTAGTTGGTAAACATATCACACAAGATGCAAAAGATATTTTGGAACGCCAATTAAATGAAGGTCACGCAATTGCTCTTCACTCTTTTGAACACGATTATTCAAAATTATATCCAGGAAGAGTTGCAAACGCTGATAGAATTAAAAAAGAAGCTGAAATGGCACAAAAAGCATTGCAAGATGTGCTTGGTCCTGATTTTAAAACGAGTGTGTGGAGATATCCGGGCGGACACATGAGTTGGCAACAATTAAAGCCAGGCGATGATGCATTAGAATCTTTGGGCATTCACTGGATAGATTGGAACAGTTTAGTTGGAGATGCTGAACCAAAAAGCAGAAGACCAACGACAGTAGAAGGTATGGTTGAATTTGCAAATACTTCATTAACTTATCAAGCTGAGCAAGATTTAGTTGTAGTTTTGTGTCACGATGCACCAGGAAAACAACTAACTGTTGATTCACTTTCAGCAATTATTAAAAATTTTAAAGATAAGGGATATGAATTTGGAATTTTAAAATAATTTTAAAATTATAAATATTAGCTTAAATTTGCCACAATTAAATTATTATGCAGAGCACCTTTTTGATAAGGTGCTTTTTTAATGTTTTAAATCCTACTAACTATATATAGTATGAATAAAAATCAAAAACCCACATATTGATACTATCTGTAGTATTTGATATAATAAAGCAGTATTAGGAAATAGTAAAAAAATAATTTAATCTTATAAAAAAAGGAAAGAGAAGAGGGATTGCAAATGCTAACTGTAGAAAAAAGAGACGGACGACAAGTTGAATTTGATGCTAAAAAAATTGTCGTTGCGATAGAAAAAGCTATGAATAGTAGTACAGGAATTTACGAGGAAAATTTGGCTGAAAAAATCGCCAAAGAAATTGAAGGATATGCCAAAACGATTGGAAAAGTTTTGAGTATTACCGATATCGAAGACCAAGTGTATTATAAGTTAATTCAGTACAACAATCCCGCTACGGCAAGAGCATACGAAAACTATAAAGCCGTACAAAAATATAAAAGAGAAACTAACACGACTGATGAAAGTATAATCGGTTTATTGGAAGAAAGTAACAAGGATTTGTTAGAAGAAAACTCCAACAAAAACGCTGTGATAGCTTCTACTCAAAGAGATTTAATCGCTGGTGAAGTTAGCAAGGATATTGCTAGAAGAAAACTTATTCCACAAGATTTGCTTCAAGCTCACGATGAAGGAGCAATTCACCTTCACGATATGGATTACATAATTCAACCTATGTTTAACTGTTGTCTTGTAAATATGAAAGATATGCTTGACAAAGGAACTGTTGTAAATGGCAAATTAATCGAATCGCCAAAATCATTCCAAGTTGCTTGTAATGTAATGACTCAAATAATCGCGCAAATAGCAAGTAATCAATACGGTGGTCAAAGTATCGATATTAGATGTTTGTCAAAGTATTTGAGAAAATCTTACGAAAAGAATTTGAATTTGTGTATTGAAACTCTTGGAGACATCGATATGGCTGAAAAAATGGCAGATAAGATGACTCAAAAAGATTTGGAATCGGGAATTCAAACAATCCAATATCAAATCAATACATTGATGACTTCCAATGGACAAGCTCCATTTGTGACTTTGTTTATGTTTATTGAAGATCACGATGAATACAAGGAAGAAACTGCAAAGATAATAGAAGAAATTTTGAAGCAAAGAATTCAAGGAATTAAAAATGAAGCAGGAGTGTATGTTACACCAGCATTCCCTAAATTAATTTACGTTTTGGATGAAAATAACATTCACAAGGACAGCGAATTTTATCATTTGACTTCACTTGCAATTCGTTGCACAGCTAAGAGAATGTACCCTGATTACATTTCGGCTAAGAAAATGAGAGAAAACTACGAAGGAAATGTCTTCAGTCCAATGGGATGCAGAGCGTTCTTGTCTCCATGGAAAGATGAACATGGAAACTATCAATTTGAAGGTAGATTTAATATCGGAGTTGTTACGATTAATTTACCACAAATCGGAATTTTGGCAGATGGAGACGAAGATAAATTCTTCGAAATATTAGACAAAAGATTAGAAATGTGTAAGCGTGCAGGAGTGTTGCGTTACGATTTACTAAAAGATGTCACTAGTGATTCTTCTCCAATTCATTGGCAACACGGAGCTATCGCGAGACTTAAACCACACACACCAATCAAAGATTTGTTGATAGGAGGATATGCGACTGTGACTTTGGGTTACATTGGAATTTACGAAGCAACGCTACTAACAATTGGTGAAAGCCACACAAATCCAAAAGGCAAAGAATTTGCAATGAAAATAATGGATATCATGAATGAAAAAATAAAACAATGGAAAAAGGAAACTAATCTAGGATTTGCATTGTATGGAACTCCAGCAGAAAGTCTAACTCACAGATTTAATAGTATCGACAGGGAAAGATTCGGAGTAATCGAAAACATCACAGATAAAGGTTACTACACAAATTCATTCCACGTTGATGTAAGAGAAGAAATATCTGCTTTTGAAAAGTTCTCATTTGAATCGAAATTCCAAGACAAATCATCAGGCGGATGTATTTCTTATGTAGAAATTCCAAACATGAGCAAGAATTTGAAAGCTTTGGAAACTCTTGTCAAATACATTTACGATAATATTCAATACGCAGAATTCAACACAAAAAGCGACTATTGTCAAAACTGTGGTTTCGATGGAGAAATTACAATCAACGAAGATGGTGATTGGCAATGCCCACAATGTGGAAAC
This sequence comes from Finegoldia magna, assembly GCF_003182075.1. Classification (GTDB taxonomy): domain Bacteria; phylum Bacillota; class Clostridia; order Tissierellales; family Peptoniphilaceae; genus Finegoldia; species Finegoldia magna. Next base: position 181,223 of record NZ_QGTH01000001.1, read on the forward strand.
AAAGACCATGCTACGATGAATGTTGTTAGAAGAACTTGTGGATATCTTGGAGAAAATTTCTGGAACGAAGGAAGAACAAAAGAAATCAAAGATAGGGTATTACACATTTAATGAATTACGCACAAATCAGACAATACGATGTGGCAAACGGCCCTGGAATTAGATGCACGTTTTTTGTAACAGGATGCAGCCTCAATTGCAAGAATTGTTTTAACAAAGAATATCAAGATCCCAATTTTGGAGAAAAATGGACCGATACGCAAACAAATCAAGTAATAGATTATTTGAATCGAGAAGAAATTGATGGACTCACAATTTTAGGTGGAGAACCATTCGAATCATGCGATGATTTGATAGAAATTGTGGCAAAAATCAGAGAAAATACGAACAAAAGTATCTGGATTTTTTCGGGATACACTTACGAAACACTTTCTCAAAAACAAAACTGCAAAAAACTATTGGACATGTGCGATGTACTTGTTGATGGAAGATTCGTAGAAGAATTAAAAGATTTGAGATTGAAGTTTCGTGGATCTTCAAATCAAAGATTGATTGATTTGAACAAAACCACAATGGACGACATCATATTAGTTGATGAAAATAAATTATAAATAAACCGTTAGAATCAGCTGGTTCTAACGGTTTCGTTTTGCAATTAATTACATATTAGATATTATATTTTTGATAAATGAGCCGACGGTTTTGCTAAACATTTCAGGAGATTTAATGTAGCAGAAATCATTAGTGAAGATTTCCTTCTCAAAAGTCAAATCGTCTTGTGATCCAGTGAACACACCTAGTAATTTTATTTTTTGCATTCTAGTCAAGAATACTTCTTTTGCGCTGTCTTTTACTGCCAATTCTCCGACATAATCTTCTGCTTTAAATCTGGTTTTGCCAACAAAATTGAGATTTACAATATTGTTGGGCTTACCATCTGTTAGCATTATCAAAAGTTTGGACTCCATTTGTTCCGTCATAATATTTCTCATAAATTTGAGTGCCAATCCATCTCTGTTTGAGCCTTCTGGATGATAATGAAAAATATTTTTGCAGTTTTGCTCGTCGTAGTCTTTGAATTTTGTAATTATCAAATAATCGTACATATTTTGAAAACCAAGTACACGAACTTTTATGGACAAATCACTTAATGCTTTCGCTATAACATAAGCTTGTGCTGCTATTATTTCCTTCTTCCCACTTTGACTCGCAGACATATCCAGCAATAAATCAACAGACATTGGACTGTTTTCGTTTTTGTAGATTTTGTTAAAAATTTTATTGTCGTTTAGTTTGGTGTGACGCCATGCTCTTTTGATATCGATAGTTCCGAACGTCGACCTTCTAACATCATCATCTTCATTTTTGAGAAGAGCAAGTTTCAGCATTTCACTTAAAACATTGACTTGGCGATTGTAAATGAGGATATTTTTCTCGAAATGTTTAATATTCTCATTGTAAGATTCTACCAAAAGATTCGTTCTGTAGTTTTCAATTCTAGTGGAATTGGCATTCACTATGTGAAAATTTATATCAGAATGAATATCGGTAGACAGTTTATTTTTCAAAGAATTCAAAATAGATTGATCGACGATACTTTTTCCGTACAATCTTTCGATATTTTGATGAACATCCTTAGTACGGGAAGTTTTTTGAGTGGAAGAGTCGTTGTCGACATCCTCATCTTCCAATAATTTGTACAAATCTTCAGTAAATTCTTGTGATCCAATGGAATATTTTTCAAGTTGAGATACATTTTCTTGTTTTGTTATAATTTTCTGATTAGTTTTCTGGATAACTGGTTTGACTTCTTTTTTTATCTTTTCGAAATTATCATTATTGCTAATATCTTTATATGAGTAGAAATATTTATTTATAATCTCAATCAAAAGATTTATAAGAGACAAGCTATCATTGCACTTTGTTTTAGTCAACATCAAGATTTCTCTGATGGATTTTGTAGTTGTCCAGGGCTTATCAGTGTAATGATATTTTTCCAATTCTTCAGAAATGTTTCTAGGATTGGACCTATAATACTTGTCAGAATAGTATAATTTCTGTAACTTGTCAAAATCCTCAAGCCCATTTCTTTCATTTAACATTTTTTCTTTTAGATTGTTATCTAAAATTATCATCAAAATAGTAAAAATATCCGTTTTATTTGACACATTATCAATTATTTTCATAACGGAATTCATATCGTAGAATCTGTGGGCAAATCCAAAAAGCGCAGTCTGAAAAATCTCTGAATTGACATTTTCTTTTGTAATAAAATCTAAATTAGGGTTAATGTTGTAATCTTCACTCAACAACCAAAATAGATTTTTGGACCTTGAATCTTCCATTATTCAAATATCTCTTCCGGTTTTAAATCGTCCTTAAATATAGTATCGATAATATCTTGCACGATTGTTTTTTCAAATTCATCAAATGTTTTATTGACAATTCCAAGTTTTAAGCTTGATTTAACGCTCAAACCTCTTTTCATAGCATGGATTGAAGATAACAAACCACGCAAGTCGATACATCTTCCAGAAATTTCAGAATTCAAACTTTTTTCTTGTAAATCCATAAAAAATCTCACGAACATTTTTTGAGCGGTGTCTGTCAATGAAAATTCTTCTGAAAGTATCTTGTTCAAAGTTTTTTCGTCTGTTTTTGGCATATCTATGACAAAAAATCTGGACAACAACGCTTCATTGATTTCACGAGTACCAGCGTATCCGTAATTCATTGTAGCTAAGAATCTTGTTTTATCGTGAATATCTACTTTTTCAAAACCAGGTATATCTATAATTCGACGATAATCCAAAACGGAGTGCATAATAGCAACAGAATCGTTCTTAGCCATATTAATCTCATCGAACACGCAGAAACCTCCATTCAATGAAGATTCCAACACCGGACCTGCTCTGAAAATAACTTCATCGTTTTTCAAAGTATCCATACCAATCAAACTTTCAGAATCCGTGTTCACATGAAAAGAAATATTCCATTGTGGTCTTTGGAAAATATATGCCAAATTATCGCACAATATATTCTTGCCGGTAGCTTTAGGACCAACCAATAGCAAATTATTCGCTTCCAAAATGCTTGTTATAGCCATCTCCAAAACTTCTTTTCCATAGTAGTTAAATCGTGGTTTAGGAATTCTGGATTTGAATTTGTCATTTACATCATTGTCCTTCAAAAAGTTTTCTACATCTTTTATTAAATTTTTATTTATATTTTGTGATTCAAGTAAATTAATCATATTACCTCTTTCATAAACTATCTAATTTGTGTCATTAGTATGATATAATAAATTAAAAGAAATTGGAAGTAGGTGAATAAATGAAGAAAGCATGGGGAGGTTTCGTAAAAGGATTTGCGAAATTTTTAGATGGATTTTTCGGATTTTTAATAGCATTTATAGAAACATTGGTGAATTTAACTGTGGGATTTAGGTATGTACTAGGATCCATATTATCCTTCGGTTGTATATTTATATTGTTCTTTCCTTATATATTTTTCAAATACAAATGGATTACATTTACGGTTTTGTTCATAACGATATTTCCTATTTTGGGTAAAGGATTCGTCAATTATCTAAAATATGTAAAATATTCTATGGTTGAATTCTTACTTGGATACGGGGATTATTATCTCAATAATTCACAAACAAAATACACCTCTTATTCTGATTACAAGAAAAAATACATCTTCAACAAACAAGAAGAAGAAAGAAAAGCGCGTGAAGAACGACAAAGACGTGAACAAGAAGAATGGACTAGAAGATTTAACGAATGGTTCAATCAAAACGGATTTGGCTTCGATGATTTCGGGTATTACCAACAACAAGGTCAATACGGTGGATACAACCAAGGTTATGGTCAACAAGGATATGGATATCAAAATCAATACCAAAATCCAGTAGACGATTTTGTGAGAACTTACGAACAACATTGTGACACGTTGGGAGTTGGATACAACGCAGACAAGTACGAAATAAAATTGAACTACAGAAAACTTGCCAAGAAATATCACCCTGATATAAACAAGGCAGCTGATGCAACTGCTAAGTTCCAAGAAGTTAACAACGCATACGACTTTTTGTCCAATGAACAAAACATAGAAAGATACAATAGAATCAAAAACAAAAAATAGTTTATCGCTGGGAGAATATCTCCCAGTTTTTTATTGGGGAAACTTAAAAAAAAGTCTTGACACATTACGAGAAATGGTATAAATTAAAGTCAATACAACATAAATAATATAATCAATAATGAAGTTTAAGAAAAAACAAAATGCTCAACATTGTTATATAATTTAACAATAAAAATGAAAAAATGAAAGGAAATTAAAATGAAAAATTATAATAGTAGAGAAAAATCAACAAAAAAATTAACTATTGTTTTATGTATGGTTGTTTTTGCAATTGTGTTTAGTTCAACAGTTTATGCGGTTAAATTAGTTAATGAACAATCTAAGGTTAATGAATTAGAATTACCAGAATTAGATTCTATGAAGATTACTAAACAAATAAAAAATAGAGAAAAAAATATTAAACAACAATCTATTTCTAGAATGAATTACAAACAAATTCAAGAACAATTGGAAGTTTCCCTTTTAAATAGTGAACTTTCAAAAGACGATAGATATATGATTACAGATGTTGAAACTGACAATAAAGATTATGCGATAATCAAGTGTGATAATTATATTCTTGGAGACACATCAAACTATTCATATAATGATGAAGGATTTTATAGTTTTGATGAAGGGAAATTGTACAAATCTCCAATATCACTACAAGCAGATATAGTTTTAAGTGAAACTCAGCTTAATAATTTATGGACTACTGATTATTTAGGAATGTATAGTTTCGTAGAGCAGTTCGTTTCAGAACAAGGATATAAGGTTAATTTAATCGAAGAAAAAAATGACGGTAATCAACCACAAGATTTCGTATCTAAAAAGATAGCTGTTTTTGTAGCGGATGGAATTAGATATACATTGACAGGTAGAACAACTGTTGACAATATGAAACAAATAGTAAATTCAATGAAATAAAGTATTTGGGTGCTGCACAATAAAAAGTGCAGCATTTTTTATTGAAAAAATTTTAAAATTTCAATCACAAAAAGCAAAACTTTGTCTAAATTTTTAAAAATTTATTTTTCATTTTAGAAAAAGTAAATTAAAAATATCAAAGTTACAGCAATCAAAAAAATATAATAAAAATGTTTTCATTTATATATATAGCAATTTTTATAAAAAATTCAACAATATATCTAAAATCAATTTAGATTTAAAAAATTATATGGGTTATAATAGTTAGATGTGAGGAAGTGAGTTTATGAAAGATGTAATCAATAAAATAATTGAGATTGATAAAAAAGCACAGGATTTGGATGAAACTTTTCAAAATGATCTTGTGACTGAACAAAAAAAACAAAAAGAAGCTATAAGAGAGCTTGAAGACAAATATCAATCAGAATCTGTAACTAAACTTAATTCTGTCCATGAAGATATTATTAATAGCCAAAACAATAATATCGAAAATCAAAAGAAGAGTATTGAAGAAAAGAAAAATCACTTGAAGGAAATCTTCGATAAAAACGAGGATAAATTGGTGGATAAATTCTTCAACATTATTACGGAGTAATTATGGGATCTGCAAGATTATATAGTGCGCTTAATACTAAGATTTCTAAGATTAGCTCAGAGCTTTTGTCTGATGAAGATTTTAAGAAATTATTAGAAGCTGATACTAATAAGGATCAATATGATTATCTTTTGAAATTGGGAAAGATTGAGGGTGAATACGCAAACGAGGGCGTGAGTCAGTTTGAAAATAGTCTTAATGATAAGATGATTAGAACTGAAGAAAAGTTGAAGTATTATATGAACGGCAGATACAAGGATTTTTATAATTCTTTGTTGGAGTATTATGTCGTTGAAGATATTAAAACTTTGGCGCGTGTTATCGTTAGAAGGGAATACACCGATAGGTTGAATGATAATCTTATAGTTCTCAAGGATACAAAATTTTCTCGAATTTCTTCGTCGACTACGATTCAAGATTTTGTGGATATGTTAGATGAGCCATACAAATCTATTGTCGATAGGTACAAGGAAGAAAATCGTCACAGAATTTTGTTTTTTATTGAGATGAACTTGGATAGAAATTATTATTCAAACATTATCAAGATGAGTCAAGGTTTATCGAAACAAGATTCTAAGATTGTCCAAGATTATTATGGTGAAAAAATCGACTTATTGAATTTGGAATGGATTTATAGAGCTAACAAATATTATGAAATCAATAGCGAGATTATTTTCAACTTTACGATTTTGGGCGGTAAATTGTTCCAATTGGACGATTTGAAGAAGATTTCGTATATGGATTTTGATGAGTTAATGAAGTTTATTTCCGAAAGCAAGTATTCTTTCTTAGTTAATACCGAAAATGATATTGATTTGTACATGGATAGGAGAGTTTACAGATATCTTTATTTCAAGGCTATGGATTTGCTACATACTAATAAGTACAATATTTCGAAACTTATTGCGATTGGCGAATTACTTGAGTTTGAAAAATTTGATATTGAAAAAAGTGTGGAATCTAAGAGATTTAATTTGGATTTTGAAAAGTCCAAGTCTTATCTGATTAGAAGAGTTTAAGGAAGTGGTAAATTGAGAGCAGAAAAAATGTACATGATGAATGTAGTTGGAAATCTGAAGTATCTTGAATCCACTATAAAAGATTTGTTGGATATTGGAAGTGTCGAACTTACTGATAGTTTGAGCCAAATCGAAAACAATACTTTTATCGTTAATATCAATAGTGAAAATATCGAAAAAACTATGGAGTTTAATAATGTTACTGGTTTTGAAAACAGGGATGTTAAGGATTTGAACTCTATTGCTGACAATTTGAAGGATATTTTCAAAATTGATTTGAAAGATGAGAGATTAAAAAGAGAGTACAACGAAGATGAAATCAAAGACTTCTACGGTTCTATTAAATCTAAGGTGGACAAGATCTACGATTGTGAAAACCAAATTGATGAAAATAAAAAAGAATTGGAAGATTTGTATTTGATAGAAGATTTGGATGTATCTATTGAAAGCTTGTGTGATATGAAGTATTTCGATTATCGCTTTGGCTATTTGTCTAAGGAAAATAGATTAAAGTTGAAGAAAAACTACGATAATATCATGGCAAGTGTACTTCATTTGGCAAGTAAGAACAAAAAGGAAGTTTATGTAGCTATTTATCCAAAAGATGTGTCCATTGAAACAGACAGAATTTTGAGATCGTTGAATTGGACTGATATCAATATTAATAAAAATAGAAAAGAGGTTCCAAAAGAAATAATTTCCAAAATTGAATTGGAAAATGAAAACTTGGGAGCTGAAATCTCAAAATTAAATCAAAGCTTAAATGAGATTTACAGAGATAACAAAAGCAAAATCATTGATATGGTGATTTCTGCTAATTTGTTGATTCAATTAGAAGATGTGAAGAGTTTACTGGCAAGAAGTGAAAACTACTTTTACTTGGCAGGATGGGTTCCTGAATCAGCTAAGAGTGTTGTTCAAGAAAAATTATCTGCATACGATGATATGTTCATTAATTTCTTGGATGCAGATGACAGTGGACTAACTCCTCCCACCAAGCTCAAAAACAACAAATTTTTTAAGCCGTTTGAGCTTTTAGTTAATATGTATGGCACTCCAAATTACAAGGAAATCGACCCTACTGTATTTTTTGGGTTGACTTATATGTTGTTGTTCGGTGCTATGTTTGGGGATTTGGGACAAGGCGCTGTGATGTTTGTAGCAGGTGTCTTATTAGCGAAATTCAAAGATAAGATGATGGGCGGACTTCTTGAAAGAATTGGTGCAAGTTCCATGGTGTTTGGAATTCTTTACGGTTCTTTCTTTGGACTAGAAGGAATTATTCCGGCATTGTTTTTGAAACCATTTGAAAATATCAACAAAGTTTTGATTATAGCTATTGGACTTGGTGTCGTACTTTTACTGATAGCTTACATTTTGGGATTATGTAACAATTACATTTTCAAAGATGTGCAAGAAGGACTTTTCGGACAAGAAGGTTTGGCAGGATTTTTGCTATTCTTGTTATTCTTATTATTAGCTGCAACAGTTGCATTAGAATTGCACATTGTTTCTGTTGGAGTGATTGCGGCGTGTATGTTGATTGTGATTTTTGTCATGATTTTCAAAGTTCCATTAACACAGCTTTTGTACAAGAGACGACCTCTTCACAATGGTTTGGATGTTACAGGTTATTATGTTGAAAGTTCATTTTCAATTATTGAAACTTTGATTTCAATGTTTTCTTCAACTGTATCATTCATAAGAGTGGGTGCTTTTGCTATCAACCACGTTGGTTTGTTCTTGGCATTTACATCTATTGGTAAAATGATTGGAACTAATGCAGGTAACATAGCTATGATAATCGTAGGAAATATCGTGATTTTGGGTCTTGAAGGTTTGATTGTGTTCATTCAATCATTGAGACTTGAATATTATGAATTGTTTAGTAAATATTTTAAGGGTGATGGAATTTTGTTCCAACCAACTATAAAGAGAATTTAAAGGAGATAAATTTATGTATTTTATTTTAATTTCAACAGCAATAATAGTTTTATTGACTATAGGTTCAGGTGTTTATTTGTTATACAACAACACTGATTCATCAAAAACAAAATTAAAGAAAGCATTAAGAACTAATCTTTTTGCTATAATTCCATGTCTTGTAATGGCATTTGTATTCTTAATGCCTAACTCTGCATTTGCAGAATCTGCTGCTGGTGCAACTAATGGTCTTGGACTTTTGGCAGCTGCTTTGTCAACAGGTCTTGCAACAATTGGTACTGGTTATGCAGTAGGTGTTGTAGGCTCATCAGCATTGGGAGCTGTTAGTGAAGATCCATCATTATTAGGTAAATCATTAATTTATGTAGGATTAGCAGAAGGTATTGCAATTTACGGATTGGTTATTTCAATTCTTATTTTGCAACAATTATAATTATGAAATCCGTAATTATAAGTGCGGATAATGTTACAAATCTTGGTATGCGCCTTGCTGGAATCACAGGTTTAGTTGCGAAAAACGAAGCTGAAATGAAGAGAGCTTTTAAGGCTGCAACTATTGATGATACTTTGGGCGTTGTCATTATCACTGAAGAAGTGTTCAATACTATAAAAGATGAAGTGACAAAACACAAAGACAAGGGTAAGAAGCCGTTAGTTGTAACAATACCCGGAAGAAAAGGACTTGAAGACAAAGATTTCTTAATGAAATACATTAAGGGGTCTATAGGAATTAAGGTAGATTAGAGGTAGAAATGATTTTATTAGAAAAGAAATTAGATATTTTTAACAAAATAATCTATGCAAATAAGAAAAAAGATTATGAAAAGAAACTTCTTGAAGTAAAAAACTCTAATCAAAATGAGCTAAAAGAATACGAACAAAAATTAATTGATGAATACAATTTAAATTTGAAAAAAAGAACCAGAAAAGCTGAACAAAAATCTATCGAAAAATTGAGAACTGCTGAACAAGAAAGCAGAAGAGAGCTTTTGGTTTTAAAAGAAAATGTATTGCAAAAATTGTTTGATAATGTTACTAAAAAAATATTGGATTTTGTGAAGACTGATGAGTATAAAGAAAGATTAATCAAGAACATTGAAGAAAACTTGACTGATTTGGATTACAAGGTAGTGTTGTTGGTTTTACAAAACGATTATGATTATGTAACTAAGAATTTCAGTTCAGAAAAAGTCGAAGAAATCAAATCCATTGCGAACAATTACTTGGGTGGATTTATGATTCAAGATGTAGAAGAAACGGTGAATTTTGATTACACTTATTTGTCAAAAATGCAAGATTGCAAACATGAAATGGGTGAAGATATTCATAATCTAATGACAGGCGGTGATATCAATGAATAATGGTAAGATTTTTTCTATTAATGGTCCTGTAATAAAAGGAAGAAATATGACCGATTTCACAGCGAAAGAAATGGTGTTAATCGGTGAAAAGAAATTAATCGGAGAAGTTATCAGCCTTGAAGATGATATCGCAGTTATCCAAGTTTACGAAGAAACTGAAGGATTGAAAAAGGACGATGAAATTTATCACACTAATAAACCACTTTCATTAAAATTAGGACCTGGTTTATTGAAAAATATGTTTGATGGAATAGAAAGACCATTAAAAGAAATAAGAGATAAATTTTCAACTTTTATCCCAGAAGGTATCGGACTTATTTCCATCGACGAAGAAAAATTATGGGATGTCACTATAAAAGTTAAAAATGGTGATACAGTTACTCAAGGACAAATAATAGCAGAAGTTCCAGAAACAGAAGCTATCGTTCACAAAATTATGATTCCAGTTGGAGTTAATGGTACTGTAAAAAATGTTCTTGAAAATGGCAAATACAATATTGAGACTACTATTATGCAAGTGGAAGATGATTTTGGAAACTTAACAGATATAAAATTGTACCAAGACTGGCCAATCAGAATTCCAAGACCTTCCAAAGAAAGACTAGATGTCGATCGCTTATTGGAAACTGGTCAAAGAATTTTGGATGTGTTCTTCCCACTTGCAAAAGGTGGTACTGTAGCAATTCCTGGTGGATTTGGTACAGGAAAGACAATGACACAACACCAATTGGCAAAATACGCCGATGCAGATATTATTATTTACATTGGTTGTGGTGAACGTGGTAACGAAATGACAGAAGTATTGGAAGATTTTCCAAAACTTATCGACCCTAATAACGGGAAACCACTTATGGAACGAACTGTATTGATAGCCAATACTTCCAACATGCCAGTAGCAGCCAGAGAAGCAAGTATCTACACTGGAATTACAATGGCAGAATATTTCAGAGATATGGGATATGATGTCGCTATAATGGCGGACTCTACTTCTCGTTGGGCAGAAGCTCTTCGTGAAATTTCTGGAAGACTTGAAGAAATGCCTGCAGAAGAAGGATATCCTGCATATCTTCCATCTAGAATTGCACAGTTCTACGAAAGAGCGGGAATTGTGAAAACTTTGAACGACAACGAAGGATCAGTTACAATTATCGGAGCTGTTTCACCAGCTGGTGGAGATTTCAGTGAACCAGTTACAGAAAACACTAAGAGATTCGTAAATGTATTCTTGGGTTTGGATAAGGACTTGGCATATTCAAGACACTATCCAGCTATTAACTGGATGAGCAGTTATTCTTCTTATGTAGAAAAATTAAGAGATTATTACGAATCTAAACTTGGCGAAGATGTTGTAGATTTGAGAAATCAAATGCTTAAATTGTTATACGAAGAAGACAAATTAAAAGAAATAGTAATGCTTGTTGGTGAAGATGTTCTTCCAGACGATCAAAGATTGATTTTGGATATTTCAAATGTAATGAAGCTAGGATTTTTGCAACAAAATGCTTTTAGCAAGGTGGATACTTATGTTCCTCTTAAGAAACAAGTTGAAATGCTTAAAACTATAAAATTACTATACGAAGAAGGACACAAGGCAATCAAAGAACAAATTCCTATTTCTCAAGTAAAAAATGCAGATTTGTATTCAAAAGTTATCGCCATGAAGAACACAATTTCCAACGAAGATTTAAGTGGAATAAAAGATTTGAATGACGAAATCAAAGAGTTTTACAGCGATTTGATTAGCAAATACGAAAAGTAGGTGATTTTATGATAAAAGAATACATTAAATTAAAAAAAGTTGAAAGTTCAATTATAGAAGTTGAAAATGTAAATGAAGCATCTTTTGGTGAAGTTGTCGAAGTAAAATCATCTGCATCAGATAAATCAATGGTCGGTAAAGTTGTAAATATTAACGATGATACTGTTACTATACAAGTTTTTGGTGACAGTACAGGAATGAGTACACAAAATACTAAAGTTAGATTTTCACAAAGGCCATTTGAAATAGCTTTGTCAGAAGATATTTTGGGAAGAAAATTCAACGGAATTGGTCAACCAATAGATGATGGAGGAGATATTTACGCAGCAAAACGCTACAACGTAAATGGACGTGCCATCAACCCGGTTTCCAGAGTTTATCCTAGGGATTTTATCCAAACAGGAATTAGTTCGATAGATTGTTTGATGACTTTGATTAGAGGACAAAAACTTCCAGTATTTTCTGGATCTGGAATGAGTCACAATAGATTGGCTGCACAAATCGTTCGTCAAGCCAAAATCAAAGGCGCAAACGAAGATAACTTCGCTATTGTATTTGGAGCGATTGGTGTAAAACACGACGAAGCAAGATTTTTCGAAGATACTTTCAGACAATCCGGTGTATTGAATAATGTGTGTATGTTTGTAAATTACGCTGACGATTCAATAATGGAAAGAATTATTACTCCAAGGGCGGCACTAACTGCAGCAGAATACTTGGCTTTCGAAAAAAATTATCACGTATTGGTTATCATTACTGATTTGACAAGTTATGCAGAAGCTCTTCGTGAAGTTTCATCAAAAAGAGAAGAAGTTCCTTCCAGAAAGGGCTATCCAGGATATTTGTATTCTGATTTAGCGTCATTGTACGAAAGAGCAGGTATGATTAAAGATGCAGAAGGCTCTGTAACTTTGATTCCGATTTTGACGATGCCTAATGACGATATCACTCATCCTATTCCGGACTTAACAGGATATATTACTGAAGGACAAATTGTTTTGGAAAGAAGTTTGATGCAAAAAGACATATATCCACCAATCAATGTTCTTCCATCATTATCGAGACTTATGAAAGATGGTATTGGTGAAGGATACACAAGAGAAGATCATCCGGATGTAAGTAGCCAATTATTTTCAAGTTATTCTCACGTTCAAGAAGTCAGAGATTTGGCACAAATTATCGGAGCAGATGATTTGAGTGAAGCTGATCAAAAATATTTGAAATTTGGAGACGAATTTGAAAACAAATTTGTAAAACAAGATTATTATGAAAACAGAGAAATAGAAGAAACACTAGATCTTGCGTGGGATTTATTGAAGATATTACCAGAAAACGAATTGGACAGATTATCACCAGAAATGATAAAACAACATATGAACAGGTGATTATATGGCAGTTTATAAGATGACTCCTACAAAGGGGAATTTAATAAAAGCTAAAAAGACATTGGATTTTTCCAAAAAAGGTTACAATCTTTTGGATAAAAAAAGAACTGTCCTCATCAAAGAAATGATGGGACTAATGAAAAAAGCACAAACTCTTCAAGATTCCATCGAAAAAGAGTTCGATGAGGCTTACGAGATTTTGACAGAAGCATCCATAACAGTTGGAACTGATAGACTTGAAGAAATTTCCCATTCGATTAGTCACGAAAAAGAATTCGATATAATTTACAAATCAGTAATGGGAGTTGAAGTTCCGAATATTGTATATCCAAAATCAAAAGCCGAAGCACAATATGGTTTCTTCAGAACTAATGCCTCATTCGATAGGGCGGTTCTTGCATTCAACAAAATCAGAGAAACTATATACGAATTGGCTGAAATGGAAAATGCAGTGTATAAATTGGGTAAAGAGATTAAAAAAACTCAAAAACGTGCCAATGCATTGGATAAAATACAAATTCCAAAATACGAACAATCCATCAAAGATACTGAAGATATCTTAGCTGAAAAAGAAAGAGAAGAATTCTTCAGATTGAAGATGGTAAAAAAGAAGAAAAAATAAATTTCGGTTGGGCAGTTGATTTGCCTGACCGTTTTTTTGTTATAGTATAGATATAACAAATCAATTTAAAGGAGAGATGAGAACTTGATAAAATTTTTAGCACAATGTATTTGGTGGCAAGATATTAGAAAACCAAAGAAAATTTCTGAAAATATTTTAAGAATATTGTATATTGCATTAGAATTATTTATCAGCTGGTTATTGATAATATATTTGACAAATTTCAGCTTGAATAAAGTTGTTTATGTGATTTTGTCTGTTTATGTAGTGTTATCTTTATTGACATTCGGGGCTATTAAATCGTATGAGTTGGAAATATATGAAGACAAACCTCTTTTATCTTGGGGATTGTGGATTTTAGGATGGCCACTTTCTTTAATCGGCTTATTCTTTTTAGCTTTTAATAAAGAAAATATTTTGAAAATAACTGAAAAATAATTTTAGGGAATTCTAAAACGAATTCCTTTTTTGTTTGTGATTGATGTGTGTTTGAGGTATTATATAAATAGAGGTGATTTTATGTGTAATTGGGATTTGTCCAAGATGTATAAGGACAAGAACGCAATCGAAAAAGATATTAAATTAGTTAACGAAAATATTAATAAAATTGATGAATTGAAGAAAAATGAAAAGGATAATTTCGTAGAAATATTGGATTTACTTTTCGAAACTGACAGAGTAATGGATAATTTGTACACTTACGCTTCAATGAAAAAGGATGAAAACAGCAAGGTTTCAGATAGTGTAAAATTGGAATTGGAATTATCATCATTGTACAACAAGCTACAATCTAGATTTTCTTTTGTTGAACCATTTGTTTTATCATTAAAAGAAGATGAACAAGACAAACTTATAAAAGAAAATCCAAGTTATGAAATATTCTTCAAGAAGATTTTGAGATTTAAGGAACATACTTTATCTGCAGAAGAAGAAAACATTATTTCTCTTATGAGTGAAGCTATGTCAAGCCCACACAATGATTTCTACAGTTTGCAAAACACAGATATGGAATTTCCATATGTAGAATCAATCGATGAAAAGCTTACAAATGCAAATTTTGTTCCACTATTATCTAAGCTTCCACGTGAACAAAGAAAAGAAGTTTTTGAAAAATATTACGATGAATTAGCGAAGTACAACAATACTTTTGGCTCTACTTTGTATGCAAATATCAAAAACTTGGTTATACTATCTAAAATCAAAAAATACGACAGTGCAAGACAAATGGAATTGTTCAACGACGATGTTGAAGAAGTTGTGTACGATAATTTGATCGACATTGTGCACGAATATTTGCCATACATGTACAAATACTACAAGGCAAGAACAAAATTGTTAGGATTAGATGAGCACCACATGTACGATGTTTATGTTCCATCTACAAAAGGTTTTGACCGTGAAATCCCATTTGAAGAAGCTAAGAAAATGGTGATTGAAGCTGTAAAACCAATGGGAGAAGAATATCAATCTATTATGAAGAAAGCTTTTGATGAAAACTGGATTGATGTTTATCCAAAAGATGGTAAGAAACCAGGCGCTTACAGTTGGGGATCATACGATTCTTATCCATACATTTTATTAAACTACACAAATGATGTGGATTCTGTGTTCACTTTGATTCACGAATTGGGTCATTCAATTCATTCATATTATTCAAGAGCTAACAATGAGTTCAAATATGCAGGCTATACTATATTTGTTGCAGAAGTTGCAAGTACTTGTAACGAAATGTTGTTGTTGGATTATATGATTAAAAACGCTAAGAATGACGATGAAAAACTATACTTGTTAGATCATCACATCAACTCATTCAAATCAACAATTTTCAGACAAACTATGTTTGCAGAATTTGAACGAGAAACTCACAAATTAGTTGAAGAAGAAAAGGCATTAACTGGAGAAGATTTCAACGAAATCTACCTTAACTTAAACAAAAAATACTTCGGAGATAGTGTTGTATCAGATGATTTGATTAAGTACGAATGGTCAAGAATCCCTCATTTCTACACTAACTTCTATGTGTATAAGTATGCTACAGGTCTTAGTTCATCATCAATCTTGTCACAAAAGATTTTATCGGGAAATGAGCAAGATTTGGAAAACTACAAGAATTTCTTAAAAGATGGTAACAAAAACTATCCTCTAGTACAACTTAAAAACGCTGGAGCAAACATCCAAGATAAAGAAGTTTTGAGAACTGCTTTTGAAGTTTTTAAAGAAAAAGTATTAGAATTTGAAAAAATTGTCAATAAATAGGGGAGAAATTCATGAAATATAAATCATTACACACATGTATCAGAGTAACTAACTTAGAGAAATCAATCGAGTTTTATGAAAAAGCTTTAGGTATGGAAGTTACTAGCAAAAAAGATTTCCCTGAAGATGAGTTCACACTTGTGTATATGACAAGCGATCACGACTACGAAATTGAATTGACTTATAATTACGGAAAAACAGATTATACTCATGGAGATTTCTACGGTCACATGGCTTTTGAAGTTGAAGATTTGAAAAAATCACACGAATATCACAAATCTTTAGGTTATGAAGTTGATGAATTAGGTGGACTTGAAGGTGTTGCAAAATTTTATTTCATGAAGGATCCAGATGGATTTAACATCGAAATAATTGGTAAATAGTATGAATCTTGAGTTAAAACATGTGAACAAATCTTTTGGAGATAACAAAGTTTTAACCGATATTTCATTTAAAGTTGAAAGCGGACGTGCTTTTGGGTTTTTGGGTAGAAATGGAGCCGGAAAAACTACAACTATGAGAATCATTACGGATGTTTTGAGTGCTGATAGTGGACAAGTTTTGATTAACGGCTCTCCCATTAATTATAATGAAGTTAATATCGGATATCTTCCAGAAGAAAGAGGGTTGTATTCCAACGAAAAAGTGTTTACACAATTGTATTATTTTGCCAGACTCAAAGGTACAGATAGAAGAAGTGCTCTTCAAAATGTAAGATATTGGTTGGATAGGTTTGATTTGGCAAAATACAAGAACAGAAAATTGTCCACTTTATCCAAAGGTTTAAGGCAAAAAGTTCAAATCATTTCTGCTCTTTTAAATGATCCAGATATTTTGGTTCTTGATGAGCCGTTTTCTGGACTTGATCCAATCAATGCCCACGAACTAAAATTGGCTGTTGGAGAATTTATACAGAATCAAAAAATAGTTATATTCTCCAGCCATTTGATGAGTTATGTAGAAGAATTTTGCAGAGATATATGCGTTATTGAAGAAGGTAGAGTTATTTTGAATGGGGATTTGAATGAAATCAAAACTTCTATGGCTGAGAAGAAAATGCTACTTAATGCAAACAACATGGGAATTTGGGAATTAAAAGAACTGTTAGAAGCAGAAAAATTGATTTATCCAGATGCGGTTGTCAGAGAGTTCAAACTTTTGGTTAGACTTACTGAAAATGTAACAAAAGAAGATATATTGGAATTCATGATGCTCAATCAGATTGACATCAATTGTTTTAGCCAATATGAACCAAGTCTTCAAGATGTGTTCGTGTCAAAGGTTGGTGTTACGGAATAATGAAAAAATTCAGTAGAGTATTTAATTTTGAATTCAACTCCATAATCAGACACAATTCTTACTTGATTGCGACACTGGTGATTACGGTATTGGTATTTGCTTTGTCTTTTTTGCCAAGATTTATGCCATCTATTTTTAATAACGCCAATGCAGGGGCAAACAAAAACGCAACCGTTGATATTAATGCACTCACATTTAAAAACACATGCATTTATTCATCTAATAAGGATATTGATGTTGAATATTTGAAGACTATAATGGGTTTGGATAGCAAAGATGTGCTTACATCTGAGGCTGATGTAAAAAAATCTGTAGAAAATGGTGAATACAATATAGGATTTGTAGTAGAAACTCCAACAAAGTTCAATTCTTATATCAAAAACAAAGAATTTATGGACGATCATTCCGAAAGGTTCACAAGGACTTTGGAAAAGTATAATTACGACAAAAGTTTAATTAATAATGGAGTAGATCCTGGAATAATTGAGAAAAATTCAAAAGCGGAGATTAATTTTACAGAAAAAGTTTTGAATAAAGACAGGTCGCATTCATTTGTGTTTTCCATTGTTTTTGTTATTCTTTTCGATTTGATGATACTATTTTATGGAAGCGTTATGAGTAACAATATTTCAAGAGAAAAGAAGGACAAGACAATTGAAGTGCTCTTATCATCTGCAAAGCCAAGTGTGTTTGTATTTGGTAAACTTTTAAGTTCAGCAGTTTTGGGAATAATCCAATACTTTATATTTATTATTGCGGGAATAATCGGAATATTTGTCAATAAAAACTATTATCCAGAAGGCATATGGACGTTTTTCACAAATACTTTGAGTCTAAAATTCTTGTTGACTATACTTTTGTTTGTAGTGTTTGGATTTGTTTTGTATTTGATATTGTTCCAAATTCTTGGCCTTGCTGTAAAAAGAGCGGAAGAAGTTAATTTCCTAATAGTTCCAATATTTTTGGTACTCGTTGGATTATTCTTTGTAATAATCAATTCATTAGGAAAAGACAGCGATATTTTGATTAAAATATTATCGTTTGTGCCTTTTTCATCTGCAACCTTGATGCCAGTTAGATTTTTATTGAATGATGTGAAGTTATTGGAAAT
This sequence comes from Finegoldia magna, assembly GCF_003182075.1. Classification (GTDB taxonomy): domain Bacteria; phylum Bacillota; class Clostridia; order Tissierellales; family Peptoniphilaceae; genus Finegoldia; species Finegoldia magna. The sequence continues at coordinate 199,626 of NZ_QGTH01000001.1, forward strand.
AGGAATATCATTTGGATTGATGCTTGTAGTGATAGTTTTGTTGTTAATAAAAGCAATAAAAATGTATCGAAAAAGCGCAATGGAAAATATCGATTAAAACACTTGACAGAATATGCAAATAGTGTTAGTGTTATATTGTAACAATTAGATAATTATCTTATTAAGAGTAGTGGAGGGAATGGGCCCTATGAAACTCGGCAACCTATTAAATTAGGTGCTAAATCCCACAGGAAATCCTGAAAGATAAGTTTACACATCCTTACCTTTTCAGGTGAGGATTTTTTTATGGAGGTATTATGAAAAACATATTTTTAACATCTGAATCAGTAACAGAAGGTCACCCAGACAAAGTTTGTGACCAAATTTCAGATGCAATATTAGATGCAATAATTAAAGAAGACAAAGATGCAAGGGTTGCTTGTGAAACTTGTTCAACAACAGGACTTGTTATGGTAATGGGAGAAATCACTACAACAAGTTATGTAGACATCAGATCAATAGTTAGAAAAACTTTGGCTGAAATTGGCTATGATAATGCAGATTATGGTATTGATGCAAGAACTTGCGCAATCATCACTTCATTAGAAGAACAATCTACAGATATCGCACAAGGCGTTGATGAATCTGAAGAATACAAGGGCAACAAATCAGACGAATACGATAGATACGGTGCAGGAGACCAAGGAATGGTATTTGGTTATGCAACTAATGAAACAGAATCAGGATTGCCATTGCCATTGGAATTATCACACAAATTAGCTAGAAGACTTGCTACTGTAAGAAAAGAAAAAATCTTGAATTATTTGAGACCAGATGGCAAAACACAAGTAACTGTTGAATACGAAAATGACGCTCCAAAAAGAATTGAAGCTATAGTAGTTTCAACACAACACGATCCAGATGTTGATTACGAACAATTAAAAGAAGACATCAAAAGAGAAGTTATCTTGAAAATCGTAGATGAATCTATGATTGATGAAAACACAAAATTCTTCATCAACCCAACAGGAAAATTCGTAATTGGGGGACCAATGGGAGATGCTGGACTTACAGGAAGAAAAATAATAGTAGACACTTACGGTGGATTCTGTAATCACGGAGGTGGAGCATTCAGTGGAAAAGACCCTACAAAAACTGATAGGTCAGCAGCATATTTTGCAAGATATATTGCAAAAAATGTCGTAGCAGCTGGACTTTGCGACAAATGTGAAGTAGGTTTCTCTTATGCAATCGGAGTTGCAAAACCAATCAGTATGTTCATCAATACATTTGGAACGAATAAAATCGAAGAAGAAAAAATTATTGAAGCAATAAATGAAAACTTTGATGCAAGACCAAAAGCAATAATCGACAAATTGGATTTACAAAGACCTATTTACAGAGATGTTGCAAGCTACGGACATTTTGGACGTAATGATTTGGATTTATCATGGGAAAAATGTGACAAAGCTGAAGCTTTGAAGAAATATTTATAAAATAAAAATCAGTGAATGTTGAAATATTTTAACATTCACTGATTTTTTTAGTACTTTTTTAGTACTCCAAAAAAAATAGATAGCTAATTTTAGCTATCTAGAGTATGTATGGCGGGAAATGGTAGGAATCGAACCTACCCGGGCAGCTCCTAACTACCTGAGACGGTTTTGAAGACCGCAGGGCACACCAGCACCCATCAATTCCCAAATACCTTAATATTATACCAAAAACAAAGTTAATTTACAAATTATTTTACAATCAATTCACAAAACTGTAATAAATATAATAGATTAGGGCAATGCACAAGCAAAGCCCAGCTCTATTATTTAAAATCTTTTACTTTAACCCTGTCATTTTCAATTCTTTTAGTGTAGCCTTTAATGTCCAATGTTTCTAGAAGAGTGATTGCACTTTTTCTTGACATATTGAGCATATCTTTGAGTTCTTTTACATTCAAAGTTTTGTTGTTATTGAAATGATCATCGACAGTTTTGATGAATTTGTCGTAACATTTTTTAGAAATCAAAAAGTTATCTCTTAAAATTACGACGTCTTTTTGCAATAAAATTCCCAAAATAGTCTTGTCCTTTTGGTTGTGAACAACATTGTCTATCTTCAATAATTTGTCGAACTGGTTTTGACAAATATCTTGAAGCATTTTCTTTCTGATTTTTTCATCTTCATCACTTAATTGAACTTTGTGAGATTTAGAAGATATTATACCACTTTCTTCCATCAAAACCTCTTGGTCGTTTAAGTCTTTAAGCATGTAATTGAAGAATGGTCTATCGTCATCAAGTTGTAATTTTTTAAGAAGTTCTTCTTTGTTAATACCAGGTAATAAAGGATTTGTCTTGTGGAATGATATCACAAACATTTTTAATTTACCTAATAATTTTAAGTAAGCTTCTTTTTCTAATACTTTATCATTTCTAATTACAACTTTATCTTCTTGTTTTAGTTCGTCTAATTCTTTTAAAACTTTGTCTTTTGATTCAGAAGAATAGAATACCAAATCATCAATTTTAGTAGGAAAAATCTCGTCTCGCAGATAATTTAAGATGATGTCTTTGATTTTACCTTCTTCTTTGATTTTTAGATTTTCAATGATTTCTTCATCGAATAATTTATGTTTTCTAACAGAACCATCTATTATAATGCCGCCACCAATTGTAACTTGTGGTGAAAATTGTCTCAAAATAAATGGGTCGGACGTTTTTGCATAAATTTTTTCTTCAAGTCTTATTTGAACCAAAGCTTGAGTTCCTGGTTGTATTACTTGCTTATCAAGAGGGACAACTCTTCCGAAAATTTCTTTTGTTCCGTGGAATAATCTAACTCTGTCCCAGTGGTTAAGAGGTGAGGCACTTTCAAGTAGCGTAAGCCTAACATCTATCATATTAAATGCTTTCAATGAGTTTTTCTTAGCTATTACATAACCTCTATCTATTTCATCTAAATTAAGATTTATATTCAAAGCAACCCTCTGTGATGGGTGAGCTACATTCACATTTTTGTTATGGACTTGAATATTTTTAATGTTGATATCTTTTTCTATTGGATAAATGAAAGATTCTCCCTTATGAATATCTCCGTCTAATAAAGTTCCTGTAACAACTGTTCCAATTCCTTTTACGTTGAACTTTCTGTCAATATTCATTCTGTAATCTCTTTCTGCATGTTTTTGCTTTAAATTCTTGGATTCAGAATCTATCATTTGAATCAAATTATCTATTCCTCTTTTCGAAATAGAATCTACTTCGCAAATAGGACAATTTTCAAGGAAAGTTCCTTTTACTAATTCTTTAACTTGTTCGATTGTTTTTTCAGTTTCTTCATCAGTTGCCAAGTCTCTTTTGGTTAAAACGACAATGCCTTCGGTTTTATTTAAAAATCTAAGTATATCCAAATGTTCAACAGTTTGTGGCATAACGCCTTCTTTACTGTCAATGCATAAAAGGATCATATCCATTCCAAAAGTACCGGTCATCATATTTTTTACGAATTTTTCGTGACCTGGTACGTCAATTATTCCAGCTCGTTGACCACTTGGAAGATCAAAATAGCTAAAACCTAAATCGATAGAAATTCCTCTCTTTTTTTCTTCCGGTAGTCTATCAGTGCTATTTCCGGTTAAAGCTTTTATTAATGTAGTTTTTCCATGATCAATATGGCCTGATGTACCTATAATAAAATCCATATAACCTCCAATTAATTTACTAATTCATATTATATCATATTTTTCTATTTTGTATAAAACATAAGGAAATTATTTTCATAAATTTTTGTACAAACATATTAATTTAATTAAATGAAGTAATAACAATTCAAACTTATCAATTACTTTATCAATATAACAAAGTTGATTATCCGAACAATGCATTACAAAGAATACATATGCAATAAAAGTGCGGAAATATGATAATATTTAAAATGATAATGAATATTAATGTGGTTTTTAAATATAATACTAATTTACTTTAGGCAATATAAGTGGTATAATTAAGAATATAAAAGAAAAAATAATTTTAATAACGGAAGGAAAACAATTTTATAGGAGGATTTTAATGAGTTTTACATTTGACTTAAAAGAACATGCTTCTCAAGTCGAAGAATTTCGAGAATTTGTAAGAAGCAAAAAGGATATTAAAGGTCCTTTGATGCCCGTTTTACAACGTGCACAAGATGAATTTGGTTATTTGCCTAAGGAAATTATTACAATGATTTCTAAAATATTAGACATTCCTTTGTCAGAAATTTACGGTGTTATAACTTTTTATGCACAATTTTCTTTGATTCCAAAAGGAAAATACGATATTCAAGTTTGCGAAGGAACTGCTTGTTATGTAAAAGGAGCTCAAAGAGTTTCTGAAAAACTACAAGAGATTTTGAAGATTCCAGCAGGTAGCACTACTGAAGATCAAAAATTTTCTATCACACCATGTAGATGTGTTGGTTTGTGCGCATTAGCTCCAGTTATTGTTATTAATGGCGATGTGTACGGTAAGGTAGCTGTTAATGAATTAGAATCAATTGTTAGTAAATATAATTAGTTATTAGGGGATTTGTTATGAATATTGAAAAACTTAATGAGATAAGAGAAGAGTATGCAAAAAATATCAAAATGCGTGAACTCGTAAAGGATAAAATTTATGTTGAACATACTAATCCAAAAGAAAAACAAATAGTTGTGTGTGGTGGAGCTGGTTGTGAAGCTACAGGCGCTAAATCTTTGATTGATGAGTTTAACAAATATATAGAAGAAGAAAAAATCGAAAACGTAGTGGTTGTTCCAGTAGGATGTATTGGACTTTGCGAAACTGGTCCTAACGTTGTTGTATATCCTGAAGGAATTTTCTACACAAGAGTTAAATTATCAGATGTTAAGAGCATTGTCGATAAATCTATTGTAAATGACGAAGTTGATGAAGATGTAGTTTACGAAAATGCAAAACAAGACGATAAGATTTTGAAATACAATTCAGTTGATTTCTACGATAAACAATTTAAGATAGCTTTAAGAAATGTAGAAAAAATTCAATTAGAATCTTTAAATGAATATATTGGTGCAGATGGTTATCAAGCTTTACATAAAGCCATTTTTGATTTAGACCAAAAAGAAATAATTGAAGAAATGAAGAAATCAGGATTGAGAGGTCGTGGAGGAGCAGGTTTCCCTACAGGTAGAAAATGGGAATCAGCTTATAAAGTAGAAAATAATCAAAAATATGTAATCTGCAACGCAGACGAAGGAGACCCTGGTGCTTTCATGGACAGAGCGATTCTTGAAGGAGATCCTCATTCAGTATTAGAAGGTATGGCTATTTGCGGTAGAGCGATTGGCGCTAATCAAGGTTTTATCTATGTAAGAGCAGAATATCCAATTGCTGTTAAAAGATTGAGAATTGCGATACAACAAGCAAAAGAAATGAATCTTTTAGGAAACAACATTTTTGGATCTGATTTTTCATTTGATATCGAATTGAGATTGGGTTCAGGAGCTTTTGTATGTGGTGAAGGTACTGCCTTGATGGAATCTATCGAAGGAAGACGTGGAATGCCTCGTACTAAAATATTCAGAACTGCTGAAAGAGGATTGTGGGATAAACCAACTATTATCAATAACGTTGAAACATTTGCTAATGTTCCAGCAATTATGTATAAAGGTGCAGATTGGTTTACAAGTTTTGGTACAGAAGGTTCACCAGGAACTAAAGTATTCGCTTTAGGTGGTAAAGTTGTAAACACTGGTTTGGTAGAAGTTCCAATGGGATCTACTTTGAGAGAAATAATATTTGATATCGGCGGCGGAATTAAAGATGGCAAGAAGTTCAAAGCTGTTCAAACAGGTGGACCATCTGGTGGATGTATTCCAGAAGAATTCCTGGATACTCCAGTTGATTTCGAATCATTAGGAAAAATCGGTTCAATCATGGGATCAGGTGGAATGATTGTAATGGATGAAGACGACTGTATGGTTGATATTGCTAGATTCTTCCTTGAATTTACTGTAGATGAATCTTGCGGTAAGTGTGTTCCATGTCGTGAAGGTACTAAGAGAATGCTTGAAATTCTAGAAAAAATCACTTCCGGAAAAGGTGAAGATGGAGATATCGAAGCATTAGAAGAATTGTGTGATACTATCACATCAGCTTCACTTTGTGGTCTTGGACAAACGGCTCCAAATCCAGTTATCTCAACATTAAAATACTTCAGAAATGAATATGAAGCTCACATTTACGATAAGAAATGTCCTGCTCATGCATGTAAGGCACTTTTATCATATGAAATTACAGACAAATGTATAGGTTGTACAAAATGTGCAAAGAATTGTCCTGTAAGTTGTATTGAAGGAGAAGTTAAGAAACAACACGTTATCGACAAATCTCAATGTATTAAGTGTGGTAACTGCGAAACTGTATGTCCTGTTCATGCTGTAGTTAGGAGATAGATAGTATGATTACTGTAACTATTGACGGAAAAGTAATTAAAACTGATAAGCCTAAATTCATTATTGAACTAGCAAGGGAAAATGGAATAGATATTCCAAACTTATGCTATGACAAAAACTTGGATGTAGTGAGTGCGTGTAGACTTTGTTTAGTTGAAGTTGAAGGAAGCAAAAAATTAATGACTGCTTGTTCTACTTTGGCAAAAGACAACATGGTTGTTCATACTAAAACAGATAGATTAATAAAACACAGACAAAGAATTCTTCAAATGTTGTTGGATTCTCATCCAAATGATTGCTTGACATGTCAAAAATCTGGAGAATGTCAATTACAAAAATATTCTTATGAATACGGAGTAAAATTCAGAGAACATGACGGAGCAAGAAGAGAAAAATTAGTAGATGATTCTTCTCCATACATCATTAGAGATGATAGCAAGTGTATACTATGTGGAAAGTGCGTAAGAACTTGTAATGTCATGGATGATAGAAAAATTCTTAATTTCTCAAATAGAGGATACGAAACAAGAATTAACTTAGATATTAACGATACATTTGAATCTTCTTATTGTATATCTTGTAATAGATGCGTAGTAGCTTGTCCAGTAGGTGCATTGATGGATAAGAGAGCTATGAATTTAGGAAGAAAATGGGAGTTAGAAACTAAGAAAGTTCAATGCAAAGTTTGCGAATACGGTTGTGAATTTGAAGTCTTGAGAAAAAATGGAAAGAATCTTGCATTAAGAGCATTAAGTCCAGAAAATGGGAGACCACTTTGCTTAAAGGGTAGATTGACTACAGAATTATTGAATGTGGATAACCCAAAACAACCTTACAAAAAGATAGGTGGAGAATTTGTCGAAGCTAGCTGGAATAATGTATTAGGTTTGGATAAGATTCTAGACAAAATCGAAAAAATAGATAATTAATATATAAATAAATAGAATGAATAGGTGAAATAATGAATAGAGAACAATTAATATCAATTATTGATGATGCTGTAAATAGAGAAGATGATTCATATACATTTTACAAAGATGCAGCTGAAAAAGCTAAAGATCCTCAAACTAAAAGTCTTTTTGAAAGGCTTAGCAAGGAAGAATTGAAACACAAAGATTACTTACAAAAATTCTTAGAAACTAAAGCTGAAACTATCAAAATTGATGATAGTGAAGATTATAATTTATCACAAGATATTGATAGACCAAGAATGACTACGGAAATGGACTTCAGAGATGCTATCAAATTAGCTATCAAAAGAGAAGAAGAAGCTATGCAATTGTACGCTGATATTGCAAATTCTTGCTTAGATAAAGCTGAACAAGATATTTTTGCTGGATTATCTAAAATGGAAAAATTGCATAAAACTGAACTAGAAGAAATATTTTTGAATGTAGGATTTAACGAAGTTTGGTAGGTGTAATATGTTAAATATAAATATTGATGGTATTGATGTTCAAGTTGAAGAAAATACCACTGTATTAGAAGCGGCGCATAAAATAGGGATTGATATTCCGACATTGTGCCACGATAAATACCTGAGCGAATTTGGCGGTTGTAGAATGTGCTTAGTTGAGATAGAAGGATCCAGAAAACTTCAAACGTCATGTTCTACCATGGTCAAAGACGGAATGGTTGTTAAGACAGAAACTGATCGTTTAGTAAAAACTAGACAAAATATACTTAAACTTTTGATGATGAATCACCCTAAAGATTGCCTAACTTGTTCAAAAGTTGGTAGTTGTAGATTACAAGATTTGTGCTACAGATATGGTGTTAAAAATCCAGAAGTATTAGGCAAATACGGTAATTATGACATAGAAGTTCAAAATCACGAAGTTGATGACACAAATCCATTGATTTTTAGGGACCAAAACAAATGTATTTTGTGTGGAAAATGCGTCAGAGTTTGTGAAGAAGTCCAATGTACACATACAGTAGATTTTAAAAATAGAGGATTTGATTCTTATATTTCTACAGCTTTTGATCTTCCTTTATCTAAGGAAAACTGTCGTATGTGTGGACAATGCATAAGCGTGTGTCCAACAGGTGCATTAATCAATAAACAATTAAAAGATACAAGACCTTGGGAAGTTGAAAAAGTTAAGACAACTTGTCCATTCTGTGGAACTGGATGTCAATTCAATTTAATTGTAAAAAATGGAAAAGTTCAAGGTGTTGAACCCTGTGATGGTTATGTAAACCAAAATGCTCTTTGTATCAAAGGTCGTTTCCATACAGATATGATTCACTCAGACGAAAGATTGACTACTCCATTGATTAGAAAAAATGGAGAACTAGTTGAATGTAGTTGGGATGAAGCTATAGGTTATGTTGGAAATAAACTAAGAGATATTAAGATGGAATTTGGCCCAGATTCTATTGCTGGTCTAAGTTCTGCTAGATGTACAAATGAAGATAACTTTGTATTCCAAAAAATGATGAGAGCAGCGATTGGAACAAATAACGTCGATCACTGCGCCAGAACCTGACACGCTCCAACAGTTGCAGGTCTTGCAGCTACATTAGGAAGTGGAGCTATGACAAACTCTATCGAAGAAATTCTGGGTGCAGAATTATTGTTTGTTATAGGTTCTAATGCTACTGAAGCACATCCTATTATTGGTAATAAGATGAAACAAGCAGTTAAAAAAGGAACTAAACTTATAGTTGTAGATCCAAGAAAAACTGGCTTGGCGGAAGAAGCGGATATTTGGTTGAGATTAAATCCAGGTACGGATGTGTTCTTATTGAATGCAATGATGAAAGTTATCATAGAAGAAGGATTAGAAGCCAAAGATTATATTGAATCTCGTGTTGAAAACTTTGAAGGCTTGAAGAAAACAGTAATGAAATACGATTTGGATGAAGCTGAAAAAGTTACAGGTGTGGACAAGGAATTAATCAGACAAGCAGCTTTGTTGTACGCAAAGACTGAAAAAGCTGGTATATTTTACACGCTTGGTATCACAGAACACACTCATGGAACAGAAAACGTAATGAGCTTGGCAAATCTAGGAATGCTAACTGGACACGTTGGAATTGAATCTGGCGGTATAAACCCTATCAGAGGACAAAACAACGTACAAGGAGCATGTGATTTAGGAGCATTACCTAACACTTATCCTGCTTATGCAAAAGTTACTGATCCAAAAGCTCGTGAATTTTTCGAAAGCGTATGGAAGACTCCATTGAGTCCAAATCTTGGATACCAAATCCCTGAAATGTTTAATCAAGCAGTTAAGGGAAATGTTAAAGCAATGTATATAATGGGAGAAGATCCTGTTTTATCAGATCCAGATGCAAATCACGTTAAGAGAGCTTTGAACAATTTAGATTTGTTAGTAGTTCAAGATATATTTATGTCTAACACAGCAAAGCTTGCAGATGTTGTATTCCCTGCAACTTGCTACGCAGAAAAAGATGGAACTTTTACAAATACTGAAAGAAGAGTTCAAAGAGTTAGAAAAGCTGTTGCTCCTCCGGGACAAGCTAGAAATGACTGGTCAATTTTATGCGATGTAAGTAAAATCATCAATCCAAATGTATTCTTTGATTATGAAACAAGTGAAGATGTATTTGAAGAAATGAGAGTAACTATGCCAAGTTACAGAGGTATGACTTACGAAAGAATTGACAAAGTTGGATTACAATGGCCATGTCCTACAACATCTCACCCTGGTACAAAATACTTGCACAAAGGAATATTTGCAAGAGGTCAAGGTCAAATGATGGAAATAGAATACAGACCATCAGAAGAATTGCCAGATGAAGATTATCCAATGATTTTAAGTACAGGAAGAATGTTGTATCATTACAATATAACTACGAGATACTCAAAAGATTTGGATGGAGTAAGTCCTTACGAACTTGCAGAAATCAATCCAGTGGATGCAGAAAGATTGGGAGTAAAAGATTTGGATACTATTAGAGTTACATCCAGAAGAGGAAGTATCGTAACTCGTGTTGTAGTAACTGATAGAGTATTACCTAATATGATATTCATGACATTCCACTACAGAGAATCTCCAGTAAACGAAGTGACATCAAATCACTACGATCCAATTACAGGAACTGGTGAGTATAAAGTGTGTGCAATTCATGTTGAAAAAGTTGATTTGCATCCAGATCATGAGGATACAATTCAAAGATTTGTTAACATGGCAACTTTATTATCAGACGAACACAAAAAAGATAAAAAAGTAATTTAAATAAACAAAAAAAGATCTCAGATTTTTAAAATCTGGGATCTTTTAAATTGCGATTATTTTAAAATATCTTCAATCAATTTTAGCAATTTGTTGTTTGATTGCTCATCCAAAATACAAAATCTAAAAAAGTATTCATTCAAATTATTAAACGATGCACAGTCTCTTATGATAAGAGCATGAGGAATTAGTTTTTCTCTTAATTCATGTGCAGTTAATTTTTTGTTCAATATTTCGCATAGTACGAAATTTGATTTTGAAGGATAAACTTTCAAGCAATCTATTTTTTCTAAAGTAGATATCATTTTTTCTTTTTCACTATTAATAAATTCGAACACGTTTTTGTGGTAATCAGTATCCGTGAACATCTCGCCACCAAGAATATCGGCAAAGATATTTATGTTCCACAAATTGGTGTGTTTATTTATTTCATCGTAAAGTTTTTTATTTCCAGTTATTCCGTAACCCAATCTTATTCCTGCAGCTGCGAAAAACTTCGATGTAGAGCGTATAACAAGTAGGTTGTCGCATTTTTCAGTTAAATTTACTGCTGAATATTTGTCTACATCTGAAAACTCAACATAAGTTTCATCTATCATAAAATAGCAATTGCTTGATTTGATGAGTTCTTCAAGTTTTCTGTTTTCAATAGCGTATCCTGTTGGATTGTTAGGATTGGTTAATATTACAAGACTTACGTCATTTTCTTTTATCATTCTCGATAATTTCTCACAATCTATCGCAAAATCATTTGATTTATCCAAATCGTAAGAAATTATATTGGAGTTGATTTTGTTGAGTTCTCTTTCGTACTCAGAATAACTAGGGTTGAATATTATTGCGTTTTTTGGATTGATTAGAGATATAAATGATGAAATCAAATTAGTGCTACCAGATGTAAGCAAGATTTTGTCTCGTGATACGTTGGTGTATTTTTCAATAGATGATAATAATTGATCGTAATTTGGGTCAGGATATACTCCGACTTTATTAAGATTTTTTTCAAGCTTAGTCATGGCTTTAGGACTTGGTCCCAAAGGATTGACGTTTGAACTGAAATCCTTGATTTCATCTATATTAAATCCGTATTCTTTTTGAATTTCAAAAAGATTTGCTCCATGAGATGATTTCATTTTTTCTCCTTATAAAATATTAATACCTCTGGTTTTATCTAATAAAATTGAGATAGATTCTTCTCTGTTGATGTGGTGAATAAATTCACTCATCAATTCGCTCATATCTACAGCGTGGAACCATTCTTTGTTTTTGATTGATTCTGGTACGTATGTTAAGTTTGTAGAATAAACTCCGTCAATGTATCCTTCTTTATTCATTTGATCGAATTTGTCAGGACCTTCAGTAAATAAAGCGAAACTTACTGCGCAGAATATTCTGTTTGCGTTTTGTTTTTTCAATTGTTTTGCAATATCGATAACAGATCCACCAGAAGCAATCATATCATCTACGATTAATATGTCTTTGCCTTCTACTTCACGTCCGATGTATTTGTGTTCAATAATAGGGTTCTTGCCGTCGACTACTTTAGTGTAATCACGTCTTTTGTAGAATAATCCTATGTCTTGTTTTAAAATATTAGAATAATAAATTGCTCTATCCATTGCACCGGTATCAGGTGAAATAATAATCATGTTTTTCTTGTCTAATTCATCAGTAGTAATATTTTCTTTTTCTAAGAAGTGAGTAACTATTTCTGCTGTAGGATAGATATTTTCAAATGTCATCAATGGGATTGCGTTTTGTACGTTTGGATCGTGTACATCAAATGTATAAATTCCATCTACACCCATGTCTTCTAATTCTTGAAGTGCCATTGCACAGTCAAGTGATTCTCTTGATTTACGTCTGTGTTGACGAGATGCATATAAAAGAGGCATCATTACATTGATACGTGAAGCCTTTCCATTAATTGCGGAGATAACTCTTTTGATATCTTGGAAGTGTTCATCTGGACCAATTATAGTTTGTTCACCGAACATATTGTACTTCAATCCATAATTTCCAACGTCTGATATGATTAAAATATCACGACCTCTAACTGATTCATCGATTGTAACTTTACCTTCACCATTACTAAATCTGGATTCTGTTATCTTTAATAAATAACTTTCTGTTGCACCGTTTTTTTTCATTAAAAGTTCGTCAACTTCTTTTGCCAAACCTTCAATGTTTTTCATTGCTATGATTCCAAGTTCTCCGTATGGAAACTCTTCAAATTTTGATTCTGACATAAGTCCTCCTTAAATACTACATTATATATAAAGAATATCACAAACAATTTCCGTATTCAAATTTAAATAACACAAACTTTTTGATATAATCGGATAGGAAAGGTGTTTTATAAATGATGAATAATGATGATGAAAAATTCATGATGAAAGCTATCGAACAAGCGAAGATTGCATTTGATATGTACGAAGTTCCAGTTGGATGTGTTATTGTAAAAAATGGTGAAATAATTGCTCAAGCTTATAACAGTGTGGAAACAGACAACAATGCGACAATGCATGCAGAATTAAAAGCTATTAATCAAGCAACTAAGGTTATTGGAAATTTTAGGCTTGATGATTGTACAATGTATGTGACATTGGAGCCTTGTGTGATGTGCACAGGTGCTTTGGTGTATTCAAGAATACCAAAAGTTGTGTTCGGAGCTTTTGATAAAAAAAGAGGAGCTTGTGGGTCTTTGATTTCATTAAATGATTACGAAGGACTCAATCATAAAATAGAAGTAAAAAGTATTATGGAAAAAGAGTGTGTCGATTTGATGCAGAGTTTTTTCAGGAGGATTCGTGAAAAAAATAGAAATAAATAGATTAAGTGATTATTTGAAAAAAACATACGGCACGAAAGTTTACAAATTACCGTTAGATGGTGGATTCAGTTGTCCTAATAGAAAAAATTCTAAAGGTTGTATTTTTTGTTCTGAAAGTGGATCTGGTGAATTTACTTTTAATGAATATTCAATTAAGGACCAAGTCGAATTGCAAATTAAAAGATTATCTGAAAAGAAAAAAGCAGACAAATTCATTGCGTATTTTCAATCGTTCACCAATACTTACAAGCCTGTAAATGAACTTAGGAAAATTTACTCAGATGCTATTGATAACGAAAATGTGCTGGTACTTGATATAGCCACCAGAGGAGACTGCTTAGATGATGAGAAGATAAAGCTTTTGATTGATATAAACAAACAGGTGGATGTGTGGGTTGAAATGGGCCTTCAATCCACTAAAAAGTCTACGATAGAATTAATCAATCGTGCTTATAGCAATGATGTTTATTTTGATATGGCAAAAAAACTTATGGATAATGACATTAAAGTAATCTCGCATGTAATAGCAGGCCTTCCATATGAAACTGAGGATGATTTTTTGGAAAGTGTGTATCAAACGCAAATGCATGATATTTGGGGAATCAAAATTCATTCATTATATATACAAACAGATTCAAGGTTGTACGATTATTATCTACGAAATAAATTTAAAATTCTAACGATGGATGAATACACTGATTGGGTTGTAGATAGTTTCAAAATTTTAAATGAGGATACAGTTGTGCATAGAATGACTGGAGATGCTTACAAGCCAAAACTTTATCTGCCTAAATGGTCTTGTGATAAATTGAAAGTAATTTCTGAGATAAATAGTAAAATTAAAACATACAATACATAAAAAAATTTATTGAAGTTTTTGTGCGTTTGAAATATACTAACTTAGTATAGGAATATGGAGGGAATAACAAAAATGAAAATCCACATGGGATTAGATGTAGGTTCAACTACTGTCAAGCTTGTCATTATAAATGAAAACTACGAAATTTTATTTCAAGAATATACTAGACATCGTTCTGACATAGAAGAAACTACCAAAAATGTTCTTAAACAAGCATACGATTCACATCCAGAGTTCAAAAACAGCGATTGTACAATTATGGTCACTGGAAGTGGCGGAATGTATGTTGAAGATAATCTAAATATCGAATTTATACAAGAAGTTGTGGCTGGAACTACAGCTATTAAAAAATATATCCCTAATGCCGATGTGTGTATTGAGCTTGGGGGAGAAGACAGTAAGATAACTTATCTAAAAGGAAACGTAGAACAAAGAATGAACTCCATCTGCGCAGGTGGAACTGGAGCATTCATAGACCAAATGGCAGCTTTGTTAAAGACAGATGCATCTGGTCTTAACGAATTAGCCAAAGATTACAAGAAAATATTTTCGATTGCAAGTAGATGCGGAGTATATGCAAAAACTGACATTCAAGCTTTGATCAACCAAGGCGCAACAAAAGAAGACATGGCAGTAAGTGTATTTCAGTCTGTTGTCAATCAAACAATATCAAATCTTGCTTGTGGTAGACCTATTGAAGGAAATATCGTATTTTTGGGTGGACCACTTTATTTCTTATCAGAATTAAGAAATAGATTCATCACGACACTAGATGATGGTGTCAACACATTCTACAGTCCTGAAAATGCTCAAGTATTTGTGGCATTGGGAGCAGCTATTGCATCAATGGATGGAGAAGTTGTGAAGTATGAGGATTTGTTGAACAGATCTTACGATAAAAAGCAAGAAATTAGCGATGAGTTAATACTTGAGCCACTATTTAAAAATGAGAAAGAAAAAGAAGAATTTTATGAAAATCACAAGAAATCTAACGTAAAATTCAAAAATCTTGACGAAGTACAAGGAAACTTGTATTTGGGGATTGATGCGGGCTCAACTACTAGTAAAATTGTAGTAATTGATGAAGATTGCAACATTGTTTACGATTTTTATGCGAATAACCAAGGAAATCCTCTTGATTTAGTTAAGGAACAATTATCTGTAATTTATTCTAAACTAAATGATAACCAAAAAATTGCAAGTAGTGGTATAACAGGTTATGGTGAAGATTTTATAAAACAAGCTTTGTCGGTCGATTTTGGTGAAGTAGAGACAATAGCGCATTTGACTGCTGCTAGATACTTTGATCCAGATGTTGATTTTGTTTTGGATATTGGCGGTCAAGACATGAAAGCTATGCATGTAAATGATGGAATAATTGATTCTATTCAATTGAACGAAGCGTGTTCTTCTGGTTGCGGATCATTTATTGAAACCTTTGCTCACAGTTTGAATTTATCCATACAAGAATTTCAACAAAAAGCACTTGAATCAAATAATCCTGTGGATTTAGGTTCAAGATGTACAGTTTTTATGAATTCGAAAGTGAAACAAGCACAAAAAGAAGGCGCCAGTGTCAGCGACATTGCAGCAGGTTTGTGTTATTCAGTAATCAAAAACGCAATTCAAAAAGTTATCAAACTTAGAGATCCATCAAAATTAGGTGAACATATCGTAGTTCAAGGTGGTACATTCTACGGGGATGCGATACTAAGAGCCTTCGAAAAAATCACAGGCAAAGTTCCTACAAGACCAAATATTTCTGGACTTATGGGAGCTATGGGAATGGCTTTGATTGCAAAAGAAAAATCAACAGGATATTCTACGATTTTATCTGAGGATGAACTTGAAAAATTTGAATATACTCAAGAACAAGCAGAATGTAAATATTGTTCTAACCATTGCAAATTAACTATCAACAAATTTGCAAATGGCAAAAAGTTTGTTACTGGAAATAGATGTGAAAGAGGAGCTGGAATTAGTCTGGATAAAAAGGACAAGCTTCCAAATATGTACGATTACAAAAACAAGAGATTATTTGGATATAAGAGCATTCCAAAAGATAAAGCAAGAGCAACTGTAGGAATTCCTAGAGTGTTGAATATGTACGAAAATTATCCTTTCTGGCATACATTCTTCACGAATTTAGGATACAGAGTTGTATTGTCTTCTAAATCATCAAGAGAAATTTACGAAAAAGGAATTTCTTCTATTACAAGTGAGACATGTTGCTATCCTGCGAAATTAGTTCACGGTCACATTGAAGATTTGTTAGAAAAAAATGTCGATATGATATTCTATCCTTCGGTATTTTTTGAAAAACAAGAATACGATAAGGCGAATAATCACATTAACTGCCCAGTAGTTACTGGATATCCGGAAGTTATTAAAAATAATGTCGATGGATTGAAAAACACGAAGTATTTCAACCCATTCATATCATTCCAAGATAAAAATAAATTAAAAACAAGACTTATTGACGAATTAAAAGAGCTAGGACTTTCTGATAAGGACATTTCAAACAGCGTTGATAGAGCATGGGATGAACTTGAAAAATACAGAAAAGATGTAAAGGTTGAAGGAAAGAAAGCTTTGTCCAAAATTCGTGAAATGGGCAAAAAAGCAATTGTGTTAGCTGGTAGACCTTATCACGTTGATTCAGAAATAAATCATGGAATTCCTGAACTGATTACTTCATTAGGTCTTGGAGTTTTATCAGAAGATTCTATAATTGATTATGATGACGATGTAGATAGCGATTTGAGAGTATTGGATCAATGGGTATATCACTCTAGACTTTACAGAGCAGCAGAAATTGTTGGAAACAGTGAAGATTTGGAAATGGTTCAACTTAATTCATTCGGTTGTGGAATTGATGCTGTAACTACAGATCAAGTTAATGAAATATTGTCTGCTAAAGGAAAAATCTATACTGTATTAAAAATCGATGAAATTAGTAACTTAGGTGCCGTTAAAATCAGAATAAGATCATTGATACAAGCGCTTGAAAAGAAAAACTTCGTTCCAAATGTGAAAAAATCATATCACGTTGAAAAAGTTGAATTCACTAAGAAAATGAAAGAAGAATACACAATCCTAGCACCACAAATGGCGCCGGATCACTTTGAAATAATGGAATCTTTATTCAAAGATAATGGCTATAAAGTGGAATTTTTGAAAGATGTTAATTCAAAAGTAATCGACGAGGGATTAAAATATGTAAACAACGACGCTTGTTATCCATCTATAACTGTTGTTGGACAAATGATGGAAGCTATAAATTCTGGTAGATATGACACTGACAAACTAGCTTTGTTAATGAGTCAAACTGGTGGAGCATGCAGAGCAAGTAACTATGTTGGTTTCATAAGAAAAGCATTAAAAGAAGCAGGATATGAAAATATTCCTGTAATTGCTATTTCTTGGCAAAATATCGAAACGAACGAAGGCTTTAACCTTTCTCCATTAGTATTACAAAAAATGATTGTTGCAGTATTATATGGGGACTTGATAATGAGATTATCAAACTTCACAAGAGCCTACGAAAAGGAAAAAGAAACTGATACTTTAAAACAAAAATGGATTGAAGAATGTCAAAAGAGAGTTTTGAAATCAAGTTCAAAACTATTTAGACAAACTGTCGATGAAATTATTGAAGATTTTTCAAAAATAGAATTATTGGATATACAAAAACCAAAAGTTGGTATTGTGGGAGAAATTCTAGTAAAATATCTTCCTCAAGCTAATAATAATTTGCAAGATTTATTGGAAAAAGAAGGCTGCGAAGTAGTAATGCCTGATTTGACAGATTTTGTACTTTATTGCTTGAGAAACGAATACCATAAGGGAAACTTCTTATCCAAATCAAAGTTCACAGGATTCATGTGCAATATGGGAGTAAATTTGATTGAACATTACAGAAAATACATCAGAAACCAATTAATCAAATCGAAGTTTACTCATCCACTTAAGATACAAGAACTGGAAGATTACGCACAAGAAATTGTATCGCTAGGAAATCAATATGGTGAAGGATGGTTGTTAACTGCAGAAATGATAGAATTAATTCACATCAACGCCAACAACATTGTATGTATCCAACCATTTGGTTGCCTTCCTAACCATATCACAGGAAAAGGAGTAATTAAGAGAATTAGACAATTGTATCCACAAGCAAACATAATTCCAATTGACTACGATCCTGGTGCAAGTGAAGTAAACCAAATTAACAGAATTAAACTTATGCTTTCACAAGCAAAGGAGAAAATTAATAATTAAAACTTACAAAAAATCAAATTTAATGTAAATTTTTATTGTTTTTGATATAATTAAATAAGTGTTAAGACAAAGCACCGGTGAATCCGAGTGCTTTGTTCATTAAAAAAGTAATTGGAGGATAGAATGAAGAAAAGAGCTGTTATTGTCTTTTTTATTTCGCTAGCACTATTTTTGGGAGTTTATTTCGGTGCTGGTAAATTTTTGGGAAGCTTAAAAACAACTGGCTCTGATATTAAAGGCGATGAATTAGGAAAAAATAACGTAATTGAACAAAATATACCGGATGAATTTTTGTTTGTCCTATTAGGAATTGACAAAGAAGTAAGCACAACAGATCATCAAAGATCTGATACTATAATGGTTTGCAAAGTTAACTTTAATTCTGGTAATGTGGACATACTGTCTGTGCCAAGAGATACTCAAATTAGATTGAATGGAAATATTCACAAAGTAAATGCAGCACACGCTTATGAAGGAGCGAAGGGATCTTTAAAGGCGTTGAGAGATTTATTGGGAATAGATTTGGATTATTACGTTGAAGTTGATTTTGATAGTGTAGAACACATCGTAGATGCTATGGGTGGAGTTGAAGTTGATTCACCAGTGGAAATTAATCTTCCTACAATAAATATGCATATTCCAAAAGGAAAATCCAAATTAGATGGCCCTGAAGCATTACAGTATGTAAGAGCACGTCATCCATTCGGCGGATCTGATGACGCTAGAATTGAAAATCAACATTATTTTATAAAAACATTGATAGATCAATTATTGAGTCCTGCAAATATTACAAAAATGCCAAAGATGGTTGAAATATTCAAAAGAGATGTAAAGACGAATATTCCATTGGGAGATATGACGGCTTATCTTACAAAACTTCCTAACTTTTCATCTAGTAAAATACATAGCTATATACTACCAGGAGAATATAAGAATGACGGAATTAGTTGGTATATGGCTGATGAAGAACAATTACCAGAAATTGTAGACAGGTTATTTGCTGAATACAAACTGGATGATCAAACCACTAATCGTGAAAACAACGAAAAAAATGAAAATGAGGAAGAATCACAAAATAATTAGCGGTTTTGTTTTTTTGGAGGTATTTTTGTGGAAAGAAAACAAGAACACATTGAAAACTATTTAAAATCAGAATACAAGGGCAACAATTTATTTGATTGTGTGTATTTGGAGCATACATCACTACCAGAATTAGATTTGCATGATGTCGATTTGTCGATAGAATTTAATGGCAAAAAAATCGACTATCCTTTTATGATAAACGCCATGACTGGGGGCGGAGATTCCTGTTGTGACATCAATGAAGATTTGGCTAGATTGTGTAAAACATTCAATATTCCAATGGCAGTTGGTAGTCAAAAAATAGGTCTTGTTGAACCAGAAGCGATTGAAAGTTTTGAACTTGTACGTGAAAATTTGATTAAGAACGAAAACATCGTAATAGGAAATCTTTCTGCAAGAGAAAGCTTGGAATCAGTTCAAAAAGCAATTGAGATGATAGACTCTGATATGTTTGGCCTTCACTTAAATCCAATTCAAGAGTTGATTATGGAAGAAGGAGACCGAGAATTTTCCGGAATAAAAAATAACATTAAAAATATAGTAGAAAATGTAGATGTGCCTATAATCGTAAAAGAAGTAGGTTACGGAATGAACAAAAAAACAATCTATGATTTATACAATTTGGGTGTTAGATACATTGATATTGCTGGTTTTGGTGGAACAAATTTTTCTGAAATAGAAGATAATAGAAGATTCGATATGGAATTTTCTGAATTTTACTGTTGGGGAATTCCTACGGCGAAGATTTTATTGGACATGCAAGATAAACCTGACGATTTGTTTTTGATTGCAAGTGGTGGAATAAAAACATCAATTGATATTGTAAAAGCATTAGTCCTTGGTGCAGATATGACAGCGATGAGCGGCGAAGTGTTATCTTATTTAATGCATGGTGGTTATGAATTTGCTAAGGAATTTTTGGATAGCTTGATTTATAAATTAAAAATGCTTATGGTAATGCTCGGAGCAAAAAACATCAATGAGCTTAAAAATGTGGACTACAAAATATTTGGAAAATTAAAAGAAATTACAGAATAAAAAAAGTCATACAAATTTGATTTTAATATCAAATTTGTGTGACTTTTTTAAATGTATTTTTCTATTCTTTTTGTTACGAAACTAAAAACCAATGCTTTTAGCATATCTCCAGGTAAGAAAACTATCATACCAGTAAACAATAATTTCCACAAATCAAATTGTTTGTTGGATAATTTGAAAAATATTCCCATGTATGCGACACCAAAAGCATAAATTATAATTGATGACACCATGAACATAATAAAAAGATTTATCTTAGATAAGTTTCGTTTTTTGTATTTAACATAAAAAGTTTGTGCTAAAAAGCCAAGTATATAACCAAAGCTTGGTGAGAATATTGCCTGCATTCCACCTTTTCCTCCAGCAAAAACAGGAAGACCTATAAGACCAAGTATAATATATAATAAAACTGACATATTTGCGTATTTTTTACTTAAATAATATCCAGATGATATTGCGAACAAACTTTGTAGTGATATAGGAACAGGAAATAGAGGGATAATTATATATGATCCAATTATTATTAGAGCGCTAAATAAAGCGATTTTTATAAGTTCTTTTGTATTTGATTTATTAGTCATCTTGCTTTTCTCTCATGTCTTGTCTGTAATTTGCCATTACTTCGTGGAAAATTTCTGCTGATGTTGGTGGAGTATAACTTAAAGCATTTGCTCCAGCATTGATCGTATCGATAACATTTTGCTCATTGTCACCGCCTGTTGCAATTATTGGAAATTCATATCCAACTTTTTTTCTGATTTCTTCAACTAAAAATGCAGTTTTCTTTCCACCAGATACATTTAAAATATCTGCACCAGAATTTATTTTACCTTCGATATCATCGTATGCAGATACGATTGTAGCGACGATAGGTATGTCTAAAACTTTTTTCATCTGAACAATAGTCTCGTTTTTCATTGGGGCATTTACGATTACTCCGTAAGCTCCTAACATTTCTGCTTGTAATGCCATATTTACACTTCTAATTCCAGATGTAATTCCACCACCTACTCCGGCAAAAACTGGAAGACTTGAAGACATTATAATAGCATTTGTGATTGATAATGTTGGCGTGAAAGGATAAACTGCCATTATTGCGTGACCATTTGTATTATTAATTATTGCAATGTCTGTTGTGAAGACAAGAGTTTTTATTCTTTTTCCTAAAACTGTTATGCCAGATGCTTTGTACATAGCTTCTGGAATATGTACCATTCTGTGTCTCAAATTAGATTTTACTTCTGGTATAAATTTCTTTTCCATAAGATGCCTCCATAAAATGAATTTCATATTTATATTATAATAGATAAAGCCATTCTGGCAAATCAAAAAGCTAAAAAATATTTTGGGAATTTGTTGTAATTCTTAGAAGATTATGGTAATATATATAGGTAAATCCTTGCTCCGGATAGGGGCCAAATAGACCACAAGGAGGTGTCATATGAATAAATATGAATTAGTGCTAATCTTTAAGCCAGAATTATCAGAAGAAGACAGAAATACTGTATTCTCAAGAATTCAACAAGTAATTGACGAAAATGGTAAACTTGAAGAAGTTCACGATTGGGGAAAAAGAAAATTAGCTTATGAAATTAACTACATTAAAGAAGGATACTATTATATTGTAAACTTTGATTTATATCCACAATTTGTTAAGGAAATCGAAAGAAGATGTAGATTATTCGACCAAATCATTAGATACATGGTTGTTAGAGTAGACGAACAATAATCGTAAGAGGAGGAAATGTTTTGAATAATGTTAGTTTGATGGGTAGATTGACAAGAGACCCTGAAGTGAGATATTCAGCGAATACTCAATTAGCTAACGCTAGATTTAGTGTTGCTGTAGATAGAAGATTATCTAAAGAAAAAAGAATGGAAGCTGAAAACAACAATCAACCAACTGCGGATTTTATCAATTGCGTTGCTTTTGGAAGGACTGCAGAAGTTATTGGACAATATTTCCACAAAGGAAATAGAATTGCGATTACAGGTCACATTCAAACGGGATCTTATGAAAACCAACAAGGACAAAGAATTTATACAACTGATGTAATTGTCGATCAATTTGATTTTGTTGAATCAAGTAATTCACAACCAAATTCAGGTAACTATCAAGGTTACAACAATAACCAATCATTCAACAATAATTCTTTCCAAAACAATAATTTCCAAAATTCAAACGATATTCATAAGAGTAATGACGATTTCGGAATGGGAGACAATGCAGTTCCGACTGATATTGACGAACTTCCATTCTAATAGTAGGAGGTTTTAAAGATATGCAAAGAAGATTTAGACCTAGAAAAAAGATAGATCCATTCCAAAAGGATAAAACAAAAGTTATTGATTATAAAGATGTAAATATGCTTAAAAACTATATCAGCGAAAGAGGTAAGATTTTACCAAGAAGAGTAACTGGATTAAACGCAAAACATCAAAGACAAATAACTGATGCTATCAAAAAAGCTAGACAAGTTGCACTATTACCATACAGTGCTGAATAAGAAAAAATTAAGCTACCTTGATGGTAGCTTTTTTTACATATAAGGAGATATAAATGAGTTTAAAAATCGAAAAAACAACAACACCAAAACAAAAATACTCTAATAGTGAAGAATTGGGATTTGGAAAAATATTTACAGATCACATGTTAGTAATAGATTATGACAAAGAAAATGGTTGGCACGATGAAAGGATAATTCCATATCAAAATATTTGTCTTGATCCTTCTTCTATGGTCTTTCATTATGGACAAACTGTTTTTGAAGGGATGAAAGCTTATAAAAATGACGGCAAAGTATATTTGTTTAGACCATTAGAAAATTTAAAAAGATTAAATAAAAGCAATGATAGATTGTGTATTCCACAAATCGATGAAGAAAAAGTTTTGAAATATTTGTACAAATTTGTCGATTTGGAAAGAGATTGGATACCTGAAGAAGAAGGTTGCTCATTGTATATCAGACCTTTTATCATTGCAACTGATGCACAATTAGGAGTAAAAGTTAGTAATGAATACAAACTTATCATAATAGCTTCTCCAAGCGGATCTTATTACAAAAATGGTTTGAGCCCTGTTAGTATTTATGTAGAAAAAGATTATGTGAGAGCTGTAAGAGGCGGAATGGGAATGGCAAAAACTGGTGGAAATTATGCTGCTAGTATGAAAAGCCAAGATATTGCTCACGATAGGGGTTATTCACAAGTTTTATGGCTAGATGGTGTAGAAAGAAAATACATCGAAGAAGTTGGTGCGATGAATATATTCTTTGTGCTAAAAGACAAAGTTATAACGCCAATGATTAACGGAAGTATTTTGGAAGGAATAACTAGAAAATCTGTTATCGAATTACTAAGATACGAAGGTATGGAAGTTTCAGAAGAAAGAATTTCCATTGACGATATCGTAGATTATTACAAAAATGGAGAGCTTCTAGAAATATTTGGAACCGGAACTGCAGCTGTTATCAGTCCAGTTGGAAAGCTATTGTATGATGAATATGAAATGATTATTAACGATGGTCAAATCGGAAAAACTAGCCTTCACGTTTATGAAACATTAACTAATTTACAATTTGGAAAGATTGAAGATAACTTTAATTGGAGAGTTGAGATTTAAACGGTAAAAGTCATTTTCCAAATAATTTTATCTTGTATTTATGGTATAATGAATACGATAAGTAATATTTGTCAGAGGAGTTAAAATGAATAAATACAGAAATATAGTATTGGCAATTTTAGATGCTATAATCATTAATATATCGTATATTGTAGGTTTACTTTTAAGATTTGACGGACAAGTACCTTCAAGATACATGAGTTACTATCTTAAATACGCAGTTGTAGTTACAATAATACAAATTTTAATACTTTTTATTTTCAAAATGTACAAGGTAATGTGGAGGTATGCAACATTTGAAGACTACCTAAAAGCTGGTGTATACACTGCTATTGCAAGTGTTGGTTCATCATTGTTTTTGATTTTAGTAAAATCAACGCTTCCAAGGTCAAGCTTTTTGATTGCGCTTGTTTTTGAAGTTATTTTGATTTTAATAGTTCGTATGATTGCAAGAACTCAAACTGATAAAAAATCAGCGGTCGAACAAACTATCGAAGGTCAAGTTAATTCAATGGTAATAGGAGCAGGTGCTGCGGGAGTTTTGGTTGTACGTGAAATGTTAAATCACCCTGAAATGAAATCCAAACCTGTGTGTATAATCGACGATGATAATACAAAAATAAACAAAAGTATTTCGTCGGTTCCGGTTGTAGGTGACACAAATGATATTGTTAAAAAGGCACATGAGTACAACGTTGAAGAAATTGTTTTAGCGATACCAACTATAGATTCAGAACGAAAGAAACAAATTCTTAATGAATGCGAAAAACTTAATGCAAAAGTTAAAATAATGCCTGGCTATTATGAATTTATAGATTCCAAGGTTGATTTGAAAGATTTAAGAGATGTTCAAATCGAAGACTTGCTTGGACGTGACCAAGTAGTATTGGATAAAGAAATTCTTAATGAATTTTTGAATAATAAAGTCGTAATGGTAACTGGCGCAGGTGGATCAATAGGTAGTGAGCTTTGTAGACAAATATTAAAATATAAACCAAAAAAATTGGTGATGATTGATATCTATGAAAACACTACTTATGATATACAAAATGAAATTTTGAGAAATGATCCTGATGCACCAATTGATGTTATTATAGAATCTATAAGAAACTTCGATAGAATGAATGCGATTTTTGGAATTCACAAACCAGATGTTGTGTTCCACGCTGCAGCTCACAAACACGTTCCTTTGATGGAACATTCACCACAAGCAGCTGTTTTGAACAATGTATTTGGAACGAAAAATATAATAGATTGTTGCGATATTCATAACGTCAAGAAATTCGTATTAATTTCTACAGATAAGGCGGTTAATCCGACATCTGTAATGGGTTGCACAAAGAGAATTTGTGAGCTATTAGTACAATCTAAAAATCAAATTTCTAAAACAGAGTATGTGGCAGTTAGATTTGGAAACGTGCTTGGATCAAATGGTTCAGTAATTCCACTATTCAAAAAGCAAATTCAAGAAGGTGGACCAGTTACTGTTACCCACAAGGATATCATTAGATATTTCATGACAATTCCTGAAGCTTGTCAACTTGTTATGCAAGCTGGAGCAATGGCAGAAGGTGGAGAAATATTTGTGTTAGATATGGGAGATCCTGTAAAAATAGTAGATTTGGCTAAAAAATTGATAAAGTTGTCAGGTTTGGAATTGGACAAAGATATCAAGATAGAATTTACAGGACTTAGACCTGGAGAGAAACTTTACGAAGAAACTTTGATTGAAGCTAATAATATAAGTAAGACAAAATATGATATGATATTTGTAGAAGAACCGGTGGTTCACGATATAGAAAAATTATCTGACGACTTAGTAGATTTGAAGAAAACTACAGAACAAAACTCTAAGTTAGTAATTGTAGAACAATTGCAAAAGATCGTACCCAATTATACTCCGGATGTAGAACATCAATAAAAGAGGTGGAATATGGCTGACAAGAAAAGAAAATCAAGTTACAGTGATATTAATAAAAAATATGGTTTTTCAAGCGGCAGAGTTTCAGAAAGCGAAATGAGACGCAGAAAGAAAAACGCCGAGAAAAATCGTAGAGAAATGAGACGACAAAGAAATAGTTACAATCATGAACAAGACATGGGCAAAACAATAGTTTTGACCCCAGAAATGGTTGAAATGGAAAGAAAAAGAATAGCCAGACAAAAAAGAATAGCTAGACAGAAAAAGTTGAGAAGAAGAAGAATTATTTCCGCAATCGTGGCAATAGTTTTGATACTTTTAATAGTTTTTGCGGTTAAGAAAGTTGCAAATAAAAATAACGCAAAACCAAAACAACAAACAACAATAACTAACCAAACACCAGTAAAACCACAACCGATTGTTCAATCATTAGTTAAGTTCTCAAAGACAAATAAAATGACTAATTTGTATGAAAAGAGCGAAAAAGTATCCACTGTCCTTGAACAAATCCCTAACAATGCATATGTAAAGTATTACTCAGATCAAGGAGATTTCTCATACGTAGTGTATAATGGCAAAAAAGGATATATTTTAAAATCTGATTTGTCAGATATAGAAAACAAAAATCAATTCAAAGTAATAAAAGGAGTTTTGATTGTAAACAGTGACTACACATTGCCATCAGATTACGATCCAGGTATTGATGAAGACGCTCGAAAATCATTTACTTTAATGGTTAATGATGCAAACAAAGACGGTGTAATACTAAGAAGTGTTAGCGATTATAGATCATTCGAACAACAATCTAAGTTAGAAGATGTAGAAGATGTAAAATTTGTAAAAGCTGGTAGCTCTGAACATCAAGCAGGGCTTGCTTATGATTTGATAGGTGAAGATTACACTCTAAAATATAAATTAGATTTCTCAAAATCAAAAGAATACAAGTGGTTGATGGACAATGCTTATAAATACGGTTTCGTATTGAGATATCCTGAAGGAAAGAAAGACATCACAGGGTTAAGCTTTGCTCCATGGCATTTCAGATATGTTGGAATTGATTTGGCTAAAATTCTACATGATCAAAATTTGACATTGGAAGAATACCTTAAAGTTGCTGATGAAAATGTAACAAATACAGACAACAAGAAAGAAGATAGCGACAAACAAAACAACGAAGAAAAAGAACCATCAAATTCTGAAGAAAACTCTGAGAGAAAATCGGATAGTGAAGACTCAAATAATAACAGAGATAATTCTGATAACGAAAACTCAGAGAACTCCGATAGGAAGAGAAACAATCAAAATTCTGAAGATAATGGACAAAATAATAATCAAAATGACAGAAATAACGACAACAACGACAACAATGATAACAATAATTAGAGGTGAAATATGATTTATTTAAACAATGAAAACTTTGATGAAGAAGTAATTCAAGCAAAAGGCAAAATTTTGGTAGATTTCTATGCAGATTGGTGTGGACCATGCCAAGGACTTGCCCCAATAATTGAAGAAATTGATGAAGAAAACAAAGACGAAAACATCAAAATCTGTAAACTAAATGTAGATGGAGCACAAGAAATTTCTAGAAAATACAAAGTAATGAGTATTCCTACAATTTTGGTATTTGAAGATGGAGAAATCATAAAATCTACTGTAGGTATGGTTGAAAAAGAATATATTTTGGATATGCTAAAATAACAAATCTAATAGCTTGCGATAAGTCTAATCTCAAAAAGGGGTTAGACTTATTAATTATTGTTTATAATGGAGGTTTAACATGAAAAGAAAATCATCAAAGAATGGAGTAAAAAAACCTATTTATAAAAAATGGTGGTTTTGGATCATAGTAATTATAGCCCTGATGGGAATTATAGGAAGTCAAGGAAATGAGAATAGTAGCAAAAATAACGAAAAACACTCTATAAAGGCTTCGGATTCAGATAAAGATAATGAAAAAACTAGTTCTAAACAAGAAAAAGATGTAACTTTTACGGTTACAAAAGTACGAAATGATAAAACTGGAAGATGGAGAATTGCTACTATATCAGAAGATATTGAAATTCAAAATTATGCCTTAAAGTATTATAAAGATAACTTTAAAAAGGACGATGAAATACATGCTATAGTAAATTTTTACAATAAAACCACTACTAGAATATCAGTTATTGGGAATATGTTAGATGTTGCAATACATGATTACGTTGACAAAGAAGAGCATGATGCAGATAAATTATTTGGAGGTACTCTTTTAAAGGAATACCACATAAACATAGAAACAGGAAAAATTGAAGAGGTTAAGTAAAATCAAATAACTTATAATAAGTCTAATCTAAAATGGGGTTAGACTTTTTTGCGCGAAAAAATTATGAGATTAGTTCTTTTTTAATAAAAAGTTAAAAAAATAAAAGGGGCTTATATTTTTACGAAAAACATTGTATAATAAAGGTGAGATAGAATATAAAGAAATTGTAAATTTTATGTAAAAACTTACAAATATTTTAAGGTATAAAATTATGGAGGTATATTATGATAAACAAAAAAATAATTAGCATAGGTGCAGGAATAATAGCTGGAGCTATTGGTGGAAAAGTTTTGAATTCAAAGCTAGCTAAAAAAGCTGCTGTTAGTACAGTTGTTGGAGGATTAAAAGTTAAAGAATCTATCGATAAAACTGTTGAAAATATAAGAGTTTCTGCAGAAGATGTTATTGCAGAAGCAAAAGATGTAAAAGAAAGAGAAGAAAAAGAAGAAGCTAAGAAAAACGATGAAATGGACATCGAAAAAGTAGCTGAAGAACAAGAAGAAAAAACTGAAGAAAAAGTTGAAGATAAAAAAGAGGAAGAAAATAAATAATGAGAGCGTCAATAGCCCACAGAATAAAGGGCAGATGCCGTTTTGTTTATGAAGATAATTTAAAAAAAGAAAATCTTAATAAACTTAAATATTGTATAGAAGAAGTTAGTGGAGTGAGATCATGTAAGATTTCACTTCTTACTAATTCTATTACTGTTAGTTATGATGAAAACTGTGTTTCGAAATTGGCGAAGTTTATTCTTGATTTAGATATGGATACAATTGAGAATACATCAATAGATAATGTAGATTTTCAAGCACAATCAGAAAATGATTTGTTTAATATTCTGAGAAATGCGATGTATCGAAGAATCTTTTTCAAATATATGCTTCCTGCTCCAATAGGAACAGTTGCATTGTTCTTTAGAGCTTATCCGTTTATAAAAAATGGTATTAAATCTTTACTCAATAGAAAACTAAATGTTGAATTGTTGGATGCAACAGCTATTTCTGTATCTCTTGCAACAAGACAGTTTGCAGATGCTGCTAATATTATGTTCTTGTTGGGATTAGGTGAAGAAATAGAAGATTATACAATGAAAAAATCTCAAGAAAATTTGGCACATTCTTTGGCATTGAATATAGATAATGTATTTGTCATTGAAAATGACGGAAAAATCATTAAAAATATTAAAGATGTTGAGATTGGAGATATTGTCGAAGTTGAAATGGGTAATAGTATTCCTGTTGATGGAAAAGTCATCAAAGGTGTTGCCATGGTTAACGAATCTTCATTCACTGGAGAATCAAATCCTGTCAAGAAAACGTCGGGTAGTGTTGTATTTGCTGGAACTGCAATTGAAGAAGGTTCTATTCTAATCGAAACGGCGAAAAAACACGATGATTCAAGATTATCTCATATTATCAGTTTGATTTCAGAAAGTGAAAAGAACAAGTCACTCGCTCAAAAGAAAGCTGAGAACACGGCTGATAGTCTTGTGAAGTATTCATTTATAGGCACAGCATTGACTTATTTATTCACAAGAAATCTTCAAAAAGCTAAGTCCTTCTTAATGGTGGATTTCTCATGTGCATTAAAATTAACTATTCCAATTGCCGTAATGAAGGCGATTAGTCAAGCATCTGAAGAAAAAATCCTTGTAAAGGGCGGAAAATATTTGGAAAACTTGTCTGAAGCAAATACAATCGTGTTTGACAAAACTGGTACGTTGACAAAATCTGAGCCAAGAGTAGCAAAAGTAATAGCTCTCGATAAAATTTCGGAAAATGAGTGCTTAAGAATAGCGGCTTGTCTGGAAGAACATTTCCCACATTCGATTGCTAAAGCTGTGGTTGAACACGCAAAGCATAAAAATTTGAAGCACGAAGAAATGCACTCTAAACCAGAGTACATTGTTGCTCACGGAATCAGAACTAAGATTGTTGACAAGGATGCCTTGATTGGATCTGAACATTTTATTCTTGATGATGAGGGAATAAAAATTAATGATGAAACAAAACAAATTATAGATAAATTAAAAGAAGATTATTCGCTATTGTACTTGGCATTTGCCGGTAGATTAATCGCTGTAATTTGTATTGAAGATCCTCTAAGAGATGAGGCTTGTGATGTTGTAAAATCATTGAGAGATTTGTCGTTTACAAACATCACGATGTTAACTGGCGATGCAGAAAATTCTGCTCACAGTGTTGCTTCACTATTGGATTTGGATTATTATCAATCACAAGTTTTACCTGAAGATAAGCAAAACTATATCTTGCAAGAAAAAGAAAAGGGAAATAAGGTTGTAATGATTGGCGATGGTATTAACGATTCTGTTGCATTATCTAGCGCAGATGTGGGAATTTCAATGCATCAAGGAGCAGATATTGCGAAGGAAATCTCGGATATTTCGATTGGATCAGACAGCTTAGAAGGGCTTGTTGATGTTGTAAAATTATCAAAAGCTATGAAAAAAAGAATTGATTCTGATTATAGACAAATCGTAGGATTCAATTCAACTTTGATAATATTAGGAGTTTTGGGAATATTGACCAATACTTCATCGGCACTCCTTCACAATTTATCAACGGTTATGATTGCCGGTAGAAATATGAATAAATACAAAATATAATTTAAATAAAAAAATCTCGTAATCGACAAATGTAATGCCTCTTTAAATCCGGACACGGAAATAAGGGGGCAGTACAAAATCGGTTACGAGATTTTTGTTTATTAATCTTTAATATTTTGTATACTTTTCGAAAGTATTATCAATTTTTTGTATGATATAATTTATTAAAGTGATTTTAAGGCTTCTATAGCTTTATCGTAATCAGGGTGATTTGTATTTTCTTTTACGTATTCAACGTATTTAACTTCGTTGTTTTCATCTAAAATTACAATACCTCTGTTAAGAAGACGGAATTCTTCCATAACGAAACCATACTTCAAACCAAAATCTAAATCTTTGTGATCGCTTAGGACTAATAGGTTGTCGATTCCTTCAGCTGCACAGAATCTTGATTGTGCAAATGGCAAATCACAGCTAATTGTAAATATAATTGTGTTGTCAAATTCACTAGCTTTTTTGTTGAATTCTTTTGTTTGGAATTCGCAAACGCCAGTATCAATTGATGGTACTACAGAAATTAATTTTTTCTTTCCATCGTAATCAGATAATTTTACTGGTTTTAATTCTGCGTTTAAGCAAGTGAAATCTTGCGCTTTATCTCCTACGTTTACTTTAGTTCCTAATAATGTCACAGGGTTGTTTCCAAATGTTGTTTCTTGTCTTTTGTCCATGTTATAGACCTCCTTATAATTTCATTTTCATTCAAATGGTATATACCCAAAAAATTATTTAAATAAACAAGAGGAGTTGATTTTAATGAGCACAGCTACAATTATTATTGTATTAATTAGCGTTGCGATTTTGGCGTTATTCTTTAAAATTTCTTTTAAATTGGGGATGCATGCCCTTTCTGGTTTTGTAGGAATTTTTATTTTAAATATTTTCTTAAGTTTTTTTAATATGCATATTCCATATAATTTGATTGATATGTTGATTGTCGGTATTTTTGGAGTTCCGGGATTGATTGTTTTATTTTTATATTATTTTGTTATCTAACAAGAAATTATCAACTAAAATATTAAATTTGTTGCGAAGAAATCACTTATTTGGTATAATTAATAGAGATTTTAGATTACTTAGGAGGAAAATAAATGACTAACTATAAATTAGATATGCAAAAAAGAGACAAAGTTGGCTCTAATGCAGTTAGAAAATTAAGAGTAAAAGAAATGGTTCCAGGAGTTATTTACGGAAAAGACTTAGAACCAATTAATGTATGTGTTGATGAAAAAGAATTAAGAAAAGTTCACTTAATGGCAGGAACTTCAAGCTTAATCGATGTTAAAGTTGATGGTGAAGATCACACTGTAATCATAAGAGAAGTTCAAAAGCATCCATTTAAAAATCAATATGTTCACGTTGATTTCAAAGCAATCAAAATGGGAGAAGTTGCAAACTTTACTATTCCAGTTGTATTAGAAGGAAGAGATGAAATCAGAGTTCAACCATCTGTATTGATGCAATTCTTGGAAGAAATCGAAATCGAATGTTTACCAAAGAACTTACCAAACGAAGCTGTTGTATCAGTTGTAGATATGCAAATTGGTGATACTTTCGAAGTAAAAGACTTGGATGTATTCAAAAATGCTGATATAAAAGTTCTTGAAGATGAAACAGAAGCAGTATGTTCATTATCTGAACCAAAAGAAGAAGTAATCGAAGATAATGATGCTGAAGTATCTGCAGATGTTCCAACAGTTGGCGAAACTGAAGAAGAAGACGCAGAATAATAAATAGAAAAAACAAAGCGAGTTAACTCGCTTTTTTTATAGGATAAAATATGTTTATTACTTTCGAAGGTCCAGATGGCAGTGGGAAATCAACCATAATTAAAAAAGTTTACGATTATTTAATAGAAAATAATTACGATGTAATTAAAACTAGAGAACCTGGTGGAAGTCCCATTGCTGAAAAGATCAGAAATTTGATACTTGATACTGAAAACACCGAAATGGGTTATAGAACGGAAGCTTTGTTATATGCGGCTTCTAGGGCACAACATGTTGAAGAAACAATTCTACCTGCATTAAACGAAAATAAAATTGTTTTGTGTGATAGATTTCTTATATCTTCTCTCGCATACCAAGGTGTAGGAAGAGATTTAGGAATTGAAAATGTTAGGAAGATAAACGAATTTGCTATAAATGGAGTGTTTCCTGATTTCGTTTTGTTTTTCGATGTTGATCCTATTACTACTTTGAAGAGAAAATCTTCTTTGGATACGGCAGATAGACTTGAAAAAGAGGGTAATAATTTCCATGAAAGAGTATATAATGGATATAAAGAGATTCTAAATTCTGAAAAGAATATAGAAATTATTGATGCAACTCAATCTGTAGAAGACGTATTTAGTCAATGTATAAAAGTTTTAAAAAGGAGAAATGTTTTATGAAACTAGTTGTTGCAATTGTTCAAGATCAAGATGTATATAATTTAAATGCAGATCTTACTGAAGCTGGTTTTAGAATTACAAAGTTGGCTTCAACTGGCGGATTTTTGAAGACAGGAAACAGCACTTTGTTAATAGGTACTGAAGATGAAAATGTAGATAAATGTTTGGAAATCATTGAAAATGATTGCAAATCAAGAGAAACTACAACTTCAATGCTTTCTGTTAGTATGCCAGGAACTAACTACATATCATATCCTGTAGAGGTTATGGTAGGTGGAGCTACTGTATTTTTACTAGAAGTAGATAAGTATTTGAGATTTTAGGTGATTTTATGAAACTTATAGTTGTAATTATGGAAGATGACTTGAGTCATATTCTTTCAAAAGAATTGTTGGAGAATAAAATTTCTTCTACTAAATTATCATCAACAGGTGGTTTTTTGAAAAAAGGAAATACTACAATGTTGATAGGTACTGATGTGGAAAAAGAACAATCTATTTTAGATTTGATTAAAAAAGTATGTGACGAAAATGATATTGAGTCTGATAATGAATCAAAGGCTAATATTTTCGTTATGGATTTAGAGGATTTTAAAAAGTTTTAATGTTACCGAAAAACAAAACTTTGATAAATCAAGTCAAGAATAATAAAATTTCTAACCAATATTTACTATATGGTGAGAATTTAAGCGAAATAAATTATGATGCTGAGGCTTTGATATACAATTTACTTGTTAGTAATTCAAATTTGAAGTTGAAGTTTGACAGAGATAAGTTATCCGATCTGTTGGTTATAGAACCTGAGAAAAATTCTATAACCATAGACAAAATCAGAGATATTTCAAAATTTGTATCCACAAAGCCTTTTGAATCTAATAACAAGGTCGTGTTGATAAAACAGGCTGATTTGATGAGGACAGAGGCTTCTAACGCTCTTTTAAAAAATTTGGAAGAGCCAAAGCCTTTTGTGTATTTTATACTACTTACAGACAATAAGAATAAACTTCTAAAAACTATTATTTCAAGATGTCAAGTAATTAATTATCTAAGTGAAAGAGAAAATGAAGAATTTGATTATACCACAGCTTTGGACATTTTGGATAAATCTATGGGGCAAAATCTTCTTACAATGTTAGATTCTAAGGAATATTTGTCAGATTTTCAAAAAGACACAGATGTATTGTTTGATTTTTTGATGGAGTTTTATTCGTCGTTTTTGAAATTTGTGAAGACTAAGGACGAGTCTTCTTTGAATAAAGATTTTGTGAAATTGTACAAGAAATATCCAAAGGCTAATGAGAGAATTATCGTGGATACTTTGGACAAGATTGAGTCTGTAAGAGGATATTTTAAAGTTAATGCGAATTTTGAGCTTTCTATGGAAGAGCTTTTATTGTATATAATGGAGGAAAACTATGCTTGATGTAACTGGTGTTAGTTTTAGACAAGCTGGTAAAGTGTATTACTTCGACTCCAATAATCTTCAATATAAACTAGGAGATCACGTAATTGTAGAGACTGCTCGTGGTATTGAGTATGGAGTTGTTGTAAAAGAAAATTTTGAAATTAATGAAAAAGAATTATCGTCTGATCTTAAACCAATCATAAGATTGGCTGATAGTGCAGATGATTATATTTATATGGAAAATAAAAAGAAAGCTAAGGAATCTATCGAAGTCTGCAAAGAAAAAGTAAAAGAATTCGGTTTGGATATGAAATTAGTGGACTGTGAATATACATTTGATAACAATAAGGTTATTTTTTATTTTACTTCAGATGAAAGAGTTGATTTCAGGGAATTAGTAAAAGAATTAGCGAGAATTTTCAGAATCAGAATAGAATTGAGACAAATTGGAGTGAGGGATCAAGCGAAGATTGCAGGAGGAATTGGTCCTTGTGGTCAAAGATGCTGCTGCAACAGATATATGAGAAATTTCAATCCAGTTAGTATCAAAATGGCAAAAGACCAATCATTATCTCTCAATCCTTCAAAAATCAGTGGGCTTTGTGGAAGACTTATGTGTTGCTTGAATTATGAGCAAGAAGGTTATGAGTGCAAATTAAAGAAAATGCCACATGTTGGTCAAAAAGTTACTACTGAGATGGGAGAAGGAGTTGTGACTGAAACTAATACTCTTTTGGAATCTGTGAAAGTAAAAGTGATGACAGAGGATCAAACTGAAGAATTAGTTCAAGTGAATGTCGACGAATTAATTGATTTTAATAAATGCGGTGGATGTAATCATAAATGTCATTAAACACTTGCATTTATTCCAATAGTGTGTAATAATGATTGTAGAGCATAAATACATAATACGCTCTAAAATTACAAGGGGGTAAAGCAATATGGCTTATAAAATTTCTGACGATTGTATCGCTTGCGGACAATGTAAACCTGAATGTCCAGTAGATTGTATTTCTGAAGGGGACATTTATACAATTGATCAAGACGCATGTATCGATTGTGGTTCTTGTGCTGACGTATGTCCAGTAGATGCTCCACATCAAGACTGCTAATTTTAGGGGAGAATTAGACTACTCATTTTTGAGTGGTCTATTTTTTTAATATGAAAAGAGAACATTTTATACCAAAAACAGATTTAAAAATAATTGCTGATGATGAGAAATTTTCTTTTACGATTGATTCCATTTTACTCACAGATTTTGCAAAAATGAAAAAAGGCACCAATCTAATTGATATTGGCTGTGGGACAGGAATATTAATGTTGAGATGTAATGCAATGTATAATTTGTCAAAATGCATCGGAATTGAAATTCAAAAAGATGTTGCAGATATGTTGGCTGAAACAATCGCGATTAATAATTTGGAAAATGTCGATATTATCAATGATGATTTTAAAAATGTCTACATCAAAAATGATTCAATCGACAATATAATAGTTAACCCTCCTTATCAAAAAAATGGTCATGGTATTTCTAACAAAAATACTAATTTTCATACATCGAGATACGATAATGAGATGAAATTGGAAGATTTATTTGAATTTGCAAAGTTGAAGCTCAAATCTAATAGGTCTTTATTTATGATAAATAGATGTGAGAGATTGGTCGATTTATTAAGTATTGCAAGAAAATATAATATGGAAGCAAAGAGAATTAGGTTTGTGCAATCAAGAATTGATGATAAGCCCAATCTAGTTATGATACAATTTGTAAAAAATCAGAAACCTTTCTTGACTTTTGAGAAAAATCTAATTATTTACAATGGTGAAGACTACACGGAAGAAGTGATGAATATATATGGAATTACAAAAGTCTAAAATTTACGTCGTGCCAACGCCTATTGGGAACTTGGCTGATATGACTTTGAGGTCGTTAGATGTTTTGAAAAATGTGGATGTGATTTATTGTGAAGATACCAGAAACACATCGAAACTACTGAATTATTATGACATTAAAACTCCTCTTGTAAGTTATCATAAACACAACGAGCAAAGTAGATCAGAGGAAATTATCGATAAAATTTTATTGGAAAATATAAATTGTGCGGTAGTAAGTGATGCGGGGATGCCTTCTATCAGTGATCCGGGACAAATTTTACTGGAAAAAGCTATAGATCGTGATATCGATATTGAAGTGCTGCCAGGTGCGAGTGCTGCGATAACTGCTTTAGTGAGGAGCGGATTTGATAGTTTACAATTTGCGTTCTTGGGATTCGTACCTAGGAAAAATGCTGACAAAAACAAGTTTTACGAACAAATCAAAAACGCGACTATGACTACAATAATATACGAATCGGTTCACAGAGTTGAAGCGACAGTCGAAGAACTCAGTGAGTTTTTGGGAGATAGAAAAATTTGTGTTTTAAGAGAGCTTACTAAAATTCACGAGTCCGTTATGAAAGGGACTTGTGCTGAAGTTATCGAAATGTTGAAGAACGAAACTGTAAAAGGTGAATTCGTAATTGTAATCGACAAACTCATCGAAGAAAATGAAGAGATAGATGTAAAAGAAAAACTTACAGAACTTATAAACGATGGAATATCGAAGAAGCAAGCAGTGAAGATTGTTAGCGATATGTACGGATTGAAAAAGAACGATGTCTACAAAGAGAGCTTAGAATTATGATTTCAAAAGATTTGATGGATGAAGTATCCTATTTGAATAAAAGACTTAAAAATAGGAAAAATATCTCTAAATTAAGCAGAGAAAATATCAGAAATTTAATTACAGATGAGATTGGGGACATCAAAGTTTATGATAGATTTGATGTTAATAAGTTAAGAGAAATTAAAAAATCAGGTAGTATTTGCGTTGTAGACGGCTCAGTTAATAGAATCGGTGCAAATTATCCTAATTATGTGGAGTTTTTTCAGTCTATGGCCCTTCTAAGTTCTGACCAAGAGCCGTTGGTTAAGGCGGATATTTTGTGTCCATTGGTGGATGAGTTTTCAGAACATGACCAGTTTCAAATCTCCAAACAAACATTGTGTGCTACAGAACTTGAGGTAGCGATTGAAGCTGTAAAAAATCATGGTATAAAAATACTTATGATGGATGGAACTCTAATGAGATATGCACTTGAAGCGGAAGATTTATATGAAGATTTGGTCGATCTTTGTTATGAGGAACATGTTTTACTAGTTGGAGTTGTCGAAGAAATAAGTACGAAGATTATAATGAACACGTTTAACGAAAGTGATAATAATGTGGGGATGCTTTTCGACAGAGAAGCTTTGTTCAATGTATTAGATATGAATGAAGGGTTTGTCGTAAAAAACCATAAATCCAGAAAAGAAGAGTACAATATAGAACAAGCTTTCATCAGAACTTCCAAGGATCCTTGTGTAATAGCTGTCGACATTCCTTCACAAAATATGAATGATTTTGATGAAATAATTTCTTTTGTACTTACAATGTCCGATGAAAATACAAGAGGAGTGCCGTTTTTGTTGGATTTGGTCGACAAGAAAACAAGGATTGACAACAAACAAGCCGAAATATTGGCTAAGAAATACTTGGATACTGAAATGTACCAATCGATATTTAGATCTCAAAGGAGTAAAAGAGTTATATAATGAATGATTTAGATTTTAGAGTAGTCGGAATGACCGATCAAATCGAATGTTTTGTAGCTAGTAAATACGATAGACTTAGAATCAATGAGTATATGATTGTGGAAGATATCAAACAAGGGGATATTTTGTGTCAAGTCACAGAAACTCATAGTGTTAATGAATTTATGGAGTCAAACACCGCAGATTCTTATATAACCAAAGAACAAATTCTAAAACTTCAAGCAGTAGGATACAACATTTCTGAAGGAATCAAATACATTTACAAATTCAGAGTGATGGACGATCCGGCATTTGCGATTGAAGCAGGATCTACAGTTAGAAAACCAAAGTTCGATGAGATTAAACACTTGTTCTACTCTGGCTCAATTGACAAATCACTTGAAATAGGAATTATAAAAAACACAGAAGAGATTTATAAAACATGTCCTGTTGAATACAAAAATTTGCTTAAAATCATGGATTCTAACCAAAAAATCTACGACCAAGAAGAATTGGTGTATTTATTTAATTATTACAATATGATTGAATATCCGCATATTGGTATTTTTGGAGGATCGGGTTCTGGTAAATCCTATGGGTTAAGGGTAGTAATTGAAGAATTAATGAAAAAATCTGTTCCTACGATAGTGTTTGATCCACATAATCAAATGGTTTTTAAAGATAGAACTGTGGAAAATTACGGGATAGATTTTTCTGATAAATTTGAAGTTTTAAAGGTTGGAGAAGATTTGGGGATTAATTTTCCCGATTTGAACAGATATGAGCTTATCAGTTTGATAGAAACACAAGGAGAACTCACGGAATCCATGAAATCTGCATATGAAGCTATCCTTGACAAAGACTCAATAACACAATCGAGTGCAAATGCTTTTTTGGATTATTTGACAACCATATCCACAGCCTTGTCTGATAAGGAAGATGACACGACGGGATACTATGAAAGATTTTCACAACTTGTAAACGTGGATTCACTACAAGCTGTTATCAGAAGATTTAATAGATTACTGAACACAGATATATTTTTGAACACTTCACAAAAGCTTTTCGAAGCATTAAAAGATGGCAAAACAGTTATAATTCAGGGTACGCAAAAGATGCTAAATTTGTACGCATCGTACGCAGTGAATTCTTGTTACAGAAAAAGAAGAAGATATGTTGATGCTATGACAAACGAATATTTTCCGATTATATGCATGGTTTTTGATGAAGCTCACAACTTCTGCGGTAGTGACCAGATATCTGTAACACGAAGAATTATCAAGGAGATCGCCCAAGAAGGTAGAAAATACGGAGTTTTTCTCATACTAGCTTCCCAAAGAATGGCTGCAATCGAACAGACTACAATTGCACAGTTGTCTACAAAATTTATTTTTAGAATTTCAACTGAAAAGGACCTTGAAGTTATCAGAAAAGAAACTGATTTGTCATCTGAAGAAATACGAAGACTTCCATATCTATCTAACGGTGATGTATTCATTTCTCAAGCTCAAATTGGAAAAACATTGTTTGCAAGAATTAGACTTGCATACACTACACAACCGAAATTCAAAAATCCTTTTGATGAAATGTATCGAATGCTGGAAATAAATGTTCAAAAGGAAAATGAATCGGATATGGAATTATTTAAAATGTTGAAAGAAGATAACGTATTTCCAATAACTCTTGATTTATTTAGGATTTGTAAGATAGTCGAAGAAAGACACGATATAAAACTGAGTGTTAGTGAATTGGAAGACAAATTAAATAAGCTTAGCAATGATGGATATATTACCAAGAAAAAATCTATCATGGGAGAAAGTTACTATTTAAAAGAGGAGTAATATGAAAGTTAGTTTAAATACGAAAGTTATGAACGTTTTTTGTGGGACAAATTCAAAAATAAGATTGAACAAGTTATTCGATTATATGCTTGAATGTTCCATTAAACAGGAAGAAATTCTTAAAGAAGAGCTTAAAGATTTGAAGGGGAGTTGGATTATATATCAATGGGATGTTGATATAAATGACATGCCTGAAAGATTTGACGATTTGACAATTCAAACTTACCACACTTATACCAGAAAATTCTACGCTTTTCGTAACTACGATGTTTTTAGAAATGGCGAACTAATTGTAAGAGCTAAAACAAAATGGCTGCTTGTCAATCCGGAAAAGAAGCTTCCTATAAGAATAGGTGACGATCTTGGAATGATTTACGGAAGAGAAGATGGTTATGCAATAATAGAAAAAGATGTGGAGTTACTAGATGGCGACTATGAAAAGTGTGGTGAGTATACTGTAAGAAAAACAGATATAGATTACAATTATCACGCAAACAATGCTAGATATATAGAATGGATTGAAAATTATCTTGACTATGACACAATTAAAAAGGTGGAAGTTGTATATAAGAAAGAACTTAAACTAGATGAAACTGTTGAAATTTATAAATTGGTAGAAGATTCCATCGTTTATTTCAAATTAATTTCTGATGGAGTTTTGAAAACAATTATAAAAATTACGAAATAAATTTAGCTCACAAAATGAATTTTTTGTTTTGTGAGTTTTTTTATTTTGAATTTTAGGAAATAGCTAAAATTTCGCAAAAAAATAATTGACAAAATAAAACTGTTGTTATATAATTCTAAGATACAGTATAAAAATGGATAATTATGCTATAAAGTAGATTATTTAGGAGTTTAAGATAGTATAAGGGGTGAAGTATATGCATACTGAAAAGTATGGAGTAACGGACAGAGTTAGCTTTTCTAGGAACGAAAATGTTTTGGGACTTCCAAATCTTATTGGTATTCAAACTGATAGTTTTGATTGGTTTGTAAAAAAAGGAATTAAGGAAGTTTTTGAAGATATTAGTCCTATAAAAGATTATGCGGGTAGTCTTGTTTTGGAATTTGTGGATTATTATTTTGAGGAAAATCCAAAATATACAATCCAAGAGGCAAAAGACAGAGATACTAACTATTCTTGCCCGTTAAAAGTGAAAGTAAGATTAATTAACACCGACACAGAAGAAGTAAAAGAACAAGAAGTTTTTATGGGTGATTTCCCTTTGATGACAGACAGCGGTACATTTATCATCAATGGTGCTGAAAGGGTAATTGTAAGCCAACTTGTAAGAAGTCCTGGTGTTTACTTCGCCGAAGAAATTGATAAATCAGGTAACAGCAACTTCGCATCTACAGTTATTCCAAACAGAGGTGCTTGGCTTGAAATGGATACTGATGCAAGTGGTGTAGTGAATATTAGAATCGACAGAACTAGAAAATTACCTGTTACTACATTACTTAGAGCTTTATTATTTGACACTGATGATGAAATAATTGAAGCTATGGGAGATTCTGAAATTTTAAGAAAAACTCTCGAAAAAGAAATTTCAAAAGACAGAGAAAGTGCTTTAATTGAAATTTATAAGAAATTAAAACCAGGAGATCCTGCATCTTTAGAAAGTGCAGAACCTTTGATTAACAACATGTTCTTTGACAGTAGAAGATACGACTTAGCAAAGGTAGGACGTTACAAATTTAATAAAAAATTATCTTTGAGAGACAGAATTACTAATCAAAAAGCAAAAGAAGATGTTGTGGATACATCAACAGGAGAAATATTAGCTACTGCAGGAGATTTGATTACTGAAGAAATGGCAATCGAAATCGAAAACGCAGGTATAAATGTTGTTGATGTTATCGGACACGAAGGTCAAAGTGTTCGTGTTATTGGTAACCACTTTGTTGATTTGGATAGTTTTGGTTTGGATATGGATTTATCTGATTTGAATTTGTCAGAAAAAGTTTATTATCCTATTATGGAAAAAATCTTGGAAGAAAATGATGACGAAAAATCAATCAGAAGAGCAATTGAAGAAAATGTTCATCAATTATCTCCAATTCATATAATCCATTCAGATATTTTGGCATCCATTAACTACGAATTTAATTTATTCTTTGGAATTGGTTCAACTGATGATATCGACCATTTAGGTAACAGACGTGTAAGAACTATTGGTGAATTGTTACAAAATCAATTTAGAATTGGTCTATCAAGAATGGAAAGAGTTGTAAGAGAAAGAATGAGCACACAAGACCCAGACTTGGCAACTCCACAATCATTAATCAATGTTCGTCCAGTTACTGCAGCAATCAAAGAATTCTTTGGTTCAAGTCAGTTGTCACAATTCATGGAACAAACAAACCCATTGGCAGAACTTACTCACAAGAGAAGATTGTCAGCTTTAGGACCAGGTGGTTTGTCAAGAGACAGAGCAGGCGTTGAAGTTCGTGACGTTCACGACTCTCACTATGGTAGAATCTGTCCGATAGAAACACCAGAAGGACCAAATATCGGTCTTATAACTTCCATGACAACTTATTCTACAACTAATGAATATGGTTTCTTAGAAACTCCATACAGACGTGTTGACAAGGAAACTGGAGAAGTTACTGAAGATATTGTTTATTTGACTGCTGATGAAGAAGATAAATATATAATTGCACAAGCGAACGAACCATTGGATGAAAATTCTAGATTTATAAATGAAAGAGTTTCTGGTCGTGGTATCAACGGCGAAAATGATATTTATCCAAGAGAACTTATCGACTACATGGACGTTAGTCCGCAACAAATCGTATCTGTAGGTACAGCTATGATTCCTTTCTTGGAAAACGACGATGCTACTCGTGCGTTGATGGGCTCAAACATGCAAAGACAAGCAGTTCCATTGTTGGCAACTCAAGCACCAATTATCGGTACTGGAATTGAACACAAGGCTGCTAAGGACTCTGGTGTAGTAGTTAAAGCAAAACACAAAGGTACAGTTACTAAGGTATCTTCTGATTTGATTGAAATCACTCGTGATGAAGATAGAAAAGTTGACAAGTACACTATTCGTAAATTTAAAAAGGCAAACCAAGGTACAACTTTCAACCAAAGACCTATCGTGAATAAAGGGGACAAGGTTGATGTTGATGATATAATCGCAGACGGTCCAAGTACAAACATGGGAGAAATGGCTTTAGGTAAGAACATTCTTATTGCATTCATGACTTGGGAAGGATACAACTACGAAGATGCGATGTTATTAAACGAAAAATTAGTTGTTGATGATGTATTGACATCAGTTCATATAGAAGAACACGAATCAGAAGCTCGTGAAACAAAATTAGGCGCTGAAGAAATCACTAAAGATATTCCAAATGTCGGAGAAGATATGAGAAAGAATCTTGATGATGAAGGAATTATTAGAATTGGTGCTGAAGTTAAATCAGGAGATATTTTAGTTGGTAAAGTTACTCCAAAAGGAGAAACAGAATTATCTGCTGAAGAAAGATTATTGAGAGCTATATTTGGCGAAAAAGCTAGAGAAGTAAGAGATACTTCATTGAGAGTTCCTCATGGCGAATCTGGTGTTGTTGTTGATGTTAAAACTTATTCAAGAGCAAACGGCGATGAATTATCACCAGGTGTAAATAAGGTAGTTAGAGTATTCGTAGCTACTAAGAGAAAAATCATGGTTGGGGATAAAATGTGTGGTCGTCACGGTAACAAGGGTGTCGTTTCTAGAATTATGCCAGAAGAAGACATGCCATATTTACCAGACGGTACACCAGTACAAGTAGTTCTTAACCCATTAGGGGTACCAAGTCGTATGAACATCGGACAAGTACTTGAAGTTCACTTGGGACTTGCTGCTAGTAAATTGGGTTGGAAAGTTGCTACACCAGTATTTGATGGTGCAAGCGACCTTGAAATAGAAGATGCTTTGGAAGAAGCAGGATATCCAAAGACAGGAAAGATTTGGTTAAGAGATGGTAGAAGTGGAGAATACTTCGACAACCCAGTAACTGTAGGATACATGTATATGTTGAAACTACATCACATGGTTGCAGAAAAAATCCACGCTAGATCAACTGGACCATACTCTCTTGTAACTCAACAACCATTGGGTGGTAAAGCTCAATTTGGTGGTCAAAGATTTGGAGAAATGGAAGTTTGGGCATTAGAAGCATATGGTGCAGCTCATACTCTTCAAGAAATTTTAACAGTAAAATCAGATGATGTTGTAGGTCGTGTTAAAACTTACGAAGCTATTATTAAGGGCGAAAACATTCCTGAACCAGGAATTCCAGAATCATTCAAAGTTTTAATTAAAGAACTTCAATCATTAT
Source organism: Finegoldia magna (assembly GCF_003182075.1). Lineage (GTDB taxonomy): Bacteria > Bacillota > Clostridia > Tissierellales > Peptoniphilaceae > Finegoldia > Finegoldia magna. The sequence continues at coordinate 244,417 of NZ_QGTH01000001.1, forward strand.
CTTTGGATGTTAAATTACTTGATGAAAATAATGAAGAAGTCGAATTGATAGAAGAAGACGATGATTCTAGCGAATTCGACAGCGATGATAGACTATAAGAAAGGAGAGGGCTCCTTGGTACAAAAAAATACTTTTGAAGCTATGAAAATTGGTTTGGCTTCACCAGACAAAATCAGACAATGGTCTAGGGGCGAAGTCAAAAAACCAGAAACTATAAATTATAGAACGCTAAAACCTGAAAAAGAAGGTTTATTCTGTGAGAAAATATTTGGACCTCAAAAAGATTACGAATGTAATTGTGGTAAATACAAAAGAATAAGATACAAGGGTATTGTATGCGAAAAATGTGGCGTAGAAGTTACTAAATCAAAAGTTAGACGTGAAAGAATGGGCCACATTGAACTTGCAACTCCTGTAAGTCATATATGGTATTTCAAAGGAATTCCATCACGTATGGGATTGTTATTGGATATGAGTCCTAGAGCACTTGAAAAAGTTCTTTATTTTGCATCATTTGTAGTAATAGATCCAGGTAAAACTGATTTATACGAAAAACAACTATTAACTGAACAAGAATACGAAGAATACTGTGACAAGTACGAAGAGGATGTTGATTTCAGAGCTAAAATGGGAGCTGAAGCAATCAAAGAACTTCTTCAAAAAATAGACTTACAAGAAGAATACAAAAATTTAACTGAAACATTCGAAGGGGCAACTGGACAAAAGAAAGTTAGAATTTTAAGAAGACTCGAAGTTGTAGAAGCATTCATTGAATCAAAAAATGATCCTTCATGGATGATTATGGATGTAATTCCAGTAATTCCACCAGATATCAGACCAATGGTACAACTTGAAGGTGGAAGATTTGCTACAAGTGATTTGAATGATTTGTATAGAAGAGTTATCAATAGAAACAATCGTCTACAAAGATTATTGGACATTGGATCTCCTGAAATCATTGTAAGAAACGAAAAGAGAATGCTTCAAGAAGCAGTAGATGCTCTTATCGACAATGGTAGACGTGGTAAACCTGTAACAGGACCTGGTAACAGACCATTAAAGAGTTTGTCAGATATGCTTAAAGGTAAATCTGGTCGTTTCAGACAAAACTTGTTAGGTAAGAGAGTTGACTATTCTGGTCGTTCAGTAATAGTTATCGGACCAAACTTGAAATTCTATCAATGCGGTCTTCCTAAGAAAATGGCTCTTGAATTATTCAAACCATTTGTAATTAGAGAATTAGTTAAAAGAGAAATTTCACATAACGTTAAAAATGCTAAGAAATTAGTTGAAAGAGAAAACGACAGAGTGTGGGATGTCTTAGAAGATATTATAGTCGATCATCCAGTATTATTAAACCGTGCACCTACATTGCACAGACTTGGTATTCAAGCATTTGAACCAATATTAGTTGAAGGAAAAGCTATCAAACTTCACCCATTAGTATGTACAGCATATAATGCGGACTTTGACGGTGACCAAATGGCAGTCCATTTACCACTTTCACCAGAAGCTCAAGCAGAAGCTAGACTTTTGATGCTAAGTACGAATAACATTCTTGCACCAAAAGATGGTAAGCCAATTACAACTCCTTCACAAGATATGGTATTGGGTTCATTCTACATGACTACTAAAAAAGAAGGTCAAAAAGGAGAAGGCTTAATCTTCAAAGATATAGATGAAATGATGCAAGCTTATGCAATGCATTATGTAACATTACAAACAATAGTAAATGTTAGACGAAACAGTGTGAATAACGATGGAACAAGCAAAATCGTAAAAAGCACTGTTGGTAGATTTATCTTCAACGAAGGAATCCCTCAAGACTTGGGTATGGTAAACAGAGAAGAAGATCCATATTCACTTGAAGTTGATTTGCAAGTTGACAAGAAAATGCTATCTAAAATCATCGATTTAACTTTCAGAAAATACGGAAACATCAGAACTGCTGAATTGTTAGACTACATCAAATCTATGGGATACAAGTATTCTACAATTGGTGCTTTGACAATATCAATGGGAGATATTACAATTCCTGATTCTAAAAAAGGTATCATCGAACAAGCTGAACAAAGAATTGATATGGTTCAAGATATCTACCTTCAGGGGGATATTACAAACGAAGAAAGATACAAGAAAGTTATCGAAATTTGGGAACAATGTATTAAAGATGTAACTAGAGCGTTGATGACAAACCTTCCTGCTGACAACAACTTGAATATCATGGCCGTTTCTGGAGCCCGTGGTAGTGAAAACCAAATCAGACAATTAGGTGGTATGCGTGGTCTTATGTCCGATACTGCTGGTAACACTATCGAAATTCCTATCACATCAAACTTCCGTGAAGGTCTTTCAGTACAAGAATTCTTTATTTCAACACACGGTTCAAGAAAAGGTCTATCAGATACCGCTCTTAGAACTGCAGACTCAGGATATTTGACAAGAAGGCTTGTAGATGTATCACAAGATGTAATAATAACTGAAGATGATTGTGGTACAGATGAATATATAGTTGCAAAAGAAATCAAAGACGGTAACAGACAAGTTGAAGATTTGAAATCTAGAATTATTGGTAGATACGCATTCGAAGATATTCTCGATTTGGATACTGGAGAAATCATAGTTCATAAAAATGATATGATCAATGAAGCTATTGCGGAAAGAATAGAATCAAAAGGTATCAAAGAAGTTAAGGTAAGAAGTGTTCTTGGATGTAAGATGAAGCACGGTGTTTGTGCTAAATGTTACGGTAGAAACTTAGCTACTGGTAAGCCTGTAAACATTGGTGAAGCAGTTGGTATAATTGCCGCACAATCAATAGGTGAACCGGGTACACAATTGACAATGAGAACTTTCCACTCAGGTGGTATCGCTGGAGTAGGAATCACATCAGGTCTTCCTAGAGTTGAAGAATTATTTGAAGCTCGTAAACCAAAAGGACTTGCTTACATTACTGAAATAGAAGGTACTGTAAAAATCCAAGAAAACAAAAAGAGAAATGATGTTATCGTAACTGCTGAAGACGGCGAAGAAAAAGTTTATCAAATTCCATACGGCGCTCACATTAGAGTTAACGACGGAGATCATGTTGAAAAGGGAGAACCATTAACAGAAGGTTCAATCAATCCACAAGATATTCTTAGAGTTAACGGGGCTGAAGGCGTTCGTGATTATATAATTAGAGAAGTTCAAAAAGTTTACAGATTACAAGGTGTAGACATTGACGATAAGCACATTGAAATAATAATCAGACAAATGATGAGCAAAATTAAAATCGAAGAAAGCGGAGATTCAGGGTTCTTATCAGGTAGTGTAGTAGATGCGAGAGATTTCAAGATGACTAATGAACAACTTGTCAAAGAAGGAAAAACTCCTGCAACAGGAACTCATTCATTAATGGGTATCACAAAAGCATCACTTGCAACTGAAAGTTTCTTATCTGCAGCATCATTCCAAGAAACTACAAGAGTATTAACAGAAACATCTATTAAAGGAAAAGTTGATCACTTAATAGGCTTAAAAGAAAATGTAATAATTGGTAAACTAATACCTGCCGGTACAGGAATAGCAAAATATGACAGAATTGAAGTAGATTATGACGGTAAAGCTGAAGAAGATATGATTGAAGCTGAAAAAGCACAAGAAATAAATGATTCTGAAGTAGAGGAAGAATCTACAGTAAAATCTGGAAATTACGAATCATTACAAGATGAAGATAAATAATATTTAAGAATTAAGGGATGTGTATTAGCATCCCTTTTTTTATAAAATTGAGGAGTTTTGATGAAAAAGGATACAAACATCATAGAAATAAAAAACTTAAGTTTTCAATATGAAGGTTCATCAAAAAAAGTATTAAAAAACTTAAACATAGATATTAAAGAGGGAGAATTCATCTGCGTATTAGGCCACAACGGATCTGGGAAGTCTACATTAGCAAAACTCATTAATGCTCAATATATTCCAACAGAAGGGGATATTTTAGTTGGGAATATGAATACAAAAGATGATGATAGCTTGTGGGATATTCGTGAAATGTGTGGGATGGTATTCCAAAATCCTGACAACCAATTGGTAGCGACAATCGTCGAAGAGGACGTGGCATTTGGGCCTGAAAATTTGGGAGTTCCAAGAGAAGAACTTCGCAAGAGAGTAGATGAATGTCTTGAACTTGTGGGAATGAGTGAGTACAAGCGACATTCACCAGCACTATTATCTGGAGGTCAAAAACAAAGAATTGCTATTGCAGGCATATTAGCAATGAATCCAAAGTGTTTGCTAATGGATGAGCCGACAGCAATGCTCGATCCACAAGGACGAAAAGACATCTTAAATACTGTTTTGAAACTAAGAGAAATGGGCAAAACTATAATCCACATTACCCATTACATGGAAGAATGTGTAAATGCCGACAGAATAATCGTGATTAATGAGGGTGATGTAGTGCTTGAAGGAACTCCAAGGGAAGTTTTCTCAAATGTCGAACAAATGAAAGAAATTGGTCTTGATGTTCCAGAGCCTACTGAAATCAGCTACCTTTTAAATAAATCAAATATAAATGTGAGAGCTGATGTCCTTACTGTAGACGAACTCGTTGAAGCTTTGGAGAGTGTTAGGTGATAGATATGAAAATAGAATGCAAAAATTTAGAACATATTTATAACAAATCAAATCCATTTGAAAAAGTAGCCCTCAAAGATATCAATTTAGAGATAAATCTTGGAGAATTTATTGGAATTATAGGACACACTGGAAGCGGCAAATCAACACTAGCACAACATTTGAATGGATTATTGGAACCAACAGGTGGCGATGTTTTGGTTGACGGGATATCAACAAAGACAAAAGTAAAAACAGATATAAGAAAAAATGTTGGATTAGTGTTTCAATATCCAGAGTATCAACTATTTGAAGAAACTTGCTACAAAGACATTGAATTTGGACCGAAGAATTTGGGACTTACAGATAAAGAAATCAAAGAACGTGTAGAGTGGGCTTGTGATGCTGTTGGTTTGGATGTAGAACACATGAAAGAAAAATCACCATTCGAATTATCCGGAGGACAAAAAAGAAGAGTTGCAATTGCAGGTGTTTTGGCGATGAAGCCAAAGTTTTTGGTATTAGATGAGCCAACTGCAGGTCTTGATCCATTGGGAAGAGATATGATTTTAAATCAAATAAAACAACTTTTTGAAAGAGAAGATATGACAGTCATTTTAGTCAGCCATAGCATGGAAGATATCGCAAAACTTTGTAACAGAGTAATTGTTATCGATAAAAGTCAGATTTTTATGGACGATAAACCAGAAGTTGTGTTTAGTAAAGAAAAAGAGCTACAAGAAATTGGACTTAGTATTCCACAATCTACACAAGTTGTGAGAAGATTGAAAGAAAGAGGAATAGATTTAAAAACGGATTGCTTAAATGTTGAGCAAGCTTATGAAAGCATCAAAAAAGCTATGGAGGCAAAATCATGATTAAAGACATAACAATTGGTCAATATTTTGCATCTGATAGTATAATTCACAAGCTTGATCCAAGGGTTAAAGTCACTTTTGTGTTTTTGTATATTATTGCCATATTTCTTATAAGTAAACTTTGGGTATATGCACCAGTACTGTTATTCTTAATAACTATAATACAAATTTCGAAAATAAAACCGAAATTTGTATTCAAAGGAGTTAAACCACTTCTCCCAATTATTTTATTGACATTTATACTTAACGTATTGATGACACCGGGAGAAGTTGTGTGGAAATGGAAAATATTTACTGTCACAAAATCAGGATTGAACTTGGGATTTTTTATGGCATTTAGATTGATATTCTTGGTTTTAGGTACGAGTTTATTGACCTTGACAACATCACCAATCGAATTGACAGATGCTATGGAAAAAATGCTTCATCCCTTTGCTAAAATAGGCTTTCCTGCTCATCAATTTGCAATGATGATGACAATAGCACTTAGGTTTATCCCCACACTATTTGAAGAAACAGATAAAATAATGAAAGCTCAAATGGCTAGAGGCGCAGATTTTGAATCGGGAAATATAATCAAGAGAGCTAAAAACCTCGTACCACTTCTAGTTCCACTGTTTATAAATGCTTTAAAAATAGCAGGAGAACTTGCAGTAGCCATGGAAGCTAGATGTTATCGTGGAGGAGAAGGAAGGACAAGGCTGAATGAATTATCCTATCAAAAGCGAGATTTCATAGCTTATGCTGTTATTATTTTATTATTCATTTTAATTATTGTGAGTAGAATAATATGAAAAATATAAAACTGACAGTTCAATATGATGGTTCAAAATTTTACGGATGGCAGAAGTTGAATGATTTGCCATCCGTACAATTAGAAATAGAAAAAGCAGTGACAAAAATGGTTAATCAACCAGTTAAAATAAATGGAGCTGGAAGAACTGACAAAGGAGTTCATGCAAAAGGTCAAGTATGTAACTTCATTGTTGACACAGATATTTCGGCAAACCAATTTCTAATGGGAGTCAACCACTTCACGAGTGATTCAATTGTCATAGTAAAATCAGAAGAAGTGGATTTGGATTTTCATGCGAGATTTAGTGCAAAATCAAAGACATATAAATACATTTTATGCAACAAATACTATATGGAGCCTTGGTTTAATGACTATAAGGGTCATAGAAAATACTACTTAGATTTTGATTTGTTGCTAAAATGCAGAGATATGCTCATTGGAAAACATGATTTTACATCATTCGTTAATGATTTGGAAGAAGATACCAATCCAATTAGAACTATTGATGAAATTACAATCGAAAGAATAGACGACGATATTGTATTTACATTTAAGGCGGAAAGTTTTCTTAGGAATATGGTTAGAATTTTGGTTGGAAGCATGGTTGATGTAGCCAGAGGAAGAAAAAGCATAGAATGGCTTAAAAATGCTTTGGAAAATAAAGACAGACAGTCTGCAGGAATTACGATTGAACCTTGTGGATTGTATTTAATGGATATCGAATATTAAAAGGGGGAGTAAATGAAAAACTTTACCAGAAAACTCATCAGCGTACTTATGATACTAATGATGATGTTTGTTTTCATTGACACCGAATCTTTTGCAGAAAAAGATACATTTGTAATAGGAATGGAGGCGAACTACGCACCGTTTAACTGGTCACAATCGACAGATGAAAATGGAGCCTATCCTATTGAAAACAGCAAAGGTGAATATGCAAACGGATACGACTTGCAAATAGCTAAAAAAATCGCCGACAGTTTGGGCAAGAAATTAGTTGTAGTAAAAATGGAATGGGACGGACTTGCACCGGCAGTTATGAGCGGAAAAGTTGATGCGATAATTGCAGGAATGAGTCCAACAGAAGAAAGAAAAGAACAAATTGATTTTTCAGATACTTATTACAGTTCTGATTTGGTAATTGTAACAAAAAAAGACGGTAAATATATCAAAGCAAAATCATTAAATGATTTAAAAGACTTTAAAATTACTGGCCAATTGAACACATTCCACTATACAGTAATTGATCAAATCAAAGATTGCGACAAACTACCAGCAATGGAAAGTTTTCCATCAATGCTGTCTGCAGTTTTGGCAGAGAAGATAGACGGATATGTCGCAGAAAAACCACAAGCATTAAGTGCAGAAGCATCTAATGCTGAGCTTTCATACATTGAATTTGAAAAAGGTTCGGGATTTGAAACATCAGCTGAAGATACATCAATTGCAATCGGTGTGAAGAAAAATTCTGATTTGACAGAAAAAATCAACGAAGCTTTGAAGAAAATAAGTCCAGAAGAAAGAGATAAGTTGATGCAGGAAATGGTAAGATTGAACGTAGAAAAAGACCAACCACAAGGATTCTTATCAAAAGTAAAAAGCATTTTTAATGAATACGGATCACTTTTCTTAAAGGGCGCATTGATGACATTGTTTATAGCCAGTGTATCGACAATTATTGGATTTCTAATCGGAATACTGGTTGCAGTTATTAGAAATATGAAACTAGATAAAGATAAAAATAAATTCACTTATTATCTTCACAAAGTTATCAATTTTATTCTAGCTTGCTATGTTGAAATATTCAGAGGAACACCAATGATGGTACAATCAATGCTGATTTATTTTGGAGCCAAATTATATCTTGGAATTGATATGGCACCAATTAGTGCAGCTTTGTTCATTGTTAGTGTTAACACTGGAGCTTATTTGTCTGAAGTTGTACGTGGTGGAATTAACTCTGTGGATGTCGGACAAATGGAGGCTTGTAAAGCTTTGGGAATGACACACGGACAATCCATGATTAATGTAATTTTGCCACAAGCAATCAAAAACATTTTGCCTTCTATAGGAAATGAGTTTGTAATCAACATTAAGGATACATCGGTATTGAACGTAATCAGTGTTACAGAATTATTCTTCGTATCAAAATCAATTGCAGGCTCAACTTATAATATCTTTGAAACTTATGCAGTTACTTGCATTATATATTTCGTGTTGACATTCTCTTTGACTAGACTTTTATTATTTATTGAAAAGAAATCAAATAACAGAGAATACGTAATGGAAGCTACTACTGGAGGAATGTTCAATGGAAAATAAAATAATAGAATTACAACATTTGAAAAAAAGTTACGATGGAGTAGAAGTTCTAAAAGATATCAACTTTACGATATCAAAAGGAGAAGTTCTATCTATAATCGGATCATCAGGTTCTGGTAAGTCTACTATGTTAAGATGCATCAATTTACTTGAAAAACCAACAGGTGGAGATATTTTATATCATGGAGAATCCATACTTTCTTCCAAATTTAATCAAAATAAATTCAGATCGAAAGTAGGTATGGTATTTCAACAATTTTATTTGTTTGAAAACATGAGTGTAATGGATAATTGCACTGTCGCTCAGATCAAAGTTTTGAATAGAGACAAGGAATCGGCTGTTAAAGAAGCTAAAAAATATTTGGAACTTGTAGGAATGATTGACCATGTACACAAAAAACCAAGCATGTTATCAGGTGGACAAAAACAAAGAGTTGCTATTGCAAGAGCACTGTGTATGAATCCAGAAGTTTTATTGTTCGACGAACCAACATCTGCACTAGATCCTGAAATGGTTAACGACGTATTGCAAGTAATGTCAAAACTTGCAGAATCTGGAATGACAATGGTTGTGGTAACACATGAAATGCAATTCGCAAGAGATGTGTCTACAAGAGTTTGTTTCATGAATGAAGGCTACATCATTGAAGATACAGATCCAAAGACAATGTTCACAAATCCAAAACATGAAAGAGTAAAAGAATTCTTGAAGAATTATTTGAATAACTAAAATAGACGCCCTTTATCACACAGGATAAAGGGCGTTAATTTTATCTAATATTTCTAATGTAATTGTGAATTACATAATTGTTGTTATATTTGCTATACAAATTATACGGACTGTAGATTGAATTGATTTGAAGTTTGTCTGAACTACCAAATGAAACCTTCAAATCAAACGAAGTGTTAGGATTTGATTCACACCAAGCTTTTACTGTGAAATCTGTTGGTGATGTTGCAGTTTGTTGTTTTATAAACATGGTTGCAACACCATTTGAATCAGTTGTTTTAGTAATTGTTTGGTCGAATCCTTTTTGATTTCTAATTCTAATATTTAATTTTAAATTTGCGATTTTCTTGTCGTTTTCATCTGTTGCAAATATTTTAATGTTCGCTGTATCAGTAAGATTATAAGATTTTTTATCTGTTTCGAACTTCAACTTTACAGTTTGTTTTGTTTCAGGTTTGTTTTCAGTATCTTTTACAATAAGTGTTGTGTTTGCTGAAGAATTTTTGTAGCCTGTTTTTGAAACTGAGGCTTCAATATAATATCTTCCTGGTTTTTCTGGTCTGAATGTGTAGTAACAATTACCGTAGCTATCAGTTCTAAATCTTTTTTCTTGTTTATTATCATTTTCATCAGTGATGCTTAATACTACATCTGCACCTGAAATTCTTCTTGTATTAGTCTTAGAAGTTACAGTTATCATAGAATTTTGGTTCAATTTGATTTCTGTATTGTCCAAATCAACTTTAGTTTCAAAAGTTATTCTGTTATCTTTTACTTCAAAACTTACATTATTTTCGTTAGTATTGCCTTTTGAATCTGTCGCTGTGATATTTACATCGTAAGTTCCAGCTTCATTTAATTCGTCGGCTTTTAAATATAGTATAGATTGTCCACGGTAGTTTGTAGTCAATTCTTTTTCTATTAATTTCTTGGATGGTTTAGTAATTGTGAATTTGACTTTTGCACCTTTTATATGTCGTTTGTTTGAATCTGTTACTACAGCGGAAATATTATTAGTATTACCAATAGAAATTGAATTTCTGTAGGCATTGGACTTAATATTTACTGCCATATTGCTTTCAGGGCTGTCACCCTCTACATAAATTACAGCAAAGTTTGAAACATTCGAACCATCTTTTGCTTTAGCAAATATTTTTACCTTACCTGGATTGTTGCATACAACCATAGCGTTATCTACTGATGCGATGTTTTCGTCCGAACTTTCCCAAGTTATATCGCGGTTTTTGGCATTTGCAGGTAATATTCTAGTATCAATTCTGAATTTGTCGCCTACTTTTGTTTTCTTATAGGAAGGATACATAATAATACTTTGGACTTTAACATCTTTGTCAACACTATCATCAATATTTGGCTTTTCATTTTCTAGTACGTTAACTCTGATGTATTGCAAAATTCTAGGATTGTCTGCAGACTTAACAGTTACATAGCATTGTCCGGGACTTATAGCTCTTATTAATCCAGAATTATCTACAGCACATACATTCGTATTAGAGGATGACCACATCAATTCCTTGTTTGTCGCATTTTCTGGATAAACTTTTGTATTGATTTGAGAATCTTCTCCTTCTCTTAAAGTAATATTGTCTTCTGACACTGTGATTTTATTTACTCTGATTTCTTGATCAGGTTCGGGAACATCTGGTTGGGGAGTAGGATCCACTGGATCAGGGTCTGGTGTTGGATCGACATTGTTTCCTGAATAAGGTTTTGTAAAAGCTTTCAAGCATACATTTGCGTTTGCTCTGTTTCTCGCCAAATCAGACCAATTATATCCATCGTTAGAAATAAATGATTGATTATATCCAGCTCTTGCTCTTGATGAATATCCGTAAATCATAGATTCAATAGGAATAGGGTAGCTGTAACCTGGGGTTGTTAGTTTTACAATTGGTGCAAAATAAGCTCCCGCATTTATTTTTTGTGGATTGAATTTGACAGTTGTATATCCTGCATTTTCAACAGTTCCACGTGCAACCAAAACTTTATCGTTGAAACCACTATTTCCGCCGATATTTGTATTTACATAAATTTCGTATTGCGCACCGTTTGATGGAACGAAGAAGCCTACCTCGTCGATTTGGCTTGTTCTACTTACAGGACCAAAAATATTTGAAAACCAACCAGTTTGATTGTAACCAATACTATCAGTCATTCCTAAATCATCATAATACCAGATAGATTTATTTCTATCTTTATTTTTCAAAACAAAAATGCAATTTCCTTTTGCAACGTGTGCATCATAATACGATACATGATAATATCCGCCTTGATTTCCCCAACGATCACCCCAACTATTTTTTACAAGCCACGCTCCATCACCAGGAGGAGTTATGCCAAAATTGTATCGTGAATAATCATCATCCCATCCAACTATAGTTACGGCGTGGTTTTGCCAACCGTAACCAGGATTATAGTGGCTCATAGAATAAAAATTGGTATAATTTGTGTCTCCATTTATAGTTGTGTAAGATGCACCATATCTCATAATCGCTCTTTTTAATCTGTCACGATCCTGATTATTGTTTACATCTGGAATGTACAAAGCTTCCTTCAATTCTTTTTGTGGAAGTAAATTATAAGGTGAGCTGAAATCATAAGCAGAATAAGGATCGTCTTTTTCCCAAACAGGGCCAGACCATCTTGCTAAGTAAGCTGCGGCCACTGCTCTTGTACCACCTTGATCAGGAGCCCAGTCAAAACCATGAGTGTTTCTCAAATGTTTTTCAGAAAAATCTGTGAATTGACCATTCGTGAGCATATTAGATTCTGCAGAACCATAAGTAGCAAACGCCCAACATGATCCGTTTGGTCCCTGAGCTTTTACGGGAGTAACTCTGTTATGTTGGCGTAAATCATAGTTTGCAGGAATACCATACGCTTTTTGTCTAGGTATGTCTTCTTTTTGATTAAACAAATCGTAGTTTGTATTAACCAAGAAAGGATCTTCGTTTGAACCGTAGTTTTTAGTAGTTTTAGGACTACTCTTTTGCCTGTTAAATGCTGGATTACGTGGTGCTTCAGAAAAATCGATTTCTTTTACAGTTAAATCATCGTTTAATTTAAATTTGTTTTGACTTTCTGCAAAACTTTTAGAAAACAGTGATTGCAACGTAAAAACCGCAATTAATAGCAATAAATTTCTTTTTTTCATATTCAACTCCTTGCAATGATTTTAAATATTAATTCATGATTAAAATAGTATACATAACACTATTAAGAATTAACAATTATATTATACTACTTTTGGAAGAATAAATATATATCTTGAACAAATTCATAAAAATGTAGAATATTGTGATTTTTAATCATTTAATGCTGTAGTATGTTAAAATCCATTTTAAAAAATGTAAATTTTTAAATAATTAATGTAAAATTTCCTTAATAATATAGATTTTTTGAAATTATGTGATATAATTAAGTCAACAAATACCAAATACTAAATTAATAAATATCTGGATTTAAAATAACTTTCAGAATTAGAGTATATTTATTAAGGCTATTAATTTAGTAGCATATTTCAATAGGAGGGCGTTATGAAAATTAAAAAATTTTTGAGTCTACTACTAGGAACAGTTCTAGTTTCATCGATGATGGTAACTGCTCCAACGTTTGCAGATGAAAACAAAAATTCCAAACTAGAATTAAGTCCTGTTGAAAATAGTTTTAAAGAAAATTCCAAGAATGACGAATTGTTAATCTCTCCATTGAAGACATCTTACGATTCAGTTCGTTCAGCTTCTAGAGCAGCATTGCCAGCAAAATATGATTTGAGAAAAACTAACAGAGTTTCCTCAGTCAAAAATCAAGGACAAAATGGTTCTTGCTGGACATTTGCCACATATGGTTCCATGGAGTCTTATTTAAAATTATTTGGAAAAGAATTTGATTTTAGTGAAAAACACATGAGAAACATGCATGGATTCGATTGGGGTCCAAATGATGGAGGTAATAGAGATATTGCAACATCATATCTTGCAAGAGGAACTGGTCCGATTTTAGAAAAAGACGATCCTTACGATGCTTACATTAATGTTTCACCTACAAATGTGAAACGAGCATTTGATTTGGATAAAGTTATTTATCTACCTGATGTTCACAATGCAAATGAAACTAATGTTATCAAACAAGCTATTATGGAATACGGTGGAGTGTATACAACTTTAAGTTCTCAAAAATATTACGAAAAGAAAGAAACTAAAAGTTACTACAATCCTGGAAGTGGAAAAGCAGATCACGCAGGAACAATTGTAGGATGGGATGATAATTTTTCAAAAAATTTATTCCAAGCAAAGGCTCCTGGAGATGGAGCATGGATTGTAAAAAATAGTTGGGGAACAAGCTTCATGGATGGCGGTTACTATTACGTATCGTATTACGATGGTTTCTGTGGCAAATCCAATGCAGTGTTTATTCCTCAAAGAAAAGATCCTAATGCGGTAATCTCACAATACGACGATTTCGGAGCAACAAGAAGTGTTGGATACAATATGCAAGGATACATTGCGAATGTATTTACTTCTGATGAAGATCAAACAATTTACCAAGCGGGTTTATTCACAGTTGCTATGAATACACAATACAAATTGTACATTGTAAGAGATTTACAATCTACAGATGATTTGGCAGCTAAAAGAGAAGAAATCGGCAGCGGTGTGATTGAATATCCTGGATACTACACATTGGATACAGACCAAATCAAAGTAAAAAAAGGCGAAAGATTTGCAATAGTAGCATACATGGATTCGTCAGCTGCTAATTACAAATATCCAATGCCTATTGAAATGCCGATTGCAGATTATGCTTCCAAAGCAAAAGCACAAGAAGGTCAATCTTATGTTTCATCACAAGGCGACAAATGGACTGATTTGACTAAGGAAGTCAAAAACGCAAATGCTTGTATCAAAGCTATTGGAACTACTGGAGAAGTACTTCCAAGAGATACAGTTCCAGAAGTTGATCCGGATGAAGTAATCGAAGAGCCAACTTCAATCACTGTAAAAGAAGGTAGCCAAGGATTCATTAGCGTTAAGAAAAAAGGAAAACTTCACGCGACAGTTCAACCAGAAAAATTCAACAACGATCCGGTTGTTTTCGAATCATTGGACAAAAATGTTGCAGTTGTAAAAAACGACGGAACAGTTTATCCAGTGAATGTTGGAAATGCAAATATCTTGATAAAAACAGTCGATGGGAAAATTACACAAAGATTTAATCTATTGGTAGCTCCAGAAGGAATTAGAGTTCCTGATAGAAAAATGATTGAGGTAATCGGGGATAATGATTATGATCCAAAAACAGATCCAGATAATACAGAAATACCAGTTATTCCACCTAAACCACCGATAGATAATCAAGAACTAGATCCTAAAGTTGTTAGAAGTTTGGGAGTATCAGTTCCATCAGTAACTATTAAACAAGGTGATAAGTTTAATTTGGATCCAAAAATTTTAACTTATCCACAAACTGCTATAAGAAATTTTGATTTCAATATAAGTAACACTGACATAATTGACATCGATTCAAAATCAGTGTTTACTGCTAAAAAAATCGGAAGAACAAAGTTAGATATCAAAACAAAAGAAGGATTACAAACAAGCATTACAATAATTGTAATACCAAAAGAAAAAGGCGAAATTACTGTAGAAAAATTCGCACCATCTAAAAGACGTGCAGGAATATTTACTGTATTTATAGATGCAAAAGAAGGAGACAGAGGATATTCTGGTCCAGCAAAACTAACAGTAAAAAGTGGCAATAGAAAATTAACTAGAACAATATATTTCAACTCAGGTCATGCACAATCTAAATTCCACGGAGGGCAATTTGGAGTGTGGAGAAAAGATTTCGAAGCGACTATAACTATTAGAGATCATGAAGAGACAGTAAAATTTGGGTTTTAATCAATAACGGGTAGTGCCGATTGTTAAACAAAATATTTAGTTCATAGGAGGGAAATATGAAACATTTAAAGAAATCATTAGCAATGATTTTAGTGTTCGCTATGACTTTTATAGCTGTTGCACCTTTGAGTGAAGTTTTCGCAGATTCTTTGGGAGTACAACAAGAAGAACCTAAACTTGAAATCTCAGAATTAAAAGAAGGTTTGACACAAGCTGTAAAATCAGTTGAAGACATAGAACCAGCTGATGAAAAGTACAAGGAAGTTATGGATCAGTTTTATGAAGCACATGATTTCTTAGACAAAGAAATCAAAGTAGCTGAAATGAAACAACGCCAAGCAGTAGGAAGTGCAGAAGCTGTAGGAGCATTAGAAAACACAATCTATGATTTATCTACAATTCCAGTAAGAGTACAATTGATGATTAGAATTGGTAGAGCAATCAGATTTGCAACTACTGAATTATCTAACAAAGTTGTAGCAGCTCACACTAAAATCACAGAATATATAATAACTGGTTTATTATATGCTGTTAATCCTTTTGCTAGTGAAGCTCAAATTATGGATTACATCCAAAAATTTGACCAATTGGAACAAGAATTGTTAGCTTATCCTGATTTAGGGCCAAATGACATAGCCACTATCTACAAAAAAGCTGCAGTTTGGAGAGAAATCAGAGAAGCTAAAAAAGTACGTGCTTCAAGAACAAGATTTGGTAATTCATTTATCGTAAGAGAATTAAGTGAAGAAATTTCAAAAACAGTAGGTTTGCAATTCAGAATCACAGTAAAATGTGGTGAATTAGATGAACAAGTTAAGAAACTTCACGAAGCAATGGAAAAAATTACTGGACCAAAAATCAAAGCTGAAAAAATTGAATTTAAAGAAGGCAATATGGGAGCCATCTCAATCAACAAAACAACAACAATCAGCCCAGTAGTAAGACCAAACGAAGTTAAAGACAAAGAAGTATTCATCTACTCATCAAATGCATTTATGGCAAGAGTAGTTGGAAAAACAATAATTCCACTAAGAACTGGAACTGTTATGATTACAGTAGTTTCAAAAGATGGATGTGCAAAATCAAACTTTGAACTTCACATCGTAGAACCTGGTCACAGCGTAGAAGGAATTCCATTCTTACAAGCTACAGGAGAAAATTCAGAATATCTTAACACTAATACAAATGGTGGTGGAGTAGTTGGAGATAACTCTTCAGTTGGAAAAGATATTTATGAAGTTAAAAATATTGGTTTCTCAGTAAAATCTACTACATTAAAAATTGGAGATACATTTGATTTAAAATCAAAGACATTTGTATTCCCTGAAAATGCATTAGAAAAAGAAGTTTCTTATAAGTCAGATAACGAAGCTATCGCAACAGTTAATGAAAAAGGAACAATCGAAGCAGTTGCAGAAGGATCAACTACAATAACTGCAACTACAAAAAACGGAGTAACTAATAAATTTAAACTAAACGTAATCAAGAAAGTTGACAAAGACGAATATCAAATAACAGAAATCAACCCTTCAGAAAGAAAAGCTGGAATATTCTCAATCGAATTCAAAGCAACTAAAAATGGTAAAAAGTACAACGGACCAGCAAAAGTAACAGTGTCAAACACTAAAAAAGCAATTGAAAGAGAAGTTTACTTCAACAACGGAGTTGCATCAGTTAAATACAACGGATTTGAATTTGGAACATGGGTTAAAGATTTCAACGTGAAAATCGAATTAAAAGACCAAGTAAAAACATTTGAACTAAATTATTAGGAGATGAAAAATATGTTAAAAAAAGCATTATCAGTAGTATTACTATCTAGTATGTTATTGGGAACAGTAGCACCGGCAGTATCTTATGCACAAGAAGATAAACTTGAAATCGTTCAAGGAGCAGAAGAAACTGAAAAATTAGGAATTGATGAAGCAGAAGTTTACAAAAGACAAATCAAATCAATTCAAAACGAAGTTAACTCAATCCAAGTTAAAAGAGAAGACGAACAAGAAATGGTTGACAAATTCAACGAAACTTCTCTTGAAATCAGCGACAAAATCGACCAAACAGCAGTAGGAATGGGAGTAGCAGATATTTATGATTTATCATCTATTCCACAAAGATTATTGTTACTAGGAAGAATGGGAAGAGCAATCAGATTTGCTACAACTCAATTAAGATACAAAGTAGATGCAGCACATGCAGAAATCGCTGAATACATCTTCGGAGGATTCGTAATCGCAGCATCTCCATTCCACACAGTTGAAGATATGAAAGTTTACATGGCACAATTCGAAGCATTATCACAAAAATTACTTAGCTATCCAGATGCTGGATTAAATGATACTGCTAACATCTATGTAAGATCTGATTTGGATCACAAATTAGCAAAAGCTAGATCATTAAAATTCCATGAATTAAAGAATATGTCTGGTGCAGTAATCGATAAATTAACTGCAGAAATTAGAGAAATAACTGCTTTAAGATTAAGACCACAAGCAACTGTAGCTGAAATTTATCAATTAAGTGACAGATTAGACCAAGCAGTATTTGAAGCATTGAACAGCGAAGATTACAGAGCAAGTAAAACTGAAATCCAAACTTTGAGAGAAGCTATGAACAAAGCTATAAGAGCTAGAAGACATGGCGATAAGAGAGTTGAAGTTGGTAAAGCAATTGATCGTGCAAAACAAGAATTAGCTAAAATTAGACCATCAAGTGTAATTGCAGCTCAATTAGTACAACAATTCCAAACTTACTACGAATAAAATTTATTAAGATTAGAAAAATAGTAGGTTAATAGTAAAAAGCCACCATATGGTGGCTTTTGTTTTATATATTATAAAATTATCTCACAACAACTGCATATTTTTTGATGTTGTATCTTTTATCAAAAAGTGAGCGGGATATCCAATATCCATTTGGTTTATCCTCTGCTGGATCTACGATGTGCATTCTGTTTTTATCGTAACCATCAACTACCATTACGTGTGCGTTGTAGAGGGCATTTTTTCCCCAGAAATAATCTTTAAATGTTGGATTTCTGAATTTGTATGTCGCAAAGAATATTACTGGGTTTCCTTTTGAGATTTCTTCTCTTATATATTCTGAAGATTTGCCAGAAATATTTTCTGCGTTTGCGTATTTTTTAGCCCATTTTGTTAATGGATCTGGGAATATTGATTGGTAAATTCTTTCATCAATATTAAAAGGTGAACCTGCGAATCCATGATTTGGGTTGTTGTCTTTTGCAAGTGGCATTTCTTTTATAAATTGATGGATATTTGTATCAGTTTTGATGTTTTTATAGTGTAGACATTGAAGTAGTGATGCTGCTTCGCATCCCATTGGTAAACCTGCTTTGTTTTGGTTGATTTGAGCTACATTTAATAATACGTAGTCTTTTTTAGGTAGAGTTTTTCCGATTATTTCGTCAAATTTTGGATGAAGCCCACCACCGATTAATGTTATTTTGTTTGGATTTAATTTATCGAAGAAATTTTTCTCTGATTTTGTTAGATTGTTTTTTGTTGATGCAAATATTATCGGACTTTTTTCATTTGCTGCAAGTGGTGCTACGGTAACGCAGTCTATAAGTTCAGAAAATCTTTGATCCCCGTTTTTTGCTATGAAAATAGATTTTGAATTTTTGAAGAATGTGTCAGCTATTTTCATACTTGTATCGTTTCTATTTTCCCCATAAATAATTATTGGATTTTGGAAATTTTTGGATAATTTTGCTGTAGCTCCGCCTATTAGATACGTGTTGTTGAATATATAGTTTGCATATTTTTCTTCAAATGATGTTGCGTCATTTCCGACAAATAAGATAGGACTATTCATACGACATGCAGCTGCACTGACACTTGCTGAATCTACGATTGATTTGGTAGAGTGAACTAAAAATGCATTGTCGAACTGTTTTGTTTGGTTGAGATCAGAAAGTTCTTTTGCTATTTCAAATGATGTATCAATTCTGTCTTTTCCAGATATTCTTCTTACATTATAACCTTGTTTTATTAGATTTGTTTCTTGTGATTTGGAAATACTTTGAGCGCCACCTACAAGTATAATATTTGTAGATTTAAGTCTTTGAATTTCTTTTAATGTAGATTGGTTAATTTTAGCAAAATCTGTTAAAAGTATCGGGCTATTTATTTTATGTGCCAACACTCCTACTGACAACGAATCAGCAATTTTTTCTGAATTTACTATTATTGCTGTGCTGGATGTTTTAGGATGCGAAATCTTTGATATTTTTATGGCTGTTTCGTATCTATTTTTTCCTTCGATTGAAGCTTTTTCGATTTGCTTTATAGCTGATGTTGGTTGTGATGTGAAAATCGCTAATACAAAGGTTAATGCAATGATTTTAAAATTTTTAAAGTTTTTCATTTTTAACTCCTAACCTAAAGATCTAAGGGGTCCGATATATTCAAGCTCACTCCATCCAATATATACTCTTGTAAGATGAGGAAAGAATACTGAAATTATTTTGAAAAGCAAATCCTCTTGTCCGTAGACTCTTACTTGTGAGTAGTTTAGATGCAAAATTACAAAGAAATTTATTATTGGAATTAGTAGTGCCAGGGATGCGATTCCTGTTCCATAAACTATTTTGAACAATAGCCAGATATTTAATAATGGTACAAAACTCCACAATCCAAATATTCCAGCTTTTTCAAACATTTTCCACAATCCTATTGCATTTATTACATATAAAAATAATACAATTGTTGTTGTAATCACTTTAATCACTCCTTTATATTATTATAGCATTTTTAAAACAATTTATTGGCATTAGCGTGAGAAATTTTGTATAATTTTCATAAATATTTGACAAATTATTAAAAATATAATATTATAATTCTATTAAAAGCTGTGATCAGAACGGAATATTTTGATTGATTTTACAGAGAATCCTGTTTGGTGAGAGGGATAAATTAAGAAATATTCGAATCATCTGAAAGAAGCTCACAGATCTAATAGGTTTGTGCGTATTACTTGACGTTACAAGAAATGAGAGGTTTACACAATTAGGGTGGTACCGCGGTTTATTCGTCCCTTGGAATTAATTTTCCAAGGGATTTTTTAATTATTTTATAAGGAGATTTGTTTATGAAAAAGTTTAAGGAGCTTTCTAAGAAACCTGTTAAAGAACGTGAACAGGCTACTAGTAAGTATTGGAAAGAGATAGATCTTTTGAATGAAACTTACAACAGTAGAGATGAAGAAAATAGATATGTATTTTACGATGGCCCTCCAACTGCAAATGGAAAACCAGGAATTCATCACGTTATTAGTAGAACTTTAAAAGATATGACTTGCAGATACAAAACTATGCAAGGATACAAAGTTTATAAAAAAGCTGGTTGGGATACTCATGGTCTTCCAGTTGAGATCGAAGTTGAAAAGAAACTTGGTCTTCACGATAAAAAAGAAATCGAAAATTACGGAGTAGAAAAGTTCAACGAAGAATGTAAGAAATCTGTATTTTCTTACAGAGAAAAATGGCAAGAAATGTCAGATAGAATGGCATACAATGTGGATATGGATGATCCATATATTACTTTGGACAATAATTACATTGAATCAGTATGGGCATTGCTTGACAAAATGTACAAGGACGGATTGATTTATGAAGGAGCGAAAATTCTTCCATATTGTCCAAGATGTGGTACTGGTCTTGCATCACATGAAGTTGCACAAGGATATGAAAATATCAAAACTACAACAGCGTATGTTAAATTCAAAAGAAAAGATGAAGATGAATACTTCTTGGCATGGACTACAACTCCTTGGACATTGCCATCAAATGTTTGTTTGACAGTACATCCAGATATTGACTATATTTTGGCAGAAAAAGACGGAGAAAAAATATATCTTGCAAAAAACAAAGCACACGATTTGTTGGGTCACGAAGGCGAAGACTACACTTTAATCAAAGAATTAAAAGGTAAAGACATGGAGTATATGGAATACGAACAACTTTTACCCATTTATGATGTTAACAAAAAAGCATTTTATGTGACTTTGGCAGATTATGTAACTGTTGAAGATGGTACAGGAATTGTTCACACAGCGCCAGCTTTTGGGGAAGACGACTATCAAACAGGAAGAAGATACGATTTGCCATTAATCAATCCTGTTGATGAAGAAGGAAAATTCGTTGGCGGTCCATGGGATGGTCAACAAGTTATGGATACAGATCCAGAAGTTTTACAAAGATTAAAAGAAGAAAACAAATTATTTAGGAAACAAAAAATTGAACACAATTATCCTCACTGCTGGAGATGCCACACACCACTTATCTATTATTCAAAACCATCATGGTACATTGAAGTTAGCAAATTAAAAGATAAATTAGTTGAAAACAATAACGGTGTGAACTGGTATCCAGATCATGTTGGAGAAGGAAGATTTGGAAATTGGCTAGAAAATATTAAAGACTGGGCAATTTCTAGAAACAGATACTGGGGAACTCCATTAAATATTTGGAAATGTGATAAATGTAATCATACACTTTCTGTTGGTTCAAGAAAAGAATTAAAAGAGTTAGCTATCGAAGATATAGATGAAAATATCGAACTTCACAGACCATACGTTGACGATGTTCACATTAGATGTCCAGAATGTGGCGAAATAATGACTAGAGAAAAAGACGTCATTGACGTTTGGTTTGACTCTGGAGCTATGCCTTTTGCACAACAACACTGGCCATTTGAACATACAGATGATTTTGATAAAGTGTTCCCTGCAGATTTTATCAACGAAGGAATTGACCAAACACGTGGATGGTTCTATTCATTGTTAGCTATTTCTACAATGATTACAGGAAAAGCACCATACAAAAATGTTTTGGTAAATGATTTAATCTTGGATAAAGATGGAAAGAAGATGAGTAAATCGAGAGGAAACACAATTGATCCGATTGAACTATTCGACAAATACGGAGCAGACGTTGTTAGATTCTACTCACTTTATGTATCTCCACCATGGATTCCAACAAAATTTGATGTAAGTGGTTTACAAGAAGTTGAAAGTAAATTCTTCAGATCATTCAGAAACACTTATAACTTCTTCCAAATGTATGCAACAACTGATGAAACAGACCCTACAGAATATTTTGTAGAATACGAAGACAGAGCTGTAATTGACAAATGGATTTTGTCTAAGTTTACAAATCTACAAAAATTCTACTTTGAAAATATGGATCAATTTGAATATACAAAAGTTGCAAGAGAAATTTCTAACTTTGTAATAGAAGATTTATCAAACTGGTACATCAGACGTAACAGAAGAAGATTCTGGAAAACAGAAATGGATGATGACAAAAAAGCTGTTTACAACACAACTTACGAAATATTAGTTGGACTTACAAAATTAATTGCTCCATTTACTCCATTTATAGCAGAAGAAATGTATCACGATTTAACAGGCGAAAAATCAGTTCACTTAGCTTATTTCGATAAGGTAAATGAAGATTTAATCGACAATAAATTAGAAGAAAAGATGGAAATGGTAAGAACTTTTGTAACTCTTGCAAGAGCTTCTCGTGAAGAAGTGAATATTAAAGTTCGTCAACCATTGAAGAAAATCGTCCTAGATGAAAGATTTAAGGATAAGATTGAAGAGTTCAAGGATTTAATCAAAGAAGAAATCAACTTAAAAGATATCGAATACAAGAAGGATTTGTCTGAATTTATGAATTACGAACTAAAACCTAACTTCAAAGTTGCAGGTAGTATTCTTGGTAAACACATCAAATCTTTTGGAAATTATTTGAAAGATATAAACGCCAAGGATTTCGTATCAAAACTAGACAAATCAGATTTGAATATTAAATTAGACGATGAAGACATTGATATCAAGAGAGATTACGTTGATGTAAGAATTAATTCCAAAGAAGGATTCGATGTGACAATGCAAGGAGATTATTTTGTAATCTTGGACACAGAAATCACTGATGAATTATTGATGGAAGGATATGCGCGTGAACTTGTAAGTAAAGTTCAACAAATGAGAAAATCAAATGACTTTGATGTTTTAGATAATATCATCATCAAAATCAATCCTACAGATGATATTAAAAAAGCAATTGAACAATATGAAGACTTCATAAAAGATGAAACATTGACTGTCGATATAATTATTGATGAAAATGTAGATGGTGAAGATGTTGATTTGAATGGAGAAAATGTTAGAATTGAAGTTATAAGAAAATAACGAATTAGCCTACTGATTAATTTCGGTAGGCTTTTTACTTTCAAAAGTATACAAAAAGTCAACAATGAAAAAAACTAATTGCAAACTGTACTACACTAATGGTATACTTATATCATATGAGGTGGAAGATGAAAAACAAAAACACAATTTTAAGAGCAATTTTAGTATTTGCATTTAGTGTAGGAGTAATTTTTTTCATAAAAAATAAAATTGGAGCAGATGATGCTTTTGACGTAATAAAAAAGATAGGACCAGTTTTCATAGCAGAATGTGTTTTGACTATGTTTATGTTTTTTCTACTGGAAGCTATATCATACAAATATCTTCTAAGTATACAAGGTTATGATGTATCGTTTAAAAGGTGCTTCGGATATACATTTACGGATTATTTTTTTAGTATGATATCTCCAGGTGGTAGCCTTGGACAACCGTTGCAATATCACACAATGAGAACGGATAACATTGATTCATTGACTACAATTAATTCACTACTTTCTTTTAATTGGATTTATCATTTGTCTATGGTAATTATTTTCTTTGTAGCAATGATTTTTGGATTAGTAGGTAAAATTGCGGCGATTTCTGAATTTAAATACTTGGTTATTTATGGAATAGTGTGTCAATTGGTCTTGGTAATCGGAATAGGATTTTTGATGTTTGATAGTGAATTGGCGGCTAGAGTAATTAGATTTTTTAATACGGTATTTTCTAAATTTAAACTTTTGAAACGTTTCAGTAAATCAGAAGAAGATATTACAAAAACAATTGAAGAACACAAAAATTTCGGAAAATTTTTGATAAATAACAAAAAAGTTTTTGCAAAATTATTGTGCATTTCGATTCCGATGCTTTTGTTTTCATTTGCAATTCCTGCAATCTTATACAAATCATTTGGACTAAATTCATATAATTTTATGACTCTGGTTCTAATCCAAGCTGTGGTTACAATTTCATTCGAAAGTGTTCATATTCCTGGAGGTGTAGGAGTTATTGAAGGTAGCATGATGCTTGTGTATTCTTCATTTATGCCAAAATCATTGGCATTTAGTATTATGGCAATCAATAGATTTGTTACATTTTACTTAGCTGTACCTTTTGCAGGGCTATACTTTTTATTAGTGAAGACTAATCGTAAAAATTATCAGAAAAACAACAGTCTTATAAAACTGAATCAAGAACAGTAGATCGATCTATTAATTTAGATCGATTTTTTTATTAAAAAATGATACGTGTTAAATATTTTTTTAATCAAATGGGTATATTATATATGGTCAATATATTTGGTGCATGATATTGTACTTATTAAAAATAACAAATTTTATCATTGATTTTGAGAGGGCTTATGATATGATAAATAAAAGAAATTTTTTTTTAAGTACATAATGAAAAGCTTTTATTTATGAAAACAAATCCGTATTTTATGGATTTTATATATAAAAAATTTTATAAGGGGTGAAAGGTTTGAAAGAGTTTTATAATAAGTATTTTATGAAACAAAAAATGATGCATCCTGTTATGTTTGCTCTTTTGCCGATTGCTGTAGTGGCGATATATTTTTATGGGCTAAGAGTGTTAGCTTTGTTTTTGCTAAACATAATTGTTGCATGCCTTGTTGAATATTTATCTAACGCGAAGATATTCAAAAGAAACAAAATATCTGAAGCAGCTATTGTCACATCCTGTTTGTATACAATGACATTACCGCCATCTATTCCTTTTTGGATTTCAGCGGTTGGTATAGCGTTTGGTATATTTTTCGGGAAGATGGTTTTTGGAGGATTCGCAAAAAATGTTTTCAATCCAGCCTTAGTGGCTCGTGTATTTATTTATGTTAATTTTCCTCAACAAATGACTATTTATTGGAACAAAGCTGTAGGTGGTTTTCCTGGAGGATTTGGAACTTACTTAACTCAATCATTGGATTCTATGACACAACCAACTCCAATGACAGCATTTAAGGTTAACTCAGCATTTGAAACAATTCCAACTATGATTTTAGGACAAATTCCTGGCGTTATCGGTGAAACTTGTAAAGTTTTAATTATAATTGGGGCAATTTACTTGATTTATAAAAAAGTTGCAAGTTGGCAAATTATGGCAGGAAGTGTACTAGGTTTTTGCGCATTAAGTTTAGTATTTAATGCTATGGGAGTAACTTCTGTTCCTAATCCTATTTATGGAATGCTAATGGGAGGATTTTTATTCGGTACTGTGTTCATGGCAACAGATCCAGTATCTGCAGCTAAGACTCCAATTGGTAAGTGGATTTATGGTTTTATTATAGGAATTGTGACCGTAATTATCAGAGGATTTGCACTATTTGCAGGTGGCGTTATGTTCGCAGTTCTTATTGGCAATACTTTTGCACCAATAATTGATTATTGTGTAAATAAAGTTCAAGCTAATAAAAAAGCAAAAGCAAATAAGGAGGTCAAGGTTAATGGCTAAGAAAAAATCAGTCGTATATCCAGTAATTTTTATGTTGGGATTGACACTAGTTTTGACATTAGCATTGGCTTTGTTAAATCAAGTTACAACTCCTACAGTAAAATTTAATCAAGATATCGAATTAAAACATAAGATTTTGAATGTATTTAATATCTTACCTGAAGATACTTCTGCATCAAATATCGACAAAACTTTTAAAGATAATGTCGCAGAAGAAGACTATAAAGGAAATAAACTTTATATTTTAAAACAAGATGGCGAAGAAAAAGCTTATGCAGTTCCAATAAACGGGCCAGGTCTTTGGGGTTCTATTAGTGGATATGTAGGAATAACTAAAGATATGAAAAAACTTGTTGGAATTGAATTTATTAAACAAGATGAAACTCCTGGTTTGGGTGGACGTATTACAGAAGATGAATACAAAAACCAATACAGAGATTTGGATATTTCAAAACCAGTTGACGGTAAAATTGTAATCAATAAACCTGCAAATGGCGGTAACATTGATGCTATAAGCGGCGCTACTCAAACATCTACATTTGTTGTTAATATGATTAATGAAGATGTGAATGAGTTTATTAAGAATGGAGGTAAATAATGGCTAATTCAAATAAATATACTAAATTATTGAAAAATGGATTGCTTGATGACAACCCTGTTCTTATTCAAGTTATTGGAATTTGTTCCACATTAGCAGTAACAAACTTGTGTATGAACTCCTTGGTTATGGGACTCGCCCTAGCGTTTGTTACAGGATGTTCATCGTTTTTGATTAGTTTACTTAGAAAAGTAACTCCAAAACACATTCGTATGATGGTTCAAGTATTTATTATTTCGTTCTTCGTAATAATAGTTGATATTTTCTTAAAGGCTTACATGCCAGAAATGAGTAAAACATTAGGACCTTATGTTGGATTGATTATTACCAACTGTATAATAATGGGACGTGCAGAAGCGTTTGCTATTAGTAACGATCCTGTAAGTAGTTTTGTAGATGGTGTGGCATCAGGTTTGGGTTATACTGTAGTACTTGTGCTTATAGCTTTAATCAGAGAATTATTGGGATTCGGTAGTGTATTTGGATTCAGAATAATGCCTGAAAGTTTTGTGCCTTGGACAATGATGGTTATGCCACCAGCAGCATTCTTCATTTTACCTATTGTTATGTGGATTGCTAATGCTCATCTAAAAAAGGAAGGAGATGCTAAGTAATGACAATTAGTCCTTTAGTTATATTTTTTGCATCAATCTTTACTTCAAACATGATTTTCTCAAACTTTTTGGGAATGTGTTCATTCATAGCAGTAAGTAAAGAAATTGAAACTGCAACAGGATTAGGAATAGCTGTAACATTCGTATTGACAATCACAACTATAATCAACTTTTTCTTATACAAATTAGTTGTTAGATTTAATATAGAATATTTGAGATATATAATATTTATTATATCGATAGCAGCATTTGTTCAATTATTGGAAATGATTTTGGAAAAATACATTCCGAACTTGTATTACGCATTGGGAATATTCTTGCCACTTATCACAGTAAACTGTGCGATTTTAGGTGTAAGTTTGTTCATGGTAATCAGAAACTACAACTTCTTGCAAACAGTTGGATTTGCAATAGGAAGTGGACTTGGTTGGATGCTAGCAATTGTATCAATGGCAGGGATTAGATCCAAAATCAAAGATTCATCTGTACCAAAAGGTCTCCAAGGATCTCCTCTAACTTTAATTATAACTGGAATCATGGCGATGGCATTCATCGGATTCTCTGGTATAGTTCAAATATCATAAGGAGGAATCATGGGACAAATAATTATAACAACAATTGTAGTGTCTGTGTTATGTGCATTATTTGCATTGCTACTTTCATTTGCAGATAAATACATTGCAGATTATGGTGAAGTAAAACTAACTATTAATAACGATAAAGAATTTACGGTAGATGGTGGAGATAGTTTATTATCTACACTTAGAAACCAAAAAGTATTCATTCCATCAGCTTGTGGTGGAAAGGGATCATGCGGTTACTGTAAAGTAAAAGTTTTGGATGGAGCAGGTCCTGTACTTGCTACAGAAAAACCAATGTTAACAGAAGATGAACTTAACGATAGCGTTAGATTATCTTGTCAAGTAAAAGTTAAAAAAGATATTTCGATTCAAATTCCAGAAGAATTATTTAATGTAAAAGAATACGAAACAACTCTTGTTGAAAAGTTACCTTTGACTGATAGAATAACTAAGTTTAGATTTGAACTTCCAGAAGGAGAAACAATCAAATTTAAACCAGGTCAATATGTACAATTAAAAGCAGAAGAATATCCAAAAGGCGATGGATATGAAGGATCAGATGAAGAAGTATTCAGAGCATATTCTATTGCATCTAGTATTAGAGATGAAAAACATATAGAATTGTTAATTGGTTATACCAAGGGTATCTGTACAACTTATTGCCACAAAGTTCTTAAAGAAGGCGATAAGGTTACTATTAATGGTCCTTATGGTGATTTCTACTATCATGATGAAGATACTGAAATTATATTGGGAGCAGCTGGAACTGGCTTCGCACCAATAAGATCTATCCTTAACCATATGAGAGATCATGATGTTAAGAGAAAAGCAAGATTCTACTTTGGGGCCAAAACTCCAGATGATTTATTCTTGTTAGATGAATTGAAAGAATTTGAAGAAGATTTGTACGATTTCAAATTTATCCCAGTATTGTCAAGAACAACTCCTGAAATGAATTGGGAAGGAGAAACTGGACATGCTGACGATGCAATCAAGAAATATTGCAAAGAAACTGGTAAGAACAGCTCAGCTTACCTATGCGGTTCACCAAGAATGATAGAGTCTTTGACAAAAGCATTGAACGAAGTTGGAGTAACTGACGACAGAATTTATTACGATAACTTCTAAAATACAAAGATCGATTGAAAACTGATTGTGAGTCAGAATTCAATCGATCTTTTTTTAGATAAATTTAGTTCTAAATTTGTTTGGCTTGATTTTTGGGGTTTCTTCGCTGTGACCTAAAGCAAGTGCACAAGTTATTTCATAATCTTCATCGATGTCTATAGATTGTAAGAATTTTCTAATGTGTTCGCTATCATAAGAATCATAAAATTGATTAATCCAAACATTTGCTACATTTAATTCACAAGCTTTTAACATCATATTTTGCATTATACATCCACAGTCGAATTTTCTATTTCTGTTATCGTGCGGACTCAAAATCAAAATCATATTTTTGCAATTATAAAATCCGTTGTAGTTTTCATTGTTTAAGTGCTTTCTGATGGAATTTAATAAATTTTCCATTGCACTATCATCAGAAATAGCGACGATTATGTTGTCTTGTTTATTCATACCGGTTGGAGTATAGGTTCCAGCTTCTACGATTTTTTTCATATCTTCTATTGATACTTTTTTAGATGTAAATTTTCTTCTCGATCTTCTGTTTTTGATAATATCCATAATTGCCTCCTATATGTTATAATTTTAATACTGGAGGAGATATTTTGCAATTTGTTAAAACAAAAGAAGATTGCCAAAATCTAATGGATGTCGTTGCTGACACTGCAAGAATTTTGCTCGAGAGTGGTGCAGAAACATATCGTGTAGAAGATACAGCTTTTAGAATGAGTAAAAGTATTCAAAAAGTTAATAAAATAAATGTATTTGTATCTTATACATGTATAATTATATGTTTGAGTTTTGATTTTGGAGATCTTGTTACTATGAGAAGAACAATTCCAAAGGCGACAAATTTGTGGAAAATTCATCAAATCAATAATTTTTCCAGAAATTTTGTAAAAGATGTGTACACTTTGGATGAATCAATAGAAATAATAAACAAAATAGATAATAGAGCTGTAGATAAAAAATTGTACATCCTAGGGGCATCCGCAGCTTCAGGATTATTTGCACATTTATTAGTAGGTGGCATTATTGAACCTGTCGTAGCTTTCTTTATATCTATATTAGAAATGCTAGTTTTTAGATTTTTTCAACGAAAAGAAAACCCACAATTTGTTAATACATATATTACAGTTGCGTTTATGACATTTTTAACTTTAGTTACATTGAAAATTTTTGGAATGTTTAGTGTGGCTTTGGATATGAACAGTATTATCGTTGGTTGTATCATGCCATTTGTTCCTGGTGTTTCCATTACAAACTCTGTAAGAGATGTACTTAGTGGAGACTTATTATCTGGGATAAGTTCTATGATTAACGCTGTGATTACAGCGTTGAGTATAGCTCTAGGTGTTGGTAGTATATTGTATTTTGCGGTTATGATGGAGGCGATTTAATGATATATATAATTATAGAATCAATCATTTCATCATTTGCCACATTAGGATTTTCGCTATTTTACGATTCACCAAAAAGGTCTTATAAAATAGTTATGGTATCTGGATTTGTAGCGTGGTTTGTTTACAAATATTTAACAATGATTTTAAACAATAAATTTATCGCAGCTCTGTTTGCATCAATTGCCGTAGGAATAATAGGAGAGATAGCTTCAAGAAAAGTTCACATGCCAGTTACAGTTTTTGTAATACCAGGAATAATTTCTTTGGTTCCAGGGGCAGATATGTATTACACAATGTATTACACAATTCAGCAAAATTCTAAACTAGCTTTTTCACATGCGAGAAATGCAATGTTATTTGCCGCCAGTATAGCTCTTGGAATACTTGTAGCATCCTTATCATCTAAGTCGATAAAGCATAATACAATAGAGCATTTACAAACAAATTCGATTTTTAAAATAAAAAACAAAAAAACACTTGACAAAAAATAAAAACCTTGATATTATAAAAAAGCACTTTGAGTTAAGTGCTTTTTAAATTACTTAAAAGAAAGTAATGCATGTAAAACGAAAATAAAAAAAGTTTTACAAAACACTTGACAAAATGAAATGATGATAGTAAACTATAATAGTTCACTAAAGTAACATTTCAAGAAAACACATTTTGAAAGGAAAATATTTCGAAAAAGTGTTGACAAAGAAAAGTTGGTATGATATACTAACAAAGTCGTTACGAAAGTGCGAAGAAAGTTGTCATTAAGACAACAAACTATAGAACCTTAATAAATTAAATAAAGTAAATACTTTGAGAGAAGTACAAACCAAACAATAATTCGGTGAGAATAAAAAAGCAAAAGTCAGCTGAAAAGCTAGCTTCAAACAAACATTAAATTGAGAGTTTGATCCTGGCTCAGGACGAACGCTGGCGGCGTGCTTAAC
>NZ_QGTH01000002.1:0-114396 GCF_003182075.1 Finegoldia magna
AAATATTCTAGTACTAATTTTATTTTAAATTCTTTTGTGTATTTTGGCATACAAAAACCCCTCCATCCGTATTCCGGATTTTGGGGTTCAGGTTACTGCGGACTCTTAATTTTACAAGCTTTTATAAATTTTTATTTTGTTTTTATTCCAAATTTTTCCATATCTTCATCAACTTCTCCTATTGGAGCAATTCCAAAATTTTCTACCAAAACATTGGCTACATTTGGAGATAGGAATGCAGGAAGAGTTGGTCCAAGATGAATATTTTTAACGCCTAAGCTCAAAAGTGCAAGTAGTACGATTACTGCTTTTTGTTCATACCATGCAATGTTATAGCTAATTGGTAAATCGTTGATATCATCAAGACCAAAAGCTTTTTGTAAAGCTTGTGCTATTACAACTAAAGAATAAGAATCGTTACATTGTCCTGCATCTAAAACTCTTGGAATTCCATTGATATCTCCTAAGTTTAATTTATTGTATCTGTATTTTGCACAACCAGCAGTTAAAATAATTGTGTCATTAGGCAATGCTTTCGCAAAATCTTCGTAATAATTTCTACCTTTTTGTCTTCCATCACAACCTGCCATTACTACAAATTGTTGAATATCTCCATTTTTAACAGCTTCAACAACTTTATCTGCCAAAGCTAACACTTGATTATGTGCAAATCCACCGACTATTTTACCGTTTTCGATTTCTTTTGGAGATTCACATTTTTTTGCAAGTTCGATTATTTCTGAGAAATCTTTGTGACCATTTTCATCTGCTACAATGTGTTTCATTCCAGGATATGCTGCAACGCCAGTTGTGAATACTTTGTCTTTGTAAGAATCTTTTGGTGGAGTTATGCAGTTAGTAGTCATCAAGATTGGACCATTAAATGATTCGAATTCCTTGTCTTGTAACCACCAAGAATTTCCGTAATTTCCCACGAAATTATCGTATTTTTTGAAAGCTGGATAATAATTTGCAGGTAACATTTCACTGTGAGTATACACGTCTACTCCTGTGTTTTGAGTTTGTTCCAAAAGCATTTCCATATCTTTCAAATCATGACCCGAAATTAAAATCGCAGGATTGTTTCTAACTCCTATGTTTACTTCTGAAATTTCTGGATTTCCATATGCAGATGTATTAGCGTTATCCAAAAGAGCCATTGCTGCTGCACCATTAGAACCAGTTTGTAGTGTAAGATCAATCAAATCTTCTACAGATAAACTATCGTCCATTAATTTTCCAAGTGTTTCTTCCATAAAAATGTCGACATTTTCATCGAACTTACCAAGAACATTTGCATGTCTATTGTAGGCTGCCATTCCCTTCAATCCGTAAGTAATAAGTTCTCTAAGACTTCTCTTATCGTCATCCAAAGTATTCAACACGCCTATAATTTGTGATTTTAATTTTAACTCATCATCGTCTTTTTCGTTATACAAAGCTGCCTTTGACAAGTTTTCTTTGTCATCTAAGCCTTCGATTAATTTTTGGTTCAAATCGATAGTTTCTTTTACTTTTTCTAACAAATCTTCGTAGTGGAAGTTTGCATTAGTAATTGTAGTAAACAAATTATTGTTGACATAAGAATGTAAATCAGAGATATCTTTGTTTTCTTTTCTCATTCTAGTTAGGATTTCGCCTAATCCTTTTGTAACCCATACAAGCAAGTCTTCGATGTTTGCTACATCTGATGTTTTACCGCAAACCCCTTTTTTTGTACATGCGATGTTTTTTGCTGTTTCTTGACATTGATAACAAAACATTTCTTCATTTTTTTCAATAGTTTTTTCCATTTTATTTCCCCCTTGATTAAGTCTAACTTATGGTTTAATTATAATTAATTTACAGAATGGGTTTCTGTAACATAAGTTACATTTGTTCATTACAATAAGTTTTCCAATTGTTCTCTGTTTTTAATTTTAATTTTAGATCCGTTTAATTCTATAAGACCACTATCTTCCATGCTCAACAATTCCCTTGATAATGAAGGTCTGGTCGTAGCCATAAAATCTGCCATCTGTTGTCTTGTCATTCCAGTACTTGATACGTCTTTTTTTTCTGTTTGAATTAAAAAAGTTGCGATTTTTTGCCTCAAAGAAAAACTAGACAACAATCTTACCTTGCTATTTAAGAAAAATGCTTTTTCTGCAAGAATCGTTATAAGATTAGTCATAATTTTGTTTTTAATCGGAGTGGAGCTTTCAGATATATCGAAAAAACTTACAGGAATTTCAAGAATTTCGCAATCAGTGTTGCACACTAATGTAAAATCGCTGATTTTATTCAAATATGAATACACCTCAGCCATTACTTCCCCATGATTTTTGAAAATATTCACGACAGTGTTTTTCCCATTAATATCCGTCTTTTCAAGACTGAGCTTTCCGCTTTTCAAAACGTAGATTTTATTGCAAATATCTCCAGGCGAAAAAACATACGAATTTTTGTTGTATTTGTTTATTATCGAATTTGATTCAATAAGAAATTGTTTAAATTCTTCTTCTGTAAAATTTTTAAAAAGTTTTGAATTTATCATTTAATCACCATTATTTTTATACCCAATAATTTTATATGTACACTAAAAAACGCACCAGAATTTTCATTCTAATGCGTTTGGTTTTAAGCATATGGTAAATATTTTTTGTCGTCTGAATTGTAGAATGTAGCCATGCCATATCCTATACAGAAAAATAATGATGCCAGGTCATAAGCTGATCCACTGACTAATATCATAAATGCATTCCCAATTATAAATATTAATAATTCTCCAGTTATTTTTTTAGTTTTAATTTGCTTAATAACTCTAATAAATAACAACATAATACATAAAATAATTGGAGTAGCTAATAAAAATCCCAAATCAGCAAACATTTCTAAAGCAAAATTATGCGGATAAATTCCATACTTCATATTAAATCCAAAAGATCCTAGTCCTTTAAATGGTCTATTCTTCGCTTCGGCAAAAGCTAATTTATACAAACTTACTCTATCTCTTATATCTAATTTTTTTCCATCTTTAGAAACAAGCTCTTTTTCTACCCATTTATGATTATTTATTGGCTTCGGATCACTAACTAATTCATTTATATCTTCAGTTGTTAGTATACCCGTTTCTGAAGTTTTTATCTTTCCTTCTTCAATACTTTCAGTTATGACATCAAATCTGCCTTCACTAACTTTTGGAATTCCATAATTTATTTTTGGCAGTTCTATACTAGGAATTTTAATATTTCCAAATACAAACACACACATTACTAAATATATAGCAAATAAAATTTTAGGTTTCTTAGCCCATTTTTTATCTTTTATAAGCAAAATAATTAATATTATATAAAAAATTAATGAACCTAAAATCGCCCCTCTAGTTGTAGCAATTTGTATCATATACCATAAGAAAAACGCCATAATAATTCTAAAACCTGGATGAACATTGATTTTTTTATTAAAAATACTATATTCTATACTTACAAAACCATCTCTGTAAATATTTAATAATATTGCAAACATCATAGGCATCCAAGCATAAGACAACGACATATAGCTCATTGCTCCTAAATTTCTAGTCCAATAAACATCTTTCATATCTAATGAAATCTTAAAATAGCATATCATTGCTGGAATTGTTATAATAGATAATTTTTCCATCCAATAAAAGAAGTTTTTTTCCAAAGAACGCTTATTAATGTAATGACCTATTAAAAATGCGGGTATACTGAAAATTATAAATCTCTGCAAATATTGGATAATTTTTGTATTTATCCCCCATAATGCAAAAGCATAGACATATATTAATAACCAAATAAATATAGGTGTGTAATTTTTAAGCTTTTCTTTTACAAAAAATTCTTCCTTATACATATAAAATAAAACCCAAAGAAAATAACAAACATTTACTAAGATAAAAATTATTTTCCTGATTTTGCTATCAGCTCCACCTAATCCTAGTGGATATAATGTCATATTAATTAATCCATCTAAAATAAATGGAAGAGGTAAAAACCATAGTTTTTTTAAATTAATTGTTCTTTCTGTGTCAGTCATAAATTCCCCTTTTCATTTTTTTACTAAATTAGTATACCATAATTAAACGCGATAATAAACTAATTTACTTTATTTTTAGGGATTTCTCCGTTTTTAAATTGCATAATATTGTCAAAAGTAAATTCTCCCATTTGAACACGTGCAAGTTTAGTAGCATTTCCCAAATGAGGCGCCAATAAAATATTCTTAGCATTTCTCAAATCTTCTGAAATTTTGGGTTCAAATTCGTACACATCCAATGCACAACCAGCAATTTTCTCATCATTTAATGCATTTATCAAATCTTGTTCGCTTATAACTTTGCCACGAGATGCGTTGATTAGAAAAGCAGTTTTTTTCATTTTTGAGAATGCTTTTGCATCTATTAAGTGATGTAATTTTTCGCTATAAGCTGTGTGTAAAGTTATTACGTCACTGTTTTCAAGTAAATAATCTAACTCTACTTGCTTTGCCCCATCAACTTCCCTTTTGCTTCGATTGTAGAATATAACATCCATATCGAAAGCTTTGGCTTTTCTCATAACTTCAGTTCCAATTCTTCCAAGTCCAATTATTCCCAAAGTTTTCCCTTCCAATGTTTCTCCCAGACCATACACAGGCTTCCATCCTTCGAATGAATCGTCGTAGCAATCAGAATTCATTTTTGTAATATTTCTGAGTAGATCTATCATCAAACCAAAAGTCAATTCTGCAGTTGATTTTGTCGATGCAGATGCAGGTGCGTTTGTGACAATTATTCCTTTTTCTTTTGCGTAATCAATGTCAACATTGTCAAAACCAGCGCCGTAATTTGCAATTATTTTCAAATTTTTAGCTGCATCGATAATTTCTGAATCAATTTTTTCACTCAAAGGGCACACTAATCCTTCGACATCTTTTATTCTGGTTTTCAATTCTTCCTTCGACAAAAAGTCCAAACTATCGTGATAATCTACTTCAAAATTCTCTTCATATTTTTTTTTAATTTCTTCAGGGATTCTATTAGTAATCAAAACTTTCATTACATATCCTCCATTTTTATTGTAGTCATTTTTCTATTTTCAAACATCGCCAAATACTTTGCATCCACACTTTTTAATAATTTGAAAGCATCATCAAAGTGATATCTGTAATAATTTTCATAATGCGCATCGCTACCAACTGAGAATAATTTGCCCTTCATTTTTACATATTTTTTGAGCGCAAATGTGTAATATTCTAAGTTGTCGTATTGATACACGCTTCTTGTGTTAAGCTCCAATGCTTTTTCATCATTAATAAGTTCTGCGAAAACTTTTGTCAAAAATTCATCCACAATATCCATATTTTTAGATTCCAATTTATTAAGTCTTAATGCGTAATCAATGTGTGTTAACACGTCAAAATCTTTGAAATTATTCACAGCTTCCAGCATTTTTTCAAAATAATTTGTAAGAAACTCTCTTTGAGAATAATCTTCTGGCTTTGGATTCATAAAATCTTTGCCTCCATATTGATGAACTGATAGAAGTTGAATGTCATAATCTCTGCTGTTCACAGTGTTTTTGATTTTCTCTAAGTTTTCTGTTGTGTATCCAATTTCTATTCCTTTTAAGATTTTTTGTGAACTTTTTTGGTTGTGTTCTTCAATCACTTTTACGTATTTGCCATAATCAATGTCCACATCCTCAACTCTACCATCATTATAGGTAAATCCATAATCCAAGTGTTCGGTTGTGATAATGTCACCTTTTACAAGTTTCAAATAATTTTCAAATTTTTCTTTACTATCGAATGAAAATTCCGTATGACAATGTTGATCTCTATAATACATATAACTCCTTAAATGAACGAAAAGATGCTAAATAACTAGCATCTTTTACAATTATCCTTCTACTATTTTAATACCGCTTGATGCTCCGATTCTATCTGCTCCATTTTCTATCATAGATAAAGCTTCTTCTCTAGAATGAATTCCACCACTTGCTTTTACCATAGCTTTGTCTCCAACAGTATCTTTCATCAATTTGACATCTTCTACTTTTGCTCCTCCTGTTGAAAAACCTGTAGAAGTCTTCACGAAATCAGTGCCGCACTTCACGGAGATTTCACAAGCTTTTTTCTTTTCTTCATCAGTTAATAAACAAGTTTCGATAATTACTTTCAAAACTTTTCCTTTTGTAGCATCTCTTACAGCTTGGATATCTTTTTCAACATAATCATAATCTTGTTCTTTTAATTTGCCGATATTGATAACCATGTCGATTTCATCTGCACCATCTTCGATTGCTGTCTTTGCTTCAAAAGCTTTTGATTTGATACTCATAGCACCAAGTGGAAATCCCACAACAGTGCACACCAAAACGCTTGAATTTTCCAAAGACTTTTTAACCAAAGATGTGTAACAAGAATTTACGCACACGCTTTTAAAATCGTATTTAACTGCTTCATCGCAGATTTTTTTGATGTCAGCTGATGTTGCATCTGCTTTTAATAAAGTGTGGTCGATATATTTATTTAATTCCATATTATTCACCTAATTCCAATGCTATTTCCATCATTTTTGTAAATGATGTTTGTCTTTCTTCAGGAGTAGTTTGCTTATCTGAATGGAATGAGTCAGAAATTGTCAAAATAGTCAAAGCTCTTGCGTTGTTTGCTTTTGCTGTCAAATACAATCCGTAGCTTTCCATTTCAACTGCTAACACGCCCATTTTTTCCCATTTTTTCCATTCTTCAGATTTTTGGTTGTAGAAAATATCTGCTGAGAATACATTTCCAACGTGAACGTCGATGTTTTTTTCTTCTGCAACATTTACTGCTTTTCTCAACAAATCATAATCACAAATCGCTGAAAAAGTTCCTTCCAAATCGAATTGGTGAGCAAAGTTGGAATCTGAACAACTTCCCATTGCTATTACGACATCGTACAAATCAAGGTCTTTGCTGTAAGCTCCTGCTGAACCAATTCTAATTAGATTTTCTACTCCGTATTCGTTGATAAGTTCGTAAGAATAAATTCCTATAGATGGAATTCCCATTCCAGTTCCCATAACAGAAATTTCTTTTCCTTTGTATTTTCCAGTGTATCCGAACATATTTCTAACTGCGTTGAATTGTTTTACATCTTCCAAGAAATTATCTGCAATAAATTTCGCTCTCAATGGATCTCCTGGCAATAAAACTGTTTTTGCGATATCTCCTTTTTTCGCTTCGATATGTGGTGTTGACATAATTACCTCCTAATAATTTACAATGACAACATCAAAAATTTTTCTGATATATTTTTGATTGCATTTTTTCTTAAACTGATTTTAACATTATTTCCACTTAAATAAGAGAGAAATCCTGTTTCTCTCTTATTATATCATCAATTTGAACATTTTTGCTATTTTTCAAATCCTGGAACTAATAATCCGTAGTTGCCATCTTTTCTTTTGTAAACAACATTTACATTATTAGTTTTTGAATCCAAGAACACGAAGAAATCATGATCGATTAATTCCATTTGCATGATAGCTTCTTCCTTGTCCATTGGTTTGATTCCAAATTCTTTTGTCTTAACGATTGCACCTGTTGGGATTTCTTTGTCGTTGTTTTCTTCAACAGCTTCAAATCTTATTGAATTACTTTCTGTAAATCTCTTTTGTAATTTTGTTTTGTGTTTTCTTATTTGTCTTGCTAACGCGTCTTCAACTCTGTCGATAGCTGTTTTAATATCTTCGTTGGATTCTTCCGCTCTTAAAACAACTCCTTTATCTAAAATCATAGTGACTTCAACTCTCGCTTTATCTTTTTCTTTTTTGAATACTACACGAGCTTGTTGTTCATCATGGAAATATTTATCTAACTTGTGTAATTTAGATTCTGCCATTTGTTTCAAATCATCAGTCAATTTGATATCTTTTGTTACATAATTAAGTTTCATAAAATTCCTCCTGTTTATGAATTAAGAAATAATTTCTTATTTTCTTATTCTATATATACCCAATTTACATTTTTGCAAACGATACTAATCACTAAATCAAAAAAACAAAAAACTTCCCCTTACAAATTTTCATTTGCTGGGGAAGTCTTCGTTATTTGATATATTTGTCAATAATGTTGATTACTTCTTCGATTTTTTCATCTGCATTATCATTTTCTATTGCATGTTTAACGCATGTTCTCATGTGTCCGTTTAAAATGTCGATGTTCGCTTTTTTCAATTGACCAATACAACTCAAAATCTGAGTGGAAATATCCACACAATATCTGTCCTCTTCAATCATATTTACAATCGCATCGAGTTGTCCACGAACAGTTTTGATTTTTTTGAGGGCTTTTTGTTTGTGTTCTGTCATTATTTCACAGTAGCCTCAAATCCTATTTCATCAATAGCTTTGATGATGTCATCTTCATGAAAATCGCCTTCAACTACAGCTTTTTTGTCTTCTAATGAAACATTTACATTTGTAACTCCATCGACTGATTTACAAGCCTTTGTAACTGATTCTACGCAATGATTGCACACCATATCCAATACTTCAAATTCTTTTTTCATTATTTTTCCTCCTTAAAATTTTTAATTCTTAACGAATTTGTAACTACGGTTACCGAACTGAACGCCATTGCAGCACCTGCTATCATTGGATTCAAAAATCCAAATGCAGCAATCGGAATACCAACAACATTGTAGAAAAACGCCCAGAACAAATTCTGTTTTATTGTTTTTATTACTTTGTGACTTAATCTAATAGCAGTATTAACTTTATTTAAATCGCCATTTATAATTGTGATGTCACTCGCCTCAATCGCAACATCAGTACCAGTTCCAATAGAAAATCCAACATCACTTGTTGCAAGTGCTGGAGCATCGTTTATTCCATCTCCAACCATTCCTACTTTTTTGCCTTGATTTTTCAAATCCAACACTTTATCTGATTTGTCTTTTGGCAAACATTCTGCTATTACATGGTCGATGTTAGCTTTTTCTGCTATATGTTTTGCAGTATTTTCGCTATCACCAGTTATCATATATACATCGATATTATCGTCCTTCAATTTTGCAACAGCTGTTGGTGAGGATTCTTTTATTTTATCTGCAATCAAAATATATCCGTAAAATTCATCGTTCTTTCCAACAAGAACAACTGTATTTCCTTGAGATTGATATTTTTGAATATCTACATTGACATTAATATTATTATCTCTCATCAATTTTTCATTGCCAATATAGTAATTGTCATTATTTATTGTAGCTGAAAGTCCTTTACCAGTAATCGAATCGAAATTTTCAACTTTATAGAACTCCGAACTATTTTTTTCATATTCTTTAACCACAGCATCTGCAAGTGGGTGCTCTGAATTTTTTTCAATTGAGGATACAATTTTTAAGAAGTCTGTATCTTTTGATTGGTAATCTACAACTTCTGGTTTACCATTTGTTATTGTTCCTGTTTTATCCAAAATAACTGCATCGATTTTGTTTGCAGTTTCTAAAACTTCAGCACTTTTTATTAGAATTCCAAGCTCTGCGCCTTTGCCGCTTCCTACCATAATAGCTGTAGGAGTTGCAAGTCCCAATGAACAAGGGCACGCTATTACAAGAACTGAAACTGAATTTAACAACGCTCTGTCGAATTGTTTTGTCACAAAATAAGTGATGGCGAATGTAATCACAGCGATTACAATAACAATGGGTACAAAAACAGATGAAATCTTGTCTGCTAGTCTTTGAATTGGCGCTTTGTTGGATTGTGCATCTTCCACTAATTTCACGATTTGACTTAGAACTGTATCTTCGCCAATTTTTTTCGCTTCAAACACAAATGATCCATTTTTATTAATCGTAGAACCAATACATTCATCTCCAACTTGTTTTTGTACAGGCATCGATTCTCCGGTAATCATAGATTCATCAATCGATGAGCTTCCTTCAATTATAATTCCATCAACAGCGATTTTCTCTCCTGGTTTTACAAGAATTTTATCTCCAACCATTACATCTTCAATATCAGTTTCGATAGTTTTACCATTTTTTATTACGTTTGCTTTTTTCGCTTGAAGTCCCATTAATTTACTTATAGCATCAGTAGTTCTAGTCTTCGCTCTTTTTTCGAAAACTTTTCCGAGTAAAATCAAAGTGATAACAACAGCAGACGATTCAAAATACAATTGGTCAGATCCTATTAATACATGATAAATCGAGTAGAAGTAGGCAGCACTTGTTCCCAATGCTATTAGAACATCCATGTTTGCTCCTCCACCTCTTAATGATTTGTATGCATTCACATAATATCTTCTTCCGATGTAGAATTGAACCACAGTTGCCAACGCCCATTGAAAATATCCGTTATTTAAAATCGTGTGAACTCCTGCCATGTGAAAAAACATCGCTGAAAATAAAGGAATTGAAAAAATCGCAGAAATTATAAAATCACGTTTCAATTTTTCGTATTCAGTTATATTTTTTTCGTTAGCTATTTTATTGTCTGTTTTTATTTCTGCAGAATATCCTGCTTTGTCGACTAATCTTTTTACTTCAGAATTGGTCTTGTATCCCTCATAAAAACTAACCGTAAGTGAGTTTTGCAACAAATTTACGTTAACATCCTTGAAATTATTTTTGTTCAAAACTTTTTCAATTCTAGATGCACATGACTGACAACTCATTCCTTCGATATCAAACTTCGATGTCTTCACCGGAACATCATATCCCGCTTTTTTTATTTTCCCTACGATAGTTTCTATATCGTATCCTTCTTTTAATTTCAAATATGCGTATTCTTGAAGCAAGTTCACGTTAACTGTGTCTATATATTCGTATTTACTTAATACTTTTTCTATTCTAGCCGCACATGATTCACAGCTCATGCCTTGTATTTTTAATTTTATTTCTTCCATTTTTCTCCTTTCTATCCCCCCTACTGGTGGTATGGTTATTATATAATATTTAAAATACTTTGTCAAACATTTGAATTTGGATTATAATAATCATAATAAAATATGGAGGCAGATTATGGATTGGAAAAATTATGAAAATTTAAGCATGTTATCTGATTTCTACGAATTTACAATGATGGATGGATATTTGGAAAACAATATGGAAGATGAATATGCTTATTTTGATTTGTATTTTAGAAGAATTCCAGACAACGGAGGATTTGTTATCGTTGCGGGATTAGAAGAGGTAGTTAAATATATTCAAAATTTGAAGTTTGACGAAAAAGACATCGAATATTTCAAGAGCAAGAATATGTTCAGCGAAAAATTCTTAGATTATCTTAGAAATTTCAAATTTGAATGTGATGTATGGGCAATGCCTGAAGGTTCAGTTGCATTTCCTAACGAACCTTTGATGATAGTTCGTGGACCTGCTCCACAAGCGCAATTGATAGAAACTTTCGCACTTTTATCAATCAATCATCAATCATTGATTGCAACTAAAACGAATAGAATTGTTCATGCAGCTGAAGGAAGAGTTGTTATGGAATTTGGCGCAAGACGTGCGCAAGGTGTGGATGCTACAGTTCTAGGTGCAAGAGCAGCTTTCATAGGTGGTGCTACTGCTACAAGCAATACTTTAACAGATATCACTTACGATGTTCCTGCTTTTGGTACAATGGCTCACTCATGGATTATGATGTTTGATTCAGAATACGAAGCTTTCAAAAAATACGCCGAAATTTTCCCAAATTCTTGCTCACTTTTAGTGGACACTTATAACGTTTTAAAATCCGGTGTTCCAAATGCGATAAAAGTTTTTGACGAAGTTTTGAAACCTCGTGGAATTAAGAATATGTCCATCAGAATTGACAGTGGTGACCTTGCTTATTTATCAAAACAAGCCCGTAAAATGTTGGATGATGCTGGATATGAAAACTGTCAAATCATGGCAAGTAATTCACTTGATGAATACACAATTTCTGATTTGATTGAACAAGGAGCAAAACTAGATGGATTTGGCGTTGGCGAAAGATTAATAACTGCAAAATCAGATCCAGTTTTAGGCGGCGTGTACAAATTATGTGCGGTTGAAAAACCTAACGGAGAAATCATTCCTAAAATTAAAATCAGTGAAAATATCGAAAAAATCACAACTCCTGCATTCAAAACAGTTTACAGAATTTACGACAAGAATAGCGGCAAAGCAGAAGCTGATTTGATAACTCTTCACGATGAAAAAATCGACGAATCAAAGGATTTGGAAATCTTCCACCCTATTCACACTTGGAAGAGAAAAACATTAACCAACTTCACAACAAAAGAATTGTTGGTTAGAGTGTTTGACAAGGGAGAATTGGTGTACGACCTTCCAACATTAGATAAAATAATCGAAAGAAAAAATGAACAAATTGCTGAACAATGGGAAGAAGTAAAAAGATTTGAACATCCTCATTTGTTCCACGTCGATTTGTCACAAAAATTGTGGGATATAAAATACAATTTATTAATGCAAAGCAAATAGTAAATTTAGCACAACCATAAAATTTTGGTTGTGCTTTTTTTGCAATTAAAAATCCACATGCATGACATGTGGATAAGATTTAGATATCGTATTGTACTAAAGTATTGATGTAATAATTTTTGTTAACATCTCTTCCGCCAAGTTCAGTGAGTTCAATCAAAAATTCCATAGCAGTGATTTCGCCACCGTTTTTTTCAACTAACTTAGCTACTGCATTTACAGTTCCACCTGTTGCCAATAAGTCGTCAACTATAGCAACTTTGTCGCCTTCATGAATCGCGTCTCTGTGTACTTCTAATTTGTCGGTACCATATTCCAAATCATAAGAATACTCTGACACTTCTCCAGGAAGTTTTCCAGGTTTTCTAACAGGAACAAATCTAACTCCAAGCGCATATGCTACAGCTGATCCGAACAAGAATCCTCTAGCTTCTGGAGCTGCTATCACAGTTATCCCTTTGTCTTTTAAATCTTCTACCATAAGGTCTACTGCGTGTTTATAGGCTTCTTTGTCGTTTAACAATGTAGTAATATCTTTGAATGAAATTCCTTCTTTTGGAAATCCGTCTATAACTCTAATTTTCTCTTTTAAATCCATTTTCATCACCGTTTCTTTTTTACTGTATTATCTACATCTATAGTATACCATATTGAGGGATTTGTTTGTTGTTAAATTATTTTTAGTTTTCTAAATCGTTATGTTTTTTATTTAAAAATTTTGTCAAAATATTTTATTTACAACTATATTTATATATGTTACGATATGTTTGGAGAGTGATGTAATGGACAGTTCGAGTGTCTCGCAAATAATTGCGTTAGTGTTCTTGGTTGCAATGTCCGCCGTATTTTCATCAAGTGAAACGGCGATAACATCTGTAAGCAAAATAAAAGTTCGACAATTAGACCAAAAGGATAACAAAAATGCACATTTACTGAAGAAACTGCACGATAATATGCAAACTACCATATCTACTATTTTAATTGGTAACAACATTGTAAATATCGCAGCGAGTTCTATAGCTACAATTTTATTCACAAATATTTTTCATCAAAACGGAGCTTTGATATCTACAGTTGTAATGACTGTATTTGTATTGATTTTTGGTGAAGTTATACCGAAAACAATTGCACAATATAAAAACAAATCCGTAGCGCTGAAATTTTCTAGATTCATTTATTTTTTGACGATAATTTTTAAACCAATTGTAAAAGTATTGAACATCTTAACTCGTTTGGTAATCAAGCTTTTCATTGGAGAAGACGAAGATAGTTCGACACTTACCGAAGAAGAACTAAAAACTTTGGTGGAAGTTAGTGAAGAAGAAGGCGTACTGAAAAATCAAGAAACTGAAATCATGATAAATGCACTGGAGTT
Organism: Finegoldia magna; assembly: GCF_003182075.1. Classification (GTDB taxonomy): domain Bacteria; phylum Bacillota; class Clostridia; order Tissierellales; family Peptoniphilaceae; genus Finegoldia; species Finegoldia magna. The sequence goes on from NZ_QGTH01000002.1 coordinate 13,824, forward strand.
AAAGGAAACTCTAGCAGTTGATATTATGACTCCAAGAACTAGCATGGCATCAGTTGATATTGAAGATGCAGAAAATGATTTAAAGGAAATTATCAAAAATATTACTTATTCTAGAATTCCTGTTTACGAGGACAATATTGACGATATTATAGGCGTTCTTCACATAAAAGAATTAGCGCACAAAATCATCGAAGATGACCGAGATTTTAAAGTCAGAGATATCCTAAAACCAGCATTTTATGCTTATGAATACATTCCAGTAGTGGATTTGTTCAAACAAATGAGAACTAAAAATATTTCCATCAGTATAATTATCGATGAGTACGGTGGAACTAGTGGAATTGTAACGATGGAAGATATTTTGGAAGAACTTGTCGGAGAAATCGACGATGAATACGACCACGAAAAAGAAGTAACTAAACTTAGCGACAACGAATATTTAGTCGATCCTGAAATGAGAATTGATGAAGTAAACGAAAGATTTGACCTTGACATTCAAAGCGACAAATTCGATTCAATCGGAGGATTTGTAATAGAATTATTGGACAGAATGCCTAAATCAAAAGATGAGGTTGAATTTGAAAACTTGAAATTCGTCGTAGTCAATGTTGATAAAAGAAAAATTACACAACTAATGATAATATTCAAATAATTTGCTCTCACGATATTCGTGAGAGTTTTTTTTGTGGGAAAAGTTCCAAATATAATAGCATAAACAAAAAGTAGAAAATCATTTTTGCACGAACATCTGACTACATAAATTAGTGATTTCAAAATCTCGAACTACTAAAATCCAAAACTCGAGCAAGGCTCTCAAACAGTTGGATTTTATAACGTAGTTCTTCGATGAGAAATCACAACAATTTATTCCGTATGATGTCCTTAGCAAAAATGTAATCTACTTTAATTTTTTTAATACTTTATTATTTCCCTATTCCCAACGCCTCTTTTGCCAATTCATCAGCCATATCGTTATAAGTATCGTTGGAGTGACCTTTAACTTTTACAAAATTAATATCGATTTGAGGCTTTATTTCGTCGATAAATTTCTTGTAGCTTTTGGTTAAATTATTGTTTGTTTTCCAGTCGCCATTAGCCCAACTTTCAATCCCTTGATAATCATAAAAAATCGTGATTTTGTTCATTTTAAGTTCGACTGCTTTTTTAATTGCAAATACCGACCCACTTACTTCTCCCGATACATTTCTATGCGTTGAGAATTCTGATTTAGGAAATTTTTGATTGAATTTGTCGATTTTACTATTGTGAAACAACACACAACCAAAACTATATTCTCCCGTATCTTTTTTGAATGATCCATCTACATAAGCCACACACTCATTTTCATTTAAGTTATCAATGGACGCTACTTTTTTATTATCTTCGCCATTTATAAAATTATCTGCCTCTTCTTTTGTCTTAAAAGATTTGAAAATCGCTCCCTTAAAACCATTTACTTGTTGTTGGCACTCTGACCAACTATTGTATATCCCAGGATTTCTCCCAATTTTTACTGCATAAAATTTACCCATTACATACCCACACGCTCAAAGTTCCAGCTCCCACTTCAAAATCTCCGAATCCTTGATCATCGATTACAATTTCATTAGAATTTGTTCCAGTGATTTCCGTATACTTTTTACCTGCATTTTCCTTTCCTACATTCATTCTCAAAGTGTTGATGTCACCCGTGCTGATTACAACAGCCATTGGATTGTGAAAATCATCGCCGTGTCTAATCCAACCTATCAAATTTTCATTTTCCATGTAATCTGTCTGTTCTCCAAATGCGTAGTGTTTTCTGATGTACATCAAATTATCTATAATATCCTTTTGCCCTTCGATATTAAATTCTCCACCTATTTTACAATAATCGCCGTAAAATATGCAAGGATATCCGTCTTTTCTTAGTAGAATCAAACCATACGCTATCTTTTTAAACCAAGGCTCTACAAATGACTCCAACGATTGACCAGGTTCGCTGTCGTGATTATCCACGAATGTAACCGCAATGGTTGGATGTTCTTGAACCAAAGTATTGTCGAAAATTTTTCTCATATCAAATTTATCGCCCATTTTTGATGCAGAATACATATTAAAATGAAGTGCCACATCAAACAAATCCACATCGTATTTCGTATCGTACAAATAATGATTAGTGTTGTCCTTATCTTGTAACCAATATTCACCGAAAAAATAAAAATCGCGATTAACAACATTTTGTATATGTTTGGTGAAATCAATTATAAATTCATCGTCAATGTGTTTAAGCGCGTCGTATCTGAAGCCGTCCACATTAACATAATTCACAAACCATTCTCCCCATCTAAAAAGCTCATCTTTAACATCATGATTTTTGTGGTCAATATCTGCAAACATCAAATAATCGAAATTTCCTTTTTCGTTGGAAACATTCTTGCTAAACCCTTTGTTTTCTCCAGCGACTTCAAAAATTGCTTTCTTTTGTTGTTTATTATCAAAATCAACTCCATTAAAATGTTGGAAATGCCACACAAACTCAGAATATTTTCCATTCCTACCTTTAAAATCAAATCCAGTCCATGCTTCAATATCATAAGCATCAGTAATTCTTTTCGTCCTGTCGTTAGGATCCACTTCGTAAGCCTTAAAAGTTTCTGAGAAATCAGCTCCAGCTTTGTGATTTAAAACTACATCTGCATACACTTTTATATCATTTTCGTGCAAAACTTCGATTAATTTTTTCAATTGTTCTACAGTTCCATATTTCGTGCGCACAGATCCTTTCTGATCAAATTCTCCCAAATCGTACAAATCATACACACCATAACCAACATCATTAGTTCCTGTTGCTTTAAACATTGGAGCAAGCCACAACGCATCAATACCTTTTTCTTTTAAATTCTTCGCTTCTTTTGTCAAATTTTTATAATAATTTCCATCGTCTGGTAAGTACCACTCAAAAGCCTGCATCATTATTTCGTTTCCCATTTGTTCCTCCTATTAATTGTAAGAAATTGCTTTATATTGTATAATCTAATAAGATTATAACATTAAAATGATAAGAATAAGGAGAATAAATGCAATATTTAGTCGGTAGAAATCCTGTTATGGAAGCTTTGGAAATGGATATGGGAGTAACCAATCTATACATACAAAAAGGCGAATTAAAAGGATTTATTAAAAAAATAGAAAAAAAAGCTTACGATATGGGAATTAAAATCGAATACGTCGATAAAAAATACATCGAAAAATTCGCAGAAAACACTGCTCACCAAGGTGTTATGGCAAAAATGCCAAGTTTCGGATATTCAAGCGTTGATGAAATGATAATTTACGCCAAGAAAAGAAATGAAGATCCCTTTTTGATAATTTTGGACGAAATAACAGATCCTCACAATTTGGGATCCATCATTAGAACTGCAGAAGTTGCAGGATGCCACGGTGTTATAATTCCAAAACACCGAGCTTGTGAAGTAAATGCAACTGCAATCAAAACAAGTGCAGGAGCTGTTTTCAATATCAAAATCGCACGTGTAACCAACATAACCACGACAATTAATTATTTAAAAGAACATAACATTTGGATTTACGGGGCTTGTGGCGAAGCTTCACAAACTCACACACAAGCTAACTTGAAAGGACCTATCGGCCTTGTAATTGGAAATGAAGGCAAAGGAATTTCGAGATTAGTCAGAGAAAATTGTGATCAGTTAATTAAAATCCCTATGTATGGAAAAACAGAATCACTCAACGCATCAAATGCTGCGAGCATTCTAATTTATGAAGTCATACGCCAAAGGTATGAAAAATAAACAAATTTATCTTTATGTCGATGGTTATAATATAATAAATGCATGGCCTAATTTGTACAAATTATCAAACGATGTGGACTTGGATAGCGCTCGTGAAGAGCTCATTGATATAATGAAAGAGTATCAAAATCTAAGCGGAGAACAAGTTTATGTAGTTTTTGATGCTTATCTTGTAAAAGGTGGAATGAGCATAGAAGAAAAGCGTGATAATTTGACGGTGATTTACACAAAAGAACACGAATCTGCAGACCGATACATTGAGAGAAAAGTCAACGATATGAAAAAGCACGACAAAATGTATGTGGCAAGCAACGATGGAATGATTCAACGAATTATTTTATCGCGTGGAGGAATTAGAATTAGTGCCAATGAACTTTGGAAAAATTATCTAACTTTAAAAGAAAACCTCAGAAGATCTAAGCTAAGGAAAAGAAAACAATCTACTGAAAATATTGTTACTATAGATGATGAAATTTATCAACAATTAGAAAAACTTCAAGATGAAATAAAAAAACAAAACTAGGTTATGTGACCTAGTTTTGTTTTTTAACATAAGGAGATACCCATTTAATGGATAAAATGAAAACGTTATTAACTGTTTTTATTATATCATCCTACATATAATTTGTCAAAATTTAAAATTAAATTTCTAACATTTATTCTTGTTTATCTTTCTCTATCAAGTTTTTTATTGCTTCAATTGCAACTTTAATGGCTACATCAGTATCATGACACACAGGATTGTCTAAGTGTTTTTTCTCACGTTCTTGGTTCGCTACAACCAAAAAACAAGATCCACATTTTACTCGAAGGTAATTTGCAACTACAAAAAGAGCTGCCGATTCCATCTCACTTGCCAATGTGCCAAGCCTTTTCCAAGCTTCCCATTTGTTTAATAAATCGTATGACACAGGCATTTTTTCTGGCTCGTGTTGTCCATAGAAGCTGTCTTTGCATTGAACAACTCCAACGTGGTAATTGTGCCCCAAATCTTTTGAAGCTTTTACCAACGAATTTGTCACATCTAAGTTTGCAACTGCAGGAAATTCTATCGGAGCGTATTCTTTACTCGTCCCTTCTGCTCTTATAGCAGAATTTGCTATAACCACATCAGAACTTTTGACATCTTCTTGAATTCCTCCACAAGTTCCAACTCTTATAAAAGTATCTGCACCTGCTTTGACAAGTTCTTCCATCGCAATTGCTGCAGATGCACCTCCGATTCCAGTGCTAGTTACGGAAACTTTTTCTCCATTTATAGTTCCAGTGTATGTTACATATTCTCTATGATCTGCTACTAATTTTGCATTGTCAAAATACTTTGCAATTTTTTCGCATCTTTTTGGATCTCCTGGAAGGATTACATACTTCCCTACATCTCCATTTTTAATATTCAAATGATATTGAACGCCTTCTTCTGCGTATTTCATAAAATCACCTCTTTTTTATCTATATTACTAGTATATACTAATTTTAAATAAATAGCATTATTGAGCGTTGATTTTGACGTAATTTGTGCGATAAATTATTTTTTTGAAGAAAATTCCTACAATTGTACTCAAAACTGAAGTTGGTAAACACACTGCAACAAACATTGAAGGTAGTAGATTTGAAAAGTTTTCTGTACCCATTCCCATTGGAATTGCAAGAGATAAAAACACAAATCCACTTATCAAAGTTCCAATCGCAAATATCAAATTAGATTTTCTGCTATTTTTTCCCATTAATTTAAACAAATAAAACACTATAATTCCTGAAACTAATTTATCAATTATGTTTGGAAGCTGTCCCATTGGGAAACTTGTTGTAAAAGCTGCAATTGTCCCTGCAAACAAACTCAACACAAAAGCTTCTTTTACATTATCCATAAATAATATTGCTAAAAACATCATTACTAATAAAAAATCTGGCTTTACTCCCATAACCAACGCAGGTGTAACGTAATGAAGCAATAATCCTACACTTAAAAATATCGAACTTACTGTTAATTTTTTTGAATCCATAATATCTTCCTTTCTTTTTCTTAAAATTTTTCTCTTCTAAAATCATTTCATAAGTTCATTTCATTACACTCACCTGCCTTTATAATAAAAAAACACCTGTTCCCCAAAAGGAACAAGTGTCAAAACTCGCGTTACCATCCTAATTTATGTGCAAAAATGCACACATCTCCTTCAGATACTTCCATATCCTATCCCTGTAAAGTGAGAATCACTTTTTGAACTACTATTTTTCATTCAAAATTCAGATAACCCCATTCATATAAACTTCCCTTAGAAATTCACACCAACCATTTCCTCTCTTGAAGTTTCATTTATACTACTATCTTATCTATTGAATTTAATATTTTTAAATATTTTCTAATATTATATCACAAATAAAATAATTTACAAGTTATAAAACAGTTTTAAAATTAACATTTACCAAATCTTTTATAGAATTGTAAATCAAAGTTCTATCCAAAACTTCATCCAAAAACTCTTGTAATTCTTCTCCTTCATAAAATGAGAAGAAATAAATGTCAATATTGATTTTATTAATAATACTCTTATTTTCAAAACCAATAACATTCAACAAATACATTGGATTATCTATATCCAAGTTAACCTTAGCTTCGATATCTTGCAATATAGCATTTCTTTTCTTAGCAACCTTCGTCATCGTCAAAATCAATTCCGAAACAATAGAACTCACGAAAAAATCAATAGATGTGAATTCTTCTTTTTCTGAATCGAAAGAAATAGATGAGTCTACAGGAATACACGATTTTTCATTGTAAACTTTGACCAAATCATCGGATACAATAGCTCTGAAACTTTTTTGGAATGAATTTATATCATCATTCATATTCTTTCCTCAATTTATCTCTAGCATCAATCATTGATTGTAGTTTTTCTCTAATGTGGTCATACTCATTTACTGGTCTGTTGGAGAATGTCGCAAATCCACAGTCCGGATTTAACCACAATTTATCCTTGTCGATAAACGTAAGGGCTTCCTTGGCTCTTTTATAAATTCCATCTGTGTCTTCCTTGTCATCCAATCTTGGATTGAGCACTCCTAGACCCAAAATCACTTTGTTGTTAATTCTTTCATCTGCCAATAGTGCTTTTAATTCTCCTGCTCTTGGAGTAGAAAATTCTAACGCTAACAAATCAGCATTGATATCAGCAAATAAATCCAAAAGTGGAGTGTATGGTCCTGTCAATAAAATACTTTCGTTCTTGCTCCAGTTACCACGGCATACGTGTAGTGAAAAGATAGATTTATCCCTATCGACACTATCCATTACGCTTTTAATCAAATGTGTGGCAAACTTCAATTCTTCAGTTGGATCTTTTCTAGTTGACAAAGATGCACACATGAAAGTTCTTGGCCTTCCTTCAGTGAACACTATTTCTGTAAGAACAGGTTCATCGAATTGAATAACATCTACGCCGATTTCTTGAAGATTTTCGATTTCTTTTTTGTAAATTTCAATTACATCTTCACCCAAATCTTCTTTGCTGTCGTAGTATTTTGAGCTTACATTTGCAAGCCACATACTTCTTGTAACCAAGTATGGTCCAGGCATAGTTATCTTAACAGGTTTATCAGTCAAAGATTTCAAAAGCTTTAATTCTTCTGAAACAATATCTCCTTTGTATTCCAATTTTCCCGTACAAATAGCATTCTTAATGGATGTAGCTGGAACATCCAATGTTGTCAAAATATTTTCAAATTCTCTTTTATCATCGACATAATCTAGCATTTCTGCCATGCTCATTTGAGTTACTCCACCAAGCTTTTCAGAAATAAAAGAAACGTAATTATCTCTTTCAATTTCTCCACTTGTGATTACATCAATGTCCAAATCTTCTTGTAATTGTACAACTTCCTTGGTCTTATCGTATACCATTTGTTCGTAGTCAGAAAGGCTAATCATATTAGCCTTTAACATCCTACGAGCTTTCAAAATTTCATTTCCTCTTGGCATAGATCCTATCAAAGAGGTATTGAATAATTTATTGTTCACTATTGAATTCCTTTAAGAAATTTCCTAAATATTCATTAGCTTCAGTAATTTGTTTGAAACCATCTCTTCTGCCAGGAATCCATTCTTTAAGTCCTTCAAGATCCATGATTTCTTTTTCTTTTTCGTTGTTGTAATCCATCTTGAACATAATGTCATCAAATGCTTTGATATCTTCATCAGAAACTTCAGGATTGAATGTAAATATACAATGGTCAAAGTTATCAGTTTTATCTAAAACTTCAACTTCGTTTTTGTCTAGTGTACCATCACTAATCCAAGCATCATAATTTGTACTTAAGCAGAATGATGCATCAACTTCTCCATTAACCATAGCGATCATGCTGTCTTTTTCTCCACCAACGTGATCTCCATGTAAGCCAACACCGATATCAAATCTTTTTTCAGTGTAATCTTTACCATATTCTAAACCATTTTGGTGTAAATAGTTTATAGGAATAAGTCTTGCTTGTGGAGAGTCTATAGCCCCAAATCCTATTGTTTTGCCCTTTAAATCAGAAACTTTTTCAAAATTTCCCTTTTTAACTACTAGATAAGTCTTCTTATCTCTATCAGTATCTCTCATACATCCGATCTTATCTTTTCCGTCAGATCTCAAGTGAGCGTCTAAATGTGCTAATGGGGAATTCCATGCTCCATCAATTTCTCCATTCATTAAAGCATCTACTTGTAGTTTGTAGTCTTTGAAGAATACTCCTTCGATTTCTGCTCCATTTTCCTTGAAAAATTCTTCAATCATTTCCCATATTACTGAAACTCTTGGGGCGTAAATAACTGCACCTATTTTTAATTTTTTCATTTAATTCCTCCTATTTTATTTACTTGATAAAGACTGTCCTAACATAACATGCAACACATCTAAAGATGGTGCCATAATTTGTCCAGCGTAAGCATCTCTCATCAACTTTTCAATTTCAGTCTTTCTATTGTAACTAATTCCTCCACCCACTCTCATTGCAAGAGTTGAGGATTCCATCGCATGTTCAATTGCAATAACTCTGGAAGCTATGATTTTTTGTAAAGCATCTTCATCATTTCTATCTAATGCTTCGGCTGCATCTTCTGCTAATGTTCTTGAACTTTGTGCTTTCGAGTAGATCTTGGACAAATACATTTGAACAATTTCTATATCTGCTAAACATCTTCCATCTGGATACTTTCTATTTTTTGCATGATTTGTTGTGATTTTTGATAATCTAATATTTAAGCCAGAATATACGCTAGCTAGACCTAATAGAAAAAACTTAGTAACTATTTTCGAAACTTCAGGACCTTCTCCTTCCACTCCTAATCTATTCATGTCTGTTAACTTAACATCTTCGAGTTTCATTGGACATGAAACATTTCCTCTCATTCCAACTCCATCCCAATATTTCATATTGAAACTCAATCCTTCAGATTCCAAAGGAACTGTCCAATAAGTAGTCTTACCTTCAAAATCACATGATTTACTCAAGAACAAATAATAACTAGCAAACGTAGCAGTAGTTACCATTGACTTTGTTCCGTTAAATACAAAATAATTTTCATCTTTTATGCAAGTTGTTTCTGGATTACCAAAGTGAGTTCCTGTTCCAAATTCAGAATTAGCCAATGCCAAATACTTATTGTGATTGACTACATCATCCACAACTTTTTCATACAAATCTTTTTGTCCACATTTAATTACAGCATTCAATGCTACATTATGCATCATATAACATAATGCAGCTGACGGATTATACTCAGCAAAAGCCATAATTACTTTTTGGTGTTCCTTCGCTCCTTTGTCAAGTCCATCCATTTCTTCCGGAACCAAAAGTTTTAAAAAACCTTCTTCTGCCATTTTTTCAAATGCTTCTTTTGGAAATGAACAATCCACGTCTGAATTTTTCCCAGCCGTTTCTAAATAATTTTTCGCAAACTCTTTTGCTTGTTTGTAAATATCCATAATTTCTACCTTTTTATTGACATTTGTGTCCTATTTACTTGTTTTCTGTCGCTAAAATACCACCTAACATTACATGGAGAACATCCAATGATGGTGCCATAATTTGTCCAGCGTAAGCATCTCTCATCAACTTTTCTATTTCAGTCTTCTTATTATAAGTGATTCCGCCGCCAACTCTCATTGCAAGTGTAGCTGAGTTCATTGAATTTTCAATTGAAGTCACTCTTGCTGCTATAATTTTTTTAAGCATATCTTCGCTATTATTAACTATAGCTTCTGCTGCATCTTCTGATAGTGTTCTTGCACTTTGTGCCATTGAATATATCTTAGACAAATACATTTGAACAATTTCAATATCTGCTAAGCATTTTCCATTTGGATATTTTCTACTTGTAGCGTATTTATTAGTAATGTTTGATATTCTAATATTTAAACCAGCATATACACTAGCAAGTCCAAGTAAAAACATCTTTGTTACAACACTTGCGACTTCATCTGCTCCGCCTTCTTCTCCTAATCTGTAATCAGATGTCAACTTAACATTGTCAAATTTCATTGGACAAGAAACATTTCCTCTCATTCCAACTCCATCCCAATATTCCATATTGAAACTCAAACCTTCAGATTCCAATGGAACAACCCAATATGTCGTTTTACCTTCAAATTCAGCTGATTTACTGTTATATTGATAATAACTTGCATAAGTTGCACTTGTTACCATTGATTTAGTACCCTTGAACACATAGTCATCTCCATTTTTAGTACAGGTCATTTCTGGATTACCAAAATGTGTTCCACTACCAAATTCTGAATCAGCCAACGCCATAAACTTATTATTTTCAACGACATCTTTTACTATTTTATCAATTAAAGTTTTTTGACCATAATCCAACACTCCACTGATTCCAACATTATGCATCATATAGCATAATGCTGCAGATGGATTGTATTCAGCAAATGCCATTGTAACTTCTTGATGTTCTTTTGCTCCTTTGCCAAGTCCGCCCATTTCTTCAGGAATCAAAAGTTTTAAAAATCCTTCTTCTCCCATTTTTTCAAATGCTTCTTTTGGGAAAGTGCAATCCTTATCAGATTTTTTTCCTTCTTCTTCTAAATATTTTTTTGCAAATTCTTTTGCTTGTTCGTAAATACTCATTAAATCTCCTATAATAGTGGTTGACCTGTGATAGCTTTACCTAACCAAACGTTAAGAACGTCTAGTGATGGAGCCATAATTTGTCCAGCGTAAGCATCTCTCATTAATCTTTGGATTTCAGATGCGCAGTTGTAAGTCTTACCTCCACCTACTCTCATTGCAAGTGTTGAAGACTCAATTGCATTTTCGATAGCAGCAACTCTTGCTGCGATAATCTTGCAAACTGCATCTTCTTCACCATCAACTAAAGATCTAGCTGCTAATTCTGTAAGAGCTTTTGCACTCATACCATTAGCATAAATCTTAGCTAAGTGAACTTGAACTGTTTCAATGTTAGCTAAACATTGTCCTGAAGGGTATTTTCTCTTTAATGCGTAATCATTAGTAACTTTTGACAATCTTAAGTTCAATCCAGTGTATACACTAGCTAAACCTAAAATGAAATATGGGGCAACTACGTTAAATACTTGGTCAACACCTGAACCTTCTTCGCCGATTCTGTTAACTTCGTCTAATTTAACATCATTCATAGTCATTGGACATGAAACATTACCTTTCATACCAATACCTTTCCAATGACTCATCTTGAATTCTAATCCTTCTGATTCTAATGGAATTAACCAGTTGTTGATGTCTCCTTCTTTTTCAGTTGATGGAGTCAAAATTAAGTAGTAGCTTGCATGAGTTGCACTTGTTACCATTGACTTAGTTCCGTTGAATACGAATTTTCCACCGTCTTTAGTAACTTTGATTTCTGGAATGTAGAAGTGAGTACCAGTTCCAAATTCAGAATATGCTAATGCCATGAATTTGTTGTTTTCAACAATGTCTTTAACAACTTTTTTCTTTAATTCTTCGTTACCATTAGTAAGAACTGTCATTAAAGCTACGTTGTGCATCATGTAGCAAAGACCAGCAGTTGGGTTGCTTTCAGCGAATGCTAAAACAGCTTGTTGGTGTTCAACAGCAGTCTTTCCTAAACCACCCATTTCTTCTGGAATAAGTAATTTGAAGTAACCAGCTTTTCCCATTTCTTCAAATGATTCTACAGGAAATCTACCTTCTTCATCTGATCTCTTTGCATATGGTTCGACATGTTCCAATGCAAATTTTCTTGATTCTTCGTAAAAATTCATAAAACCCTCCTAAATTTTATATTTCATTTATATGATATCACTAATTCTCTAATAAAACCAGAAATATTGTTAAAAATTCTTCATTTATTGAAACTTTCTATAAATCCTACCAATTTCATTCTAATTTTAACAAATTAGAAAATTTCTTGATTTTTTTATTCGTCTTATCATTGAAAAATCAACGTTATAACTTTTTTAATCATTTATAGAAAAAATCTATAAATGATTATTCAAATTGTTAAATTTTTGTAATAAAAAACACCGTGAGATAATTCTCACAGTGTTTTTGTTATATTATCTATTTGTAGAATTTGGATTTACGACGTCTTCTTTCTTTGCGCCTTCTTCTTCCTTAGCTTTTTCTACAGATTCAACTTTTTTACCTTCTTTATCAAGGTTTTCTTCTTTTTCTGCTTCATCTGTATCTTCTACTGAGTTAGAATAATCCATTTCTGCCATTCTCTTGTAAGTGTTGTATCTTTCCTTAGCATCTCTTTCAGCTTCTTGGAATAATTCTTCAGCTTGTTCAGGGAATGATTTTTGTAATGACAAGTATCTTACTTCTCCTCTGATGAAGTCTTGGAATGATCCAGTTGGTTCTTTAGAGTCTAATTGGAATGGATTCTTTCCTTCTTCTGCAAGAGTTGGATCGAATCTGTATAAGTGCCAGTAACCAGCTTCTACAGCTAATTTTTCTTGACGTTGGCTCTTACCCATACCAGCTTTAATACCGTGGTTGATACATGGTGAGTAAGCGATGATTAATGATGGTCCATCATATTCTTCTGCTTCTCTAATAGCTTTTAATGTTTGATTTTGGTTAGCACCCATAGCAATTTGTGCTACGTATACGTATCCGTAAGTTGATGCCATCAAACCTAAATCTTTCTTTCTAACTTTCTTACCACTTGCAGCAAATTGTGCTACAGCAGCTGTTGGAGTTGATTTAGAAGCTTGTCCACCAGTGTTTGAGTAAACTTCTGTATCGAATACCATTACGTTGATGTTTTCACCTGATGCTAATACGTGATCCAATCCGCCGTATCCGATATCGTAAGCCCAACCGTCTCCACCGAAGATCCATACAGATTTCTTAATTAAGAAGTCTCTGTCCGTTCTTATATATTTCAATAATTCTTCAGCTTCTTCGTTGTTAGTGTTGTCATCTAAATGTTGTAAGATTTCTGCTGCACATGCTTTTGATGTAGCTACATCATCCATGTTTTCAACGAATTTTTTGAATGGTGCATTCAATGGACTTTCAATGTTCAAGTCTAAGAATGCTTGCATTTTTTCTTTTAATTGTAATCTAATCTTCTTAATAGCTAAGTGCATACCATATCCGTATTCAGCGTTGTCTTCGAATAAAGAGTTAGCCCAAGCTGGTCCTTTACCTTCAGCATTTGTGCAGTAAGGAGTTGAAGGAGCACTTGCACCCCAGATTGATGAACAACCTGTAGCGTTAGCTATAAGCATTCTATCACCGTATAATTGAGTGATTAATTTAGCGTATGGAGTTTCTCCACAACCAGCACATGCTCCAGAGAATTCAAATAATGGTTGTTTGAATTGTGAGCCTTTAACAGTTTTTTCTGCTGGCATTAAATCTTCTTTGTATCCAACTTTTTCTACAGCGTAAGTCCAATTATCTTTTTGTGCAAGATGTTGTTCTTCGAAAGGTTTCATTATTAATGCTTTTTCTTTTGCTGGACATACATCAGCACAGTTACCGCAACCTGTACAGTCTGCTGGTGAAACTTGGATTCTGAATGTTAAATCTTCAAATCCTTTACCAACTGCTTTTTTGCTTTCGAATGTTTCAGGAGCGTTCTTTCTGTCTTCTTCGTTTAATAAGAATGGTCTGATAACTGCGTGTGGACATACATAAGCACATTGGTTACATTGTATACATTTATCCATTTGCCATTCTGGAACATTAAGAGCGATACATCTCTTTTCGTAAGCTGAAGTTCCCATTGGGAATTCACCATTTGCTCTGTCTTTGAATGCAGATACTGGTAAATCATTACCTTGTTGTGCGTTCATTACACTTGCAACTTCTTTTACGAATTCTGGAAGGTTAGCGTCTTTTTCAACGTCTTCTTCAGCATTTTTCCATTCAGCTGGAACATTGATTTCTACAAGTTGATCGATACCTTGATCTACTGCAGCGTAGTTCATATTTACAATGTCTTCACCTTTTCTTCCGTAGTTAGCAACTATAGATTCTTTTAATTTCTTAATAGCTTCATCTATAGGTAATACTTTAGATAATTTGAAGAATGCAGCTTGCATAATCATGTTAGTTCTTCCACCTAATCCTACTTCTGCTGCAATCTTAGAAGCGTTGATAGTGTAGAATTTGATGTCGTTTTCAGCGATATATTTCTTTAATTTGCCTGGAAGGTGAGTGTCTAATTCTTCTTCATTCCAGATACAGTTTAGTAAGAATGTACCACTTTTTCTTAAACCTCTTAATAAATCATATTGATATACATAAGCTTGTTTTGAACAAGAAATGAAATCTGATTCATCTAAAAGGTAAGTTGAGTGAATTGGGTTGTTACCAAATCTTAAGTGAGACATTGTAACCCCACCAGATTTTTTAGAGTCATAATCGAAGTAACCTTGAGCGTACATGTCAGTACCATCACCTATAATCTTGATAGCTGATTTGTTAGCACCTACTGTACCGTCAGAACCGAATCCCCAGAACTTACATCTGATAGTTCCTTCAGGTGAAGTGTTTATAGTATCTTTTACTTCTAATGATCTATGAGTAACATCATCTACTATACCGATAGTAAATTGTGTTCTTGGTTGATCTTGTTTTAAGTTTTCGTAAACTGTGTTAATGTGAGTTGGAGTTGTGTCTTTTGAACCTAAACCGTAGATACCACCAACGATAACTGGTTTATTTTCATGATCGTAGAAACAATCTCTAACGTCAAGATATAGAGGTTCTCCTAATGAACCTTTTTCTTTAGTTCTATCTAAAACTGCAATCTTCTTAACTGTTTTTGGAATAGCATTTAAGAAATGTTCTTTAGAGAATGGTCTGTATAAGTGAACTTTTAATACTCCGACTTTTTCTCCTTTAGACACTAAATAATCAACAGTTTCTTCAATAGTTTCAGTTACTGAACCCATAGCTACTATAATATTTTCAGCATCTTCAGCACCATAGTAATTGAATAATCCGTAGTTTCTGCCTGTAATCTTGTTAATTTCATTGATATAGCTTTCAGTAATACCAACGATATCTTCATAGTATGTATTAGATGCTTCCATACCTTGGAAATAAACGTCTGGATTTTCAGCTGTACCCATAGTCTTAGGGTTTTCTGGATTTAAAGCATTTCTTCTGAATTCATCAATAGCTTCCCAATCAACAATCTTAGCTAAGTCTTCATAATCCATAACTTCGATTTTTTGAATTTCGTGACTTGTTCTGAAACCATCGAAGAAATGTAAGAATGGAACTTTACCTTTAATAGAAGAAAGGTGAGCTACTGCTGCTAAATCCATAACTTCTTGTACTGAACCTGAACATAACAATGCAAAACCTGTTTGTCTTGCTGCCATAACGTCTTGGTGGTCACCAAAAATGCTAAGCGCATGTGATGCTAAAGCTCTTGCTGATACGTGGAATACGCCAGGTAAGTTTTCTCCGGCAATCTTGTACATATTTGGAACCATCAACAATAAACCTTGTGATGCTGTAAATGTAGATGCCAAAGCCCCTGCAACTAAAGCCCCGTGTACTGAACCAGCTGCTCCACCTTCTGATTGTAATTCAGTTACTTGTACAGTTTCACCGAATAAGTTCTTACGTCCATCTGCTGCCCATACATCAATTGCTTCAGGCATTGGTGATGATGGAGTAATTGGATAAATAGTTGCCACATCTGAAAATGCATAAGCTACGTGAGCAGCGGCTGTATTTCCATCCATGGTTTTCATGTGTTTTGCCATTTATTTAACCCCCTATATATAAATAAATAAATTGTTTAATTTAAAACGGACGAACTCCGCTCTATGAGTTATTATAACTCAATAAAATCCTCATTGCAAGAATAACAAACTTCATCAAAAAATTTTATTGTGAAATTAATTTTTGTTATTTTTTAACTTTTTTCTGTGTTCTTCAGTATCTTTTTTCATATTTGCAATTAACTTATTATTTAATTCTTGTGCCGCATTATAACCCAAAAGTTTTTGTCTTTGATTTCTAACTGCAACCTCAACAATCATTGCAATATTTCTACCTGGTTTTACAGGAACTTCAAGATATGGAAGTTCAACTCCTAAAATTTCTGTAGTGTGATCGTCAAGTCCAATTCTGTCGTATTCTTTATCGTCTTGCCATTTTTCAAGCTTTATAACCAAATCGATAAACGTAGTTAATCTTACAGAACCTGTACCGTATAACCTTTGAATATCTAAAATTCCAAGACCCCTAACTTCCAAATAGTGTCTGATGTTAAGAGGAGCTTGTGCCAACAATCCTTTTTCAATTTTTCTAATTTCAACCACATCATCTGCAACAAGTCTGTGACCTCTAGTAACCAAATCTAAAGCAGTCTCGCTTTTTCCTACAGAACTGTCTCCCATCAACAAAACACCCATACCAAAAACATCCAACAGAGAAGCGTGGATTGTATCTTCCTCACTAAGAAAATATTCCAATACTTCATCCAATGCTGAGATAAGTCTGGTAGTTGTTCTATCTGAAATTAGTAGAGTTTTATCGTATTCTTCAGCTAAGTTTCTAACTTCATCAGGAATTTGAGCATAATGTGAAAACACAATACAAGGAATATCATATTCCATCATTGCTCTTACTCTTTCTTTTCTAAGCTCAATATCCATCGCCATATAATACGCAAGTTCAGCCTTACCGAACAACTGAATTCTTCTATATGGAAATTCTTCCAAGAAACCAGATAATTGTAAACCTGGTCTGTTTATTTCAGAATTTGTAATCTCAATTGTTTCGTAATCAGAACTTGTCCTTACAACGTGCAAATCTAATTTTTTAACAACCGCACTTAATTTTACTGTTTTCATAAGTTCCCTCCTTATTATATTTTATTATCTAATCTATATATAAGCAAACAATCCTCGATAATAAATGACGAAATCACAACTTAATTGTTACGTTTTTGTAATATTTAACGTTTTTTTAACCTAATTTATTACAAAAAAGTTACAACAAGTTACAAATGTGTTACAATATATTATATTAAATTTGCAGATTAAAAACTTTTAATCGTAAAATTAGGAGGAAAAATGAACAATATCAAAAAACCATTGTTAGTGATGGGATTAATGTTTACCTTTTCTGCTTTAAATGCAACTTCTTCATTTGCTGATGTTGACAATACAAAGCTTGTAGAAGAAGTAAAACATGACGCTTTAAATTACACTACAAATTTGCAAAATATAATTAAAGATCAAGAAAATGTGAATACAGAGGATTCCATCAAATCCAATGATACACAACAAACTGAAAAAGTTAATACTGAAAAAGAAGATAAAGAAGATAAAAAAGATTCTACAAAAGAAGATTTGATTGAAGGCTTTGAAGATTCAAAAGAACTTTTGAAAAAACCTGCTGAAGTAAAAGCAGTTAAAAGAGCCGATGTGAAGAAAATCACTTCATCAAGTAAGTCTGAAACAGCTACTAATATAAGAGATGAATATTTTTCAGAATCAAACACAGTTATTTTGACAAATAGCTCAACATTTGTAGATTCACTATCTGCTGTTTCACTGTCAAGAGGTAACACTCCAATATTATTTACTAACCAATCTTCTTTAGATAGTAAAACATTGGCAAACCTAAAAGCTAACAAACCTAAAAAAGTTTACATTTTAGGTGGAGAAAAATCCGTTAGCAATTCTGTAGTAAATCAACTTAAAAGTTTGGGAATAATTGTTGAAAGAATTGCTGGACATGATAGATACGAAGTTAATTCTAAAGTTGCAGCAAAAACACATAATCCAAATACAAAACAAAAAACAAATATACTTATAACTTCAGGCGAAAATCATAGTGATGCTATATCATCTGCTATTTTAGCTCAAAACAAAAAAGCTCCTATACTTTTCGTTAGAAAAAATGAAGTTCCTACATCTATAAAAGGTTATTTGTTATCTTTAAAGAGAAACAATGCTATAGGAAGTATAACAATCGTTGGTGGTAACTTATCAGTATCTCAACAAGTAGAATCTTACTTAAGAACTTTTAGCAATAATGTAAGTAGGATTGCTGGTCGTGACAGATACACTACTAACGTAAAAGTTGCAAAACAAGTTAACCCTAACGCAAAAAGAGTAATCGTAGCTGAAGGTAATGGTTACAACGATGCATTATTAATGTCACCTGTTGCTACAAAATTAAATGCTTCTTTAATATTGACAAAACCTAACGATGTAACAAGAGCAAAAGATTATTCTTCAAACGACAAAAGCTCTACTATGGAAGCATTCTTTAAGAACAACAAATCGATAGACCAAGTTATAGTTTGTGAAGGAAATCATTCAATTTCTGATTTCGTATCATCATCAATATCTGATTTGTTAGCAGGTAAAAAACTTAAAACTGCACCAAAAGCAGATGCATTATACAAAAAAGAAAAAGCTGAACTAAGAAAAAGTACAATTGAAAAATCTAAAAAGGTTAAAAAAACTGTAGATTCATTACAAGCTCAACTTGCAAAAGCAAAAAGAGTATTCACAGTAAGAGCCACAGCTTACACTTCTGATCCTAGAGAAAACGGTGGATGGAATGTAACAGCAATCGGAACTAAAATTAGACGCGGTGTTATAGCAGTAGACCCAAGAGTTATTCCTTTGAGAACAAGAGTATATGTAGAAGGATACGGATTTGCTACAGCAGAAGACACTGGTGGAGCTATTAAAGGAAATAAAATTGATGTAGTTATGGATACTAAAGCTCAATCTCGTAACTGGGGAGTTAGAAAGGTCAAAATCTACATCTTATAATATAACTACTAAGCACTGATTAAAATCGGTGCTTTTTTAATGTAATTTTTTACAATGATTTTGAGAAAGAATGTCAGTTTTCAGTCGTTACCAAATAAATTTTAAGCGATTTTTCATAAAAACCAGCAATTGTTACATTTTTTTAATAATTAAGTTTTTCAGTGGCGCATTTCATGTTTTTTTCTAAAAGTTACAAATTGGTTACAAACTATTCCCTATTTTATGGGAAGTGTGATTTTCAAGTAATTCACAAATTTTTCAATTTGTAAATAGTTTTGAGCAAATTTTACATAAAATCTAGCACATTGTGCAAATTAAACCAATAAATGTCAAATTTGTTTGAAAGTTATGAAAAATTCTTGTAAACTATTAGAGTAATTTGAATAAGTTACAAATTGGTTACAGAAATAATGAGCAATTAAAATTAGCTCATTGAAGTATATTAGGAGGATACATGAATAATTTTAAGAAGCCACTTCTTGTAATGACTTTGGCTGTATCATTATCTTTGGGAGCAAATGTTTCATTTGCAGATAATGAAAATAACAAGTCAGAAACAAATGTTAAAGCTATATTAGATAATTCAAGTAAAACTGAAACAACAACTAAGATACAAGTAAAGCTAGATGAAAATAACAAAGTAATATCTAATAAAAATCAAAATAATACAGAAAAAAAAGAAGCTGAAGTCAAATCACAAAAAAGTGCAAAAACAGAAAGAATAGACGCAAAAAACAGATTTGAAACAGCTAAGAGAATCAAAGAAAAAGAATTCAAAAATGCAGACACTGCTGTAGTTGTGAATTCAAACGAATTTTCAGATTCAATCAGTGCAACAAACATTTCAAATGGTAAATCACCTATTCTTTACACTGATTCCAACAAACTAGACAACTTGACTAAAGAAGCTTTGAAAGGTGTCAAAAAAGTCTACATAACTGGTGGCGAAAAAACTATTAGTTCAAAAGTAGTTAAAGAATTAAATGGTATGGGGATTGAAGTCATCAGAGTTAAAGGCAAAGACAGATACGAAGTTAATGCAAAATCAGCTACTACATCTCATCCAGTTTCTAATAAGAAACAAAACGTAGTTATCGCATCTGGCGAAAACTTTGCAGATTCTATTTCTTCAACTTCTTTAGCTAAGAAAAAGAACGCTCCAGTTCTTTTAGTTAAAAAGAATGAAGTGCCAAAGTCAATCAAAGAATACTTAAATTCATTCAAGAAAAAAAATCTTTTGGGAGACATTACTATAGTAGGTGGAGAAAATTCAGTTTCAAAAGCTGTTGAAAATGAACTTTCAAAACTTGCAAAAGTTACTAGAATTGCAGGATCTGACAGATACCAAACATCTGTAAAAGTTGCAAAACAAGTCGGTGTAAATTCTGAAAGAACAATCGTAGCTAGTGGAGAAAAATTTGTAGATGTACTTGCAGCATCTCCTGTAGCTCAAAAATACAACGCACCAATTGTTTTGGTTAAGAAGATGGACGTTCCAAGAAACGAAGATTACAAAACACAAGAACAAAAATCAAACTCTGTGGAATCTTTCTTTAGACAAAACAAATCAAACATCATGTACACAATGGTATTTGGTGGCAAAAATACTATCGATAATTTCGTAGTAAATGGAATTAAAGATTTGTTAGCTGGTAAATCACTACAAGCAAAACCAAAAGTAGATGCATTAGTAAATGTACCTAAAAAACAACCTCAAAAACAAACTAACAAATTAGACAAAATCGTAAATCTTGCTTACAAACAATTAGGTAAGCCTTATGTTTGGGGAACTCACGGCCCTAGATCATTTGACTGCTCAGGACTTACATCTTACCTATACAGACAAGCTTACGGAATTTCTATAAGCCCAAGTTCAAGAGCACAAGTTTCTTATGGACACAAAGTTTCCAAATCAAACTTGAAAAAAGGCGATTTGATGTTTTTTGCAACAGGTGGTGGCGGAATAAGTCACGTTGGAATTTACGTTGGTAACAACAAATTAATCCACGCTTCTACACCATCAACAGGAGTTATCTTATCAGATATCAACTCAAGCTATTACCAAAGAACATTCGTTACAGCAAGAAGATTATTAGGTTAAATTCAAAAGCAATGATTCCGATGAATCATTGCTTTTTTGATTGTCTATTTGAATTTTATAGTTTCATCATTGAAAACTCCAATTGAGTTTTTGATTTTCAAGCTGTACACGCTATCACCTATTGGAACTATCATTGTATCATCTTTTGCATCTTCAAAAAATACGAGTTTATCTTTTTCTAGATTATAAGCAATCTTATTATCCAACCAAGTCATATATTTTTTAGACACTTTAAATCTTTTCAATACATTTTCATAACCTTTAATAGTAGATTCCATTATCAACTTATCATTCTTGTACAACCTTGAATTTCCAGTTTTAAAATCGTACAAAGAATAGAAGACATCCTTATTATTCATCACAACATCAATCGGAAACTCATCTTCTGTCAAATCCCTACTGAAGATTTCCTTATCGTCCATATCCTTGACAGTTAATTTATCCTTTTCATAATGCATATACATTATAGACTTATCGTTTTTGATTAATTTCCCAATTTTGCCAGTAGATTCAAATGCGCCATTATTATTCCTGAAAATCTCACATTCAAAAAATTTAATTGGAGAATCAGAACGCAAAACCATAGCGTACACATTTTTATCCGATAACTTAGCATCACTAATATGCTCTGTTGATGTGAGATTGTTCATTCCATCATCACCTTTAATCATCAACTTAGAAGCAAAAGATTCATCTGATTTATAAAGGAGATAATCTTTATTATCTACATCGTGTATTCCGTATCCATCATCTAGTTGTACTAATTCGTCCTTGGAATCGTCGTAAATAAAGTTCTTGCCATCTTTTAACACGACAATTTTATCTCCATACAATTTCTGAATAAACTCAGAGTTCTTTAACTTATCTGTGTATTTGTTGTGAGAATCCATTTTTTTGATTCTATCTACTTTTACGCTGGATTCTACGCCCTTGTACACTTCTTTTTTTCCACACGACACAAAAATCATCATACATAATGCAACCATCAAAAATTTCTTCATAAATTCCCTCCCATATTAATAAAATATTTCTACTAATATTTATTAATTAATATATACCCAGAATTTACAAAAAAACTATTATCGTAAATTTTTATAAAACTTTTCGGTTTCTTTTACAGTTGGAAAATTAAATACAAGGTTTTTGTTATCCTTAGTCTTTATCCAAATAGCTCTTGGATTGTCGTTATGAATGTACACATCACAGTTTCCAATTCCTTTTATATTAAATTTCCCATAGGAATAGTGTTTAAGTGATGTTCCATTTAATCTAATGCCATCTGTTTTGTTGACATCTTCGATTAGCTCAACTTTTTCGATTGATTTTTTGTCAATTACAGTGGTGTAAACAGATTCAGTAATTGTGAGAGTGCTTGGTGTGTTATCTATAGTATACGTTTTTGGTAAACTCATATTTATCATCAAAAATTCAACTGAAATCAATAAAACTGCAGTCAATGCATATAGTATTTTGCCTGATAATTTTGCCCTATTAAATGTCATATTACCATTTCTCACGCTAATATCTTCAACCATTAGCCTGTCATCTTTCGGATTATAATAACCCCAAGGATCAAAGAAGTCCCCATTGTACAAGTCGCTATTAATCGCAGTTAAGTTTTTTGCTATGGTTTGATATTTAAAAAGAGCCAATATTATCGCTAGCGTGTACAAAACAATGTATGAAAAAATCGGGAAAATTCTGTAAACATCTTTTGATGAGTAATAAGCTACAACAAATCCTAAAACGATAAACATAATATATATCGCATACATTGTTTGTTGCACTTTTATGATGCTTTCTTCATTCAACTTTAAGTTTTCATCAGAATTAGTCGAATAAACTTTGGTATTTTTCCTTCCCAAAAACCATCCCGTTAATATTGTACTCACACTCATTGCGACTAGCAACAAAATGTAGACGAAGAACATCTCGCTGTTTTTGAAAAAAGCTACCAACAATACGATTTGAACTACCAGCGGAATTATCCAGGCTTTTAGTTTGATTTTCTTTTTTTCAATATCTCTTGAAGTCTTCAAATCATACGTCAAAATACTATTCTCAGTCGATATATTATTGTCCTTTTTGTATTGTCGTATTACTTTCATTGCGTTGTATTCGATAATATTTGCACTCACAAGATAAACAACTATTAAATTGTAATACACAAGCATTATCCAATCATAATCAAGCAACACAAGAAAAGATAAAACAATGCTCACCGCAAATAAAATATTCAATTTTTTCTTCGTTTTTCCCAACAAATCGACGATGAATTCATCATCTTCATAACCTTTTGGAAAATTTGTAAACAACATAAATGTATCGTTTATTTTCAATGTATATATGTTCATTCTTCGCATGATAAACAAAATAAACACCAAACTAAAAAATAAAATAAATTGCCACATCATTTTATAATTTCCTCCACTATATTTTTAATATCCTTTTGTGATTTGCCGCGAATTTTCGCTTCCATTAACAGTAGTTTCATTTCATCTTCAAATGAATTTCGTGAATAATCTTCGTCCACGCAAATCTTCGCCCCAACTCTTCTATCTATTACAATTATTTTTTCGTCCTTCAAAATATTGTAAGCCTTGCTAATCGTCATAGGATTTATTCCCAAATCATTTGCAAATTGTCTAACAGAAGGAAGTTCGTCGCCATTTTGCAAATTTCCACTAGCAATTTCTCTGATAATTTCGTTTCGAATTTGAGTGTAAATCGGAACATCACTCGTCGTATTTATGTTAATCATTCTGTCCTCCTTGTATTATTTATTATAATACAGATTAGACACAGATGCAATATTTTTTCAAAGAAAAAAGAGCGCATCGAAATGCACTCTAAATCATTACTCGTATTTAATAGTAAACCAATCATACTAAGAATATCATACGGAAAAAATTGATTTGATTTCAAATCGAGAAATCCGTTAAAAATTGTACTGTTTGAGTGAAACGAGTTTGCAATTTTAGGATTTTGAGATTTAGAAATCAACAATTTTTGAAGTCTATATATTTGTGTATGATGGTTTATCTACACAATAAATTTCTACGATAAAACTACATTGCACCGATTAATTTGTTAAACGTATCCTTGTCGATTTCCCACACTCCTTCGTATGGTTTTTCAATGTAGTATTTTTTGTTTTGATAC
Source organism: Finegoldia magna (assembly GCF_003182075.1). Taxonomy (GTDB): domain Bacteria; phylum Bacillota; class Clostridia; order Tissierellales; family Peptoniphilaceae; genus Finegoldia; species Finegoldia magna. Next base: position 38,147 of record NZ_QGTH01000002.1, read on the forward strand.
AAATACAACGTCATTTTTTCGTCTTTTCCGTAGTAGATTTCTATTTTTCTAAAATCTTTTGTATTCGCAGGTGTATCATTGTTTGATTTTTTACTAGTTGGTTTTGCTTTTTCTTTTATCAATTTAATTGTGTCTACGATATCTTTTTTCGAAGTGATGGATGCCGTTGGTCCTTCCTTGTTTTCTTCGATTTTTGTAACTGTGATTACTTGTGAATCATTGGCGTTTGGAAGTGTTATTGGATCTGCTTTTTTGCAAGATACCATAACCAACATCAACACCATAACTAACAATACTAATTTAAATTTGTTTTTCATAATTACCTCAATTCTAAAATTTGTTTTGATTTTTCTAATAATCTGTGTGCTTTTTCTTGTGGATTGTCGTCATTCATCAACGCTCTTACGACTGCTATCCCACTTGCACCACTGTTTTTTAATACATCTATGTTATCCTCATTTAAACCGCCAATAGCGACAGTTTTTATGCTTATGCTATTGTTGATGTCTCTTAGAGTTTCAACCGATGTTATTTTCGTTTTAACGTGGGTTTTTGTCGGATAAATCGCCCCAACTCCAAGATAATCTGCGCCTTCTTTTTCACATTGGACAGCTCTGGCAACACTTTTCGCAGTTGCGCCAATAATGTAATTATCTCCCAAAATTCTTCTTGCATCTTTTATTTCCATGTCTTCATCTCCAAGATGAACTCCTGCACACTCGCTTGCCAAGCAAACGTCAATTCTATCGTCAATTAAAAGCGGCACATCAAACTTGTCGCAAATTACCTTCACTTTTTTCGCCAAGTCTATGTATTCTCTTGTAGAGATATTTTTCTCCCTTAGTTGTACCAATGTTACTCCACCTTTAAGAGAATCTTCAATCTTTGTTAAAAAAACTTCCTCATCTTTAACATTTGTCCTATCAGTAACCAAGTACAAGCTAAGATTCAACTTTTCTCGCATTTATATTCTCCTTTATTTGTTCCCATTTTATTTTGGATAAATTATCGTACAAACCGATTTTGAAAGAACTAAGTCCAACACTTTTATCCATCATTTCACAGCTAATATTCATCATGCTAATTGCTAGAACACATGATTCTATCGATTGGGATACGCTAAGTGTACACGCTATCAAACTTCCCACAACACAACCTGTCGCAGTGATTTTTGAAAGCCTTTCATCGCCATTATTAAGCAGATAAATCTCATCTGAACACACAATATCCGTATGGCCTGTTGCCACAACGATTGAATGGTACTTTTCATGCAAATTATTACAGTAATTAATCACATCAATTACTTCAAGCTTTCTTGAATCCACACCTTTTGTACTTAAATCTTTAATAAACAGTGATTCTATCTCGCTGTAATTTCCTTTTATACAAGTTATTGTGTATTTTTGCAAGATTTCTAACGTCAAATCCAACCTTAATCTTGACGCACTCACTCCAACCAAATCCAATGTAATTGGAATGTTGTTTTCATTTGCAATTCGTAGGGATTTTTTGATTGATTCTATTCTATAGTCAGTGATGTTTCCTAAATTTACCAACAGAGAATCAGAATTTTTCGTAACATCTTCGACTTCTCGTGGATTATCTGCCATAAATGGACTTTGGTTAACACTCAGAACTGCGTTTGCCATATCATTGATTGAAATCGCATTCGTAAGGCAATGAATCAGATTATTGCTGTTGTACAAATCAGAGTAAATCTCTGACATTTTTTGTATTAAATTATCCATTTATACTTTCCTTTAATTTATCTAGCATTTTATTTTTTTGCATAGCCTTTAAAAATGCGAATGCTACAGTCGCTCCCATTAAAGTCGCCAGCACAAATGATGGTGTGTAGAAAAACAAAGTCAAATTGCTTTTTCCGAAGAAAAACTTCATAACAGGAACGCTTACAATCGATCCGATTATTCCTGTTCCAATAACTTCTCCAATACAAGCCATAATTAATTTGTTCGTTCTTTTATACAAAATTCCCGACAAAAACGCCCCAAACACAGCTCCAGTCAATGCTAACGGTGGAATTGCCATTAGTGACATTCTGATTATCCCAATCAACGTCGCACACAAAAGTGCATACCATGGTCCCAAAAATACCGCACACACTATATTAACAAAATGTTGTGTTGGACAAAATCCAACAACTCTCAAAATTGGAGATATCACAACTCCTATTGCGACAAATATTGAAAGCATTATCATTTTAATTAAAGTAGAATTTTTTCTTGTCATAAAACATCCATCCTTCACTACCTTATATATTACCATCAATCAATATTTCTTTACAATAAAAAATATAGCAAATTATTGCTTAAAATAATTTACTATATTTTCTGCTGCTTTTTCATTCATTCCATCAACTTCGCAAAGCTCTTCTACACTGGATTTTTTTATTCTGTCAAGAGTTTTAAAATGTTTCATCAAAGCTTTTTTCCTTTTTTCTCCGATTAAGGCTATATTGTCTAATTCAGATTTCTTGAAGTTTTTTTCGTGAAGTTTTCTGTGATAATTGATGGCAAATCTATGTGTTTCTTCTTGAATCGCAAACAACAACCTGTACAGAGGAGTGTTCACTTTCAATCTGATTTCGTCGTTTTCGTAAATTATTCCACGCGTTCTATGCTTATCGTCTTTTACAAGTCCCAAAATCGGGATATCCAAGTTGAATTCGTCCAACACTTCTTTTGCGATGTTGACTTGACCTTTGCCACCATCCATCAAAATAATAGAAGGCATTTCATCAAAGCTCTTGTCTCTATTATCAGAATCCAAAAGTCTTCTGAATCTTCTCGTCAACACTTCCCTGTGCGATGCATAATCATCTGCACCTTCTACAGTTTTGATTTTAAATTTACGATAATCTTTGGAAGATTTAGCCCCGTTTTTGAACACAATCATACTTCCCACAGAATCCACGCCACTTGTGTTGGAAATATCGTAGCATTCAATTCTATCAATTGGTTTAACCCCTGTGATATCTTGCAAATCAAGTATTGCATTTTCACGATTACGTTCTCTTTTCAAATGTCTGGAAATGTATTTGTCCAGTCCTTCTTTTGCGTTTACTCTGACCATTTCCAAAAGGTCAGTCTTGTTACCTCTTTTAGGAATTTTGATTTCAACCTTGGAACCTTTTTTCTCAGTTAGCATTTCTTCGATAAGCTCTCTGTCTTCGATTTCAATATCGGTTAGGATTTGTTTCGGAACATAAGTCAAATCAATGTAGAATTGTTTGAAAAATTCTCCTACAATGTGTTCGTTTGATTCTTCGTATTTATTGTCGATAATGAAATGTTGTCTTTCAATAATTTTACCATTTCTCATGAAAAATACTTGAACGCATACAGTCTCCGCTTCTCTGGCCATAGATATCATATCCAAATCCAACCCCTTGGTGTTGGTGATGTTTTGTTTTTCCAAAATCACTTGGATGTTTGTGATAGAATCTCTTAGTTTCGCTGCCAATTCGAAGTTCAAATTCTTGGAGGCAGCCATCATTTTATCGGTCAATTTCTTAGTCAAGTCATCTTCACGACCATTCAAGAAATTTTCCACTTCTAACAATTCTTTGTTGTAATCTTCTTCGTTAACATCATAAACGCACATTCCGTCACAACGATTGATATAATAATTCAAACAAGGTCTCTTAAGCTTTTGACCCTTATCAAAATTCAAATTACACGTTCTGATTTTGTACGTTTCGTGAATCAAATCTATAATATCATTAACTGCATAAGCATTAGGAAAAGGCCCAAAATACTTCGCCTTATCCTTCAAAACACGTCTAGTTTTCAAGACTCTTGGAAACTTTTCGTTCGTGATTTTGATGTATGGATATTGCTTATCGTCTCTTAAAACGATGTTGTATTTCGGGCTGTTTTTCTTGATTAAGTTTGATTCCAGAACCAAAGCTTCACATTCATTATTCACGATAATATATTCAAAATATTCTACGTGACTTACCATTGCAGCGACCTTTGCGAGTTTTTTTGATGAATCAAAATATTGACCCACACGTCTTCTCAAATCAATCGCCTTGCCAACGTAGATTATCTCGTCTGTTTTATCGTGCATAATGTACACGCCTGGTTTGTGAGGTACTTTTTGCAGTTCTTTTTTTATATCAAACATTTCTATATTGCTTTTGTTTGTTGTTCAAGATATTCTAAGTCAGATCCTTCCAAGTATGGTGATAATTTTTCGTAGCATTCTTTATTGTAATTGTTCAACCATTCTAATTCGAAAGGAAGTAATTTTTCTTTGATAACAGGTCTTGTGTCAATTGGACAAATAGACAATGATTCAAATCCCAAGAATTCTCCAAATTCAGATTCTCCAACTTTGATGCAGTGCATAATATTTTCGATTCTGATTCCGTGTGAACCTTCGATGTAAATTCCTGGTTCGTCACTAGTAACCATTCCTTCGTCCATGTCTATATCGTTGTTTACGGATGAAATTCTTTGTGGTCCTTCGTGAACACCAAGGTAGAATCCCACACCGTGACCTGTGCCGTGTCTGAAATCCAACATTTCTTGCCAAATAGGTCTTCTTGCAATTGGATCTAAGCTCGATGATTTTGTCCCTTTAGGGAAGATTGTAGTCATCAAATTGATGTGTGATTTTAATGTTAAAGTATAGTGTAGTTTTTCATCATCAGTCAATTCACCAAGAGCAACCGTACGAGTAATATCAGTAGTTCCATCCAAATATTGCGCACCACTATCAACCAAATACAATCCCTTCGGTTGTAAAGTCACTGGATGATCAACTGATGGTTCGTAATGAGGAAGTGCCGCATTTTCTCCATATGCCGATATAGTACCGAAACTTAAATCCATGAACAAATCGCCTTGTTCTCTGAAATATCTCAACTTATCTGCTGCACTCATTTCAGTAACATTTCCAGTTGGAGTACCTGTTTCTACCCAATTGAAAAACTTAACCAACGCAACGCCGTCTTTGATGTAAGCATTCTTTTGATTTTTAATTTCTGTTTCATTCTTATGAGCCTTCATCAAAGTTGTAGGTTGAATTCCTTTTGAAATTCTAATATTTGAATTAATTGAATTGTAAATTCTTACATTTGTCTTAGAAGGATCCAAGAATAAAACACTTTTTCCTGGAAGCTCACTCAAATCTTCGAAGACTTTTTCGTAAGCTTTTACAGTAACACCTTGTTCTTTTAATAATTCAATCAAATCATCGTCGATTTTTTCATCATCAATGTACAAATTAGCAAAATCTTTTCCAACCAATGCATAACTTATGATAACAGGATTGTACAAAACATCGTTACCTCTAATATTGTAAAGGTAGCAAATATCATCCAAAGAGCCTATAAAATTGTAATCACAATCGTTAGAATCCATAAAATATCTTAACTCTTTTAATTTTGTCTTAGTATCCTTGCCACAATATTTTACATCAAATGCATAAGCCTTTGAGTTTGGTTTTTCTGGACGATCTTCCCAGATATCACCAACAAAATCCACATCAGTGATTATCATTCTATCGCCAAGATTTTCCAACCATTGATAATAATCATTGTAGTCCAAAGTAAGACCATCAACTCCTATTTTCCCACATTCGCCGACATTTTCATTCAAATATTCAATTAAAGTTGGAACCCCAGGTTCACCCATCTTCATCAATTCTACAGTAGATCCTTCAAGTTCCTTAGCAGCTTGAATAAAATATCTTCCATCAGTAAACAAAGCCGCTTTTTTCTTCAAAATTACAGCAGTTCCTGCACTACCACTAAATCCAGTAATATATTTTCTAGTCTTATAATAATCTGCTAAATATTCAGATGTATGAGGATCGCTCGATAATACAACATACGCATCGATATTTCTTTCGCTCATTTTTTTTCTTAGCTTTTCTAATCTTTCTGTAATCATAAATTACCTCCTCGTAGTTATAATAATTATATCACAAAAAATAACGATGTTTATTTTCACGCTAACAATAAAAAACTAGGTAAATTATGCTAATAAAAAAATCAAAACCAATTAGCACAAATATCTGTCTCCAAAAATAAACAAATTCAAAGCTTATGAAGCTAAAATCTCAAACTCGTGCTACGCACTCAAACAATGAGATTTTTTAACGCTTCATTTCGCTAGAATTTGTAATTATTTTTTACGAATGATATTCTTAGCTAATACGGTTTTGATTTAAATTCTAATATATTACCAATACCTTTAACTGGTTTTTGATATCTATTACCAAAATTATCCGCAGTTAAACTCAATTGGTGTTTTTTACTACATAAAAACTTTTCTATACATTAAATCTAAAATGAACTACATCTCCATCTTGCATTAAGTAGTCTTTTCCTTCCAATCTCATAAGACCTTTTTCTCTGACTGCAGGCATAGATTTTAATTCGATCAAATCATCGTAATTTACGATTTCTGCTCTGATGAAACCTCTTTGAATATCTGTGTGGATTTTACCAGCTGCTTGTACTGCAGGAGTATTTTTCTTGATAGTCCATGCACGAGTTTCATCTTCACCAGTTGTTAAGAAGCTCATAAGTCCAAGCAAATCGTAACTTTGTGTAATCAAATCATCAATTCCTGATTTTTCAAGACCAATTGCTTCCAAAAATTCCTTCTTGTCTTCTTCGCTATCCAACGCAGAAATTTCTGATTCGATTTGCGCAGAGATTACAACTACTTTTGCATCTTCTGATTTTGCAAAATCTTTTACTTTTTGAACCATTTCGTTGTTTTCGTAAGCATCTGCTACTTCATCTTCACTTACATTGCACACGTAAATTATTGGCTTTACACTCAAAAGATTGAAGCTTCTCATAAGTTTCATTTCATCTTCATCCAAATCCAAGATTCTGATAGATTTTCCTTCTGATAAAACGTCGTAGATTTTTTCAAGGAGATCTACTTCTTCTTTCAAATCCTTATTACCTTTCAAAGCTTTTCTAGATTTTTCTAATCTTCTTTCAACCATTTCCAAATCAGACAAAATAAGTTCGTAATTGATAGTGTCTATATCTCTAAGTGGATCCACTGATCCATCAACGTGAACTATGTTTTCGTCTTCAAAACATCTTAGAACTTCAACAATAGCATCGGATTCTCTAATATTTTCCAAAAATTTATTTCCTAAACCTTCTCCCTTACTTGCACCTTTTACAAGACCTGCAATGTCGTAAAATTCGATAGTCGCTGGAATAATTTTCTTGGAATTAAAAAGTTCTGCTAATTTATACACTCTTTCATCAGGAACATTTACAAGTCCGATGTTAGGATCTATCGTACAGAATGGATAATTCGCCATTTCTGCACCTGCTTTTGTTATCGCATTAAAAAGTGTGGACTTTCCTACATTTGGAAGCCCCACAATACCTAATTTCATATCATTCACTCCTTTTAACTAACTCAAATTTTACCATATACCATATTTTTTGTAAATTATACGCATTCAAAAAAGAGCTCTTTTCAGAACTCTAATTTAAAAATTATTTAGTTTAGCATTTTTGATAATCTTTGGATAGTTTTTGTAGGAATAGTTCATATCCACTCCGCCTTCTCCAGTATCTGGAACGCCTTTTATTTTTGATTTATTTGTGAATTGCCACATTCCATAATCTGGTGTGAAGCAGTTAGGACTTGTAACGTGCCAATGTGCAATCCAAATGTCGTAATCTTTCAATCTATTTTTTTCGAATTGGTTGTTAATCCAATATCCTGAGCTGTACAATCCTGTGTAGTATCCATTCTTTTCAAGAATACTCATAAAGGCAATCGCCATATCTGTTTTTGTTTTTGTTGGAATTCTTCTTTGTGAAGGATCTTCGAAGTCCAAATATACTGGGTATTCGAATTGTTTTTTGCCCAATATCTTCATAAATCTGACAGCTTCTTCTTTAGCTTCTTCTACGCTCATAGCATAAGAATACCAGTATGCCCCTACATTTAGTCCTGCTGCTTTTGCATTTCTGTAGTTTTGTTGGAATTTTGAATCTTCCCCGCTGTATCCAGAACCAGCTTTTAATATTACAAAATCCATTCCATTTTGCTTAGCTAGTTTCATGTTTACATTACCATTATATTTAGAAATATCTGCTCCTTGTTGAAATACTAATCTGTATTTATTAGGATTAAACATTCCAAAATCATCAATTTTTGCATATCCTTTAAATCCATTTATATCCAATTGCATCCATCCATTATTTAAAATATTTATAACTTGCATAACTGTTGAAGTGTTGATATTTCTCACAGATTTTGCAGAACTGTTTGCAGCATTGTAAAGTTTTGTTGAGTGCTTTGCAACCACGAAATCGTGCAAGCCTATCGCTTTATCTTCTTCGATAATATCTGATTGATCCTTTACAACTGGTGGCTTTGGTTTCGGCTTTTCTGGAGTTTTTGCCAAAACATTTTTAACAGTACCATATACGTTGTTATCGATAGTTCTGTATCCACCAACAATATATACATCCTTGATCGACTTTTTGAAGTTATTCAAGAATGCTATGACACTTGTGTCTAATTTGCTTCTTGAACTCAATAATATCGGTGCATTTAATTTTTGGGCCAACGGACTTATAGCAAGTGCATCTGCAAAATCTTCACCACTTGCGATGAACACTTTATCCTTGTTCATAGAATTAGCCACTTTTACAGATCCATCGTATCTGTTTCTGCCACTAATTCTACTAACATTTTTGCCAGTTACTGATTGGATATATCTAACTGTAGCCGATGAGATGGATTGTCCTCCACCAACAACTGTTACTTTTCCAATACTAGATTTATTTCTAAGTAAATAATCTCTTGTTTGTCTGGACAAAGTTTTTCCAGAACTCAACAAAATCTTAGCGTTATTTGAATAAGCGTAAGAAGATGCGTAAAGTGGGTCGCTGAAGTTTTCTCCACTTGCAATAACTACGTTCTTTTTCTTGCTCATAGCTGCAACCTTTGCGCTAGTTTCGTATCTGTCTCTTCCAGCAATTCTAGTAACTTTATTTGAGTATTTCTTTAATATGTTTTCAATTCCAGAACTAATGGATTGTTTACCACCAAGAAGATATACTTCTACAGGGTTAAGTCTTTGAATTTCATTTCTTGTTGCTGTTGGAAGTGAGTCTTTTTCTGTGTATAAAATAGAATATTTTCCATCAGACAAAGTCGTTGCACTCAATGCATCAGCGTATTTTTGTGCATTAACAACAATAACCTTCTTAGCATTAGTAAATTGTTCTCTTGAAATTCGTGCAGCAGATTCGTATCTGTTTTGACCTGCAATTCTAGAAGGAATGATTTGTCCAGCAGAATTTAATGCTTTTACTTCTTCATCTTGCGCTTTTTTGTCATCAGTTTCTTCAGAAACTTGTTCTTCTGAATTTCCCTTTGATACAGATTTCTCAGTTTTAATAGGCGAATCTTCTAAGACTTCTTCTGTATCTTTTATATCTGATTTTTCAGATACAACTTCTTTTTCAGTTTCTTCTTCATCTTTTGTAGACTCAGAAGCTTCTTTTTTTTCTGATTTTTCCTTAATATCTTTATTTGAATCTGTAGATTTCAAATCTTCATGATTCAAATCATCATTTTCCTTTTTTTCATTTTGTAAGTTGTCTACGTTAGCGTATCCCAATTTAGCTTTCTTAGTCAACTTACTTTGATTGTGTGTGCTAATCGATGTATATTTGGCACTAAGCTCGTTTTCTACATCTTTCTTGTCGTTTTCTGTTTGAGCCATAGATCCTGTAGAAATCATTAATGACACAGACAGTGCAACAAACGATACCTTAGCAATATCTTTTAAGTTCTTCATAGATACAACCTCCTAATATACATACATAATATCATAAAAAGTTACAAAATGGTATCAATTTTGATAATTGTTGACATTCAAAACGAATTAATACAATTGCTTAACAATTTAATACGATTTAAACAAAAAAAATCCCCTGAGTAAAATCTACTCAGAGGAAAAATTCTTAGTCTAATTCAGCAATTGCTTCTATTTCGATTATTGCTCCTTTTGGAAGAGCTGCAACTTGAACTGCACTTCTAGCTGGTTTGTGTTCTCCAAAAAATTCTGCATAAACTTCGTTCATGTCAGAAAATTGTGATAAATCTTGCATGAACACGCCAACTCTTGCGATGTTTTCAACTTTGCCGCCTTCAGTTTCGATAATATGTAAAATATTATCTAATGATGCTTTTGTAGCTTTTTTTATATCAGTTTGTAATTCTCCATCAACGATTGGAAGTTGTCCTGATACATAAATTGTTTTGTTAGCAGATGTTGCTTGTGAATATGGTCCAATTGCAGCAGGTGCTTTGTCTGAATGTAAAAATTTCATACTGTCCTCCTAATTCCACAATCTTTCTATATCGTAGAAAGAACGTGCTTCTTCTGTAAATACATGTACTATAATATCATTAAGATCTAGCAAAATCCAGTTACCTTCGCTGTAACCTTCTTTTCCTAAAATCTCAAAACCATTTTCGTCGCACACTTTTTCCACTTCATCAATAATAGATTGAGCGTGGTTAGGTGCATTGGCAGTTGCAATCACAAAATAATCTGCAACAGCTGAATCTAATTTCAAAGTTACAATGTCTTTTCCAATCTTATCGTCTATTGCTTTTTGAACTAACTCTAATTCAGTCATCTATACTCCCTTCAATAAATAATTTCTGACATTAACACTAGTGATAGATATTTCCCTCTCACCTTCTATAAGATATTTTATCGTATCATCTAGTGATTTGACAATTGCTTTATTCAAATTTATTTTGGATAATCTTCTGATTTCATCAACGTCATCATGATCTCTCTTATCTTCGGTCTTATCAGACAAGTAAATTATTTTTTCGAAATCAGTCATATTAGTTCTTCCAGTTGTGTGAAATTCTATCGCATCCAAAATCTCTTCGTCATTCACGCCGTATTCCTTGTTAGCGACAATTCTACCCAAATAGCAATGCAACAACTTAGGATTATCCATATCAGAATTTTTCCCTCTTAAATTTCTAAGCTCTTCAAATTCTTTCTTGTACTTATCCAAATACATTTCCTCGTTGTTTTTTGCACAGTCGTGGAGAAGCGCCGCTAATTCTATTTTTGCAGAGTCTTGATTGTAAAGCTTTGCTAATTCAATAGCTTTATCCCTCACTCTCAAAACGTGTTCGTATCTTGTTTTTTTGAGCATTTTACTCAAATTATTTTCTATTTCTTTAACTTTCATATAATTTGTTTCTCACAATATATTCAAAAACTTGATTTGGCACGAAATACCTAAAATCTTGATTTGTTTGAACTTTCTCTCTGATTTTTGTAGAAGAAATATCTATAAAACTTGTGGAAATTTTCTCCACAAAATATCCCTTTGATTTTAAATCATCGATTTTTACATCTAGTTTGGACATCTCTTCTTGTCTTCTAATACAAGCCAAAATCTTAGTATTTTTCAAAAAATCTTCTGCATTCTCCCAAGTTTCCACACTCATTAGCGAATCTTCGCCCATTATGAAATAAAAATCATAGTCGTAATTTTCTCTCAAATATTTCATAGTTTCCCATGAATATGTCACGCCATTTTTGTTGATTTCATAATCACATACATTAAACTTCTTGTTATCCTGTGTGGCAATCTTCGCCATTTCAAATCTTTTTTGTTTGTCTGTGACATTTTTATCTTGCTTAAAATTCGGATTACCAGTAGGAATAAACCATACTTCATCCAAATTTTTGTAATTAATAGCTTCCATAGCTAATATCAAATGTCCTATATGAATGGGATCAAAAGTCCCACCCATTATTCCGACTTTAATCATCTAAATCTATTACCTTGTTTTCAGACTCTCTGTAAATTGTTAGAATATTTCCCATATATCTGACAAATTCACAGTCAAGTTTTGTCAATATTTCGTCTATCAACATATCTCTATCGTCCAAATTATTGTTGAGAATTTTAATCTTCATGACTTCTCTCTTGTTCAAAGTATCATCGATTTGTTTCAAAGTATTTTCTGAAATTCCACCTTTGCCGATATTTACAAGTGGTTTGTAACCGTGAGAAATCTTTTTTAATTTTGCTCTTTGTTTTGGTGTTATCATTTTATCTCCTATTCGTAAAAATCAAATTCTACATCACCGATAACTACGTTATCTCCATCTTGAATTCCAAGATCTTTTAATTGTTGGATAACTCCCTTGTCTTCGAGAACTTTTTGCAAGTGGTTAACAGATTCGTACACTTCAAAGTTTGTTCTGTAAATCAAGTTTTCAATCAACGGACCTTCGACAATGTAGTTTTCGTTTTCTTTTCTAACTTTGAAATCAGGTTCCTTTTCCTCTTCAAAGTAAACGTATTGTTCATCCAATGTAGAATAATCATCTTCTATGCTATCCAAAGTATCTGCAATCAAATACATAAGTTTGTCCACATTTTCAGTTGTAGCAGCACTTATCTCTACGATTTCATCAACTTTGTCAGAATATTTTTCTCTGAATTCTTTTATATTATCTTCTGCTCCTAGGTCAGTTTTATTCAAAACCACAAGCATTTTTTTATCATTCAATTTGATATTGTATGAAGCCAATTCGCTATTGATAAGTTCAAAATCTTCGATTGGATTTCTACCTTCACTTCCAGAAATATCCAACACGTGAACTAAAATTTTAGTTCTTTCAATATGTTTCAAGAAATCATGACCAAGTCCCAATCCTTCACTTGCTCCTTCAATTAATCCAGGAATATCTGCAAGTACAAAACTTTTCTCTCCTACTTTGCACACTCCAAGATTTGGTTCAAGCGTTGTAAAGTGATAATTTGCAATTTTTGGTCTTGCGTTTGACATTATCGACAAAAGTGTAGATTTCCCAACATTAGGAAGACCGATTAAACCAACATCCGCTAATAGTTTTAATTCTAACTTAATTGTTTTTTCTTCTCCTTTTGTTCCAGGCTCTGCAAATCTTGGCGCTTGTCTTATAGATGATTTAAAATGAACATTTCCTTTTCCGCCTTTGCCGCCTTTGCAAATTACAAATTCTTCCTTATCGTGTTTTACATCGTAGATAACCGTATTTGTATCGTAATCTTTAACCAAAGTCCCAACTGGAACTTTAAGAATTAAATCTTCGCCTTTTTTACCAAATTGTTTTTTATTTCTGCCGTCGCCGCCACTTTCAGCTTTGTAAATTGATTTGTAACTATAATCCATCAAAGTTTTAATGTCTTTGTCGCCGACAATTATAATACTACCGCCATCTCCGCCGTCGCCACCTGCAGGGCCTCCTGATGGTTCGTATTTTTCTCTTCTAAATGCAACAGAACCGTCTCCACCTTTTCCAGCTTTTAGTTCTATCTTCGCTACATCTATAAACATTTTTCACCTCTTTATTAATGCTCACTATACTTGTAAGTTTACATTATTTTCCACTAAAAAAGCAACACCTTACGATTATAAAAAGGAAATCCAATTTATAATCATAACAAAGGTGTTGCTAAAAAATTAAGCTTCTTTTGGATATACAGAAACTTGCTTTCTGTTTTTACCAATTCTTTCGAACTTAACTACTCCGTCAATTTTAGTGAAAAGTGTATCGTCTCCACCCTTTCCAACGTTGTTGCCTGGATGTATTTTTGTTCCTCTTTGTCTAACTAATATGTTACCAGCTAGAACGTATTGGCCGTCACCTTTTTTAGTTCCTAATCTTTTGGATTCGGAATCACGACCGTTCTTAGTAGAACTTACTCCCTTTTTACTAGAGAATAATTGTAAATCTAATTTTATCATCATTACACCTCCCGATAGTTAATTTTCAAGTGTTTTATATTTTCGTTTCGTATTGATTCCAGGGCGAATACCAATGATTTCATCAAAATATCCACCTGAATCATTTCAGTCTCATTTAGTAAGTCATAGTTTATTTCGAAGAAAGCATCTCCGCTTTCAAAATGAAATTTCAACTTATCAGAGTCAAGCTTAAGTATTTCAGTAAATGTGTTGACAGTATTAATCAGATAAACACTGATAGCACTGCAGACCACATCATTTCCATAGGATCCATGATCAGCATGACCAGTTGATTTGACTTTTACAAATTTTTCGTCTTTTCTAAAAATATCGACAGTTACCATTAAGCATCAATTTTTTCGATTTTAACTAATGTATATGGTTGTCTGTGACCTTTTTTCTTTCTGTAGTTTTTCTTAGCTTTGAATTTGAAAATAACAATTTTCTTGTCTTTCTTTTGATCCAAAACTTCAGCTGAAACCTTAGCTCCTTCTACTACAGGGCTTCCAACTTTAACATCGTCTCCAGCTACCATTAATACTTGATCAAATTCGATTTTATCGCCTGCTTCAGCTTCGATTTTTTCAACTTTAATGACATCTCCTTCAGAAACTTTGTATTGTTTTCCACCAGTTTTAATAATTGCGAACATTTAGTGCACCTCCTCATTTTTAAGACTCGCCAAATCTAGGTACTTTTGAAGTTTAAAAACCCGATTCGAGCGGTTACACACCAAATAATTGTACAGTAATTTCATTTATTTGTCAAGTTTTACTGTGAATTCTAATAGATTTAAATTGCTAAATCCATGAAAATTTATATTCGGTTCACAAAATTCATTTTCAATAAAATCTGATAACTTTTTGTTGTCACCTTCACGGACACAATCAACAATAACCATTCCCACCATTTTCTTCAAATAAATCATCTGATGAATTTTCTTCAAAGCTTTTGTGTTTAGTTTGTGAAAATAATCCTCACTCATTATCATTTGAGAAGAATTCACATCCACAACCCACATCGCCTCAGTTTTTTGAATGACAATTTCTGCGTTATTGTCCAGTTTTATTATTTCTGAATTTTTATCTATTATATCACGACTTATCAAATTATCATAGTTATAATCGTAATTTTCATCAAATTTTACATTTAGAATCCCCTTGTACTGTCTGTAAACTATTCTGTCATTAGTTATCAAATAATCCACATCTTCTTCTTGAATTATTTTATCCACTGGATTTTTCTTGTACAAAAGTTTTGGAATCGGAAGGAATTTCTTCTCTGTTTCAATGTAGTGTAATTTGTTTACAATGAATTTCATTTCTTTTTCTTGTTGTGACTTTTCTTGTTTGAAGAAATCTTCTCCCACAATTCCTGTAAATGTGTATTTTTGCTTGAAACCATCGATATTTTTGTATTTTTGTTTGCCTTCAAATGTTAATTTGTCGCCGTTTGTGTATTTCAAATTTTCTGTTTCAATCGTAATTTTGGTTGTGAATTTGGGGTATTTATCACCAATTGATTCTTTTGTCATCTGAACTATTATTTCGTCAGATGGTTTCAAATTTTTGGTGAACTTTGTATTATTCAAAAATCCTGTTTTCTTTTTGTCGTATTCTATAAAAAACGCGTCGAGTTTTTTATCATATTTTGTGATTTTGGCTACATAGATGTTTCCAAGTTCACTGTCGTAATCTCCCAATAATTTAAGCTCATCATCATAATATCCCCAAGTGTTTTTGTCTATGAATAGATATTTCATCTTTTGAAAATCCTATCGAAAAATCCGATTTTCGCTTCTTTGTCTTGTTTGTAATTTTGGATAATTTCAGTTAGTTTTTCATCGACATTTTCAGAATAGGAATTAATTTTCTTCTCGTATTCTTTTGTGAACTCTAATTTTCCAATGTATCTGTAATCAGATTTTCTTTTAGATGATGAATCCGTAATTTGATACAATTTTTTTGCGTGAGATTTTTCTTCATTTCCCCACATTATTTCTTCATCAAATTCTATTCCAATATCTTCAGTGAATATTACAATGTCAAACTCATTTAATTTATCCAATAAATTTTGGTAATCATCAATTGTAGCAGAATATTTGTCGGGTTTTATGGTTGAAGGTATAATGTATCTATCTTCTTTGATTTTTATCATGGATTTCTTGTAATCGACAACCTGACTCAACACATCTAGTGTGTCATAAACGCAGTAATCCTCCACCCCTAATGCGTATTCTATTTCTCTTGATTTTTCAGAATTTACTATTAAAATTTTTCCGTCTAATAAATTACAAAGGCTTTGTATCAACAAAGCCTTTTTTTGTAATTGTGAATTAACGAGTACTGTTTTCATACATATCATTCTCACTCTCAGTATTTTCTTGTTTTTCGTCTTTTTCTTTTTTTAATTTCAACGCTTCTGCCATTATATCTCTTGTCATTGGCCCATTATTCGTGCTCGTTCCACCTTGCATAATAACTGTTACCACTGCAACTTTAGGATTTTCAACTGGAGCAAATCCAATCATCCATGCGTGGTTATCATAAGTCTCTCCAGTTACTGGATTAACCCCAACTTGGGCTGTTCCTGTCTTAACTCCCGCAGAAACTGGGAAGTTTTTAAAAGTATTTTTTTCGTAGCCTTCAGTCGTAGCCAAGTGAAGTCCTTTTCTGATATATTCCAAATTTTCGTAATTTTTCAATTTGATTCTTTCACTTTTCTTTTCGTTTTTAAATAGCGATGTGGAATTGTCATTGGATTTTACTTCATTTACAAGCGATAACTTGTTCAAGTATCCATTATTTGCAAATGCAGAAATATATCTTGCCATTTGAAGTGGCGTGTATGCGTTCTGTCCTTGACCGATAACTACGTTCAACATATCACCGATATTCCACTTTGATTGGCTCAAATAATCGAATTTGATTTTATCGGCGAACGAATTTCTCTCTCCGTCCAATTTCTTTTCTGCATCAAATCCCAAACTATCCAATGTATTTATAATATTGCTTCTCGTTTGAAGATTTTTATCATCTGCTAATAGTACTATTTTATCGATTTTGGATTTCATTTCCTTTGGAGTAAATACTTCTCCTTCTTTTACATATTTTTCCGCATTTTTTTCCAAAAATCTTCTGAATATTGCTTTGAAGTTATTTTCTTTTATTTGTGGGTCTGGAACTGTTCCAGAATTTTCTGCTGGAATATTGATATCTATTCCAGTTTTACTGCCTAGTCCAAGTTTTCTTGCAGTAGACACTAATTCGTCAACACTTAATTGGTACCCCAAATCTCTGGAACGTCTTTGATCCTTTCCAAGTGCTAGAGAATAATAATAGTAGTTACAACTGTCCCTTAGTGCTTTCATCACATTGTCGCTACCGTGAGTTCCTTTGTGTTCATTCCATATCCAACAACCGAATATAGAACCGCCGACATCTACGTATCCTCCGCATTTTATTTCATGATAAGGATCAAATCCACCCTCTAATGCTGCAAGAGAAGTATTAAGTTTGAAAATAGAACCTGGTTGCATCGCAGCTTGCATTGGAATGTTATACAAAGGTCTTGGGGATATTGGATCTTTTGGATCTTCTGCTTGTAAACTTTCCCAATCAGTTTGTGAAATCCCAGTTGAAAACAAATTTGGATTATAAGATGGGAATGAAGCCATTGCAAGTATTTCTCCAGTTTCAACATCTACTGCAACTGCTGCACCACTTTTTGCATTTTTATATCCAGCTAAAGTTTTGTCGCCCCATTCGGATACATAAGTTCCTCCAGAGCTTACGGCTTTTATAGATTTTTTCAAAGATTCTTCGGCAACTCTTTGAACATTAGTGTCAATACTCAAATACACATTGTCGCCAGGAATTGCTTTTTTCTCAGACAAAGTTTCAGTTCTATTTCCTTTGCTGTCGACCATAACTCTCAAAGATCCGTCTTGTCCTTTTAATGCATCTTCCTTGCTTTCTTCAATTCCAGTTTTACCAATCAAAGCATCCTTGCTGTAGCCTTTTTGTTTTACGTATTCTTCAATTTCTTTCTCAGTAGAAATCTTTCCGATATATCCCAACACGTGACTTAGTTCTTCACCATTAGGATAATATCTAACTGACCTTGTCGCTACCTCTATTCCTTGGTTTTTTCCAAATCTTTCCTCGATGCTACTCACGGATTCTTCCCTTAAATTGTAGCTTAGAGCGATTGGCTCATAACCTTTTTGTCCTTTGTTTTTTAATTGATTGTAAATACTTACGATGTTGTAGGCATCGTATTTTGAATATTTTTCGCATTTATTTTTCTTCAAAATTTCTTCATACAAAAGCTTAACATCAGAATTTATTTCCTTGTCGTAACTCTTGTAGAAATCTTCCATATTTTTTTCGTAAATGTATTTCCAATCATTAACACTAATCGAAGGATTGATGTTGTTTTCAGTGTTTACCGATTGAGCAATAAGTTTTATATCATCGTCTGTGATGAACTTATACGCCAAATTATTTGAATTCAATAAATCTGCAACGTGTTTGTATGGATCTGTAGACTTTTTACTTTCTGTGACAAACTTAGCCTTAACTTTTGGATTTTGCTTGTCTTTTTCATCCAAGCTAAACTCTACATTTGTTTGTATTCCGTTTTTCTTGAGTAAGTTTAGGGCTTTTTCCAACACGATAGTTTTCTTGTCATCTTCTACATCTACTTTTTTCAAAAGCTCAACTATAGTATTGTCTTTTACAATATTTACAAAATCGTCAGCAGCTTCTGTTTTAAAATCAATTTTGTTGGACAACTTCATCATTTCAACTTTCTTCTCCAAAAGTTTTTGGTTGTCTTTGAGTTCCATATCTTTCAGAACGATATTATCTTGAAGATTTTCCTTTTCCAATTCCTTGTAAACCATCGACCTAATGACGCTGTCGTTCAAAAGTTTTCTGATAATTGATTTGTCTTTTTGAATTATCGTAGCAATCGCAGAATTAACATCTGAAGTTTCCTTTAGTCCGTGTTTTTTTAGTAACTTCACGGTTTCTTTGTCATTTGTATCGAACTTTGTATTATCTTTACGATCCAATTTCAAAGTCAAACCTTTTGAACGAAGTGCATTCAAGCAATAATCCAAGACTGTTTTCTTATAAATTCCTTGATTAGTTTCTTGTGTGTAAGTCTTATCGATCAGATTTGCCATTATGTTTTTATCCATGACAATTGATGCCACTTTATCAAGCGGTGATTTATCTTCTTTCAAATAATCGTCCGTATTTCTGTAAGTAAAAGCGTTAAGTGCGATTGGAAAATCTTCGGTGTTCATCGAACCATCTTTTTCCAAAATTCTCGATAAATTCAACAATGCGTCATTACTATCGTCAAGCTTCATTTGTTTGATTTGATCTTTGTACAAATTAGCAACATATACATTTTTCGTCGTAGCTAACAATTCTCCGTTTCTGTCGTAAATATTTCCCCTAGGAGCAGGGATTTTGACTTCACGAAGTCTATTATTCTTGGCAATATCCCTGTAGTAGTTTCCTTTAATCAATGTCAAATGCATCAATTTCAAAGTAAGTACGGTCATCATTATCGCCAATATCACAATAATTATCGTAAATCTATCGTATTTTTCAAGTTTTTTAAAAAATTTATTGTCAAATTTCTTCATTTTGTACCTCAAATAAACTTAAATTTTGGAAATTTAAATATCTTTTTGAACAATTTAAACAAAACATAATACAATAGAACATTTAAAATCATTTCGATTAAAATCGGTCCTTTTAAATAAGCTTTATTGAATCCATTTCCTGTAATATAGAGTACAAAATAATGAACGAGAGTGTAGTACAAAGTCACAAAAAACGTAAGTATCATACCACTTCTTGGATCTTCTTTGTTAATTCCTGCTTCGCTATTTCCAATTAAAAATCCTGATGTAAAATAAATCAACGCTCTTACTCCAATAACTGGACTGAATATCGCATCCTCAATTAGCCCAATTACCATACCGTTTAACGAGCCTGTATACGCACCAAACCCAATGGACAATAACACTACTATCGGTATGGAAATATTCGTGTACACATTGAACACTGAAATTCTGGAAAGAAGTGTCGCTTGGATTATGATGTCCAACAAAACTATCAAAAATATTTTTAATTTGTTCATCTAATTCACTCCTTGTCCATCAACTATAAGAACGCGGTACATATTGTTGAAGTTGATTTGGGATTTACATTTGACAATTTTGGTGAAATTATCCTTTGTCTTGATAACCTCTGTTACTTCACCGATTTTGATATCTCTCGGATACACTCCTCCAAGTCCCGATGTTGTGATAATATCTCCAACTTTTACATCAGCATTAGAATCGTACATATATCCTTTTAAAATATCTTTTTCTTTTTCATTCAAAATCCCAACATCTTCGCTCTTTGCTAGTCTAAACCCTACGTTGTTTCCACTATTCATAATAGTGTCCACTTTGCTATGGTTAAGTCCAACCTCCGTTACAACTCCAACTAAACCTTTTTCGATTCCATCATTTGAAGACACAGCCTCTATCACGATGTCACCTTTTTTGATTTTATCCATTGAGCCTTTATCTATACTAAATCTAGTAAAAATATTCCCAGGATCTTTTCCTGTTATGAAAGCTTTTGTTTTTATAGTCCTATCCTTACTCAAAAGTTCGTATTCTTCTTGCAAATATCTCTTGTCACTTATAACTTTGTTCAAATTATCTACGTTTTTTCGTAGTTTTGCGTTTTCTACCGTTAATCTTTGATTATCTTCACGCATTTTTTTAGTTCCAAAAACATAATGAACTGATTCCTTGAATTTGGAGCCTATCACATAAAACATTTTGTTAACAGGAGTAATCACTGTTCCTATCGCGTTTTCCCCAATAGACATGTAAGTTTTATTATTGTTTGATATTGTAATAGTCAATATGAGAAACAAAGTCACCGCAAAGAAGAACACTCTTTTTCTAAGCTTATTATTATATCCAAACTTAGCCAATTATTTGTCTCCCTTCTTTAAGAATTTGCCAATACCAATTCCCGTGCAATCCATCGGACTGTCCACTTTCAACACTTTAATTCCCAAAACATTTGTGATGTATTCATGAATGTAGTCGATAAGACTCACTCCACCTACAATGTAGATTCCTTCTGCAATAATGTCGTTTGCAATATCCGGTGGAGTTTTCTCCAAAACTTTTCTCAAAGCTTCGATGCACATATCTGCTATTGGCACAATCGCAGGTGTAATATCCTTCGCTCTAATCTCAACAGATTTTGGCATCGTGGATATCACATCAGTTCCCCCGACAATCATCGTGTTGTTTTCCCTGTCAGAATTCAATGTCGCAATCTTAAACTTAATCGCTTCTGCTGTTGAAATACCGATGTTAACTCCAAATTTTTTCTTCAAAATTTGTTTTATTTCTTGGTCAATATCTTCTCCACCGCTCTTGATGCAGTAGCTTGTAACAATTCCACCCAAACTAATCACAGAAGCTTCGATTGTACCTGCGCCTATGTTTAAAACAATGTGTCCCGTTGGTTCATCTACATCGACACCCAATCCTTTAAGAGAAGCGATGTTTTCTTCAACCAATTTTACACTTCTCGCTCCAGAATTTAGCGCCAAATCTTCCACGCTTCTTCTCTCAACATCCGTCAAAGATGCAGACACCGATACACACACTTCTGGTTGAAAAACCGAAAAATTTGGTCTCGCTTTTTTAATAAAATACGAAAGCATACTAACAGTCGATTCAAAATCAGCTATAACGCCGTTTTCAATTGGACTTATCGCCACGATATTGTCAGGGGTTTTTCCAATCATACTTTTCGCTTCAGTTCCCACTGCGACAATATCGTAATTATTTATATCTATAACTACAACGCTAGGTTCGTTGATTATTATTTTCCCATTTTCATCGGAAATAATGGAATTAGAAGTTCCCAAATCAATTCCCAAACCCTCTTGTTGAAATTTAAATAATTTCATTTAAAAATACATTCCTTTCCTCATACTCAGACTATCGTTTGAGCTAACGATAATATGATCTAACACTTGTATTCCTACCAAATCTCCCACTTTATCCAACCTTTTTGTGACCTCGATGTCCGCATTTGATGGAATAAGAGAACCTGAAGGATGATTATGTACTAAAATAATCGAATTCGCTCCCTTCTTAATAGCAGATTTGAAAACTTCTCTAGGATGAACGATAGATTGATTGATAGTACCTTTGCTGATAAGTTCTTTGGAAATAATTCTATTTTTTGTATCGAGAAGTAGTGCATAGAAGTTTTCCACATCGCAACTCCCAATCTCATTACAAAAAATCTCTGCAACGCTATCTGGATCATTCAGACTGAAACTATCCATCGCTTTTCTCAAGGCAAGTCTTCTTCCTATTTCAATTCCAGCTAAGATTGATGTAGCCTTTGCCATCCCAATTCCCTTTATTTTCATTAATTCCTCAACGCACAAATCCTTATAATCATTTTCGTTAATGTAATCGATGACTCTTTTGGATAGAATTTCCACTCCCTCTTCTTTTATTCCAGTCTTCAAGATGATTTGCATCAATTCTTCATCGCTCATTGAAGAAATACCATTGATTTTCATTTTTTCTCTGGGTCTTAGGGACTCATTCATTTCCTTAACTCTCATTGTTATCTCCTATTATTAAACAAATAATTTTTTTGTTTAGAAAGTGCATTTGTTAGGTAATTTGAAGTAAGTCCCACAAAAACACCCGTAAATATACTCAAAAACACCAAAATTGGCAAATAAACCAAAATTCTAAGATTGTTCAGCATAATTGCACACACCAAAACTTGCGATAAGTTGTGGGTAAAAGCTCCAAACAAGCTAACGCCAATCAACGAAAAATATTTTCTCAAATATTTGTTGACCAAATACATCACAACAAGTGAGCTTACAGCTCCAGCCAATGAATAGAAAAAGCTTATAACAGCCCCTGTGATTAGCATTAGTAAAAATGATTTTAAGATTCCTATTACAAGAGAATCCCTAAAACCAAAAACAATTAAGCATGTTAGTATTACAATGTTGCTAAGCCCAAGTTTTGCACCAGGCATTACGATTGGAAGTGGAATCATTGACTCAATCAAGCTTACTACCAATGCAACTGCCGTTAAAATAGGAATATGTAATCTTTTCATCAATAATTCACCACATCAATATCATCTTTGTTTTGTTTGTTAGCCTTAATTTCTACAACTAATTTGTTCGGCAAACAAACAATAACATCCCCTGGTTTATCTATCTTTCCTTTTAGCATACACAACTTGTCCGGACAATCAGATTCAGTAACTGCAACACTGTATCCATTAATATGAACAACGTTGTGACCGTATTTATTATCGATTTTATAATCATAATGATCGATTGGAAGTGTAATTTGTTTAATTTCTTTTCCATTCACTTGAATTGAAACGTATTTGTCTTGTGAATTTACGTTATTAATATTTAAAATCACAAACAATACAGCTGAAAAACACAACAAAAATCCAATCAAAATTTTATCATATTTAGTCATTAAATTCTCCTTTAAACTACCTTATAGTTTATCATTTTATCGTGTATCTTTTCAAGATTAAACAAAAATGAAAATTCGTTTGCAAATAAAAAGAACTTCGAAACTCAAATGCTTCGAAGTTCTTAAATCAAAATTTTTATGATTTTAAATCATATTTTATTTTAATGAGTTTTTCCACCTGTAACTTTGATGTCTTCATCATTGTCTATTACAGCTTCAATTGCTTTTTCCAATGCTTTTGCAATTGTATCCAAGTTCATTGAAGCAGTGTGTGGTTTATCTAAAACTTGTTCTGGTAAGAATGGAATGTGAATAAATCCAGTTCTCATATTAGGATATTCAGTAGCTCTTACATGAGCCATTCCGTATGCAACATGGTTACATATGAATGTTCCTGCAGTGTTTGATACAGATGCTGGAATGTTTGCAGATTTAATGTTTTCAACCATTGCTTTGATTGGAAGAGTCAACAAATATGCATCAGGGCCATCTTCGGCGATTTTTTCGTCGATTGGTTGGTTTCCTTCGTTATCTTTAATTCTACAATCGTCAACGTTGATTGCAACTCTCTCTACAGTGATGTCTTCACGTCCACCAGCTTGTCCGACTGATATTACAACATCTGGTTTAACTTCTTTTATCTTTTCTTTTAATTTATCTACACTTTTCCCAATAACTGTAGGAATTTCTATTTTGATTATTTCATTTCCTTTAATTGAATCAGGTAACAGCTTAACTGATTCAATTGCAGGGTTGATTTTTTCTCCGCCAAATGGATCAAATCCAGAAACTAAAATTTTCATAAATTTACCTCCTAAAATGCTAATATCATTAATAATACAACATGAACAACTATTAGAGCTAAAGCAACTGGAAGTTGCGCTTTAATAACTCCGTTTTTATCTTTCATCTCTAAGATTGCAGCTGGCACTATGTTAAAGTTTGCCGCCATTGGTGTAATCAAAGTTCCGCAATATCCAGCAGTCATACCAAGTGATGCTACAACAGCAGGATTTGCTCCTTTTGCCATCAATAATGGAACACCAATTCCTAGAGTAATAACAGTAAATGCAGCGAATGCATTACCCATTATCATCGTAAATACAACCATTCCAACAATATATGCAACAGCTGCTGCAAATACTCCCGCATCGCCTACAATTCCAGCAGCCAAGCTACCTATTAGCTTTCCTACCCCTGCAGATGCAAATATAACTCCCAAACCACCTAATAATTGTGGTAGTAATGATGAAGATCCAACTTGCATCAGCATTTTTGTAGTGTCTTCTGCAGTTTCTTTTGCTTTTGGTTTTGCGATAATAATCGCAATAATCAAAGCCAATATTGATGAAATAGTAAGAACTTGTGCAGCTGACAATGAGAATATTCCATCAGTGTTTTTCAAAGGAATCTTAAAAGATTTCAATTGCGATAAAAGCATCGCACTAATTCCCATTACTAAAGCTGGAATAAAAATCTTTCCTCCAACTTTTTCAGCATTTTTCATTCTTTCTTCTTCTGTTAGTTCTTTAAATTCTGCTGGCTTGATTTGGTTAGCAATTGATAATACTCCCAATAATAAAAGTATAACACCTACAATTATTCCACCAGATTCTACATTTCTTACCAAGAATCCTCCACCAGCAAACAATACTCCAAGTAATATCCAAAAAAGCATTGTACCAATCTTTGCTTCTTTGTTGAATCTTGCACGAATACCAGTCATTATGCAGATAATTCCACATAAGATGTATGCTATCTCATCAAGAGCTATTTTATTATCTACAAAAAAATCAAGCATTTTTCATATCCTTTCTAAGTTTCATTTCAAAAACAGCACATTGTATAAGTGCAATAATCAACATACTAACACCAGCAAATATAGACCATTTTGCTATTTCCGCCGTATCCAATGGGAATCCTGCATCTTTTAAAGTAGTTTGCATTAAAAGTACACCAGATGCCAATGGAAATATATTTTGTCCGTAGAAGTTACCATAGTTTTCTACAGCAGCAGCAAGACCTTTTAATTCATCAAGTCTTACTTCTGTCAAATCAACTTTCTTTCTTGCAGCACCTTCTGCCATTGGTAAAATCAATGGACGTATAAATTGAACGTGTCCACCAAGTCTTAAAGAAAAAGCAGCTGCTATCCATCTAATGAATAAGTAAATCCATAAAACTGAAGCTGCGCTAGCCATTTTAAATTTCGATATAAAATCTCTAGCCTTTTCCTTTAGTCCGTATCGTTCCATAATCGCGATAACAGGGAATGAAATCAAGAACAAACTCATCAGTCTATTATTAACAAATCCCTCTCCCATAATTTTCAAAGTGCCCGTTAATCCAAGACCTCCCGCAAGACCTGTAACAAGACCTGCCAAGAGAACTATTCCCAAAACATCTAGTTTTAGTGCGAATCCAACGACAATAATTAATATTCCTATGAAAACTAAATATTCTCCCATATTGCTCTCCTTAATTTTTATTAGCCAAACAAAATTTGACTTCTTAAAATTATACCCGATACTTTTTTATTTTAAACTTTTAATTACATTATGTTTTCAATTTTGATGTTGTGTTATCTTTGTTTGTTAAATTCAAGATAATTAAACGTAAAAAAACAGACCGTAAAATTTACGGTCTGTAAAATATTAAGCTTCTTTAGCAGGTGCTTCTTGAGCTTTTGCCTTAGCTTGTTCTTCTTTTATTTTAAGTCCTGGATAAATAGCTTTTGTAGGACATTTATCTACTGCTTTTTGAACTTGTTCTGGATCTAATCCTTCAGCATTGTTGAAGTGAGCTAAGTTATCTTCAACGCTGAATCCATCTGGACACATCTTAGCACAAATTCCACAAGCAATACATCCAACTTTACAGTATTGTCTTACATCTTTACCTTTATCGTGACTGTTACATCTTACATAAACGTCTTGATCGTAGTCAACAAGTTTAATAATATTTCTTGGACAGATTTCAATACATTTTTTACAAGATGTACATTTTTCTTTATCTACTAATGCAATGCCATTTACAATGTGAATTGCATCGAACTCACACACATCCACACAGCTTCCGCAACCCAAACATCCGTCTGGACAAGTTTTACTTCCACCTTGAAGATTATGGTTAACTCTACAATCCATAATACCTTTGTATTTGAATTTTTCAGTAGCATATTCTGGAGTTCCTTGGCACATTACACACGCAACTTGCTTTGCAGAATCTACTGCATCAGCTCCCATGAATGCTGCTAGTTTGTCGGCAGTTTCTTTTCCACCAACTGGACAAGAATTACAAGGTGCTCCTTTGTTTACGATGGCATCTGCAAGTCCATCGCAACCTGGAAATCCACAAGCACCACAGTTTGCGCCAGGTAACATTTCTCTTACTTTAAGTACTCTTCTATCAACTTGAACTTCGAATTTTTTAGATGCAAAACCCAAAAGCAATGCAAATAAAATTCCTAGTGCTCCTAAGATTATAAATGGAGTTAAAATTGTCATTTATTACCTCCTATACCAATCCGCCGAATCCGAAGAATGTCATCGCCATTAATCCAATAGTAATAAATGCGATTGGTACACCTTTAAAACTTTCAGGAATATTTTTGTTCAATGCGATTCTTTCTCTGATTGCAGCTAATAAAGTTATCGCTAAAATGAAACCTAGTGAAGCACCAATAGCACTTGCTAATGTTTCAATTAAGTTGTATTTTTCTTTTACGTTTGCTAATGCAACACCCAATACTATACAGTTTGTAGTTATAAGAGGCAAAAACACACCAAGTGCGGAGTACAAGTTTGGACTCATTTTCTTTAATGCCATTTCTACGAATTGTACCAATGTCGCAATAACCAATATGAACACTATCGTTTGTAAGTATTCAATGTGAAATCTTTCTAGTATTTGAATTTGTAGAACGTAAGTAACGACAGATGCTATTGTGATTACAAAGAATACTGCCATACCCATACCAATAGCTGTTTCTGTTTTTGAAGATACACCTATCAATGGGCAAAGTCCTAAGAATTGACCAAATACGTAGTTGTTTACTAATAAGTAAAGAACTATTATTTTAAATATATTTGCTAACATTAGTCTTCACCTCTCATATTGTTCTTCTTTCTTTCTTGTCTTGATAAGAAAGAATTGTAAGTAGCTAACAATATTCCAAGTACTATGAATGCTCCTGGAGCTGCTGACATAATACCAATTGGAGGAATATCTCCTATTACAAGTTTACCTAAGATTTTTCCTGAACCTAATAACTCTCTGATGAATGCAACCAATACGATTACAATACCATATCCCAATGCATTTGATATACCATCTAACAATGATAAGAATACGCCATTTTTAGATGCGAAAGATTCGGCTCTCGCTAAGATTATACAGTTTACAACGATTAGAGGAACGAATGCTCCTAATGAAGTGTATAATGCTGGAACAAATGCTTGAAGCATCATTGAAACTAATGTTACGAATGTTGCGATTACAACTATATATGCCGGAATTCTTACTTTATCCGGAATAAAATTTCTAAGTAATGATATTACTATGTTTGAACAAATCAAAACAAATGCGAACGCCGCAGTCATACCAATTGCATTTTCTACAGATGTTGATACACCCAGTACAGAACACAAACCTACCAATTGGATTAAAACTGGGTTGTTCTTAAGAATGCTGCTTTTGAAAACTTTAGCCGCTTTACCTTTTTCCATAATTTCCCTCCTATTTTAATCCCGCATTAGCTTTTTGAGATACGTTCAATGCGTTTTTGGCTGCTGTAGTGGAATAAGTCGCACCACTTAGAGCTTGAATTTCGTTGTCAGCTTCAGGTTTTTTCACAGCTGATATTTCTTTTTCCATAGATTTCCCAATAACTGAATCTACGAATTCTGGATCTCCAATTCTACTTCCAATTCCTGGAGTTTCTTGTGATTCAAGAATTGAATATCCAACGATTTTGTTCTCATTGTCTACACCAACTACGAAAACAACATTTCCTGAATATCCACCAGCTCCAATTGCTTTGTATACATGACCTACAGGTTTTCCACCTTTGATAGCTTCTTGTACGTCATCTAAATTTTCGTCTTTTGCTTTCAAATCTTTAATTTTTGCTTCATCAAGTGGTTTAAAAGATTCCGCTTCAGGAAAAGCTACTTTCAAAGATTTTTTATAATTTTCTAATCTCTTAGCTTCGATAATCGGTTCTGTAACTTGGTTTGCAAATGCGAGCACTAACGCACTTATTGCTGTTATTACGAACAATCTAATAGCTAAATTTATTGAACTTCTCATATTCCTTGTTTACCTCCTCTACCAATTGGTGTTGGAACTGTATATTGATCGATAAATGGTACAGCACAGTTCATGAAGATTATCGCATAAGATACACCTTCTGGAAGGTTACCAAATTGTCTTATGATAGCTGTAAAGAAACCACAACCAATTGCAAATATAATTTGTCCTTTTGGAGTAACTGGACTAGTTGAATAATCTGTAGCCATGTAGAATGCACCCAAGATTAAACCACCAATAAATATGTTCATGAATGCATCTTGAATTCCTACGCCGCAAATAAGTAATGTTACAAATGTTGTTGCAATGTAAACTAATGGAATTCTAAGATTAATTACTCTTCTGTATAATAGATAAGCCACACCGATAAGTAATGCCAGCGCACTAACTTCACCGATTGTACCACCCATGTTTCCTAAAAATGCATCCATAAAGCTAACTGGTTGACCACCTGATAAAACAGTCGCATAAGTTTCTGCATCCACTGCTTTTTGTGTTAATGGAGCAGTGTAGTTACTCATTGCTTGTGCCCAACTTGCCATTATGAAAGCACGTCCTGCTAATGCAGGGTTCATAAAGTTTGATCCAATTCCTCCGAATAATTGTTTTACAATTATAATAGAAAATACCGATCCTATAATAATCATTGGAATTGGTAATGTAACTGGCACGTTAAATGCCAACAATATACCTGTAACAACAGCTGATAAATCGCTAATTGTAGAAGGTTGTTTCATTATTTTTTGATAACAGTATTCTGATAAAACGCAAGCTGCAACTGCTGCCAATACCAAAACTAAACTTCTCATTCCGAATTCGTAAACACTCACTATCAAAGCAGGAACTAAAGCAATAATAACATCAAGCATAATTCTTTGAATAGATACTGCACTTCTTTGATGAGGAGCAGCTTCTACGATTAAATGAGATAAGTCGTATTCTTTTTGTACAATTTCTTTATTTTCCATAGACTATCCCCTTTTCCTTTGTTGTGCTTTTAATTGAGTCTTTGCGTGTACAATTGCTTCAACTAATGGTCTGTTTGATGGACAAACATAGCTGCAAGTACCACATTCTATACAATCATTCAAATGCATTTTTTCTGCTCCTTCAAAATCACCGTTCAATGATTTTAATTGCAAGAACAATGGCAATAAGCCGATAGGACATACATCCACGCACTTAGCACATTTAATACAAGGTTCTGGAGAAGCAAGAGTTGCATCTTTTTCATTCATAAAAATAATTCCGCCTGTTGTTTTAACAGTTGGAGCATCCAAATTGTATTGACAAGCACCCATCATAGGTCCACCAACGACAATTTTGTATGGAGTTTCTTTGAATCCGTCACAATAATCCACTAAATCTTTGAATTTAGTGCCGATTGGAACGTAAATATTCTTAGGTTCTTTGATAGCTGAACCTGTCATTGTAACTATTCTGTGAGTCAAAGGAATACTGTGGACTACAGCATCGTAAATCGCCATAGCACTTGAAATGTTCAAACCTTGAACTCCTCTTTCGTTTGATCTTTGAGCCTTCGAAATCTTCTTACCAGTAATTGCATTGATAAGTCTTCTTTCGTCCCCTTGTGGGTATTTAGTTTTAACAGCACAAATCGAAATATTTGTTTCATCTTTTGCAGCATTTTTCAAAATTCCGATTGCCTTTTGTTTGTTATCCTCAACCCCTATGTATCCTTTGTCACAATCCATCAATTTCATGATAATTTTCAATCCACCGATTGCTTTTTGAGGATATAATTCCATATTAAGTTGGTCACTAGTTAAATAAGGTTCACATTCTGCCCCATTCAAGATTACTTCTTCGATTTTTACATCTGGTTTTTTCTTCATCTTAATGTGAGTAGGGAATCCTGCTCCACCTAAACCTACTATACCAGCTTCTTTTATTCTTTCTAGGATAACATCTTTTGATAATTGTGTGAAATCATCATTTGTTTCAGTGTATCCTAATTCGTTTAAACCGTCTGATTCGATTACTACAACTTCACCTTTTTGACCATTTGACAATACCATCTGCTCAATTTTCATAACCTTTCCACTAACTGAACTGTGAACAGGTGCTGAAATAGTCGCTTTAGATTCACCAATTTTTTGGCCCACTTTTACCTCATCTCCTACTTTTACTGTAGGTGTACAAGGCGCACCAATATGTTGATGCAATGGAATATAAACCATTTTAGGTTCAAAATTTGTATCTAAAGGACTATTTTGAGTATAGGATTTATGATCATCCATGTGAAATCCGCCTTTAAAAGTCAGATTTTCTAAACTCATTTTTTCACCCCTTTAATAAAATAAAAAATGGTGCAGAGAAAGAGACTTGAACTCTTACGGGATTACTCCCACTGCCCCCTCAAGACAGCGTGTCTACCATTCCACCACCCCTGCGTGATAAAGACCTTTTCTACAAAGGTCTTTTAATATTTATTAATAATATTTTTGATTAATTTAATGTAATTTTTGCCCCAAACTTTGAAATTTTTGTGCATATTTTCTTCTAGCTTAGTATCTTCGTAGAAGATCTTGTAAATATTGTATTGGTTTTCAACCTTTACAACGTAGTATTTCGTCTCAGAAGATGGAATATCGTCTAAAGTTTGACCATCTTTTGAAAAAGATTCGTTCGACAACCATTCTTTTACATTTCCAATTCCGCCGTTATAAGCTGCAATCGCCAAATCGTGGTTTTTGAAATGATGCAACAAGTACGATAAATATGCAGTACCCATCTCAATGTTTTTGTCAGGTTTTTTCAAATCATCCATTGTAAAGTGAGTATTTCTCATATTGTTAATACTTTCAGCAGTGTCTGGCATCAATTGCATAAGCCCCAAAGCTCCAGCCTTTGATTTTACACTTGGATCAAAGTTAGATTCAACTTTAATGACACTCATAACCAAAAGTGGATCAACGTTGTATTCTTTTGAGTATGTATTAACTAAATCGACATATTTCACTGGCCTTGTCACTGTAGAATAAGCGCTCACGCCAAATCCAACTAAAAACACAATCACAATAATAGAAATAATCGTGATTAAAAATCTTTTAATAAATTTCATAATTTTTTCCTATCTATTAGTTCGTCAACTTTGAGTATTAAATCTGATTCAGTCGTGTTGTTTACAATAACTTCGTCAAATTCATTAATTCTTTTCTCATAATCTAGCTGAGAATTAATTCTTGTAACCGCAGTATCGTAATCAAAGTTGTTTCTATCGATTATCCTTTGAATTCTAATGTCCCTATCAGCTACAACTACCCAATCTTCATCGACTTTGATATATTTGTCAACCAAATTTTTGCTTTCCAAATACATAGAAATTTCTAGAAAAATCAAATCAGACTTTTCCTTCTTAATTCTTTTTACTACTCTTAATATTATATCAGTATGTGTCAATTCTTCAAGCTTTTTTAATAATGTTTTTGAATTAAATACAATGTTGGAAAGTTTCTTCCTATCGATGTTAGAATTTTCGTCCAAAATTCCTTCGCCAAACTCATCTATAAGCTTGTAATAAAGATCTGTTCCTTGTTCATAGATTTGGTGAGTAATCTCATCCAAATCTACTACAACAAAGCCTTTTTCTCTGATTCTTTTGCACACCGTACTTTTCCCACTGGCGATATTGCCGCAAACTACAATGATTTTTTTATTTTGCATCATACCAATTATCTGCGCTGTTAATATCAATCTTCATATCGACCTTCAAATCAACAGCATGTATCATGACATCCTTCATTATTTCTAGAACTTTTTCTCTTTCATCTTGTGGACAATCCACAATAAGCTCATCGTGAACTTGCAAGATTAACTTGGCTTTTAGATTTTCTTCATTCAATCTATTGTAGAATTTGACCATCGCAACTTTAATGATATCCGCTGCTGATCCTTGAATTGGCGTGTTGAGTGCTACACGTTCTCCAAAGCTTCTAACATTGTAGTTTTTGGATTTTAGTTCTGGAATGTATCTTCTTCTGTTCATAATAGTTTCAACGTAGCCTTTTTCTTTACCAATTGCAACTATATCTTCCATGTATTGCTTGATACCTTTGTACGTGTTCAAATAATTTTCGATGTATTCCTTGGCTTCTTTTCTAGTTATGTGTAAATCTTTACTCAAAGAATAATCTCCAATTCCGTAAACAATACCGAAGTTTACAGCCTTTGCGTTGGATCTTTGAAGTGATGTTACCTTGTCAAAATCGACTTTGAACACTTCGCTGGCAGTTTTTCTGTGAATGTCTGCTCCGTTTTTGAATGCATTAATCATCACTTCGTCGTTTGCCAAATCAGCCAATACCCTTAGCTCTATTTGAGAATAATCCGCATCCAACAGTACACTTCCTTTGATTGGAACAAATGCTTTTCTGATAAGTCTTCCTTCTTCAGTTCTGATAGGAATATTTTGCAAATTAGGGTTAGTAGAACTAATTCTTCCAGTTTGTGCGATAGTTTGTTGGAATGTAGTGTGGATTTTGCCGTCTTCTTTGATTAAATCAACCATTCCATCGATATATGTTGTTTTGAGTTTCGCGATAGTTCTGTATCTTAAAATGTAGTCGATGATTTCGTGTCTACCACTTAAAGCCTCCAAAACTTCTTGATCTGTCGATGGACCAGTTTTGTTCTTTTTTATTACAGGAAGTTCTAAATCTTCAAACAACACTTCTGCCAATTGCTTTGATGAATTGATGTTGATTTTCTTTCCAATGAGTTCTTCAACACTGTCTTCGATTGATTTTATCTCGTCTTCGAAAAGTTCTCCCATCTCAACCAAAGTTTCTTTTTCTACACAAACTCCCGTAAATTCCATATCGCACAACACTTTTATCAAAGGAATTTCAACATCTCTGTAAAGATGCATCATATCCTCTTCTTCGATTTCAGAAATCTTTTCGTACAATTTATTTGTGAACATCATGTATTTTACTACGTAATTGTCGATTTCTTTGTCATCTGATTCCAAAATAGTCTTCTTGGATCTGCCTTTACCAGTAATATCTTCAAGCGGCTTGAAATCATAGCCTATAACTTTAGGGTCAGACCTTTCCATGCTATAACTTGTCTTCGAAGGATCGAGCAAGTATTCTATGATGACAACATCGTCGTAATTGTACGAAATGTCGATGCCATAACGCATCAAATGATAAATACATGGCTTGATATCAAATGATAGCTTGTTGATGTCTTTTGATTCGAATTCTTCCTTAAATGATTTTACAATGTCTACGTTTCTTGTGATGTACACCTTATCAGTATAAATCGCAAAAATCACAGGCTCATTGTCGACATAGTAACCATCGTTAAACAATGCAAAAGTAAACTTTTTATTTTCTTTAATATAAGCTTTAATCTCATCTACATTTTCATCTAAGTTTTCGTATTCAAACTTTACACTAGATTCTTCGTTTGGAAGTTTTTTGATAAAACTATTGAATTCTAGTTTAGTAAGAACTTCAATCAAATGATTCTTATCAGCTTCTTTTATATTACAATCATCAATTCCAAATCCCATTAAATCTTTTGGAACATCTATGTTTATCGTTCCAAGTTCTCTACTTAGATATGCGATTTCCTCACCATCGATGACTTTTTGTTTTGTTTTCTTGCCTGATATTTCATCTACGTTCTCGTACAATCCTTCAATACTTCCGTATTTTTGAATGTATTTAAGAGCAGTCTTCTCTCCAACTCCATCAATCCCCGGAATATTGTCTGATTTATCCCCCATCAAGCCTTTCAAATCAATCATTTGCTTAGGAGTAATTCCGTATTCTTCTTTTAAAGTATCCACATCGTAGATTTTTATTTCAGTAATTCCTCTTTTTGTAAGAACAACTTTTGTATTTTCGTCGATAAGTTGAAGATAATCCTTGTCACCAGTCAATAAATACACATCGTAGTTTTTTGATGAAGCTTGTTTTGCCAAAGTTCCAGCGATGTCGTCTGCTTCATATCCTTTTAAATCAATGTATGAAACTCCCATTGCTTGTAACAATTCTTTAAGCATATCGAATTGTGCGATAAGTTCTTCTGGAGTTTCTTGGCGATTACCCTTATATTCAGAATATTTTTCGTGTCTAAAAGTTGGCTCTTTTCTATCAAAACATACAACCACAAGCTCTGGATCGAGTTTATCCATAACAGAATAATACATATTCATAAAACCAAACACACCATTAGTATGCACTCCGTCTTTTGTAGTCAAATCTCTGATAGCGTAAAAGCCTCTGAATAAAAGCGATGAACCGTCAATAATTAAAGCTTTTTTTGACATTTTATAATCCCTTGTTTTCTTTTTCGAAAGCCATTATCTTATCCACTCTTCTTTGGTGACGACCAGCTTCGAATTCATTTTCCAAGAAAGTTTTGATGATAAGTTTCGCAACCTCATCTCCAATTACACGCGCTCCGATGCAAAGCACATTTGCGTTGTTGTGATTTCTACTCATTTTCGCACTGTATACATCAGACACACAAGCTGCTCTTATTCCTTCAAATTTGTTCGCTGCCAAGCTCATACCAATTCCTGTCCCACAAATCAAAATCCCTAAATCAGAATTTCCTTGTTGGATTTCTTCGCAAACCTTCTTCGCATAATCTGGATAATCTACTGAATCAGCTGAATTTGTTCCCAAATCCATAACTTCATTTCCTAAACTTTTTATATATTCAACCATTGAATCTTTTAATTCAAATCCACCGTGATCGGCTGCTATTGCTATTTTCATAAAAACCTCCAAATATTTTATTAATTACATTTTATAATATGTTTATGTATTTATCAATTATTTGAAGAATTACACATTTTATGATAAAATATAGTTACAAAAATATGGGGATGTCTTGGTTTCGACAGGGATATTGAAGTTTGAATAGCGAGTCGTTTTCGTCTACAAACGTAAAAAAAGGACAACTAAATATAAACGCTGAAGATAATAACTTCGCATTAGCTGCCTAATAACGGCGGCCGATTCAAAAACTAGAAAATCGTCCTGCGTTTTCTTTTTGAATCTCAACTAATTAGCAGGAACATCTCGTATATTTTCCTCTGGTATATGAGATTATTTAAGAGGATATATCAATCATAGTTTTGTCAATTAAATTTTGATCGACGAATAAAACTTAATTGACTGCACTCGGAGAAGTTCTTAGGGATATATTTTTGGACAGGAGTTCGAATCTCCTCATCTCCACCACTAAAAAAGGTAGCCTTATATAGGCTACCTTATTTTATTTGCTTTTTGTTATTTCAATTCATTAATAATTACTGTCGAATTATCTCCTGCAAACACGTTGTGTTTCAAATTAGTTTGCGTATCAATGTATTCGATGCATTTGTCATCGTAAGTAAAATCAAATTTGCCTGATTTCTTGAAAATTTCTTTTCCTTCTGCGTTGTAAATTATAATCTCTCTTTTGATTCCACCGCTGTACTCACTTTTTACATTTTTCTTAAATCTTTGAAATCCTGCTGATTTGAACACCAATGCACTGCACGACGCCAAAAATATAAGTACAACTACCAAAATAATCCATATTTTTTTCTTCACATTTTTCGTTTTATTTTCTTCTGACATTTTATTCCCCCTTTTTGATTTCCCAAATTTTTATGAAACTCTTTTCAAATTATAAAAGAACGTTTTAAAATATCGTTGTTATTTGTCGTGCTAAAATACTTTAACACTATATGATTTATTCGTTAAATATTTCGTTTTTTATTTGACTAAACGATTCCAATATTGATATAATATTATTATAGCAGAAACATATAAGTTTTTGTACAAATTACAAAAGGAGTGATTTATTATGGCAAACGGAGTACTTCATATTCCAGGTTTTATTCACTTTGGAGAAGGAGCTTTTTCAAAATTAAGTGAATTAAAAGGTAAGAAAGCAATCATAGTTACAGGCGGTAATTCTATGAAGAAAAACGGTTTCGTAGACAGAGCTTGTGAAGAATTGAAGAAAGCAAACATGAAAGTATGTGTTTTTGATGGCGTTGAAGAAAATCCATCAGTTACAACTGTTGAAGCAGGCGCTAAGAAAATGCAAGAATTCCAACCAGATTGGATTGTAGCATTAGGTGGCGGTTCTGCAATGGACGCTGCAAAATGTATGTGGGCTTTTTATGAACATCCTGAATTAAAATTCGAAGACATTATCGAACCAGGATCACTTCCAGAACTTCGTAAAAAAGCAAAATTTGTAGGAATTCCATCAACTTCTGGTACAGCAAGTGAAATCACAGCATTCTCAGTAATCACTGACACAGAAAAACACATCAAATACCCATTGGTATCTGACCACATCGTTCCAGACATCGCTATAGTAGATCCAGTCCTACCATCTAAGATGCCAAAATCAGTTACAGCAAATACTGGTATGGACGTTGTAGCACACGCAACTGAAGCATTAGTATCTAATATAGCTAACGATTATACTGATGCACTTGCAATTCACGCATTGAAATTGGTATTTGAATATTTACCAAAAGCTTGTGAAAATCCAGATGACATGGAAGCTCGTGAAAAAATGCATAATGCATCAACAATGGCAGGTATCGCATTCACATCAGCTTCTCTTGGTTTAGTTCACTCATTAGCACACAAAATTGGTGGAGAATTTGGAATTACCCATGGACTTGCTAACGCAATTCTACTTCCATACATCACACAATTTAACAGAAAAGCTACTGACAAAGTTGATTGGATTGAAAAAGAATTAAATGTTGAAGATTATCCAATCGCTGTTAGAGAATTAGCTAAAAAAGTTGGTATTCCACCAACATTGAAAGAAGTTGAAGAAAAATTCGGATTTAACAAAGAAAAATTTGACGAAGTATTAGATGAAATGAGCAAGAACGCTTATGAAGATCCATGTACTTTGACAAACCCACGTGAATCAAATCCAGAAATAGTTAAAATGATATATACTCACGCTTACAACGGCGAAGATATAACAGAATAAATTTAATAGCAAAATAATTTATGTATAAAATCTGAACTGACCTCAAAAGTTGGACCTAAAAACTAACTTAAAGAGGTCAGTTTTTAATGGCAAAATATAGAACAGAATTTAAAGTAAAAGTAGCAAAAGAATATTTAAAATCTAGCATATCATATAAATATTTATCAGAAAAATATT
Source organism: Finegoldia magna (assembly GCF_003182075.1). Taxonomy (GTDB): domain Bacteria; phylum Bacillota; class Clostridia; order Tissierellales; family Peptoniphilaceae; genus Finegoldia; species Finegoldia magna. The sequence goes on from NZ_QGTH01000002.1 coordinate 76,016, forward strand.
GCATACCTGATAAAGGTTTAATAATAAGATGGTAAATGACTTTAGAGAAAAAGGCATAGAAGGACTAAAACTCAAAAAGAGAGGAAAACCTCCAAAAATGCTAAAGTCAACAAAGATATCAAAAGATATCAAAAGATATCAAAAAAGATTCATCATAAAACTTAACTAATTTAGAAAATAATTCATTAACACAGTCACAATTAAAATAAAAAATAAAGAAAGTAGAAGAAAAAAACTATTGGCTTCAATTAGAAAATGATGCAAAAAAAAAGATAGAATTGTCTCAAATGACAGATGCAGAAATAAGACAATTACTGAAACAATCGGGATTTTAAGAAATAAATACAAATTAAAAGACTTGTTAAAATACTTTAATCTTCCAAAATCAACATATATGTATTGGCAAAAACGCATAAATAGACCAAATAAAGATATGGAAATAGAAAACAAAATACTCATCCTACAAATGACAAGTAGGGAAAATAGCAGACAACAAAATAAAAAGAAACTTTAAAGTATAAAAACCATACACACAAATAACAACTGACATGGGTAGGGTATATGAAAAGTTTTGTGTATCAGCTCCTCCTGATTACTATTATATCAGGAGGATTCTATACACAAACTATTTCACAGTCTCTTAAAAAAACTAAAACTTTTGTATTGCTATACTATTATTTCTCTTCGTTTTTGTCTTTTTTCTTAAATCCAAAGAATGCACCTGCTACTGACATAAATCCTGCTGCCGACATCATTATGATTTCGCTAATATTCCCAGCTTTTGGTAATATATGCTGATTTTTTCTAATCACATTACCTTTAATATTTCTGCTTTTATAAATTTTATTAGGTGAATTTGTTTTGTCAGTAGTCTTGTTGATTTCAACTGTTGTAACGGAGTCTTTTTCACCTAGTTTATAAGCTTTGTCGTTCTTTTTGTTTGAAGATTTACTAGTCTTTATTTCTTCTTTTTCATTTGTTTCAGACTTATCAACATTAACATTATTTTTGCTTTCAGAGCTATTTTTTTATCATCAGAAATTTTAACTTCAGTATCATTAGCTAAATCCGATTGATTTAAATTATCGTCACTTGATACGTCTGTTGAATCTTCTATTTCTTTTGGTTGGCAAGTATTTTCTTGAGACGTTTCCTTTTTCTTATTAATATCGAATGTAGGTTTGTTTTCTTCTTGTTCTTTTACCTTAATTTTCTTAAAAGTTGGATTTATTGTTGTTGCTTTTGTTACGAACAAAACATAACCTGATTCTTTTTTGTCCTTTACTCCTGAAATTTCCCAGCCATCAAATTGATATCCTTCTGCTACTTCTCCATTATAAGCTGGAAGAACGAAATCTTCACCTTTTACTAGTTCATTATCCTTATTATCTATAGTAAGCTTGACTTTTTCTGGCTTGATAAGCTCTACCGTTCCAGTATTTTTGTCTAAGTTAAATTCTTTTACTGTAGTATTTCTTGCAAAGTCTTTTACTACAAATTTGATTTTTAATTCACTATCTTTGATATCTTTAATATCATCTAGTGATTTGTATTCTTTTCCATTTACATAGATGTGTTGTTCTTGTATTTCTCCATCTTTGTTATTATCTCTTTTATCAAATATGTTAAATTTAATAAATTTATTTTTTGCATATTCAATAGATATTTTACCATCTTCGCTCATCTCAACTGTAGGTTTTACATTATCATATAAGAATTGATAGTGAACTCCTACCGCCTTTGCGTTCATTGAAGAATAACCTGTTTTTAAGAATACATTTCTGTCCATATCTTTAACTTCATCTGGGAATCCATTTGCCTTATAATCTTTCATTCCCCAATCCATGATATCCCCATCTTTTACATCAAGTTTTATATTAAAGTCTCTTGTATTGTCAATGTGTAAATCACCATATATTAAATAATTATCTACAACTGACTCATTAACTCTCATTTCCCAGTTAAATCCACCTTTATCAGAAATTTTTCCTTTTAGATAAAATTCTGGATTTCTTACGTAAATCTTATTAGATTTAGAAGGATTAAAGTAATTTTTATCCATTGATAGATTCACAGGCTTTGTATCGATAAATAGCATTGCACCGTCTTCTTTAATGGCTTCAACGTTTGATTTATCATCTCCGATATATTCCTTGCCATCTTTGCCAAGAAGAACTAGTTTATAAGGATCATCTACAAGCTTTCCATCCTTATCTATAGCCTCTCCCTTATCATTAGTTTTGAATTTGAATACTTGGTATCTAACTATATTAAAACCATCCAATGCTGACATAAGAACCGATTGAGTGCTTCTTCCATCTTGAACATTTCTACTATCACAGTAGATTGTTTTTTGTGATAGGACCTTGATGTTAGGGGCAGTCTTTTGGATTTTTTCTATATCTGCCTTGCTATAAACTCCATTGCCATCGAGCATGTCAGTTTTTCCTGGGTTAAATGTAGTAACTCTTAGGGCATATCCCTTTCTTACAATCATATTATCATTTAATACATATTGACCCTTTTCTTGATCGAAGAACATCTTGTTTGTATCCATCTTGCTTGGATCTTGTGGTTTTTGTTTTGTAAGCTCACCTTCACCTAGTTCGATAATATTTCCGTAGCTTGAAGCATATGGTGAAGCTTCCTCTGCTTCATCCTTCTTTTCTGGCATCCTTATTATAGTTTTAGCTTTTGTTTGGTCCTTATCTTTTACAAGGATATTCATATCTCCAGTAAAGGATAGACCATCGACTACATCATTTGTGTTTGCAAATAAGTCAAAGGTTAGAGTTTTTGTTTGTGGGTCGTATTTACTTGCCTTAATTTCTATTAATTTAAAGTCATTACCATAGTAAGCCTTAGCATCTTTTGATACATTACTTACTTTTCCAAGAATTTCAAAATGTCCATCCTTTGATGGGCTTAATACTCCACCAAGCTTTGATTTAACATCATCAAGTTTCTCAGTTTCATATTCTAGAGCACTTCCATCTTCATAGGCTTTTATATTTCCATTTTCATCATATTGATAATCAAGTTCTACTGTTCTTTTTCCACCATTTACATAGTCGTATTCTTGCTTATATTTCTTTTTAACTAGTTTCTTTAGGTCTTTATCTTCAAAGCCTCTAACAGTAGAGATTTCTTTGTTTAACTCTAGATTTGAAGGTCCCTCTATAGGATTTTCATCAAAAGTATCTTTCTTTTCTTCTGCCTTATTTGAAGCTTCTGGACTTTGAGCATTTTTGAGTTTTTCTTCAGAAATTTCACCTAGTTTTTTGTAAGAAGAAGCATCTGTCTCAGGATCTACTAGGTAATAAGAAATCATTCCTTTTGCGTCAGCTTTATTATCAAATTTAATCCTATGGATTTTGGTGAAGTTGCTTGCACCATCTAGGGCGATTACCTCTATGATTTTTCCTCTTAAATCTCCAGCTCCTTTAATTTCGTAGATAGTATTTCCTTTTTCATCAAGCTTTCTGTGTCTTCCTTCGCCTTCTCCTGCATATTTAACATCAAGGTTTCTTTCAACATCACCATTCTCGTCAACTATAGCTGCACCTGCATACCATACTTCGTTGGCTACTTCTTCAAATTTATCTGGATGGTTCTTTTGATCTCTTACAAACAAGGTTTCGTTTTTATACTTATCTTTTACCTTGTGGTAGGTATCTTTTGCTATTAATTTGATTTTGTCTGGATTAGAGAAATCAACATCAACAATTGTTGGAGCTGTATTGTCAATTTTTACTGGTATATAAGAAACTTGCCATGGATAATCCTTGGTTAATCTATATTTGAACTTGTAGAAGTATTGACCCTCAGCTATTGGTTCAAATTGACCCCTAAGTTTTGTTTCCAAGTCTTGGTTATTATTATCATCATTAGCGCCTTCTTCTCTTCCTCTTGGGTTGTAGATTAATCCATCCCATTTTAAATCTCCCATAACTTTTAGCTTAGAAGATTTTATACCCTTAGCGTCATTTCTCTTAGAGTTTAAGATACCTCTAATAAAATGCTCTTTAGTTATTACTTTAAGATCTTTTTGACCTTCTCCTTCTTTATCGGTATTTACGATTGATATTTGTCCTTCTTTTGCACTTCTTAGAACAAGTGGTGAAGGGGTTAGCCCTCTTTCTATTTGTACTTCTTGAGTTTGTCCTTTAGAATCGAGTGGGTAAACTCTTGCTACTTTTGAGCCGCTATTAGATGCATCAGTTAATCCTTGGTTGTTATTTAATGCAAATAAGTCAGGGTCTTGATCAAGTGATTTTGTATTTCCATCTTTTCTGTTTTGGATAACGGCAGCTGGATTGAATTTATCGATGTCGTGTTCTCCACCTATACCCTTATTCAAGGTTCCAGGTATTTTTGGTTTACCATCGTCATCATAACCTTCCATTGTCTTTGATTTTGAACCTTCTTCCCAAGCCCACTTGTCAAGGATTGGCTCCTTGTTCCAATTTCCAGCAAAGCCCATAAGTGGCATTGATAGAGATGGTTGAAAAACTGTCTTGTTTCCCTTACCGCACATTGCCTCAACTTCTTCTTTAGATTCAAATCTAATGAAGGATTCTACAAATTTATTTTTATCTTTAGCATCTCCAACATCTATTACAGCATTTAAGTCAAAACTTGAATTTGGTTTTATGGTAAATGTATCGTATTCGAATGTTATCTTTGCTCCATTAATTACTTCAGGATGGATTTCTGGAACAATTTGTTTTCCATCTTGAGATTTTTCATCCTTGTAAGTTTCATCAAGTTTTAGTCTATTGGTTAAGAAATCTGTTGTGATTGCAGATGATGAAGCTTTAAATGTTAGAGGTCTATCTGATGTATTAATTAATTTAATTGTGAAATATTTTTTATCGCCCTTAATCTCTTTAAGTGAAATAGATCCATATGAATTTACCAAACCTTCAGAGTCTAAATTCTTAAAGCTAGCTATAACGTCATTTCTTAGTGCATTAGCTACGTTAATAAGACCAGCGCCTTGTTGTCTTGGTGAAGCATAATATAGTGATTTCTCCTTCCAACCTGTTGGATCCATCATAGGTCTTGCTGTGTTTTGTAAGGCAATCTTTGTAAGAGTAGTTAAGTCGATTTTATCGTCACCTGTTAGGTTTTTTAAGACAGGTTTTGCGAGCATCTCTTTTAGTTTTGGTCTAATCAATACTGTTGATGCTGCAACTACTGGTGTTGCCATACTTGTTCCTGACATATAACCATAAGTTGACTTGCCGTCAATTACATTTAGAGTTGATTTGATGTTCTTTCCTGGTGCTGATACATCTGGCTTTAGGAGGAGGTCAACCCTTGGACCCCAAGATGTAGAAGCTGCTGGAACTATTACTTCTTCCTTGTAAAGTTCCTTATCTGTATCAGGAGCAAAGTTAAAGGCTAGCTCTTTCTCATCACCAAGCTTTGGACGGTTTTTGTTGAAGCTTTCCATGTCAATTGGATAGTATTGGTCAAGCTTATCTTTGAAGTCTTCCTTTTTATTTCTTTTAACCTCTGTTTTATTTGCTGGATTAATCATATTCCAAATCTTTAGACCATCATCACCTGATACTGAAAATACTTGACAAGTTGTTCCTTCATCTTCTTCGTAACCCATGGCTGGAAGCTCTGTCCAGTTATCTCTGTTGTAGTAGTTAACTGTATTTACAACCATGATTGCACGAGCACCCTTATCGGCAGCTTTTTTAAAGGCATATTTTAAATCTTTGGTATAGATTCTATCCATAACGGCAATTTTGCCTTTAAGATTAAGACCAACTAGATCTTCATCTTGACCCTTGCCTATATAAACAAATTTTACTTTGTCAGATAGCTTGCTTCCGTCTTCATTTCTAATAATCTTATCCTTATCGAAGAAGGTACCGATATTTCTATACTTAAAGCTTTCTCCACCAATATTGACCTTGTCAAACTCTACTATTTGATTTTTAGCTGATGCGACCGCGATAGCATCTTCATGTGCAGCAGTTCTAGTTACATTGCCTGTATCAATCATCTTTAGTTGGTTATTTGCAGCCAAGTCCCATGATGAGCTTGATGCAGCTGTTGCGTAGTTTCCAGTTGCTACAACCATAGGAATGCCAGCTTTTCTCAAAGCTCTAACAGCCTGCCAATATTTTTCTCCTACTAGTCCTGTTCCTGTAAAACCTGATGATACAGATACTACATCGACCTTATGCTTGATTGCATCTTCAATAGCATGAAACATCGTTTCATCACCGGCAAATCCATCACCTGAATCAGAATACATCTTATAAGAAAATATTTGAGCGTTTGGAGCAATCCCATCAATACCATTATAATTAGCTATGTCCTCATCAGTATCATTTCCAGCAAGAATTCCTGCTATATGCATACCGTGTGGATCATGATAATCTGAACCATCATCATATTTTTCGACAGTGATTTTGCCACCATTATAATAGTTAAAAGCGTGAGGTATTTTATCACTCAACCAAAAGTACTTGTCAGTTCCTTGTAAATCATCTTTCTTATATTTCATCGATGATTTCGCATCTTCGTCAATTCTCATGGCTTTGTGTCTGTAATCAGTTCCAGTATCAATATTTGCAATTACCATTCCTCTACCATCAAAGTTTTTGCCAAATTGAGCATTGATTGCTTTTAGGTAATCTATGGATTCATCAACTCCTATTTCCTTTCGAGCATTGTTCATCATCGGTTGAATTTTTTGTGATTTTTCGACTGATGAAATGCCTTCAATAAGTTTAATTTTGTCCAAATTATCTCGATTTGTTTCTATAGCACAACCATTGAAAATCGTATTATAAGTATACAAAACTTTAGTATTTTTAAAATTAGATAGTTCTTTAATTGCTTTCTGACCATCCTCCTTATTCCTAAATTCAGCTATGTATACAACTCTATCCTCTTCTTTTTTAGAAATGTTTAGAATTTCATCTGCTTTATGCAATTCATTTCCTTTTGATACTTCTTTGTTTGAATATTTGTTATCGGAAGTATTTTTATTATCAATTACAGAATCCTCTTTAATATCTTCTTTGGTAATTACTGATAACTTTTCATCGTTTGTTTTGTTCGAATTTTCTTTATTGACTTTTAACGTCTCATTCGTAAGCTTATTTTCATCCTGCTTATATTCTATAGATTTTTCCTTATCAATAATATTTTTAATATCTTCAGTTTTTGCAAAAACTGTATCACTGCACATAAAGGAAACTGATGAAACTGATAAAGCTGCAACAAGAGTTGCCTTTATAATATCTTTTTTTTTCATAAATCCTCCTAGATTAAAAAATATTAATTTTACTTATGGTATAAATTGCAAATATCGATATTGAGTCCCATTTTCAAAAATTACGTTCTAAATTTTACTACTTTTTTTTTATTTAGTCAACATTTATAAGACCTCTAATATAATTATTTTTTTAACTTTATATACATAAAACGCATAATAAAAGTATATTAATAATTAAAAGATATATTAATAATTTTAAAAACAGAGATTTCATTAATAATTAAAATATAAAAACCTTTATCATTTTCCTAAATATGCATTTAAAATAAATAATGTATTTATAGTTATGCTTTAAGTATAACTTTTTATGTATTTTTTGACATATTAAAATCCTCCTGATTATTGTCTTATCAGGAGGATTTCTCATACAAAAACTATTTCACAGTCTCAAATAAATACATTCAACTAATTTATATTTTATTTCGATCATCATTCACATTTCCGTCGCACAAATACTCTACGAATTTTTCAATTTGCTCTTTTACATTTTCGTCGATTTTTTCAATCCACCTTTTAGGAATTGTAGAATATCCATGAATAGATCCACTGATACTCCCAGCAATTGCAGCTATCGTATCGGAATCTCCTCCGTGATTTACAGCGTTTATAATGCAATCTTCAACAGAATTTTCCTTTGCCCAATAAATCGCATTATTAAAAGTGTTTACGATATATCCCGATGGTTTGAGAAGTTGTTTATCTTCAAGTTCATGAGTTTTTCCATTGATGTTATCGCGTATGATTTGTGTGTATTCTCGTAAAATTTCATCACACATTTCGTTATTGTGAGTGAGTCTTCCTTGTTTTATGTTCAGTTCTTCTGAGTTTTCGTTATCTAATAATGCACATGGAAGTGCTCTCATCAAGCTTCCGTTTCCAAGTGCTGTTTCATCTTCTTCAATAAAAATTTCGTATTGAATGTAGTGTTCGATTGCACGTCTACATTGATTGCCAATATCTCTAGGATGTGTATTGTACCAATCGACAAATAATTTCATGGTATTTTTCTCAAAATTATCACGGTCATTTTCCATCAATGAGTTCATAATACAAATACTCATATCTGTATCATCGGTGCATTCTCCTGGATTCAAATCAAGCCATCCTCCACCTAATATATCAGTGACTTTTCCGTAGATTTTTGAAATTTCGTCTTCAGTCATAAATTCAGTAGTAGCTCCCATGCTATCACCTATTGCAAAAGCAAAAAGCGCTCCTTTGATTCGATCTATTTTCCTTCTGTCCATATTTTCATCCCCTTTTGTATATTTTATTACAAATTAAAACAAAAAAATATCCCCAGAAAATAAATTCCAGGCATATTAATAAATCTAAATCAAATTATTTTCTTTTAACATTAATTCGATATCAGTGTCTTCTATTTTCTTTCCAATACTATGAGCTAACAATTTTGGAATTGGTAGGTCAGGTTTTTCGTAATCATTAAGTGCACTAACTGCATTTAATAAATATCTCAAATCGTATCTTGAAGCGTAAACTTCTGGAATTCCCTTTTCAACATGACACAATGCATATACAGCTTCCATTGCTGTTCTTCCAGAATATTCTGTAGTAAATACAGTATCTCTGCCAGGTTTGTCCAGTGTTTCTGCAAATTGTCCAAGGAATGCAAAGTTCACAGCTCCTTTAGGAACAACGTAAGGTCTGTCGCCAAATTCACGAGGTTCAAAATGACTTGTAATATATGGCATCATTACAGGAATTGCTGAACAATCTTGTGATAATTGATCGATTTCTGCTTCAGGAACACCTATATGATACAACCATTCTTTTGTGATTTCTTTTCCTGTACAATCTCTCATAGGTTTTTTGATATAATTTCCGTCTTTGTCAGTAAATAATCCGTAAACCCAAACGCAAATATCTTCTTTTGGTTGACCAACATATTGTGGTTGTCTGTTAATCGTCCAGCTCATCAACCAATTTGAATCCTTAACAGTTACGATACCACCTGTAACTACTTTTCCTGTGTAAGGATTTCTCTTAGTAATATTTTCGATATAGTCGATAACTTTACCACCATGAACAGTTACTGTACAAGATTCCCAGTTAGTTCTTTCAACATTTTTACAGAATTTGTCAGGTTTGCCGAATTCATCTGATTTTAATGCTATATTCCTCCATAAATCCCAGCTTCCACCAAGATCAGCACTCAAAGTTGCTGCAGTCTCATCGTCACCGTAGCTTGATGATTCAGTCATTGATCCATTAGTTATAAATACCAAATCATTTTCAGTTAAATCAATTGATTTGTCTTCACCTTTACTTGATTCCATTACCAATTTTGTAGCAACTTTCTTATCAGCAGTTATATCAAAATCAACATCTTTTACAGTGATTCCGTATTCAAATTTAACACCTTTTTCTTCTAACCATTTAACTATCGGTTTAACGATAGATTCGTATTGGTCGTATTGAGTAAATTGAAGAGCTGAAAGTGTAGGAAGTCCTCCAACATGGTGGATAAATCTGTTCAAATACAATTTCATTTCCAAAGCACTATTCCAGTTTTGGAACGCAAACATTGATCTCCACAAAATCCAGAAATCACTATTTAAAGTTTCTTCTGAGAAAACTTCATCAATTTGTTTGTTTTGTAAGTTTTCATCTTTTGTAATTGTAAGCTCTGCAATTTCCTTCAAAGCTTTGTCTGATAAGTTGAATTTTTCTTCATCATATCTTTTACCATTTTCATGAGTTATACGACATTTACTGAAATTTGGATCGTCTAAGTTAGTGTAGAAGAAATGATCTATTATTGATTCCTCTGGATTTTCAGATGATGGAACCGCACTGTACAAGTCCCACAAAGTTTCAAAATGGTGACCCATTTCTCTACCGCCTCTGGCAACATATCCTCTGTGTTCAGTCTTAAATTCTCCATCCAAACTTCCACCAGGCAATTCTAATTGTTCAATAAAAGTAATATTTTCGCCTTTCATGTGAGCATCTTTTACTAAAAATCCACCCGCAGCCAATGCAGCAATACCAGTACCTATAATGTAGGCTTTCTTATCATCTATATCTTTTGGCTTTCTTGCGTGAACTAAAGAGTGATAATTTCCATTAACAAACTTTACTCTTTCATCATAACTATTATTCATTAAATAACATCTCCTTTTCTTTATAAGAAAATTTTAAGCTGGTGGAATCATCAGTTCAAATCTCTTACTTTTTTTATATACCCACTTTTTTAAATTATCTAACACTGTTCCCTATATTTTTTTATTGTTTTTTTCTTAGAAATATTTATCAACCATAAAAACATTTACATAGTATAAAAATATGATAAAATAATTTTAGAGGTGAAAAAATGAAATTTACAGAATACAAATACACTAGACCTAACTTCGAAGAAGATAAGAAAAAGGTCGAAGATTTTATCAAAAGATTTAACGATTCCACAACTTCTGAAGAACAAATCAAAATCATGGAAGAAATGGACAAATACAAGAAAACATTAAGCACTAATGTCAACCTTGCCTACATTCGTCACACGATCGATACAAATGATGACTTCTACAAAGAAGAACAAGATTTCTTGGATGAATACATGCCACATTATTCAGTGCTTGACACTAAAATGTACGAAGCAATCGACAACTCCAAATTCAAAGACGAATTGGTTAAACATTTCGGACAACATTTATTTGACTTAATAAGCTGTCAATTGATTTTTAATGAAAAGGCTGTTCCTTTTAAGCAAAAAGAAAACCAATTAACTACTAAATACAACAAATTAATAGCATCTGCTCAAATCGAATTTGACAATAAAACATTGACATTGTCACAAATGGCTCCTTACACACAATCAAAAGATCGTGATGAAAGAAAAGATGCCACAAGAAAAATCTCAGAATTTTTCGCAGAACATGAAAAAGAAATCGATGATATTTACGATGAAATGGTTCACGTTAGAACAGATATGGCTAAAGCTTTGGGATTTGATTCATACATTGAATACCAATACAAATCATTAATGAGAACTGATTACGACAAGAATGATGTTGCAAAATACAGAGAATTTGTCAAAAAATACGTAACACCAGTTTATCTTGAATTGAGAAAGAAACAATCAAAGAGAATTGGCATTGAAGATATGAAAGCTTACGATAACAACGTAATGTTCACTGATGGTAACGCAAAACCTCACGGAGAAAAAGACTTCTTGGTAGATAACGCTAAGAAAATGTACTCAGAATTGTCACCAGAAACTAAAAAATTCTTCGATTTTATGTATGAAAGAGAATTATTCGATTTGGAAAGCAAAAAAGGTAAAGAAGGCGGAGGATATTGTACTACAATTGAAGATTATGAATCTCCATTCATCTTCGCAAACTTCAACGGAACTACTCACGATGTCGAAGTAATGACTCACGAAGCAGGTCATGCATTCCAATCTTATACTTCAATGGACGGAAGAATTTTCGAATACATCTGGCCAACATTTGAAGCTTGTGAAATCCACTCAATGAGTATGGAATTTTTGACATGGCCATGGATGGAATTGTTCTTCGAAGAAGAAACTAACAAATTCAAATTCTCTCACTTAGATGGAGCTATCAGTTTCATTCCTTACGGTGTAACTATCGACCATTTCCAACACTTCGTATACGAAAATCCAGATGCAACAGCTGAAGAAAGAAAAGCAAAATACCACGAAATAGAATTGATGTATCGTCCAAACTTGGATTATGATGATGAATTCTTGGAAAAAGGAACTTGGTGGTACAGACAAGGTCACATCTTCAATAACCCATTCTATTACATTGATTACACATTGGCACAAGTTTGCGCATTCCAATTCTTATTGAAATCAAGAAAGAATCGAGAAGAAGCATTCAAAGATTACCTTGAAATCTGTAAAGTTGGTGGAAGCCAATCATTCTTCGGAATAATGAAAGCTGGTAACATCAAAAACCCAATGAACGATGGAGTTCTTGAAGAAATCCTTCCACAATTATTGGAAATATTAGACGAAATAGAAAAAGAATTATAATTTTGAGAGTGGACTATGTCCACTCTTTTTTTGTATATAAGAATTGTTTTTTTTATAAAACGTTATATAATTAAATTAAATAAAAAGTTTGGAGGCTTTTATGAAACGTAGCAAATTATTTGTAATTTTTTTATGTGCTGTAATGACGTTCTCATTCACAATGTGTAAGAGTAAAACTATGTATTCTTACAATCCGTATTCTGAAAGATACGGCATTGATTCTGATGATGATTTGAAAAAGGCTATGCAGTCCATGAAAGAAAACGAAGATTATCCAATTTACAAGGATGGTCAAGAAGAATCCAAAATCCACAGACAATATCTATTGGATTTGTATGATAAAAATGATTTGTCAGCTATAAAAACCTATATTGATAACAATAAATTAATATTAGGAAAGAATTAGAAAAAGACACTCTATTTTTGTGAGTGTCTTCTAAAATATATCTGATATTACAGATCTTATACTATCAAATTGTTTGATTTCAAGATCGTATTTTTGTGTTAGATTTGTGTTTTGTGAGATGTAAACTTTTTTGTATCCCAATCTTTCGATTTCTTTTAATCTGGTTTCTATTTGTGGAACTCTTTTGATTTCTCCTGTCAATCCAACTTCTCCAATGAACACAACATCAGATGGAATTGGTTTGTTCATAAGTGATGATGCAATTGCCATTATTATGGACAAATTCACGGATTGTTCTTGGATTTTGATTCCTCCTGTGGTTTTGATGATGACATTCTTGTCGTACATATTCATTCCAGCGCGTTCTTCCAAGATAGAAATCAACGTATTCAATTGGTCTTTACGAAGGCTATCCCCTATTCTTTGAGGATACGGAGTGAATGATTTGGACACCAATGCTTCAACTTCGACAACCAAAATTCGTGACCCTTCTTTTATTACAGAAAGCGCTGCACCATTTACATCTTTTTTCCTTTTCGTGACGAAATAATCAGACGCATCGGTGATTTCTTTTATTCCATCTTCTTGCATATTAAACAGTCCAATCTCTCCAGTTCGACCGAATCTATTTTTTGTCGTTGTCAACAATCTCAATGGATCGTCACTTTCACCTTCCAAATAAAGCACAGTATCCACCAAGTGTTCAAGCGTTCTAAGCCCTGCCATTTCGTCTGATTTTGTCATATGCCCAACCATAATCGCAAGAGTTGGTTTTTCGGGATTTTTGCAGATTTCTACAATTTTATTCGCACATTCAACAGTTTGCACAGGAGAGCCTGGACGTGAAGTGTACTCACGAAGCTGAAATGTTTGAATACTATCCAAGAAAATCACATCCGGTTTTATTTTGTGAATAGAATCCAAAGCGTTGTCCATGCTTGTCGTTGAAATTAACCAAATATTTTCCGGGATTTTTTCCATAGTTCTCATCGCGCGTTGTTTGATTTGAGATGTGGATTCTTCTCCAGAAATGTAGAGAACTTTTATATTTTTAGAAGCCAAATCATTTGCTAGTTCAAGTAGCAAAGTTGATTTTCCAGCTCCTGGTCTTGCAGTTAGAATTGACACGGAATCTCTGACAAGTCCCCCACCAAAAACTCTGTTCAATTCAGTAATCGACGATTGAATTCTTTCCGACGAATCAATCTTTACATCGACCAATTTAACCGCTTTTGAAGATTTGGTCGAACTTGTTGTTCTAGTATTTGATTTTTCATCTATGATTTCTTGTTCTTGCATAGAACCCCAGCTGTTACAACTGGGGCATTTTCCTATCCACATGGCTTGCTCGTAGCCACAATTTTTGCACACGTATTTTGTTTTCTTTTTCATATTATTGTTTCACAGTCTTTTTGCGTCTTACATATCTTCTAAAGCTAACCTTGTCGTTAACCACAGTTATAGTTGTTTTTCTATTTTTGTCGATATCTCCGTTCAGAATCTTGTCGGCAAGTTCATTTTCAATATCCGTTCTGATAAGTCTTTCAAGTGGTCTTGCTCCGAATTTCTTGTCGTATCCTTTGTCTACAAGATAATCCAAGATTTTTTCGTCATACGAAATTATCAAATCATTCTTCGCCATTCTCTCAACCAATTCATCCATCATTAATCCAGCAATTTCTTTTATATTTTCCTTGTTCAAATTGCTAAACACGATAACATCGTCTAATCTATTCATAAATTCTGGCTTGAACATCGACTTCATTGCATTGTTGATAGTCTCTTTGTTTCTGTTGTATTCATCAACTTCAACATCTTCTGCTGTATTAAACCCAATTACGTTTTTGCTTTCAAGTTCACTTGCGCCAATGTTTGATGTCATTATGATTACAGTATCTTTGAAATTTACCACGCGTCCTTTGGAATCTGTAAGTCTACCGTCGTCCAAAACTTGCAAAAGCGTGTTGAAAACATCTGGATGAGCCTTTTCGATTTCATCAAACAAAATAACAGAGTATGGTTTCGTACGCACCATATCAGTTAATTGTCCACCATCATCGTGGCCAACATATCCTGGAGGAGATCCTATCAGTTTTGATACGGAGTGTTTTTCCATATATTCTGTCATGTCAATTCTAATCATCGCATTCTCATCATTGAACAATTCCTTAGCAAGTTTCTTTGCCAAATATGTTTTACCAACACCAGTTGGTCCGACAAACACAAATGAACCAATTGGTTTGTTCGGATTTTTGAGTCCAACACGTGCTCTTTTAATTGCATTGGAAATAGAATCAATAGCCTTGTCTTGTCCGATGACAACTTTTTTCAAATTATCAGCCAAGAACAAATATTTTTGTGATTCTGATTCTGTTAGCTTAGACACTGGAACTTTTGCCCAGCGTGACACGATATTTGCTATTTCATCGAATCCAATTTCCAATTTGTTTTCGTCTTGGTTTTCTTCTTCCATTTCTGCTTCTACTTCCTTGATTGCATCTCTTTTTTCTGCTGCAAGTAAAAAGTCAGAATTTTGAATAGCTTCTTGTTTCTCTTCTTCTAATTCTTCTAGAATTTTCGCATAATTTTTGCCACCAGTGAAGTTTTTCACTCTAACCATCGATTGAGCTTCATCTATTAAATCTATTGCCTTGTCTGGCAAATATCTGTCGTTCAAATATCTGTGCGATAATTCAACACTCGCTTTGATTGCTTCGTCACTAATTAGAACGTGATGGTGTGATTCGTATTTGTCCTTCAATCCTTCAATAACTTGAATAGAATCCGAAACAGAAGGCTCATCTACCATGATAGTTTGAAGTCTTCTCTCAAAAGCTTGGTCCTTTTCGATAGTTTTTCTGTATTCATTGATAGTTGTAGCTCCGATTATTTGCAAATCGCCTCTCGCCAATGATGGTTTCAAAATATTTGATGCATCCAATGCGCCCTCTGCACCACCAGCGCCCATCAACGAATGAAGTTCATCTATAAACAAAATTTTGTTTTCAGAATTTGACAAAGTATCGATAACTTTTTTGATTCTTTCTTCAAAATCTCCTCTGTATTTTGTTCCAGCCAACAACGCTGCCAAATCCAATGACAAAATCTCCTTGTCCTTGAAAATATCATTCACATCGCCGTTGACAATCTTTACAGCCAAACCTTCCACGATAGCAGTCTTTCCGACACCAGGATTTCCAATCAACACAGGGTTATTCTTTTTACGTCTAAGAAGAACTTGAATAATCCTTTCGATTTCGTCCTCACGACCGATACATGGATCGATCTTTCCTTCTTTCGCCAATTCGTTCAAATTCTTAGTGTACTTTTCAATTTCACTTGGCTTAGAAGAATTAGCTGACGAGTCGTTGACATCTCCCTGTTCTCTCTTCATCTTCATGAAGAAATATTTGCGAAGTTCCGCTGTCAATTTCATAATATCCACGCCTGTTTTTTTCATCAAATGATTAGCGTAGTTAGAACTATCCATGCAAAGCGCTGCCATAATGTGTTCTGGAGTAATCGCCCTTTCTCCGTAAGTGTTGGACAATCCCACAGCTTGAGTGATTATTTCTTCAAGTTTCGGGCTAATTCTTTGATTAGTTTCCTTGCTGTCTCCATAACCCAACTCATCTATAATTAAATTTCTAATTTTTTCGTAATTTCCACCGTGTTTTTTCAAATATTGAGACGCCTTGAAATCAAACTTGAACATAGCAAGTAGCACATGCTCCACTCCAAGATCCGCGTGCTTCAAACTAATTGCCTCATACACAGCCTCAGTTCTTAAATTATAAATATCTGATTTTCTCAATTTTTCACCTGTCTTTCCAAAGTATCCTTGATGATTTCGCTTCTCAAAACACCAATGTTTTGATTCAATTTATTGTTTTCGCGAAATTTTTCAAGCTTCAACTTATTTGTCTTATCGTACAAGTCCAGAATATCATCTACATTGAAACCATCGACTATGCCAAAATCGATAGCTATCAGTAAATCTCCAATCCTGTTCATTCCTTCAATTTCATCCAAAACTCTTGAATATTTTAGCATCGACACGCTTCTCAAAAGGTCATCCTTAAACTCAGGATTATTTTCGAATAAAATGCGTCTGTTTTCAATTTCCTTTCTAGAAATCGAATCAATCAAAAGCGTCATATCATTGATAATATATTCAGGATCCATCAAATGACCATTAGTCGTAAGCCTGTAAATAGAACTTTTCGTATTAGAATTGAAGGCTTTCTCAAACATATATCCTCTGTATCTTGCAACATCTTGAATATCATCAATCTTGTTGAAATACTCTAAAGCCTTCAAGTTCATACACACGCTTACATCCATCATACATCCCGAATCGTAGAAATCATCTGACAAATATCCAAAATCAATATCAAAAGCAAAGTTCAATTTATCATTCAATTTTTCTTCAATATTCAGACATTTTTCGTAAATATCTCTTAAATTTTTCCCAAAATCGTAAGCAGTAATACAAATGTGGTCATTATCTGCCAAAGTAAACACGCATTTTTTATCGCTATTTATGATAACTTCAGGAGACACATCCTCATAATAAGCACTGGAAATGTATCCTTGTTTTCTCAGATAATCTCTGTTCGTACTTTTAGTATCCTTAAAAGAATAAACGCTAGACTCCTTCAAATATTCCAGATTATTCAATTCTTTTTTAATATCTGATTTCATATCGTCGCAAGAATCCGTATCTATAACCAACATAAAATTATAGTCCGACAAATTTCTTCTCAACGACACATCAGATTTCATTACAACACTTGAATTATTCATAACATTTTTCCCTATACTCTTGTAATTTCAATTCCAAATCGTCAATCTTCGTTTGAATATCGTGACACTTTTCAAATTCCTCATTATCCATTGCAATGAAAAGCTCATCAGACAAGCTATCCAACTTCTCCAAAATTTCCTTTGCCTTTTCAAAATTCTTAGGGAATTTGCCCCTGTAATATTTTGGATAGCTTTTAGAATTTCTCTTATCCATTATGAAATCTCTGAAATGATCGTAACAATATTTGCAACCAATCGATGAATAATTCTTCAACTCATCAAACGGCATATTGCACACTGGACACACACTCTTATCGTCAGCATCTTTCTTTGAAGATTCTTGTACCTTTTCAAAAGGCAAATGTTCCACCACATCAGAAATTTGCTTTGCGATTTCTTCAAAAAGCTCCTTGTTTTCGTTCAATTCTTGATCAGAATCAAACTTAAAATCAGAATTCGAAATAATCTCATTCTTCAAATTATTCATATATTCTTCATAGCAATCATGACACAAATTCACATCACGAGCACCAAATGGCCCCACGATTTTAACTTGAATAAAAGCAGGTTTGCCACAATTATCGCAATTCATATAATCACCTCTATCTCATAAAAGCCAATAACATATTCTTCAATAAATCAGCCCTCAGAATATTCCTGTCATTAAAATCCACCTTCGACAAAGTATTATCCTCTAAAGCGTGAACCATAACCAAAGCTTCCCTTTCAGTTATCAATTCCTCATCCAAAAGCATATTAATAATATTATTCGACTTATCCTTTGTAATTCTATCTCCAATAACATTTTCGACAATCTCCTTAATCGGATTACTGTCTTCAATTGTTAATTTTATTATTTTAACATATCCACTTCCACCGCGTCTACTTTCAATATAATAACCCTTGTACGGAGTAAATCTAGTAGTCAGAACGTAATTAATTTGCGATGGAGCACAATTAAACTGATTGGCAAGATCATTTCTTCCGATTTCGATGAAATCATCGTCAGTGTTACTCAACAACTGCTTCAAAAAAGCTTCAATGCTGTTACTAAGCCCTGCCATACTATCACCTCTTTTGACTTTCTCTGACTAATTAAATAAAAAAATTTATCTTTCTTAAATTATACCATCTTTGACCTTTCACTTCAACAAGAAAATCCTACAACATTTCTAATATTTTCAAAATAAAAAGGAAAGCTATTAAAGCTTCCCCAATTAAATTATATTCCCACAAAAACTTCTACAATTTTTTCTATTTTTGTTAGTACAATTTGTTTTTTCTTTTCCCTTGCACCTTGTCTACGAGATGTTGGTGGCAAGATTTTATCCAATCCAGTACCAGCATAATCCACGAAACCTTTCGCAATTGATTTGTTGATAAAATGATATGCTCCTTCTTTTAATTTTTCTTCTTCAACAAGAACTTTGCCATTCTTTATCTGTAAAACCTTCCATATATTCTTCGTAGCTTTTTTCAAGAATAATATTTACACTGTTTTCATCGTCAAAAGTTTTTATAGCATCTTCTGTAGCCTTTTCCAAATCCCTGAAACACACAATATTTCCAAAATTTTTAATTCTATAGTTTTTTATTATTTTTAATTTTATTACTGTTGTGACGTACTTTATAAATTATGTGTTGCAAACTATTCTTTGCTATTTAATGCTCTATTGATGGTTTCTTGAATAAGAGGACTACAGCATTTACCCAAAGGATTGTTAATTTCGCACTTTCCATTTTTCATTGCCCCTGTAAGTCTAATAATATCTTTAATATTCTTTGCACCATCATCTAAAACAGCGTTTATAATTTGTTGCTCTGTAACTTGGTTGCAATAGCATATATATTTGGGATTTGCATTCTTTTTAAACCATATAGGAACTTTTACCTCTTCCTTATAAAAAACTCTTTCATTGTTTATGTTATAATACACGACATCACAATCTTCATTCATACATAAATAGTAAGTTTCTTCATCTACAACCTTTCCCCTAAGGTTTTCTGATACCATATGCTTTACAGTTATATTCTTAACCTTTTCTCCTATTTCGTAACATTTGGGGCAATTTTCTTTTTCTTCCACTGTACCAGTGGTTTTTTGTATTGAACCTCAGCAAGATTGATTTATCTTATTTTCTTGACTCACTTTATTTCCTCCTTCCTAAATAAATATTATTTCTATAGTTAATCAAGATATCTAATACCTCTTTCAATGTATCTACAATATATTCTCCCTGTCGGTATCTCCTTTTCTCTACTATAACTCGAACTTGGTCCTTAGATTCAACCACATCTATTATTCTTTTAGGATATTGAACCCATTTCCCTATCTCCTGATATTCTTGATTCATAATAATAAATGTTGGTGTAATAACTTTTTCATTAGGCATAAACTTACTGTAACTATCTGTATCTATTACTTTAAGTTTTATATTTTCATTATTTTTTTCTAACCAATGAACTACAGGAATATTAATTATAGAATCAATACACCAGTTTTCTCCAATCGCAAGTATATTAAATTTGCTTGTTATACTACTAACCTTTTCTAAATATCTCTCTAAATTTAAATAATTTCTTATCGCATTATTAGCATAATTCTTATATCTATCCTGAGCAGTATCGTAAAATTGTTGAAAAGTAACTCCAGAGTTAAATATTTGCTTGTATTTCAAATTGTCACTTCCTCCTAAAAAAGTAAGTTACTCCATATAATTTACTTACTATTTATCTAATTAAATTTTACCCTTTGCTCTACTAAGATATTCAACTTGAACATAACTATACTGATGCGTAACTAACTATTACCTTAAATATGATTGTATTAGATAATTATCAACTATTCAAGAGCTAATGTCCTTACCTCTCATGCACTGCTCACAGCAATTAGACCCTAATTACTCTAAGCAATGCACGAAATATATTTAGTTAAAGTTCCTGAAACCGTTGATTTATTAACACAAACTGCACCCATCACTATTATGACACGTTCCCCACATGTCGGATCGTATACTTTGTTAATGCTTGTTTTGCCGTCCATTACAAGCTTTGCCAAAAGCTTTGACACTGTTTGTGGAGTGAAGAATTCTCCTCCTGATTTTCCTGCATTACTTGCATAGTTGGATATCAAATATTCGTATGCGTCTCCTATGACGTCTCCATTTGTTTTTGCAAAGTTAAGTGTGCCAGGGTCAGCATTATTTTGGAAATTATTTCATTTTGCTTTTGGGGGCCGGCCTAATTTTTTTAACAAAGGTATATGTCTTCAAATAAGTTTTCTTAGGCTGGGTCTGATTGTTCCAGGTCACGAAAGCCTTGTTGCAAATCTTCTAGTGAAATCTTTTATTTTTTATTTCCTTGACTAGGGCGCCAAAGTTTTTGGTAGAGCTCTTGTGTCCTGATCATTGTATACCTCCGTCTTTATTTTTTTCTTATGTATAAGACTTTATTTAATTCAACCACATAACTTTACTAAATATGCTATTACAAACCATTTTAATACATTATGCAAAAAGGTTTATTAAAAGGATCCTTTGTCTTTTGCTAAATTAAAGACTATAATTATACTAACATGATTTAATTGATTACAACACAACTGAAATCCAGTTATAAATATTTTTTAAGGGGTTTTTATGAATAATTTTTTTTACGAGCTAAAATTAATCTACAACAAATACAAGCTTTTGGATAAGATGAAGTCGGATTTTAATATTTTTTCCCAACTTTTAAATCCCTATGATGAGGTTAACCTCCACTCCAAACTTATTTATTCGATTTTAAACGATTGCAAGTTTAAAAAAGAATTTATGTTGAGCTTTTTAAAGACTACAGACATAATATCAGCTGATGATGTAAGTCCTAATGATTTTAAAATCATAGATGTTGAGAGAGAAAAAATTTTTTCAAATGGACGATTGGACTTATTTATTTCTTGCAAGGTCAAGGATAAAAATTATGTAATCATTATTGAAAACAAAATTTTTGCTCGTGACCAATATGAGCAAATGGACAGGTATATAGAATTCGCTAACAATTACCAGGCCGATATCAAAAAAGTTTTTTACTTGACTCTTCTTGGCAATGCTCCATCTGAGGATAGTGCAAGCAACTTAGACCAGGTAAATTTGATTTCCTATGACAATGAAATTTTAACCTGGATTGAAAATTGTATTAAAATTTCTGCCCGAGAGCCTGCCCTTAGGGAAGTGCTTATTCAGTATGCAGACTTGTTAGAAAAAATAACTGGAAAGGATGTAGATTACACTATGGATGTTAAAAACTTTTTATTGGAATCCCCTGAAAATTTTAATATGGCAAACAGCATACAGCCTGCTATCATCGATGCCAAGACAAACCTACAAATGAGGTTTTGGACTAAACTTGAAAATTCTCTAGACGAAATGTTGAAAAATTTCCCTGACCTCAATTATAGAAAAGTCGATCGAGACGAAGACCTTGGGCCATTTAATCCTTGGTATTCTGAAACAATTATAAAAAATTTCTATCACAAGGCTAAAAAAACATCTTATTATGGAATTATCTACAGTTTGGGCCAAGTTAAAGATATTGGGGAACTATTTTTAAAATTTGAATATGATAGAAACTGGTATTTATACTATGGGCTAAGACTTCAAATCAAAAATATAAACACAGAGTCCAAGTCATATGAATTACTTAAAAACAAACTTATAAGTAGTGATTATAAATTTTCAGATTGGTGGTTCGGATGGAAAAGTATAAAGGCAAATGAAAAGGACATTAATTTCACTGATATGGACCCTGACCTTGTATGTATTCTAATGGACGACGATAATCTTGATAATCTAATTAAAAAGATTACAGAAAAAGTCGAAGCCTTTATCCATATAATTGTAGATTAATCTTGTCTTATTTTTAGTTTGTGTAAACAAGCTAAGATTAAATAAAAATTTTATTCTGAAAAGAGCTATTATGAGCAAATTAAACAAATCCTATTTTCAAACTCTCAAGGGCAAGAATCTTGCTTTCAAAGAGGTAAAGTCGGGCGAGGATATTTCCGTCCAAATCGTTAAAAACTTCCCTGACTTCAAGGTGCAAGTTTTAAAGAGCAGGTCTTTTATAAAGGATACGATTAAGGTGAAATTCATTGAACATTTCCTAGATGTAAAAATCCAAGTTGTCGATAAATTTGGCGACTTCTCAATCTACATGCAATAATTTTACAAGCAAAAAACGGTGGATAACCACCGCTTTTTTATTTGCTTTTTATTTTTTCCTTATCCACGGAAGGATTCTATTTACTTTTTTACAGTATTCGATGTATTCTTTGCCGAATTTTCCGCGCAACCATTTTTCTTCTGTCGCTGTCATTAGTTTGTAGCATTCAAAGGAGACGCCCAAATTTTTCTGTGAAGTTCCGCTCTTTGTGCTGATTCGTTATTTTCATTTGATACTACTGACATTTTCATCTCTCCTATTTATGTTAATTTCTTATTATGTTTTTTAAAATTTTATGTAATATTTCATTTTAATTATATCATATAATTAATTGACTATATTGTGTTTTATCTTTATTTTCTTGCAATAAAAAACCAACACATTTTTAAAAATGCGTTGGCTTTTGTTTTATTTATTCTCTTCTTTTTGTTTTTCTCCAGTGTATAGTTTATTGCACAAGAATGGTGAAACAAACGATGAAATTATTACGCCGAATGTTACAATGGCTGCTGCTCTTGGTGCATAAACTGTTAATGAAGGATCATTTGCTGCCATTATCATTGGAATACTTGCAGATAATCCTGCAATTGTAGACAATCCACCTGCGGATACTCCATCTCTTTTCAAAACTTTTCTTTCGACAAATAGCATTGGCAAGAATATCAAAATATAATAAACTACTGCCATTATTACTCCTGAAAATCCTGCTTTGACTGCTTCAAATAAATCGATGCTATTACCAACAGACCAACCTAGAGCAAAAATCATGAATGGCATTCCTGTTGAGATAAATTTTCCCAAATCTTTGTCTATATTTCCTATTGCAACTCCTAAAACCAATGGAATTACCAATGAAACTATTGACATGTAATCCACACTTGTCGGTTGAGAAAGTCCGAAAATAAGCATTGCTATGGCTGGAGTTGCAAAAAGCGATATAAATCCGAACGCTGACATGTCAACTTCATCTCCACAGTCTTCCATTATTGCCAAGAACAACGAAGGATTTAGTGATGTTAATGTACAAATAAATCCTATTAAACTAATTCCTAAAACTCCTTGCATACCAAAAAATTTGAAAAACAAAATTGCAAATAAAGCTGTAACTGCTGTTCTTACTAAAATTAATAGTCCATAGATTTTAACCACACTTTTGATACTACTCAATTTGACTGTACAGCCAGATATAAATATTGTAGCTCCTAAAATGAATCCCAAACTCGATGGGCCAAAGAACGATTCAGTTACTCCACCGATTTTGAATAGATTCGGGAAAAATGTATGGATTAATGCCGATATCATCATCGGCACTAATAACGTTCCTCCAGGAATTTTTTTCATTAATTTCATAATAAAATCCCCCTTTTATTTTTCGTTCAAATACTTCAAAGCCACAGCTCCCATTGCCTTTGCTGCGATAATCATAGAATCTTCGTTGATTGTGAATTTTGGATGGTGATGTGGATATGCTTTGCCATCTGGTTTCGCTCCAATATAGAAGAAACTTGCTGGAATTTTTTGTGAATAATATGAAAAGTCTTCTGATTGTGCTTGTGGACCACAATCTTCAACGCCATCAACTTCAGGAATGTTTGCTTCTTTTACAGCATCAACCACAAGTTGTGTCATTTCATCGTCATTCATCAAAACTGGATAATCATTTTTGTAATCCAATTCGATTTCACAACTATATGCCTTTGCCAATCCTTCGCAAATATTTTTAACTTCTTTTTCTATAAGTACTCTTGCATCATCAGACATGCATCTAACGTCTCCTTCAAGAGTTACTGAGTCTTTAATTATATTAAATTGACCTTTACCATCAAATGAACCAATAGTTACAACGCCTGGAGTCATTGGGTTTAGTCTTCTTGAAACAATAGTTTGCAAACTCATAACCAAATTACTAGCAATAACGATAGCATCATTTGCTTCGTGAGGTGCAGCGCCGTGTCCACCGGTTCCTTTTACTGTCGCAACGAATTTCGCACGAGCTTGTTGTGTAGGACCCTTGTGGTAATAGACTTTCCCAAAATCCAATTGACTCATGACGTGACATCCAAATATATTATCAACGCCATCCAAAACGCCATCTTTAATCATAAAACTTGATCCTCCTGGTGGCATTTCTTCTGCTGGTTGGTGAATGATTACAATTTTACCGGAAAAATCATCCTTCATTTCTACCAAACAATCTGCCAAAGTCATCATATATGCAGTGTGTGCATCGTGACCACAAGCATGCATTACGCCCTTATTTTTAGAAGCATAGTCAAGTCCAGTATCTTCTGTAATTGGAAGTGCATCAAAATCTGCCCTCAAAGCTACAGTTTTTCCTGGCTTACCAGAGTCAATCGTAACCTTTATTCCATATCCTCCGATATTTTTTTCAACCTTTACATCATTGTTATTTTCATAGTGCTTGTAAATATATTCACTAGTTTCCTTTTCTTCATAAGAAAGTTCAGGATGTTCGTGAAGCCATCTTCTGTCATTAAACATATCATCTTTCTTTGAATCAATCAAAGAAAATAATTTATCATAATTCATATAAAATTCCCCCTTCTTACTTCTATATATACCCAATTTTTGATAAAAATTATCCATTGGGAATGTTTAAGTTTAATTGTCGACTGCTTTGAAATCAAAAATAAAGTCCTAAATTATTGGTCAGTCTGTCTAAATTATATCCTCAATTTGTTCTAACCTATGAACACGTTGATATATTAACAGTATAATAACATAAAAAATTACAGGCAATTTTCATTGCCTGCAATTTATAAAAATGAGATATATGATTACTTATTTTCCCCAAACTTTTTCAGCTATTTTTTTGATTAATTTTAGTTTTTCCCATTGTTGGTCAACTGTTAATATGTTTCCATTTTCGTTAGATGAAAATCCACATTGTGGACTTAGACACAATCTATCAAGAGATATGAATTCAGATGCTTTGTGAATTCTAGCGATGATTTCATCTTCGTCTTCGAGTTGTCCTCTTTTTGATGTGATAAGTCCAAGTACAACTTTTTTATCTTTCGAAACGTATTTCAATGGTTCAAATCCGCCGGATCTTTCGTCGTCGTATTCAAGATAAAATGCATCTACGTTTTCTTGTGCAAATAATATTTGTGCGATTTTATCGTAGGCACCACTTGCTGCATATGTTGATTCGTAATTTCCTCTGCAAACGTGCGTTGTTATTGTCAAATCTTCTGGTCTGTCTTCAAGTGCTAAGTTATTAATTCTCAAATATTTGTTAGCTTCATCATCCAATGAAACTGATTCGCCGTATTTTCTGTTGATATAATCAGAATCTACTAACATTCCCCATGTGCAATCGTCAAATTGTATGTTTCTGCATCCTGCTTCATACAAATCCTTGATAACTTGTTTGTAAGCCCTCGCGATATCTTGTTCCAACTTTTCATAATCTGGATAGATTTTTTTCGTAATTTCTGCATTATCTTCTCTGAATAATTCTACAAGTAATTGTGCTGGTGCAGGTATGGTTTGTTTTGCGATTGTGTTTTCATCTTCGAATTGTTTTACGAATTTGAAATGTTCTACAAATGGATGATTTTCGCCTGTGATTTTTCCTTCAACTTGTACTGATGTATGGTAAGTTTCCTTGCCATGGAAATAATATCCATGGTCAAGTTCAACTCTTTTTATTCCGTTAAGTCCCCAGAAGAAATCCAAATGCCAGCTTTTTCTTCTGAATTCTCCATCAGTTATTACGTGATAGCCCAATTCCTTTTGTTTATCAATTAATTGTTTGATACATTCATCTTCAATTTCTGTTAGTTCTTGTTTTGTGATTATTTCTTTTTCGAAGTCCGATCTTGCCTTTAGTAATTTTTCATCTCTCAAGAAACTTCCTACATAATCATATCTAAATGGTACGTGTAAACTCATTTTCAATCTCCCCCTAATTATTTCTATTTTGCTGGAATTATTTCTCCATCAAATTTTTCTTCAATATATTTTCTAACTTCGTCTGATTGGAATGCTTCCAATACTTTCTTGTAAGTTTCGTTGTCTTTGTCTTCTTCTCTTGCAGCTATGATGTTTGCAAATGGGTTTCCTTCTGATTTTTCGATTGCAATAGCATCTTTCTTTGGTGATAATTTTGCTTCTAATGCAAAGTTTGAATTGATTACAGCAATTGCAGCGTCTTCGTATGCTCTTGGAATAGTTGCTGCTTCTACAGCTGTGAATTTTAAGTTTTTAGGATTTTCCGCAATATCTTTTTCAGTAGCTTCTAATCCTGCATTTTCTTTTAATTTGATTACTTTGTTATCTTCTAATATTTTTAATGCTCTTGCTCCATTTGTAGCATCGTTAGGAATTATAACTTCGTCACCGTCTTTTAATTCATCTAAAGATTTGTATTTTTTAGAATATATTCCCATTGGTTCCAAGTGAACTGCTCCCAATGATACTAATTTTGTTCCTCTTTCCTTGTTGAAGTTATCCAAGTAAGGAATGTGTTGGTAGAAGTTCAAGTCAATATCTTTTTCTTGAAGTGATGTGTTTGGTGTTACATAATCATCAAATTCTTTGATTTCTAGTTCAATTCCTTCTTTTGCTAAGATTTCTTTTGCTTTTTCTGCTATTTCTTTGTGAGGTGCTGGAGATACTCCAATCACAACCTTCTTGTTTTCTGTAGTTTGTGATTCTTGTTTTGTGCTTTGTCCGTCTTCTTTTTTGCTTTCTTTTTTAGCACATGATGTTAATACCAATGCTAATGCCAATACTACTAATAAAATTTTCTTTTTCATTTTTACCACTCCTAAATATTTTTTTTGTTTAATTTATTTGAAATTTTTGTACCTGATATTTGTACAATTTCAACCAAGATTATAATTACAACTACTGCCCACAATAATACTTCTGTGTTAAATCTGTCGTAGCCGTATCTTTTTGCCAAGGCTCCCAAGCCTCCTCCACCGATTGTTCCTGCCATTGCAGAATATCCAATCAGTGTGATCATTAAGTTTGTTATTGCCAACACTAATTGTGGCAATGATTCTGGAATCAATACTTTTGTCAATATGTTAAAATTACTTGCTCCCATTGATTTTGACGCTTCAATGATTCCTCTATCCACATTCAAGAATTCTTGTTCGAATAATCTCGCCAAAAATGGAATTGCACCGACTGTCAATGGAACGATGGATGCTGATGTTCCTATTTTTGTTCCGACAATCAACTTGGATAGTGGAAGTAATACAATCATCAATATGATGAATGGAAATGATCTTGTAATGTTAACTATTACATCCAACACAGCGTATAGTTTTGGTTTTGGATTAAGTCCAGATTTTCCAGTTGTATATAAAATAAGTGCCAATGGAAGGCCAAATAAAATTGTGAAAAACGTACTAACTAAAATCATGTACAATGTCTCGCCTGTGGCTTCTAATACCAAATGTAATAAATCATCCATTATTTAACCTCCTCTACTCTAATATCATTTTCTGTCAAAAAGTCTTTTGCTTTTTGTATATTTTCTTTGTCACCGATAAGTTCAACCACTGTGTATCCAACTCCTGTGGATTGAAGTTTGTTGATATTTCCAGATATAATACTAAAATCTATTCCGGAAATTCTCGCTGCTTGTGATAATATCGGTTTGTTGTAAGACTTCTTGGAATAAGTTAATCTAACGACATCTCCCTTAAAATCGTCAGTTATTATCTCTTCTTCATCCTCTTCTACAAGCTTTCTGATGAAGTTTCTAGTAACATCTGTTTTTGGATTTTTGAATAATTCTTCTACAGAATTTTCTTCGATGATTTTTCCATTTTCCATCACTGCAATCCTGTCACAAACATCTTTTGCAACTTCCATTTGATGGGTTATCATTATTATCGTCGTTTTGTATTTGTCTACTGATTTTCTCAAAATCTCCAAAACTTGTTGCGTGTTTTGTGGATCAAGTGCGCTTGTAGATTCATCTGACAAAATCACCTTAGGATTTGTGGATAATGCTCTTGCAATTGCAACTCTTTGTTTTTGTCCACCTGATAATTGGCTAGGATAACTTTTTGCTCTATCTCTGAGTCCAATGAAATCCAACAACTCGTTAACTCTTTTTTCTATTTCATTTTTTGGAATGTTTTGAAGCTTCAATGGATAAGCAATGTTTTCGTAGACATTTTTTTGATTAAATAGATTAAAATGTTGGAAAATCATGCTAATTTCTTTTCTTGCTTCCAATAATTCCTTTTGCTTCAACGATGTTATGTCAACATCATCTATTATTACCTTTCCACTTGTCGGTTCTTCCAATCTGTTTAGAAGTCTTACAAGTGTCGATTTGCCAGCTCCTGACAAACCAATTATTCCGTAAATTTCACCCTTATTTACTTTGAAACTTACATCATCAACTGCATTAAATTCTTTCTCACTTGTATTAAAAGTTTTCTTCAAATTTAATACTTCAATCATACTCTCACCTCATTTTTATAATAAAAAAAGCCCTTATGTGACATTCATCACATAAGGGCGAATATATCCGCGTTACCACCTTATTTTTAAATACATATATACATATATACATATGCATTTTCTCATTGTTCAGTACGTATTCATACCTAGCACAAGATATCGGATGCAACCGGAAAAGTTTAAAAGCAAATGCTGTTCGACTTTTCTAACTCCAAGACCATTTTCAACAACTATTCTTTATCTCATTTCACCAAACTGAGACTCTCTGAAAAAGCATTCATTGTTCACTCTTCTTATCAACGTTAATGTTTATTTGTTTAGCTTATGGATATATAATACACGCTCCAAAAATATTTGTCAAGCTTTTTTTTAAAAAACTTTTAAAAACTTTTTATCATTTAATTTTAACTACTTAAAGTACGGATTTTTACGCAAGTTATCCAGTAATTGCCCGTAAGTTGTCCAACCCAATCCGAGATCAGAATACTTTGCGTAAGGATTGTCGATGCTGTAGTGCCCATCGCAAAATCCTTTGTTAACCAAAATAGGTTCACGAACTTTTGAATATCCAGTGTATAGTTGGTTTTTGTCACGTTCTACCTCTGGTAGTATTTCCATAATAAGTTTCGGTCTATTTTGAAATCCGTAATCTTTTGCGTTTTTGTGAGAAATCGTAGAGTGAGTAAAATCCAAGAAATACATCTTGCCATTTAATCTTGCTCTGTCGATTGAATGATTTCTGTATGGATTGGAAACTTTGTCCAACACATCGTCCGGCATTGAATCCACCCACCAAATTTCAGAATAAATTCCGCAATTATTTAGCACATCATTGGCAAGTTCACTGAACGAATTACAAGTTCCTTCTTTGTTCAACAACAAATCACAACCAAATGTCGATGAAAGTTGTGGATCGTATCTGTAATCGTCAATCAAAACTTTCGCCAAATTTTTCACCGTTTCAAAATCATCCTCGGCTTTTACTTTTTTCGTTAACTCGTTTAACTTGTCGATGTATTTGTAAGTGAATTCCAAGCTATAAGGCTCATCTCTGAAATCTTCGTTCAACACCGATTTTAATTTCATGGAGAAGATTGGTTTACCGATTGACGAATCTTTTACGAATTTCATATCGCCAACTACCAAATTATCTTCGGCAGTTTTCTTATCGTTCTTATCGTATTCATTCATGAAATTTTCGACTTGCGATTTGTCATTTCCCAGGAATACTATCTCTTCTTTGCCACGTGTTTCGTGCAATTTTTTGATGACTTTGATTAATTTGGCCTTCGTATCCACGTATTCATCGTAATTTATAGACGAATCAATTTCGCTTGGCTTTTTGCCATTTAAATCGTCTTTTGGTTGAACTTTTTCTACTGGAGCTTTAGGTTCAACTTTTTCTTGCTCTTTGTTACAACCTGTAACTCCAAGTACAAGCGCCAGGCTCAACATTACTGATAATAATTTCTTCATAAAAATTATGCACTGCAGCTATCGCAGTCCTCCACTTCTAATGATTTACTTCTAACATAATAGATGGATTTGATTCCTTTTTCCCACGCTCTGATGTAGATATTCAATATAGTTCTCATCGTATAATCAGTCGTAATATAGATGTTCACGGATTGTCCTTGGTCGATGTGGCGTTGTCTTATACTTGTAGCATCTACAGTTATATTTTGGTCCAATTCGTGGGCATTTTCGTACAACCAGAATGTTTGTGGGCTAAGTCCTGGTGCAACACGTGGGACAATTGTACCCTTCTTTTCTTCGAGGAAATATCTGCTCATTACAGGGTCTACTGCCGCAGTAGTTCCTGCTATTATAGATGTAGAACCAGTTGGTGCCACTGCCATCAAATATCCATTTCTCATTCCATTTTTCTTAATATCATGGTATAATTCGTTCCATTTTTCAGAATTGTAATCTCTTAATTTGAAATATTCACCATTTTCCCAATCAGAACCTTCAAAATATTCGTAGGATCCTTTTTCCTTGGCGATTTTATTACTTGCCTTGATAGCGTAATAATTGATTTTTTCGTACAATTTATCTGCAAATTCC
Source organism: Finegoldia magna (assembly GCF_003182075.1). GTDB lineage: Bacteria > Bacillota > Clostridia > Tissierellales > Peptoniphilaceae > Finegoldia > Finegoldia magna. The sequence continues at coordinate 107,276 of NZ_QGTH01000002.1, forward strand.
AAATGCTTTTCAACATCCGAATACATAATATTGTTTTTTACTAAGCAGTGATGATATCCACTTGTTCCAAGTCCGATTGGACGGTATTTTTTGTTAGTGTACTTTGCGTATTCCAGTGGATAGAAGTTCAAATCAATAACATTATCAAGTCCTCTAACCGCTGTTTCCACAACTTCTTCTAATTCTTCATCATTGTTCACATCAATATTTCCCAAAACAAGAGAAGCCAAGTTGCACACAACAAAATCCCCCGGTTTTGTTTTTGTAACGATAATATCGTCTCCGTCCTCTGTTTCTATAGTTTCACTAATAGAATGAATTTCGCTCATATTTTGCATAATTTCTGTACACAAATTAGAAGAATAAATCATTCCCTTGTGTTTGTTTGGATTCATTCTATTTACAGTATCACGGTTGAATGTGAATGGAGTTCCTGTTTCTGTCCATGATTTTATAATAAGTCTTACCAAATCTTTTACTTTTATGCTACGTCTGGAAATACTTTCGTCAAGCACACATTCGTTGTATCTTTTTTCCCATTCGTCTCCGTAATAATCTTCCAAGTTATATCCTTTTTTCACAGAGATTTCGTGTGGGTCGAACATATACCAAGTTCCGTCTATATCGTCACGAATCATCTTCCAGAACAAATCAGGGTAGCAAACAGATGGGAACACATCGTGTGCCTTCATTCTGTCATCACCGTTGTTTGTTCTAAGTTGCAAAAATTCCAATATATCCTTGTGCCACACATCCAAGTACACAGCTACAGAACCTTGGCGTACTCCCAATTGATCCACTGCAACAGCAGTATCATTTGCAAGTTTAATCCATCTGATGACTCCACCTGCAACACCTTGGAAACCACGAATGTCGGATCCATTTGCACGAACTTTTCCGAAATACAATCCCATTCCACCACCATGCTTAGAAACTTGTGCGAAATTATTTATCGAACGATAAATTCCTTCCAAAGTATCAGGAACAGTGTCTATGAAACAGCTTGACAATTGATTGAATGGCTTTCTGGCGTTACTCATCGTAGGAGTTGCCACAGTCACTTTCAATGTGGACAAATTATCGTAGATCTTCTTTGCCCAATGAATTCTATCCTTTTCTTTAAGTGCCAAATGCATCGCAATCCCCATGAACATTTCTTGTGCAGATTCCATCACTCTGTTGTCATGAGTTTTAATCAAATATCTTTTTATAATCAAATCCAAAGCACTGAATGTGAATAACTTATCCCTGTCGTCATCAATGTATTTTTCCAATTCGTCAATATCATCATCAGTATACACTTCTCTGATGTATGAACCATACAATCCTCTCTCATCCAAAAACTTAATCTTTGATTTAAAATCTTGAAGATCGTATTGAACTTCTAACTTCTTAATATTTTGTTTCAAATTATAATTCATAAACAAAGATGCAATATATTCCCAATTTGGAGCTTCCTTACTAACAAGTTCCCCAGAAGCTTTCGACAATAAATTCACCATATCGTATTGTGACAGATTAGGCTTAACAAATGATTCAAACTTCAAATACAAATTCTCAATCGAATACCTAGTAGAATCGTAGTGTTCTTGAATATATCTAATGATTTCGATGACATCTTCATCTGTGATAAATCTTTCGAACTCTTCGATAACTTTTCTGTCTGTGGTATGTTTTGCACGATACAAAATAAAAGATTTTACAACCTTGTATTGACCGTGATCAATCAAAGTCAATTCCACCAAATCTTGGATTTCTTCCACAGTAACCACATGATTTTTCGGATACTTGTTCACAATAGTGTTTTCAATTTCTTGTGCCATAGCTTCCAGTTCATTTTCCTCTGCGTAAATTCCTACAGAAGCATAAGCTTTTTTCATGGCTAATTTTATCTTCAATCTATCAAAATCGACAATATTGCCATCTCTCTTTTTTATTTCCATTATTACTCCCTTTTATCGTGTATATAGTGGATTATAAAAACCCAACTACAATTTATAGTATTAATTCCTATTAAATATTACCACAAATCTAAGTGAAATAACACTGAAAATATAGTATTAAAATTTTTCAAAAAGCTAAAAATATATAATTTTAATAAAATGTTCAAATCATTTTACATCAGAAATGCTACTCTTGCCTAGCTTTAAAATCGGTAAATCATCAACTAATTTTTTCTTCTTGTCACACAAAATAATATAGTTAATATTCTTCTCATCAAACATCTGAGTAAGTTTTCTCATATTTTTCTTAGCAAAAATTTTTGTGTAATTATTGTAATTTTTTATAATCACAAACTGACTCTGTGCCAACACAACCTTCGCATAAAAAAGTTTGATGATAGTATCATCATCACATTCTTTTAACTTATTATCCAAATCAACATTCAGACTTTCATTCAAACTCTCAATTTTCCTGTAAATTGTCACAGGAGACATCTTCATTGAACGCAACACCAACGACAAATTATCGTACACATTCAAATGAGGATATAACATAAACTCATCCACAACATAAAATCCACGGTACTTCGATATCACATTGTTTGAAATCTTTCCATCTATTAACATATTCCCATTTGCGTATTTTACATTCATTAATACAGCTATGAACTTATCCAAAGTTATTTTATTTGAAAAAACCTGACAATTCTGAGAGATTTTCCCTGTCAAATTTTCAAAATAATTCGTACTATAATTTTCAAATACAATATCCATAACTACCTTCTAACCCTAATCTTAGTTATAATATCCCAACACAAATTGACAACAGAAAATATCGCCACAATTATAAAACCTATCAAGTAATAATAATTACTGTTAAGCTTTCTTACAAAAAATATGAGAATATCCATAGCGCCTTCATTGTAAATATCAACCATGTGAGAAAAATACACTCCAGTGAAACAAAACATCACATAAAAAGCCATAAAATTCAACAAAATCGTAACCAGATTAACCTTATTAGAATAAATCGGAAACACAACCCGTCTATAATACTCAAACTTGTTCATATCGTCATTGTGCATCAAATAATTGATATTATTAGAGAAAAATCCTATTCTTTGCATTGAATACACATTGTAAGCTGTGACTATACCTGTAAGTAACCAAAAAGTCAACCTGAAAATTAACATCAAACTTTGGTCGTGGAGTACGTATTGGTTAAAAATTCCAAATATTTTCGTAAACACAAAATCATTTGGAAACATCAGCAATGCAAACAGTGATGCAATTGACATAATACACATGAAAAGATTCAATTCCTTGTCAACTCTGGAGAAAATCCTCCACACAATCAAAGATACAATCTCTCCAATCGAAAACACCATCACACTAAGTAGAGCACACGCACACACTATCTTCAAATCAAACTGAATGTAAAATCGTTCGTAATTTTTCAGAACAAGTGTCAAATCCTCTCCCAAAACAGTTGCAATCACAACAAAAATATTAAAAGCAGCAACTATTCCACACAGTATCCAGTAAATAAGTTTAATATTATTAATGAAAAATCCTTTAACCTTTAATTTTATGTTAATAATCGACTCTCTAAAATTATTCGGACGAATTCCTTTATTAATATCTCTGACGATTTTTTTATAATTTACTATATTGATAATTTCCAAAACGACCAATATGCCAATAATAAACTCATCCAGTTTATCGATATGCGTATCTCCAATGAGAATGAACACACTCGCCAAAAATATCGCAATCATAATCAAAAACTTATACAGTTGATTGAACTGAAGCTGTCCCACACCAGGAATTAAATATAAAGCCTTGAATGTTGTATCGTAATCTTTGGGATCAACCTTCATATTTTTTCTCAAATCGTACAAATCACGCCTAAGCTTGTTCACCTCAGTATTTATTCTCTTTTTGTACACTTGCTTCAGGCTTCTCTTAACACTGTACAAATACACGCTATCCTTTGAATACTCACTTACTATGAACTCCCTTTTATTTTTCGATTTAAGATGAGCTCTTTTACTTTTCTTATCCGTGTCTTTTGAATTATCGCGTGAAAATTTATAACTCTCTATAATTTTCTTAAGATAAAACCTAAAATTAAATCCTTTTTCTATATCTCCAGAATTTTTGATAGCATCGTCCAGAAAACTCATATCATTTTCCATATCTTGAAAATTCTGAATGATTTCATCGCATCTTTCTTCTACAAGTTTATTCTTAGTGTATATGTAATTATACTGAGAAGATACATCCTTATATTCCTCATAAAAATCAATCTTAGATTGAGCTATGAATTTTTCCACAAGAACCCTATTTAACAAACTGCCATTGTGATGAGGAAGACTGTGCTTGAATCTGATGACAGAATTATCCAGTTCTTTGAGGAAATTTATCTCTTTAGTTTTGATTAATTCGATTTTTTCGTTCATATCGAACTCCTAAATTTTACAAATTATTGATATATTTTTGCTCATTTGATATGTAGCTTTTATGCAGATTATTTTATTGTGATATAATATTTACATATTTTTACCACTTTCAAATATTACATTGTTAATTAATAAAAATATTACTTTACAAATTGAATAAAATATATTATCATATTTCGTGGAGGATTATGATGTTTTACATATTAATAAATGTTGTAGCGGTTGCAGTCGCAGCCTTTTTGGGAAGACTTCTAAAATCTTTCCTACCAAAAAAACTAATAAAAAGTATAATGGACGTTGTCGCCGTTTGTATATTAATAATGGGAATACAAGGAAGTGTCAAAACGAATAATTTTATTTTTATGTTGATTTCCTTAGTTATCGGTGCTATAATAGGTAACGGTCTTGATTTGGACAAGAAATTAGCTAACCTTGTAGAGTATTTGCAAAACAAAGTTCCAGACTCATCTGGCTCGTCCATGAAAGGCGCTATTGCATTAATAATGCTACAAAATATCGGATCATTGGCAATCCTTGCTCCATTGAATTTAGGATTAAGCGGATCCGCTGACATAATGCAATTTAAAATAATATTAGACGGTATCACAACATTTTTGTTCTCAGCAACATATGGATTAACAGTTGCACTGTCAGGCGTTGTTGGACTTGTGATGAACACACTAATATTTTTATTATCAACATCACTAAGCAAAGTCTTAGTACCAGAAGTAATTGAAAACATCTCCGTAGTAGGATCATTGTTGATAGTCCTACTTGGTATAGATATGCTAGAAATCAAAAAATTCAAAATCATGGATTACATTCCAGCAATATTTATTCCAATATTTTGGTTTATCATCAAACAATTACTTCACATCTAAATTAGTTAATAAGTTAGAGGGGAAAACTCTCATGCCTTCAAAATTTTCCAGAGTTGACTCCCCTTACTCCTTTCTTATATGCGCATGATTTTAAATCATGTGTTTTTTTTATTATACCTCATTTCGAGAAATTTCAAACAAAATCATTTTTTACAAATTTTTTTAAATATTTTTCAAAAAAACTTCAAAAAAGTGTTTAAAACATTTTTCAGTGGGTATATATATACTACAATAAAAGATATCTAAATTGTAGAGCAGAACTGTTACTTTAGTTTATTGATTCCGATGAAAAGGATATATAAACAAAAATCGCAGGAATACTACCCGTTTTATTTGAAGACAAATAAAACTAGAACCTTTAAACATTTAAACTTAAAACATTAAAATTTAAAATTTTATCCTAAGTATCGAAAACTTTAGTTAATTAAAGATTTAAAGATTGATTCGTTATATCTTGAAAAGCAAGTTTATCTGATAGATTACTATTAAGGAGTGGATAAGGAAATGATCGAACCAAAATTTCAGTTTAAGTGCAGTTTGCTCGGAAAATAAGAGTTGTTTCAGAAGATGGAAAATGACTCTTATTTTTTGTGTCCATTTTCTTTCACTTCCTTCGCCGTAATTTTTAAAGAAGACTATCTGTTTTTTGATTAATTTTATGCTTTTTATATTTTGTTTTATTTTTTTTATTTCTTCCTCATGTGTGCCTTGCAATTTTGTCTAGCGACTTTTCTCAGCAATTCTCCATCCTTATCCTGCAATCCATGACTTTCGCGAAACCTTCAAGCAAACAATCGAAGCTCACTAATATCATCATATAAAATTTAATGCTTCTTATGAGCGACGCTTCGAACGATGAAATCTTCAGTTAAATTTTCTTAAAAGAAGATTTCTGAAGTGAGGCTGAGCGATTGAGAACATTAAATTTTCCCCTAGATATTTGTGCGAGATGTTTGCGTGTTTTTTGACCTACGTGTGTCTTGCAACTGTTGTCTTTCGAAAATTTTTTTATCATTTTCCATCCTCTCCCTGCAATCATCAACACGGCGAAACCTTTAAGCAAACAATCGAAGCTAAGAATATCATACGGAGAAAATAATCATAAATTCAAGCGAAGGGAGCCGTTAAAAAATTGTGCTGTTTGAGTGCGTAGCACGAGTTCACAATTTTAGGTTCACAAGCTTAGAATTTATTTATTTTCGTAGTCTAGATATTCGTGCGAGATGTTTGCTTACTTTCTGACCTGTCTGTGTCAAGCAACTGTTGTCTATCGAATTTATTTTTACCATTTTCTATCCTTTTCCCGCAATCTCAAAATCAGCGAAACCTTCGAGCAAACAATCGAAGCTAAGAATATCATACGGAGAAAATAAGCATAAATTCAAGCGAAGAGAACCGTTAAAAAATTGTGCTGTCTGAGTGCGTAGCACGAGTTCACAATTTTAGGTTCACAAGCTTAGAATTTATTTATTTTTGTAGTCTAGATATTCGTGCGAGATGTTTGCTTAATTTCTGACCTGTCTGTGTCAAGCAACTGTTGTCTATAGAATTTATTTTTACCATTTTCTATCCTTTACCCGCAATCTCAAAATCAGCGAAACCTTCAAGCAAACGATCGAAGCTAAGAATATCATACGGAGAAAATAATCATAAATTCAAGCGAAAAGAGCCGTTAAAAAATTGTGCTGTTTGAGTGCGTAGCACGAGTTCACAATTTTAGGTTCACAAGCTTAGAATTTATTTATTTTCGTAGTCTAGATATTCGTGCGAGATGTTTGCTTACTTTCTGACCTGTCTGTGTCAAGCAACTGTTGTCTATCGAATTTATTTTTACT
>NZ_QGTH01000002.1:114494-119159 GCF_003182075.1 Finegoldia magna
TATTTATTTTCGTAGTCTAGATATTCGTGCGAGATGTTTGCTTACTTTCTGACCTGTCTGTGTCAAGCAACTGTTGTCTATCGAATTTATTTTTACTATTTTCTATCCTTTTCCCGCAATCTCAAAATCAGCGAAACCTTCAAGCAAACAATCGAAGCTCACTAATATCATCATATAAAATTTAATGTTTCTTATGAGCGACGCTTCGAACGATGAAATCTTCATTTCATATTCTAAAAAGAAGATTTCTGAAGTGAGGCTGAGCGAATAAGATTATTAAATTTTCACCTAGATATTCGTGCGAGATGTTTGCTCCGATTTTGGGCCTCTGTGTGTCCTGCAACTGTTGACTTGCGAAATTCTTTGCCTATTTCCATATTTCTCCCCATAAAAAAAAGAAGCCTTATTCAGACTTCTTTTTGAGTTTAACAATATCATTGTTGTATAAAATTTGTATGAATTGAGATAGTCTCTCGTATAGAGGTTCTACCTCATCTCCGTATTGTTCTTTTAATTTATTCCCAATTTCTATAATGTTACTCTTGCCATCAATCATCCTGAAAACATCACTTCCATAACTTTCAAGCTTGATATTGGATTCTTTTGGTGTGAAGAACATCTTTTGAGCAATCTTATCAAAAATATGATTGTGCTTTTTTACTAAATACACAAGATCATCTTTTTCATAAAACTCTATCTTGTCATTGACCTCAGGAATAAATTCTAGGAAATTTTTATTTCGCTTCATTAGTATTTACGTTTTTAATACAAGTTCTAACTAGAACTGCTAATAACAATATGAATACTATAATTGATCCAATTGTGCCGATGTTGAATTTTGAAGATAAATCAAGAACTTCGCCTAATGTTTTGTCTCCTACTTTGATTATAGCAAATGCAGCAAGTAAAATACCTACAACACCTTCACCTGCTATAAATCCAGATGTGAACAATACACCATTTTCAGCTTGTTCTTTTCTTAATTCTTCATTTTTAACTTTTCTCTTGTCAACAAATAATCTGATTAAACCACCAGTCATGATTGCTGTAGAAGTGTTGATTGGTAAATACAAACCTACTGCAAATGGTAAAACTGGAATTCCTAAAATTTCAACAACAACTGCAATGAATGCTCCTGCGAAAACTAATCCCCAAGGAAGTGATCCACCCATTACACCTTCGATTATAAGCTTCATCAACATACCTTGTGGTGCAGGAAGTTCTTCTGAACCATATCCCCAAGATGAATCTAATAACCATAAAATAGCTCCGATTACAAGTGCAGATACAGTAACACCAATTAATTCACCGATTTGTTGTTTATATGGAGTAGCTCCAACCAAGAAACCAGTCTTTAAGTCTTGTGAAGTATCCCCTGAAATAGCAGCGATAACACAGATTACAGTACCAATTGAAATAGCCATCATCATACCATCGTGACCAGTATTTCCCATAGCCTTGATCAACAATGAAGTTATCAATAAAGCAGCAATAGTCATACCAGAAACTGGGTTGTTAGAAGATCCAATAAGACCAACCAAACGAGAAGATACAGTTGCAAAGAAGAAACCAAATACAACGATAATAATTGAACCAATAGGACCAACTGGAATAATTGGTAAAACAGCCATTATAACTGCTATAGCAAGAATAGCTATTCCTATGAATTTCATGCTCAAATCTTTTTCAGTACGAAGAACTGAATCTGTACCCAAACCTTGTGATTTGTAGTCTTTCATAGCATCTCTGAAAGTTCTAATAATTAGTGGCAATGATTTAATTAAAGATATAATACCACCAGTAGCTACAGCACCAGCTCCTATATATCTTAAATAAGTACCCCAAATATCTTTTACAGTCATAGCAGAAATAGCTTTATCTGCAGCACCGATTATGTTGTCTCCACCGAATAATTTCATAAGTGGCATAATAACTAACCAACCTAAAGTTGCACCACTTAGCATGTATCCAGAAATCTTAGGACCACAAATATAACCAACACCTACCAAAGATGGAAGTGGGTCGATACCGATACCAGCACCTGAGAAAGATTTAACTGTAATTTCTTTTGATAATGAAGATGGGAAAATCTTCAAACCATCAGCAAAGAATTTGTATACAGCAGCCAAACCTAAACCTTTAAATACAAGCTTAGCCTTGGATCCACCTTCTTCACCGGCTAATAAAACTTCTGCACAAGCAGTTCCTTCTGGATATGGAATAACCCCGTGTTCCTTAACTATTAAAGCATTTCTCAACGGAACCATGAATAAAACCCCTAGTAAACCACCAATAAGAGTAATAACCCCTATTTCGATTAATGATGGAGCTGGTTCATTCCATTCCTTCATCCAAATAAATAATGCTGGCATTGTAAAGATAGCACCTGCGGCAACTGATTCCCCTGCGGAACCTATAGTTTGAACGATGTTGTTTTCCAAAATAGAATCCCTCTTGAAAATCAATCTGATAACTCCCATTGAAATAACAGCAGCAGGAATTGATGCAGAAACTGTCAAGCCAACTCTAAGACCTAAATATGCATTAGCTCCACCAAATACAATTGCCATGATAATACCGAAAATAATAGAGAATGGTGTAAGCTCTGGCAAGACCTTATCGGCCGAAATAAAAGGCTTAAAGTCATTATTATTGTTGCTCATAAATATACCCTCCTTTTTATATATATAAATTTACAAAATCATTATACCAGATTGAATTTATTTTGTCAATAATATTTATTGCTTTACACTTAAATACTCAAATAATTATAAAAATATTTAAGAAACAAATATCTGAACTTTTCTACTAAAATAGTTTGAATTTTCCCAAATTAATAGTATAATAATAGAGTTGGAATAAATTAATTGGAGGGAATTATGAAAAAGAAATTTTTAACAGTATTATTAGTATTATCAATGGTTGTATTGGCTTCATGTTCTAATCAAAAAGGATCAGAATTAGAAAGCAAATTAAAAGAAGTAGAAACAGATAAAAAATTTGCTATCGAAAACTTAAACGACGCTAACAACAAAATCAAAGAATTAAACGCAAAAATTCAAGAACAAGAACAAGGATACAGCTCAAAAGTATTAGTAAACGACCTAACAGCTGAAATGACAAACGAACAATTGCAAAAAGTATTAACAAACACAATTGCTTACAAATTGACAGCTGATGATCAAGAATTAGCACAAGAAACAACAGTTGAAGTAGCAGAAATGCCTAAAACATTAAACTTCATCGTACAAATTCCAGAAGACTTAAAATCATCAGAAAAAGCAAAAACAATCTTGAACTTACAAGCACCAAAAATCAATGTAAATGGTAAAGCAGCACAAGTTGAAGAACAAGAAGAACACGACGCAATAAAATACGTAGTAAACTTAGAATCTGCAGGAAAAGAAGCAAAAATCGACCTACCACAAGACATAAACGCAAAATTACAAAGACCAAACCAACAACTTGTAATCAAAGCAAAATAATGAACACCTAGCCACTAGAAATCTAGTGGCTATCATTTTATCCTTTTATTTCTCTGTTTTCCCCTAAGTCTAGTGATTTAATTTTATAATTTTCTATTTAAATCTATACGTCCTTTATCCTAGTCTAGTGATTCTTATCAAAAATTTATATCTGTGTCTCTCAATTCTTGAACATCTCGAAACCTTCGAGCAAACAATCGAAGCTAAGAATATCATACGGAGACAATAATTATAAATTCAAGCGAAGGGAACCGTTAAAAAATTGTGCTGTTTGAGTGCGTAGCACGAGTTCACAATTTTAGGTTCACAAGCTTAGAATTTATTTGTTTTCGTAGTCTAGATATTCGTGCAAGATGTTTGCTATAGCTCTTACCCTTGTGTGTCTTGCTACTGTCATCTAGCGAAATCTTATAATCATTTTCTGTCATTGTCCCTCAATTCCACAAATTCGCGAAACCTTAAAGCAAACAATCGAAGGTAAGAATATCATACGGAGAAAATAATTATAAATTCAACCGAAGGGAACCGTTAAAAAATCGCACTGTTTGAGCGTTAGCGAGTTTGCGATTTTAGGTTCACAAACTTAGAATTTTTTTATTTTCGTAGTCTAGATATTCGTGCTAGATGTTTGCTTACTTTCTAACCTACGTGTGTCCTGCAACTGTAAATCTTGAGAAAAATTTTTTATCATTTTCTATCCTCTCCCTGCAATCATCAACACTGCGAAACCTTCAAGCAAACATTCGAAGCTAAGAATATCATACGGAGAAAATAATCATAAATTCAAGCGAAGGGAACCGTTAAAAAATCGCACTGTTTGAGCGTTAGCGAGTTTGCGATTTTAGGTTCACAAACTTAGAATTTATTTATTTTCGTAGTCTAGATATTCGTGCTAGATGTTTGCTTATTTTTTGACCTACATGTGTCTTGCAACTGTTGTCTAGCGTAATTCTTGTAAACAAAAAAAGATCTAACGGATTAAATCACGTTAGACCTTAATTGTTTGGCGACTACCTACTCTCCCACGACGTTTCCATCGTAGTACCATCGGCGTTAAGAGGCTTAACTTCTGTGTTCGGCATGGGTACAGGTGTATCCCTCTTGCTTTTATCACCATACTTATTCACTTTTCATTTCCAATCAATAACAGTATATATTTCCAGTCAAGTTTTCGATTTAT
>NZ_QGTH01000003.1 GCF_003182075.1 Finegoldia magna
TTAACAGCAACATCTAAGCCAGCATAAGCAACTAATTGATTAGCTCTCTCAAATCGAGAAATATCACCGATTTCTGAGAAAATAGCAGCACCTAAGACATCACCAATACCGGTAATAGAAGTAATAACAGGGCATAAAGAATTAATCATAGAAGAAATTTCATCTTCAATCTCAAAAATCTGATCTTCAAGAAAAGAAATTTGAGCAATAATTTGTTTGATTTGAAAAGAAAAAGACTTCAAAGCAAACTTAACACCAAAGGAATTAGAAGCTTTCTCTTGGATTTCTTTAGCCTTATCAATACCAAAGCGTCCTTTACTACACTTAGACAACATCTTAGCTAGCTCATCAGCAGGAATAGAAATCATGTCCTCAGGCAAAGGATACTTACTCAAAAGTTCTTTAGAAGTTACACCATAAATATTAGAAAAAAGCGAAGAATACTCAGGAAAAACCTGATCTAAAATAGCAACAAGCTTTCTTTTCCAATCAGAAGCTTCATCAACAAGAGCAAACCTAAACCTAGAAAGATTTCTTAAAGCAAAAGTATCCTCATCAGAAAAATGAGAAACAGAAAATTCACCAAACCTAAGAATTTGAGCAATGACAAAAGAATCAACAGAATCATTCTTGGTCTGTCTAATGTACATCTTTCTAAAAGCATCAGATTGAATAGGGTTAATAACAACACAGGAAAAACCTAAATCTATCAAGAAAGAATAAAGAGAAAGCCAATAATGACCTGTAGCTTCCATACCAATAATACAATTGTTAGAATCAATCGAAAAAGAGGAAATAAATTTCTGAAACTTTTCTAAACCCCTGATAGAATTAGAAAAAGAAAAAGACTCAGAAACAAGTTTACCATTAGAATCAATTATTGAGGCTTCGTGGTTATTCTTTGCAATATCAACACCAATGTAAAACATAAAATCACCTAGCTTTAATATAAATTTAGATAGAGAAAGAACCCTCAAGAACTTTACGACAATCAAACCTCGTTAGACATACAGCAACGAAATGTGCTATCCAGCTCATACTGATAAGGACGTAAAGTAGAGGCGTAACCCTTAAATAGGAAGACTAGCTTCAAGGAGGATAGCTACGACCTCTATCTATACAATTATTATCCCATATGAAAGTGGGATTGAGAATAAAAAGTAGTATTTATTACTACAACTACATTATACGAGGAGGATTATTATGCCAAAAATGTTAGCATCATTATTGCCTTTGATTGCACTTTTTGCTGTAATGTATTTTTTAATGATTCGTCCACAACAAAAACAACAAAAACAATTAATGGATATGAGAAACGCTATAAAAGTTGGAGACGAAGTAATTACAATTGGTGGAGTTAAGGGAACAATAGTTTCTGTAACTGATGATAGTGTCATCTTGGAAACTGCATCACAAAAAACAAGACTTGAATTTGTTAAAAATGCTATTGCATCTAATGTAAAGGCAGCAAAAGTAACAGAAAACAAGCAAGAAGACAAAAAAGAAGATAATGAAGAAAAATAGAAATTGATTTATAGCTCAAACTTAAAATTTGAGCTATAAATCCATTTTTTTATTTGGAGAGAATGAATGAATAAATGGTTAATAAACAATAGAGGTAATAATTTTAGCGAAGTATCTCAAAGATATAATATTCATCCATTAATAGCAAAGATTTTATTAAATAGAAATATTACAAATTTTGAAACCTTTTTGAATCCTAATGCAGAGAATTCATACCATGATCCTTTTTTAATGAAAGATATGGACAAAGCTGTGGAAATAATTACAAATGCTATTGAAAATGAGCAAAATATAAGAATAGTTGGAGATTATGATCAAGATGGAAATTCATCGACTATGACTTTATTAGATGGTCTTGGATATTTTACAGATAAACTTTCTTATGATATTCCTAATAGAATGATTGATGGATATGGGATTTCTTTTAGCATAATAGACAAATGTATTGAAGATAATATTGATTTAATAATAACATGTGATAATGGTATAAGTGCTATAGAACAATGTGATTATGCCAAACAAAATGGAATAAAAATAATTGTGACTGACCATCACCAAACAATAAAACTTGATGGAAAAGAAATCATTCCAAATGCTGATGCAGTTATTAACCCCCAACAGCTGACTTGCAATTATCCATTTAAAAGTTTATGTGGCGCAGGGGTTGCTTATAAATTAATTCAGGCTATAAATATCAAAAAAGGATACGGTATGTTAGAATGTGAAAATTTGCTCCAATATGTAGCAATGGGAACTGTATGTGATATCGTAGATTTAAAGGACGAAAATAGATATTTTGTGACTAAAGGATTAGAAGAAATCAATAATACAGAGAATTACGGTTTAAAATGCTTAATTGATATGACTGGAATTAAAAATGGAGTAAATGTTTACAGTTTAGGATTTATTATTGGTCCATGTATTAACGCCGCCGGAAGATTAGATACTGCTAAATTAGGCGTTGAACTATTTCGTGATGAAAACATGGATAATGTTGAGGCTTACGCTAAAGTCTTAGTTGATCTCAATGAAAAAAGAAAAAAATTAACAGAAGATGGATTTAATAAAGCTGTCGAAATAATTGAAAACACAGGACTGATAAATGATGATATTTTGATTTGTAATGTTGAAGAAATTCATGAAAGTGTTTGTGGAATCATAGCTGGTAGAATTAAAGAGAAATATAATAAACCAACGTTAATACTAACACAATCAGAAAATCAAGATGTTCTTAAAGGATCGGGAAGAAGTATTTCAGAGTATGATATATTCAAAGAATTTGATGAATTTAGAGAATTGTTTGTATCATTTGGTGGTCATCCTATGGCGTGTGGATTATCAATTGAAGAGGAAAAGTTAGATGAGTTTAGAACTAAAGTTAATCAAAGAAGCAGACTAACAGAAGAAGATTTTGTAAAAAAAATCCTTATCGATTCAAGCTTTTATGTAGACAAGATAGATTTTGATTTGATAGAAGAAATCGATCGTCTTCGTCCTTTTGGCAAGGATAATCCTAGACCGATTTTGGGAGATAAAAACTTGGAACTTATTTTTGCAAAGATGATTGGAAAAAATAAGAATGTTTTGAAGTTGAAATTACTCAAAAATAATAAAATAATTGATGCAATTATGTTTTCAGAAGCTATAGAAAAATATAATTATTTATTAGAAAAATTCGGTAAAAATGTAATGATTCAACTTGAAAACAGTATTGCTAGTAATGCAAAAATAGATATAATATATTACCCTGAGATTAATGATTTTAATAATGTGAAGAATATTCAATTAAATTTAATTGATTTAAGATAAGTGTTAACAATAATGCTCATGTTATGGTATAATTATAACAAAATAATTATTAGGAGGTAGCTTTATGCATTATGAACAATCGGATTTACAAAGTTTGATAAAATCTATAAAATCATATAATCCAAATACTGATGTAGATGAGATAACTAGAGCATATGGCTACATGGTTAGAGCTCATGAGGGACAATTTAGAAATTCTGGTGAGCCTTATGCAATTCATCCGATGGCTGTAGCTAAAATTTTGGCTTCTTTGAACATGGATGATGCAACTATTATAGCCGGGCTATTTCACGATGTCGTAGAGGATACAGAAATAACATACGAAGATTTAGAGTATTTATTTAGCAAAGAAATAGCTGACCTGGTCGATGGTGTTACAAAATTAAAACAAATCAAATTTAAAACTAAAAAAGATAATCAAGCAGAAAATTTAAAGAAAATGATCTTGGCAATGGCCAAAGATATTAGAGTTATAATAATTAAGTTGTCTGACAGGCTTCACAATATGAGAACTTTGGAATACATGACTCGAGAAAAGCAGATTGAAAAAGCCAATGAAGTTTTAGAAATTTATGCACCACTTGCTCACAGACTTGGTATGTCCACTATAAAATGGGAATTAGAAGATTTAAGCTTAAAGTATTTGGAACCAAATATTTATCAAGATATTGTAAATAAAATAAACGAAACTAGACAACAAAGAGAATCCCAAATACAAAATATTATAAGACAATTTCAAGATGAACTTGAAAAATATAATATAAAAGCGGAGATTTTTGGAAGGCCAAAAAGTGTTTTTTCAATATATAAAAAAATGTACAAAAAACATTTGGCTTTTGAAGAAATCAAAGATTTATCAGCCATCAGAGTTATAGTCAACAAAGAAAGTGAATGCTATGATGTTTTGGGAATTGCTCATAGATTCTTCAGACCAATTCCTAATACTTTCAAAGATTATATTGCAACTCCAAAACCTAATATGTACCAATCTTTACACACTACAATATTAGCTCATGACGGAAGAACGTATGAGATACAAATAAGAACTTGGGAAATGCATAAAACTTCTGAATATGGTATCGCTGCACATTGGAAGTACAAGGAAGGTACAACTAATAAAAAATCGAAATATGATAGCAAATTAGCATGGCTAAGAGAAATCATGGATTGGCAAAAAGATTATACTGATTCAAAAGAATTCATGGATTTATTCAAAGAAGAATTTGCCAATGATGAAGTTTTTGTTTACTCACCAAAAGGTGATGTAATGGATTTGCCATCTGGTTCAACACCGATTGATTTTGCGTACAAAGTTCACTCTGCAGTAGGAAACAAATGCGTTGGTGCAAAAGTAGACGGAAAGATTGTACCATTAACTTACAAATTAAAAACAGGAAATGTTGTTGAAATTCTTACAAATCCAAATTCAGGTCCTTCAAAAGACTGGCTAAAAATTGTAAAATCATCTCAAGCTAAAACAAAAATTAAACAGTGGTTTAAAAAAGAACAAAGAACTGAGAATATTGTTTCTGGAAGAGATATGCTTGAAAAAGAAGTTGCAAAAATGGGCTATAGTTTCAATGAATTACTAAAAAGAGAATGGCTTGAAGAAATTGCAAGTAAATTAAGCTTTTCATCTATTGATGATTTGTACGCTGCTATTGGTTACGGATCTACAAGGGTTACGCAAGTTATTCCTAAGCTAAAGGAATACCACAAAGACTATTACGAAACAGACCAAGTTGTAAATAAACCAAATCATGTCGATTTTGTTAATGAAGAGCCAAAAGAAAGTGGAGTAGTCATTGATGGAATTGATAATGTAGAAATAAAACTTGCTAAATGTTGTAACCCAATTCCTGGTGACGAAATAGTCGGCTACATTACTAGAGGTAGAGGAATTAGTGTTCACAGAAGAGATTGTTCCAATGTAAAATCAGTCAATGACAAAGATAGATTAATCACAGTTAGATGGGGCAATAATTTAATCAATCATAATTATCAAGTTGAACTTCAAATAATATCTTTTAGTAATGTCGGTTATCTTGCTGATATAACTAAAGTTATAAGTGAGTGCAAATTAAACATTAAAACATTTAACACTAGAACAAATAAAGATAAAACAGTAACGATTAATATAATATTAGAAATTAGTTCTAGTTCTCAGATCGATACAGTAATTGCTAGAATTAAAAATATTAAAGGAACTATAGACGTTTTTAGGGTGAATTCATAATGAAATTATTAGTTCAAAGAGTTAATAAAGCAAAAGTTGAAATAGATGGTACAACAAAAAGTGAAATTAAAGATGGTTTTTTAGTACTATTAGGAATTCATAGGGAAGATAATGAACAGGATATTGATTATTGCATCAGAAAACTTGTTAATTTAAGAATATTTTCTGATGAAGAAGATAAGCTTAATCTTTCAATTAAAGATTTAAATTATGAAATTTTACTTGTCTCTCAGTTTACATTGTATGCAAGTACTAGAAAAGGGAATAGACCATCATTTGATAAATGTGCCAAAGGAGAATTTGCTAGAGATTTATACGAAAAGTTTATTGAAAAGTTAAAAAAAGAAAATGTACCTTTTCAAACTGGGGAATTTGGAGCTGATATGAAGGTATCACTTACAAATGATGGACCAGTTACGATAATTATAGATAGTAGGAGTGAATAATGACATTAGACAAAATAGTTACTACAAAATATGGAGAAAACATGTACATTTTATCGGAAGATAATAAATGTTTTGTTGTGGATCCAGGTGCACAATCTGATGATATTTGTGAATATATCAAAAATCGTAATTTAGAAATACAATTTATATTGATTACACATGGTCATTTTGATCATATATTTGCAGCTGAAGAATTAAAAAATAAGCTAAATACAGTTATTTACGCTCCAGAAAAAGAAAAAGATTTACTCGAAGATCCTGAAAAAAATTATACAAGAAAAGTTGGAAATCCAATTACTTTAAAAGCAGATTATTATGTAAAAGAAGGAGATACAATTGAGTTTAATGATTCTAAAATATCAGTTTTAGAAACTCCAGGTCATACTTATGGCTCTAGTTGCTATATTTACAAGGATGTAATGTTTTCAGGAGATATGTTGTTCAAGAATTCAATAGGTAGATATGATTTGCCAACTGCAAGTTTTGAAGACATTAAAAATAGTGTTGAAAAGCTAAAACTTTTAAATAATGATATAAAAGTTTATCCTGGACACGGACCAGAAACTAATATTGGTGACGAAAAGAAATACAATCCATATTTTAAATAAAATTTAGGAGAATTATGAAAAATTTAGAAAAAAATTACAATCCAAAAGATTTTGAAGATAAGATATATAAAATTTGGGAAAATGAAGGTTACTTCAAAGGCGTTATTGATAATGATAAAAAACCATTTACAATTGTAATGCCACCACCAAATGTAACAGGTAATTTACACCTTGGACATGCGTTAAATAACACTATTCAAGATATATTGATTAGAAAAAATAGAATGGATGGATATAGTGCTCTTTGGGTTCCAGGAACAGACCATGCTAGTATTGCAACTGAAGCAAAAGTTGTAAGTAAATTAAAAGAAGAAGGAAAATCCAAAGAATCTTTAGGTAGAGATGGATTTTTGGAAGCATCTTGGGACTGGACACGTGAATACGGTGGAAATATCAAAAATCAATTAAAAAAATTAGGAGTATCTTGTGATTGGAGTAGAGAAGCTTTTACTCTTGATGACAATTTAACAGAAGCAGTAGAAGAAGTATTCATAAAAATGTACAATGATGATTTGATTTACCAAGGTGACAGAATTGTAAATTGGTGTCCAAATTGTCATACTGCAATAAGCGACATAGAAGTTGTCCACGAAGATGAATCGGGACATTTTTGGAATATTCGATATAAATTCAAGGATTCTGATGATTATATTGTAATAGCTACTACTAGACCAGAAACATTGTTGGGTGATTTGGCAGTCGCTGTAAATCCAGATGATGAAAGATATACTGACATTGTTGGAAAAACTTTGATATTACCATTAGTTAATAGAGAAATTAAAGTTATTGCTGATAGCTATGTGGATATGGAATTTGGAACTGGAATTGTTAAGATTACTCCTTCACATGATCCTAATGACTTTGAAGTAGGTGCAAGACATGAGCTAGGTCAATGTGTTGTAATTGATGAGGATGCAAAGATTGTTGAAGGATATGGTAAATATTCTGGATTAGATAGATATGAAGCAAGAAAATTAATTATCGAAGATTTGGAAAAAATCGGACAACTAGATTCAGTAAAAGAACATGAACATGCTGTAGGTCATTGTGAAAGATGTCATACTACTGTTGAGCCATTAATCAGTAAACAATGGTTTGTTAAGATGGATAAGTTAGCAAAATTAGCTTTAGACGCTTATAAAAATGAAGAAATTAGATTTATTCCAAAAAGATTCGAAAAAGTTTATGTAAATTGGTTAGAAAACATTAGAGATTGGTGTATTTCTCGCCAATTATGGTGGGGACATAGACTTCCTGTTTATTACCATAATGAAACAGGTGAAGTTGTAGTTGCAAGAAAAAATCCAGACCCTGAAAAATATACTCAAGATCCAGACACTTTGGATACATGGTTCTCATCTGCGTTATGGCCATTTTCAACATTAGGTTGGCCAAACGAAACAGAAGATTTGAAATATTTCTTCCCTACAAATGTGTTAGTTACTGGATACGATATTATTTTCTTCTGGGTAATTAGAATGGTATTCTCTTCACTTTATAATTTGGGGGAAGTTCCTTTCAAAGATGTTTACTTGACAGGATTAGTTAAAGACTCTCAAGGAAGAAAAATGTCAAAATCTTTGGGAAATGGTATTGATCCTATAGAAGTTATAGATCAATATGGAGCAGATGCGTTAAGATTTGCGTTAATCACTGGTAATACCCCTGGAAATGATTCAAGATTCTACATGGAAAAAGTAGAAGCGAATAGAAATTTCTGCAATAAATTATGGAACGCATCCAGATTTGTTTTCATGAATGTAGAAGATGATGTTAAAAACATCGATGATGTCGAATTACAAATTGAAGACAAGTGGATTATATCAAGCTTAAATGATGTCATTGATGAAGTATCTACTAATTTAAATAAATATGAAATTGGTATAGCAGCTGAAAAAATATATGATTTTACTTGGAATGTATTCTGTGATTGGTACATTGAACTAGTTAAACCAAGACTTTATGGAGATGATTCTATTTTAAAAGAATCTGCAATCTCAGTTTTGATTTATACGTTGACTAATGTAATAAAATTATTACATCCATTTATGCCATATATCACAGAAGAAATATATAGCTATCTTCCTAATAAAAATGATATGTTGATTAACGAAACATGGCCAAAATATTCTGAAACAAAATCATATAAAAACGAAGAACAAATTATTGACAAGTTAGTTGAATCTGTAATTAGTATTAGAAATTCAAGACAAGAAATGAATATTGCGCCTAAAAAACAATCTGATATATATATATTGACATCTGATAAGAGCTTAGAGGAAGATTTTAAACAACTAGAGTCACTATTTAGATCAAGCGTTTCTATAAACGAATATAAGGTTAACGAAGATATATCAGAAGATAATAATATTGTAATTGTTAAAGATTCTTATAAAATCATTATTCCATTGAATGATTTAATTGATTATTCTAAAGAATTAGAAAGACTAGAAAAAGAATTAAATACAGCTAAATCAGAATTAAAGAGAGCGGAATCAAAACTTAACAATGAAGGATTCTTAAAAGGGGCTCCTGAAGCTCTTGTAGAGAAAGAAAAAGAAAAAGTCGAAAAATATTCACATTTAATTGACGATATTAATAATTCTATTAGTTCTATTAAGGAAAATATGTAATGAAATTCAAAATCATATTTGGTTTTGTTTTGATTATGGTGTTGGTCAGCGTACAATATACTTTAAATAAAATTTTAGTATTATTAGAGAAGATTGAAAAAAAGATAGATGAGAATGTAAATAGTTCAAATACAGGGGTGAATAATGAAAGAAGAAATATTATTAAGTGAACAACAAATTAAAGAAAAAGTTAAAGAATTAGGTGCTCAAATTACCAAAGATTACAAAGATAAGAATTTATGTGTAGTATCTCTTCTTAGAGGAAGTTTTATGTTCATGTCTGATTTGGTTAGACAAATAGATATGCCAATTTGTATTGATTTTATGACTACATCTTCTTATGAAGACGCTGAAAAATCAACAGGTAAAGTAAAAATCCTTACTGATGTAAGAGAAAATTTAGAAAACTATGATGTGTTAATAGTTGATGACATTATTGATTCTGGAAATACAATCGTAAATACTTTGGAATATATTAAACAAAAAAATCCAAAAAGTGTAAAAACATGTGTATTGCTAGATAAACCAAGCAGAAGACAAGTTGAATATAACGCTGATTACGTTGGTTTTGAAATTGATGATGTTTTTATAGTTGGTTATGGTTTGAACTATAAATCATCATATCGAAATATACCTTACATTTTCATTTGGAATCAAGATGTATAAAGAATTTGCGTATATTTATGATAAATTAACTTTTGATATTGATTATGAAGAGTATTCTGAAGTTATCAAAAAAGAATTAAAAAAATTAGACATAAAACCAGAATCTATTCTTGAGTTAGGAATCGGTAGTGGAAATATGACAAAATACTTCTATAACTCTTCAATTAATTATACTGGAGTGGATCTTAGTAAAGAAATGTTGAAAATTTGTGCAGATAAATTTTCTAATATCAATATTATTAATGGGGATTTATGTCAATTAGAGCTAACAAAAAATTATGATTTTATTTTTTCTATTTTAGATACAATAAACTATATACTAGACTCAGAAAAACTACAGAATTTGTTCTCAAATATTAATGAAAATTGTACAGGAGTGTTTATGTTTGATGTAAACACTCCTTATAAGCTAATAGAAGTAATGGGTAACAATCACTTTGTGTATGAATATGAGGATATTTTTTATACTTGGGTTAATCAATATTACGAAGAAGATAATTTGATAGATTTTTATATTGACTTTTTTGTGAAAAATCAGGATAATTCTTATCAAAGGATTAGGGAAACTCAAACAGAAAAAGTTTATAGTTTGGATGCACTAAGATTTATGTTGTACAACAGTGGATTTAATACTGTTAAAATAATAGATTTTGATACAGGTAAAACTCTTAATAATTGTACCCAACGTGCATTATTTATATGTTATTAGGTAACGATAATTATTTCGTTGTATATTTTTATTGTGTATGTTATATTAATATAGTAAATGAAAACTACGTTAAATATTGGAGGAAATATGACAAAAGGGACTGTAAAATGGTTTAATGCTACAAAAGGCTTCGGATTTATCTCAACAGAAGATCATGGAGATGTGTTTGTGCATTATACTGCATTGGAAGATAACGGCGAATATAGAAAACTAGAAGAAAATCAAGAAGTTGAATTTGATATCGCCGATGGACCTAGAGGTCTTCAAGCTTGTAATGTAAAAAAATTATAATAAAATATTATTAATATGCCCCTTTTTAGGGGGTTTTTTATTTGGAGGTTATATGATAAATAAATTATATATTGCTACCGATTCTACAGAATCATTTAGATTTATAATTGTAGATTCTACGGAGTTAGTACAATCAGTAAGAGATATTCATAATACATCAGCAACAGCATCCGCTGCGTTGGGAAGATTAAGTACTATGGCGTCAATTATGAGTCACGAATTAAAAAATGACAAACACAATATTACATTAAATTTACAAGGAAACGGACCAGGTGGAATGTTAATTTCTACAGTTAACGGTAGAGGAGAGGTAAAGAGTTATGTAAGTCATCCAGAAGTTGATTTACCACCAAAATCTAATAAAAAATTGGATGTTGGTAATTTTGTAGGAAATGATGGTCTACTTACTGTTATAAAAGATTTTAAATTAAAGGAACCTTATATAGGTCAAACTAGTTTAGTTAGTGGTGAAATAGCTGAAGATTTTAGTAATTACTTCTATCAATCTGATCAAAGACCAACAGTTGTGGCTTTAGGTGTCTTGGTAGATACTGATTTATCGATAAAAAGCGCTGGAGGATTATTTATTCAAGCATTGCCAGGATATGATGAATCATTAATTGATAAATTGGAAAAAGATATTAATAATTTCCCACCAATTTCTTCTCTATTTGTAAATCATGAAAATCCTTTTGACGTTTTAAATCAATTTTTTGCAGACTTTGATTTAAAATTATTGGTGGAAAAAGAAGTAAAATATTTATGTGATTGCAATAGAGATAGAGTTGAAAGATCTTTGATTTCATTGGGAAAAGAAACGTTAAATGAATTGATTGAAGAGGATGGAAAGGCTGAATTGGTATGTGATTTTTGCCATGAAAAATACAATTTTACTAAAGAAGACTTGATAAAATTAAGAGATAATATATAAAGGATGGTGTTAATTGAAAACTAGAAATCTTACTGAAGGTAATATTTATAAGGAATTAATAAGCTTATCATTACCAATTATGGCAACATCTTTTATACAGATGAGTTATAATCTGATGGACTTATTTTGGTTGGGAAGATTGTCTATAGAATCAGTAGCTGCGGCTGGAACTGTAGGGTTTTTTGGATGGTTGAGTTATGCGATATGTATGATGTTAAGCGTAGGTGCACAAATATCTGTAGCAGATTGCATTGGTAAAAAGGATATGGATTCTGTACAAAAATACATATCTAATGCGATAAAATTTGCATTAATAGTTGGATTTGTATTTATTTTATTAATGATTTTATTTAAAGTACAAATAATACATTTCTTTAATCTGGATGAATCGGTCACAAAACTAGCATTTGAGTATTACGGATTTTTTGTAGCTTCAATATTTTTTAACTTCATAAATCCAGTTCTAACAGGAATATTAAATGGACAAGGGGAAAGTAAAATTCCTTTTATAATAAACACAATTGCTTTAGGAATTAATATAGTGTTAGACCCTATTTTGATATTTGGATTTGGTTTTATAAACCCAATGGGAATAAAAGGGGCCGCCCTTGCCACTTTTATCGCTCAAATGTCAGCATGTATTATGTTTATGATAGTTAGATTTGAATATTTCAAATACTTGAAAGAAAAAATGCATTTAATTTATGCAAAGAGACTTTTTAATTTAGGATTTCCTATAGCCCTCCAAGAATGCCTTTTTGCGACGTTTTCTATAATAATGGCTGCTATTATAGCTCATTGGGGAAAAGAAGCTATAGCTGCACAAAAAATAGGCAATCAAATAGAATCTATTACATGGTTAACTGTAGGTGGATTCAGTGTTGCATTATCTACCTTTATTGCTCAAAATAATGGAGCGAAAAACTATTCCAGAGTAATGGAAGGATACAAAAAAGGTATGAAGATATGTGTTGGTATAGGAATATTCACAACTATATTCTTATTCACTTTTGCTCCTCAATTATTTAAGCTATTTATTCCAGATGATCCTGATACTTTAAATATTGGGGTAGTGTATTTAAGAATATTATCAATTTCTGAAATATTTATGTGTGTAGAAATAGCTACTACTGGATTTTTGAATGGAATTTCATTAACTAAGTATCCTTCTATAAACGGAATTATATTTAATTTCATCAGAATTCCATTGTCCCTTCTGGTTATGTATAATAACTTGAGAATTGAATGGATATGGGTAATTATATCTTCACTTGTTATATGTAAGGGAATTAGCTTGTTTATTGTATTTTACAGAAAAGTTTACAAAAATAAATTAAAATATTTATTGGATTAAAAAACTAGGATTGATTATTATATCAATCCTAGTTTTTATATTATCTGTGTTTTAGCGCAAATTCAAATAATTTATTTATAAATTTATTAAATACTATATCGAACTCTCCAATTGTAGCTAACATTTCAGTGCCAAATCTTTTCTTAAATTCATATAATCCAGCTTCATGGTCTTCTACATTATCTTCCGGAGTATAACCTGATACTCCACCGAAATCATAAGATGTGCATCCTTTTTCTATAGCTCTTTTCATCATAGTCCATTGCATTAAATAATTTGGACTTAAATCTCTGAAATCATTTGAAGATGCTCCGTAAAGATAGTATGATTTTTTTCCACAAAATGTTAATAATGCTCCTGATAATACAATTTCCTCAACATCATTTTCGATGTATCCATTCATTTGCTCGATTAAATCTTTACATCTTTTTCTTCTATTATCTAATACATCTAGTTCTTTTAAGAAATTATTCTTTTTTTCTTCCGTTATATCTTTTTCCAATTTATTTTTAGTTTTTAGCTCTTGTTTATCTATTTGATCTAATTCATCTTCATTTGATTTTTTTACACTTGATGGAATAAGCTTAGTTAGGTATAATTCACAATCATCATCTGGATTTAAAACATCATATAAATTCTCGAAATATTCATGACTTCTGTGATTGAATTCATCTCTTTTAGCTGTAATTTCCATTAATTTTGAAAACTTAGATAATTCATTCTTGTCGCATCTTTTACATACAAGTCCATTTTTTAAAGATTTTTTTACAACACTTTTAGTTCTAGATTGAAAAGAATTCAAGACTTCTTTTTCAGATTTATCTATATCAGTTATCATATAATATCTAGGTTGATTATATTCTAACCCTTTTTTTAAACCATGATGGT
Organism: Finegoldia magna; assembly: GCF_003182075.1. Classification (GTDB taxonomy): domain Bacteria; phylum Bacillota; class Clostridia; order Tissierellales; family Peptoniphilaceae; genus Finegoldia; species Finegoldia magna. The sequence goes on from NZ_QGTH01000003.1 coordinate 14,096, forward strand.
AACATCCAAGTTCTTTTAAGTAGTCAATTAATCCATCAATTTCCACAGAAACTTTAGGGTCAAATTTCAAAGAAAAAACTTTGTTTTGTTTGCAAAAATCCTTTAAAATTTGGATAGTCGATTTTAAATCATCTTTATTTTCATAGTCAATCACAGGTCCTTTTGGAGCATAAGCAAAATAATAGGGAAGAACCGGTAGTTTTCTCAATAAAATTAAACATGCACCAACAAGTTTGCCGTCTTTTTTAATTCCAATATTTTTTCCAATCCATCCTTTTTTTACAAATTGCCATTTATATATTTGATTTAATTCTCCATATTTATGGTTTTTAACAAAATTATCATGTTCTTCACTACTAAGTGTAATCATTTCGTAAGCCATTTTATCACTTCCTTAACTTCATACATTATACCACAAATTGTTTCTATAATAAGTTATTAGAAATCAAAAAAAAGATAGAGTAAACATGTTTACTCTATCTAATTAACCTAATTATTTTAATTTTTCTCTTGCTGCTGCTTGAGCTGCTGCTAATCTTGCGATTGGAACTCTGTATGGGGAACAAGATACATAATCTAATCCAATTCTGTGACAGAATTCAACACTTTCAGGATCTCCACCATGTTCACCGCAAATACCTACGTGCAAATCAGGATTTGAAGATTTACCTCTTTCAATAGCAATTTTGATTAGCTGACCAACACCTTCTTGGTCTAATCTTTCAAAAGGACTTCTTGAATAGATTTTATTTTCTTTATATTCTGATAAGAATTTACCAGCATCATCTCTCGAGAAACCAAAAGACATTTGAGTTAAGTCATTTGTACCAAAACTGAAGAAATCAGCTTCTTCGGCAATTTCATCAGCCATTAAACATGCTCTTGGGATTTCAATCATAGTACCAATTTCATAATCTAATTTTTGATTTTTTTCTTCAAATACTTGATTGATTTCTTCAATTATTTGATCCTTAACGTATTTTAATTCTCTCTTTTCTCCAACAAGCGGAATCATAATTTGAGGAACTATTTCATGTGAAGTTTCTTCTTTAACTTTTAGAGCAGCACTAATAATTGCTCTTGCTTGCATTCTATAAATTTCTGGATAAGTTACAGCTAGTCTACAACCTCTGTGTCCAAGCATTGGGTTTACTTCGTGAAGTTCTAAAATAATATCATTTACTTCATCAAAAGTTAAATCCATTTCTTTCGCTAATTCTTCAATATCATGTTTTTCTTTTGGTAAGAATTCATGAAGTGGTGGATCTAAAAGTCTAATAGTAACTGACAAATCTCCCATTTCTTTGTATATATTATAGAAGTCATCTTCTTGGAAAGGTCTTAATTTATCAAGAGCTTTTTGTCTTCTTTCGGTAGTGTTTGAGAGAATCATTTGTCTAACGATTGGAATTCTTTCTTCGTTGAAGAACATGTGCTCAGTTCTTGTTAATCCTATACCTTCAGCACCAAATTCTTTTGCTTGATGTGCATCTTTAGGAGTATCAGCATTTGTTTTTACGCCTAATCTTTTAATTTCATCAACCCATTGCATAAATTGTGCAAAGTTACCAGTAAGTTGTGGACTTACTTTAGAAATTTCTCCTTTATAAACATATCCAGTACTACCATCTAATGAAATCAAATCTCCTTCTTTGATTTCGATATTTTTACCTCTTATTATTTTGTTCTCTTCGTCTACTCTTATTTCACTAGCACCTGCTACACAACATGCACCCATTCCACGAGCAACTACTGCAGCGTGAGATGTCATACCTCCTCTTGCAGTTAATATACCTTCGGCTTTAATCATTCCTTCGATATCTTCAGGAGATGTTTCTTGACGAACTAATATTGATTTAATGCCCTTAGATGCAGCTGTTTTACAATCTTCAGCACTAAAATAAACGTGACCACTAGCGGCTCCAGGTGAAGCAGCTAAACCTTTTGTAATAACTTCAGCATTTTCTAATTCTTTTTGATCAAAAGTAGGGTGTAGGAGTTGATTTAAACTATTTGGTTCTATTCTTAAGATAGCTTCTTCTTTTGAAATTAAACCTTCATTTACTTGATCTACTGCAACGTTTAATGCACTGATAGCAGTTCTTTTTCCGTTTCTAGTTTGAAGTAAATATAATTTAGAATTTTCAATTGTGAATTCCAGATCTTGCATATCTCTATAGTGTTCTTCCAATCTTTTAGTTATAGAATGGAATTGTTCATATACTTCAGGCATAACGTCTTGTAATTGACTGATTGGTTGAGGAGTTCTTATACCAGCAACAACATCTTCACCTTGTGCATTCATTAAGAATTCACCAAATAATTTATTTTCACCAGTTGCAGGGTTTCTTGAGAATGCAACACCTGTTCCAGATGTATTTCCCATGTTACCGAATACCATTGATTGAATGTTTACTGCAGTACCTAATTTATCATCGATGCCGTTTAATTGTCTATAAATTTTGGCTCTAGGATTATTCCAAGATCTAAAAACTGCTTCTATTGCATATCTCAATTGATCGATAGGGTCTTGTGGAAAATCTTCGCCCATTTCTTCTTTGTAGATTTGTTTGAATTTTTCAACAATTTTCTTTAAATCTTCGCTATCAAGATCTGTATCATCTGTAACGTTTTTTTCTTCTTTTATTTTATCTAATTCGTTTTCAAATAATACTTTAGGAATTTCTCTTGCAACATCTGAAAACATTTGAATAAATCTTCTATAAGAATCATAAGCGAATCTTTCGTTATTTGTTGATTTGGCTAAACCGATAACAGATTTATCATTTAAACCTAGGTTTAAGATTGTGTCCATCATACCTGGCATAGATATTACAGCGCCAGAACGAACAGAAAACAGTAGAGGATTTTCTTCATCGGAAAATTTCTTGTTTAATTCTTTTTCTGTTTCTTCAATATGAGATTTGATTTCTTCAAATAATCCATCCCATAATTTTTCGTCTTCTTGATAAAATTTGTTACAAGCTTCAGTAGTAATAGTAAATCCTGTTGGAACAGGTATATCCATATTAGTCATTTCGGCTAAGTTGGCACCTTTTCCACCAAGAAGGCTTCGCATGTCTTTATTACCTTCTTTAAAACTGTAAACATATTTTTCTGTCATTTAAAAAACTCCTTTTTAATCATTCATTTTTTTTAGATGTCTGATAATAACTTCTGCCGTTTCTTCAATTGCTCTGTCAGAAACGTTTATAATAGGACATCCGATTTTCTTCATTACCTTCTCAGCATAATCTAATTCGTCAAGTATTCTACCCAAATCAGAGTATGTACTTTCAGTTGGCAATCCCATAGATTTTAGTCTTTCTTTTCTGATTTTGTTTAGCTTATCAGGAGAGTTAGTAAGACCGATGACTCTTTTTGGTTCGATTTCAAAAAGTTCCTTTGGGACTGGTGACTCTGGTACAAGTGGAATGTTGCAAACTTTGTAATGCTTATTTGCAAGATACATAGATAATGGTGTTTTCGAAGTTCTAGAAACACCAATAATCGTTATATCAGCTCTAGCGACTCCTCTTGGATCTTTTCCATCATCATATCTTACAGCAAATTCAATTGCATCAATTCTTCTAAAATAATGTTCGTCAAGTTTACGTAATGCACCTGGATTTGTTGCTGGAGATCGTTTGGTTAGCCTTTGGATGGCTACAATTGATGGAGTTAAAATATCTACCGATATGAGATTATTCATATCACAAAATTTCTTTAAACTATCAATTAAACTTTCTTCAACTAAACTATAATATATAATAATATTATCCATTTCTAAGCATTTTTGTAATGTAGAATTAAGATGCTCGATAGATCGGATATGTCCAAATAAGTGAAATTTAGCATTTTCACAAGTAATATCAAATTGAGCTAAAGCGGCTCTTGCTATTTGATCACCTGTGTCCCCGGTAGAATCTGATAAAACTACCAGATTAATATTTTCCATAATTCACCCCTTTAATGTATCATCAATTTAATTATACATCATTTTTTACAATTTTAAAGCAAATCTTTGTTATTTTATTTAAAATTATCACAAATTTAATTAAGTATAGATTATAGAAAAAGTATAATTTAATATAAATGTTTACTAGTGTTGTGTATTTATGATATCATTCTAGGTACAGAAATAATTAATAGAAGGTGATAAATTGAAAGATGATTTACAAAAATATGAAGACAATAAAACTAGTCAAGTAAATAATGAGTCTTCAAAAAATAATAGTATTTATAAACTGAAAGAATCACAAAAATCACACTCATGGATTTGGGTTGTATCAATTCTTTTAGGTATTTATATATTGGTTTCAATATTTTTTAGCTTCATGACTTATCCTAACGCAAAAATTAATGGTGAAAATTTAGGTGTAAGAAAAATTTCTGATGTTAAAAATATTTTTGATGAACAAACCACATCAATTATCGGAAGAGATAATAAAACTGTTGCATTGAATAATTCACAAGCGGGTTTAAAACAAGTTGCTTTGGAAAATCAAACCTATGTGCAACATGGTTTTTTGTGGCCAGTTGAACTTATTAAAGGAATAAAAACAGATGTAAAAGTTAAGAAAAGTGTAGATTCTAATAAATTAAAAGAAACCTTAAAAAATAGTGAGTTATTTAAAAATATCAAAGAACCAAAAAACGCCCAATTGATTTTTGAAAACAAAAAAGCAATAATCAAACCTGAAGAATTAGGTAATAAGCTTGATTTGGATAAAGTTTGTGAATCCGTAATAAAAGGATTTAATGAACACAAGGATGAAATCAAATTATCTTCAGAATATATTAATCCTCAAGTTACAAAAAAATCATTGGAGCCAAACAAAAAAGAACTTGAAAATATTGCAAAAGCTTCTATTACCTTAAAATTGCCAAACGGAGAATCACAAAAAATAGAAGATAATTCTATTTTCTTAGATGAAAATTATAAGTTTGAAGATAAAAAAGTTCGAATTTTTGTAGATGACTTGAAAGAAAAATTTGAAGTTGTTGGGAAAGATTTTGATTTTACAACTCATAATGGTAAATCCATAAAAGTTAAAGCAAAAGTTTTTGGAAATGAAATTAACAAAAAACAAACAGTAGCTATGATTACAGATGCTTTAAAAAATGGTAAAACCATAGATAGTGATTTAGTATATAGCAGAAGAAGCCGAAATAATGGAGTTCTTGGAAAAAGCTATATTGAAATAAGCTTGGGAGCACAACATTTGTGGTATTTTAAAGATGGTAAACTAGTATTAGACACACCTGTTGTTACAGGAGATCCATCAATTGACCATGAAACACCAACAGGCTTATTTGAAATTTGGTCAAAAGAAACTGATAGATTTTTAAGAGGATTTAATCCAGACGGATCAAAATATAAAGTTCATGTAGATTATTGGATGCAAATTGACTATACTGGTGTAGGAATTCACGATACAAAGGGAAGGGCCGCCTACGGTGGACAAATCTTTAATGGTGCTGGAAGTCATGGTTGTATAAATACTCCTATAAATCATGTTCGTACAATTTTCAATTCGGCTGAAAATGGAATGCCAGTTGTAATCTATTAAAAATTAGTCGATTATTTTATGATAGTCGACTTTTTTTATTGAAAAAAAATATATATTAATGGTATTCTATATGTAAAGAAAAGGGGTAAATTATGGATTCAGATTTATTATTATTTTTAAGTAGTTTGAACACGAATTATAATTGGATAGGTCCAATTCTTGAAAATTATAGCTCATTAGAGGATATTATCTACGATAATGCAAAAAAACTTTTAGAAGTAGATCCTAAAATTTACGAATTTATTCTAAAAAATATGAAAAAATTCGATATAAATTTGTACAAAGAAAAATTATGGAAAAACAGTATAAAATTTACTACATACGGTGATTCAAAATATCCGAAAAAATTACTTGAAATAGATGATGCACCATATACTTTGTACTATAAAGGTGATTTGACTGAAGAGTTCAATAATTGTGTTTCATTTGTCGGAGCTAGAAAATGTAGTCAATATGGATCTTATGCATGTAAAAAATTTGTATCTGAAATATCACAATATAAAATACCAGTTGTTAGTGGATTGGCTCTTGGCATAGACAAAATTTCTCATCAAACTTCTCTTGAAAATAATAATAAAACAATTGGAGTTTTAGGGTGTGGAATAGATCAAGTATATCCCAGGAGCAATTATAGAGTGTTTCAAGATATGATTTCATCACATAACGGAGTAATTATGAGCGAATATCCTTTTGGAATAGCACCATTGCCATATAATTTTCCATTTAGAAATAGAATTATTTCTGGTTTATCACTTGCAACTGTCGTTATTGAAGCAAAAGAGAAAAGCGGTACATTAATCACATCATCTTATGCCTTGTCTCAAGGTAGAGATATATTTGCAGTTCCCGGAAATATTAATTCAGTATATTCAACTGGAACTAATCAATTAATAAAAGATGGAGCTTACATATTAACCGACGTTTTGGATATTATAACTCAAATCCCTGAATTTCAAAATAAATATATAGAAAAGCCACAATTAAGTTTTGATTTGAATGATTTAGAACGTAAAATATATAATTTATTGAAAATTGAGGCCAATTCACCAGATGAAATTTCTATAAAATTAAATGAAGATATATCTGATGTATTGATGAGTTTAACAAAAATGGAATTGTTGGGAATTGTTGTGGATATTGGAAGCAAATACTCATTAAAGTAGATTAAATAATGTGATATAATAACATTGGAATTTTATAGAGGAGAATGATATGGACAAAAAACAATTAGCTATTAATACTATTAGATTATTATCTGTAGAAATGATTCAAAAAGCGAATTCAGGCCACCCTGGACTTCCTTTAGGTGCAAGCCCTATGACATTTACATTATTTAATGACATAATGCATTTTTCACCAAAACACAGCGATTGGATAAATAGGGACAGATTTATTTTATCGGCTGGACATGGGTCTGCAATGTTATATTCACTTTTACATTTATTTGGATTTGGAATAACTGTTGATGATTTAAAAGAATTTAGACAATACAACAGCTTAACACCAGGACATCCAGAATATTTGCATACAAAAGGAATTGATGCTACGACTGGTCCTCTAGGACAAGGATTGAGCATGGCTGTTGGTATGGCAATTGCTCAGGAATATATGGCCAGCCAATTTAATACCGAAAACCACAAAATTTTTGATAACTATACTTACACAATTGTTGGTGATGGTTGTCTTCAAGAAGGAATAACTAATGAAGCTAGTTCAATAGCTGGATCATTAAAACTTTCAAAATTGATTTGTTTATATGATTCTAACAATATAACAATTGAAGGCGATACAAAAAATATTTTCTCGGAAAATGTCAGAGCTAGATATGAAGCGTTGGGCTGGGATACTTATTTTGTAGAAGATGGAAATGATATAGAAAAAATAAGAGAAACTATCGAACTTGCGAAAACAACAGATAAACCATCATTTATTGAAATAAAAACAAAAATTGGTTATGGAAGTGTTGTTGAAGGAACTGCAAAAGCGCATGGAGCTCCAATTGGTGCAGAAAACATTCCAAGTTTAAAAGAAAAATTAGGCTTAGACTTTACAGAAGAATTTTATATTCCGCAAGAAGTTAAGGAACTTTTTGTGCAATCAACTTCAGAAAAGGAAAAATATTATTCTGAATGGGAAAGTATGTTTGAAGACTACAAACACACTCACAAAGACCTTTATGATAAATTAATGAAATTCTTATCTAAAGAAATTGACGAAGAATATTTAACATCTAAAGAGTTTACTAGCTTCGAAAAAGATGATGCTACAAGATCATACTCACATGTTTTATTAAATAGATTAAAAGATAAACAATTAAATATTGTTGGAGGATCTGCGGATCTAGCTCCATCTAATAAAACATTTATGGATGGTTTAGATGTATTTACGCAAACAAATAGATCCGGAAGAAACATACAATTCGGCGTTAGAGAACACGCAATGGCTGCTATCACGAATGGTATAAGTTTATATGGTGGTTTAATTCCTTATTGCGCTACATTTATGATTTTTTCAGATTATTTAAAACCAGCGATGAGATTGTCATCTTTAATGAAGAGACAAGTTCTATATATATTGACTCATGATTCAATTGGTGTTGGAGAAGATGGACCTACTCATGAACCAATAGAACAATTAGCAATGCTTAGAACTATTCCAAATCTTAATACTATTAGACCTGCTGATGGCTTTGAAACATCAATGGCATACAAGATAGCATTAGAAAATAAAGAAACACCAACAGCTTTAGTATTGTCTAGACAAAAATTAGTTAATTTAAAAGAAACTAATGAACAAGCCTTAAAAGGAGGATATATTCTAAAAAAACAAGAGTCTCCTGATTTAGTAATAATAGCAACAGGTTCTGAAGTTAAACTTGCATTAGATGCATGTGAGGCTCTTGAAAAAGAAGGAGTTAAGGCTCAAGTTGTATCAATGATGTGTCAAGAAATTTTCGACAAACAAGATCAAGAATACAAAGATTCTGTTATTCCAAAAAATGTTGAAAAAAGAGTTAGCATTGAATGTTTGTCAACTTATGGATGGCAAAAATATACTGGACTTAATGGATTAAATATAGGAATAGATGAGTTCGGAATGAGCGCTCCAGGTAGTAAAATAATGGATCACTTTGGATTTACAGCAGAAAAAATAGTTGAAAAAATAAAACAATATTTATAATCGATAGACCGTCAACAATTTTGTGTTGATGGTCTTTTTGTTTTAAAATTTTAATCGTTTTTAAAATTGAAATACTATTTCTTTTATGGTATATTTTTTATGGGAATATTAAAATATAGTTAAAGAATCGTAAAGAGGTGGATATGATAAATATTGTTCTTTTAGAACCTGAGAAACCTTCAAATACAGGGAATATAGGAAGAACTTGTGTTCTAACTAATTCTAGATTACATTTAGTTAGGCCATTTAGCTTTAGACTAGATGACAAATTATTAAAGAGGTCCGGCATGGATTATTGGGATAAAGTTGATTTAGTTATTCATGATGATATGAATGAATTTTTAGAATATATTAAAGGAAATGATAGAGTTTTTTATGTTGAAACTTTTGCAACAAATTATTATCATGAGCTTGAATATCAAGATGGTGATTTTTTCGTGTTCGGAAAGGAATCTTCAGGAATAAATAAAGATTTGGTAGCTAAGCACAATGATCATTCTATAAAGATTCCAATGAATATGGAAATTGATAGATCATTAAATTTAGCAAATTCGTGCAATATAGTTTTATTTGAAGCATTGAGACAGATAGATTTTCCAGGATTAAAGTAGGAGGTATTATGGATATTATAACTCCGGTTTTAGGTGGGTTGGCACTTTTCTTGTTCGGAATGACAATAATGGGTGAAGGTCTCCAAAAATCGTCAGGTAATAAATTAAAAAAGATAGTAGGTTCTTTAACTAGGAATAAATACATAGGTGTGTTACTAGGTATAGTAGTAACGACGGTAATACAATCATCATCTGCAGCAACAGTAATGGTTGTGGGCTTTGTAAATGCAGGTTTAATGCCTTTGAATCAAGCTGTTGGAGTAATTATAGGAGCAAATGTCGGAACTACAATTACTGCGCAAATAATCGCTTTTGATATTGCGAAATATGCACCATTAATTGTAGCTTTTGGTGTACTTTTATATATGAGTGCAAAAGATGATAGGAAAAAAAATCTAGGTGAAGTCTTTGTTGGTCTAGGTTTAATTTTCATAGGAATGAATACTATGGGAGATGGATTAAATCCACTATCTAAAGAATTGTGGTTTAAAAATGCTTTATTAAAATTAAACTCACCGATAATTGGAGTTTTTGTAGGATTTTTCTTAACTACTGCAGTACAATCATCTTCAGCCTCTATTGGTTTAATACAAGCTTTGGGAAAACAGGGATTATTAACAATCAATCAAGCAGCTCCTCTTTTATTAGGGGGCAATATTGGTACTACTACTACTGCTTTACTTTCATCAGTAGGAGCAGGGAAAAATGCTAAAAGAGCAGCAATAATACATTTATTATTTAACGCAATTGGTACGATAATTGTACTATTATTTTTAAATAAATTGATGCAAAACATAGTATCTATGTTAACTCCATTAAATGTTTCAAGACAAATAGCAAATTATCATACTTTATTCAATATAATAAACGTTGCAATTCAACTTCCAGTTTCAAACTTTTTAGTTAAAGCTGCTATGAAAATTGTTCCAGGTGAAGAACACGCAAAAGACTTACAATATTTAGATGACAGAATTTTAGAAACTCCTTCTATTGCGGTTGAACAAGCTAGACTTGAAGTTATTAGAATGAGTGATATAGTATATCAAAATTTTAAAAATGTTGATGAATACTTTATGACAGGTAACAAAAAACTAAGATCAAAAATATTAGCAGAAGAAAAAAGAATTAATAATTTGGAAAAACATATCGTTGAGTATCTTGTAAAATTATCTAATAAATCTATTTCAGATGAAGAACATACACAAATTTTTATTATGCAAGATATGCTTAATGATCTCGAGAGAATAGGAGATCATGTTGAAAATATATGTGGAATTGTAACTCTTGTTTATGACGAAGAAAAAGAATTTAGCAAAGTAGCTATCGATGAATATAAAGATTTATATACAAATGTAGAAAATGCAATTATAGATTCAACTATGGCATTTAAAAATAATGATCAATCATTGGCTTCTAAAGTCGCAAATATTGAAAATAATGTAGACTTTTTAGAAAAAAAATATAGACATAATCATATCAAAAGAATTAACAACAATGAATGTGATTCAACAATTGGAGTTAATTTCTTAGATATTCTATCAAATTTGGAAAGAATATCAGACCATTGCACTAATATATCCAATTATACTCTTCATATTGAAGTATAGGTTTGATTTAAAAAAACATTAAACGGGTATATAATAAAAGTATGTATTATGAAATATTTCAAGGAGGATTAAATGAAAGTAGCAATTAGTGGATTTGGAAGAATAGGTAGAGATGTAACAAGAATTTTAATTCAAAAAAATGACCCTGATCTTGAATTAGTGGCATTGAACATTACAAGTGACCTTAAAACAAATGCACATCTTTTAAAGTATGACTCAATTTATCGTACTTTTGAAAAAGACGTTGAAGTATTAGCGGATGACAAAATTAAAATTGGTGATAGGGAAATAACTGTTGTAAATAACAGAAATCCAGAAGAATTACCTTGGAAAGAATTAGGTGTTGATCTAGTTATCGATTCAACGGGCGCTTTTAAAGACAAAGAAGGTTTATCAAAACATATTAAAGCCGGTGCAAAGAAAGTATTATTAACTGCTCCAGGTAAATCAGATGTTAAAATGATTGTAGTTGGAGTAAATGACAAAGAATATGATCCAGAAAATGATGATATTATTTCCAATGCATCATGTACAACTAACTGTTTAGCTCCAGTAGCTAAAGTTTTAGATGATGAATTTGGAATTGAAAAAGGGTTAATGACAACAATTCACGCTTATACTAACGATCAAAACATTCAAGACGCTCACCACAAGGATTTAAGACGTGCAAGAGCAGCTGCTTTAAGTATGATTCCTACAACTACAGGTGCTGCTAAAGCTGTTGGTAAAGTTCTACCACAATTAGAAGGTAAAATGACAGGACTTGCAGTTCGTGTACCAACACCTACTGGATCTATTACTGATTTAACAGTTCTTTTAGGTAAGGAAGTTACAAAAGAAGATATCAATAATGCTATGAAAAAAGCTAGTGAAGGCGAATTAAAAGGAATCTTAGGATATTCTGAAGATCAATTAGTGTCTTCAGACATCATTGGAGATGAAAGAAGTTCAATATTTGATGCTGATATGACTTATGCTTTAGGAAATATGGTAAAAATTGCTTCTTGGTATGATAATGAATGGGGTTATAGTTCAAGAGTATTTGATTTAGCAAAGATTATAGCTACAAGATAATAAAACTATTTAGAGTCGATGGTAAAATATTTTTGCAATCGACTCTTTTCAAAGAAAGGTTAATCTATGAATAAAAAAACACTAAAAGATTTAAATGTTGAAAATAAAAGAGTATTAGTTAGAGTAGACTTTAATGTTCCAATTAAAGATGGTATTATTACAGATACGAATAGAATAGAAGCATCTATCGCAACGATAAAGTATTTAATAGATAATAATGCTAAAGTTATTTTAATGAGTCACTTAGGTAGGCCAAAAGGCGAACCAAAACCTGAATTCACATTAAAGCCGGTTGCAGAAAAGCTTTCTGAAATTATTGGTCAAGAAGTAAAATTTGTTGATAATGATAAAGTTGTGGATAATTCTGTTATTGAGCAAAGTAAACAATTACAACCTAAAGAAATTATGTTAATTCAAAACACAAGATATAGAAAAGAAGAAGAAAAGAACGATGAAGAATTTTCTAAAGAATTATCACAATTAGCTGATTTATATGTAAACGATGCTTTTGGAACCAGTCATAGAGCTCACGCATCAAACGTTGGAGTGTCTAAGTTCTTACCAAGTGCTGTAGGATTTTTAGTTCAAAAAGAAATAGAAATCATGGGAAAAGCTCTTGATGATCCGCAAAGACCTTTTACAGCAATATTAGGTGGTGCAAAAGTTTCTGATAAAATTGGAGTTATAGAAAACTTATTGGATAAAGTTGATACTATACTAATAGGTGGGGCTATGGCATTTACATTCATTAAGTCACAAGGAAAAAATGTCGGTAAATCCTTAATTGAAGAAGATAAATTAGATTTAGCAAAATCTCTATTGCAAAAATCTCAAGAAAGAGGAGTTAAAATATTCTTGCCAGTGGATTTCGTGGCAGCTAAAGAAATGACTGAAGAATCTGATTCAAAAATAATTGGTATAGATGAATTTACAGACGATATTGCTGGATTTGATATTGGCACGAAAACAATAAAGATTTTTGATGAAGAAATACAAAAGTCCAAAACTATTGTATGGAATGGACCAATGGGAGTATTTGAAATCAAACAATTTAGCAAAGGTACTTTTGAAGTTGCAAATTCGTTAGTAAAATCTAATGCTACAACTATTGTTGGTGGTGGAGATAGTGCTTCAGCAATTGCAAAATCCGGAAATAAAGACAAAGTAACACATGTTTCAACAGGTGGTGGAGCTTCTTTGGAATTTTTAGAAGGCAAAATTTTACCTGGTATTGATTGTATTGATGAGAGATAGTAATATGAGAAAACCATTAGTTGCAGGAAATTGGAAAATGAATATGACAGATGGAGAGACTAAGCATTTCTTAAATGATTTAAAGAATCTGAGAGTTTCTGATAATGTCGAAGCTTGCATTATATCTCCATTCACATCACTAAAAACTCTTACAGAAGCCTTAAAACATTCAAATATTTCTACTGGAGCACAAAATATGTATTTCGAAGATAGCGGCGCTTTTACAGGAGAAATTTCTCCAAATATGCTTAAAGATTTGGGAGTGGACTATGTTATAATTGGTCATTCTGAAAGAAGAACTATATTTAAAGAAGATGATGAACTATTAAATAAGAAAATAATATCAGCTTTAACTCACAAACTTAAACCAATACTTTGTTGCGGAGAAAACTTAGAACAAAGAGAATCTAACAATCATGAAAAAATTGTGGAATCACAAATAAGATCTGACTTAAAAGGAATAAGCGAAAAAGAATTAAAATCTAAACTTGTAATCGCTTATGAACCAATATGGGCTATTGGAACTGGTAAAACAGCTTCAAGTGACGATGCACAATCAATGTGTAAATTTATTAGAAATTTATTGACAGAAATGTATAGTAAAGATTTAGCTGATTCAGTTAGAATACAATACGGTGGAAGTGTAAAACCTGAAAATGTAACTGATATTATGTCGAAAGAAGACATTGATGGAGCTTTAGTAGGGGGTGCGAGTTTAGAAGCAGAAAGTTTTTCTAAACTAATTAATTATGGAGAATAAAAAAGACAAATTAATCCTTATCATCTTAGATGGATGGGGATTAGGCAAAGACTATCCAGGAAATGTTATTAAATTAGCTGATACTCCAACTTTTGACAGACTAATGAGTGAATATCCAAATTCACAATTGATTGCTTCAGGAAATGAAGTAGGTCTTCCGGCAGGTCAAATGGGAAATTCTGAAGTAGGACACATGAATATTGGTTCTGGTAGAATAATTTATCAAGATTTAAGTAAAATTACTAATGACATAGAATCTGGAAAATTTTATGAAAATGAAGTTTTAAAAAATATCATTTTAAAAACTAAAGAAAAAAATAAAAAACTACACCTATTAGGATTGGTTTCTTTTGGTGGAGTTCATTCTCATTATGATCACCTTGTAGCAATCCTTAAAATGTGCAAAAAGTTAGATTTTTATGATGTAGTAATACATTGTTTTACAGATGGAAGAGACGTATCACCAACATCTGCAAAAAATGATTTACAAAAATTACTAGGTGATATAAAAGAAATTGGTGTAGGTAAGATTGCATCTGTTTGTGGTCGTTATTATGCAATGGATAGAGACAAGAGATGGGACAGAGTAGAAAAAGCATATAATTGCATTACTAATGGAGTAGGAAATAAAAATAATGACCCAGTCGAATATTTACAAGATAGTTATGATAAAAATATCACTGATGAATTCATTGAACCATGTGCAATAGTCGATGAAAATGATAACATAACAAAAGTCGAAAATGAAGATTCTTTTATATTCTTTAATTTTAGACCAGATAGAGCAAGACAACTTACAAGAGCTTTTGTAGACGATGATTTTGATGGTTTTAAAAGAACAAAATACAAAGATATTTTGTTTGTAACAATGACAGAATATGATAAAACTATCCAAAATGTCCAAATAGCTTATCCAAAACAAAGATATAATAATGTGTTAGGACAAATTATTTCTGAAAATGGATTAAAGCAATTAAGAATTGCAGAAACAGAAAAATATGCCCATGTAACATTTTTCTTTAATGGTGGTAT
Organism: Finegoldia magna; assembly: GCF_003182075.1. Lineage (GTDB taxonomy): Bacteria > Bacillota > Clostridia > Tissierellales > Peptoniphilaceae > Finegoldia > Finegoldia magna. The sequence goes on from NZ_QGTH01000003.1 coordinate 29,187, forward strand.
AGAAAAAGAATTCAAAAATGAGGATAGGATACTAATTCCATCCCCGAAAGTATCAACTTATGATCTTAAGCCAGAGATGAGTGCTGTAGAAGTTAAAAATCATGTAGTTGATGTCATTAATAAAGATATATACGACTTAATCATTTTAAACTTTGCAAATTCGGATATGGTTGGTCATACCGGTGTAATTTCAGCAGACAAAATAGCCGTTGAAACTGTTGATAAATGTCTAGACGAAATATTACAATCTATAGATAAAAATGGAAAATATCACGCTTTGATAACTGCTGATCATGGGAATAGTGAATATTTGATCGATGAAATGACAGGAGGACCATTCACGGCACACACAACTAATCCTGTGCCTTTTATAGAATATCCAGACAAAGATATCAAATTGAATAATGGTATCTTAGCTGATATAGCACCAACAATTTTAGAATTGATGAAAATAGATAAACCTTCTGAAATGACAGGTAAATCTTTAATTAAAAAAGGAGAATAAATAATGAGCTCAATAATTGACATTTATGCAAGAGAAGTTTTAGATTCTAGGGGAAATCCTACAGTTGAAGTTGAAGTTTATACTGAAGCGGGAGCAATGGGATCAGCGATAGTTCCTTCAGGTGCTTCTACTGGAGTACACGAAGCTGTGGAATTAAGAGACAATGATGAAAAAAGATTTCTTGGAAAAGGAGTAGAAACTGCTGTTGATAATGTAAACTTAGAAATAGCAGATGAATTAGTAGGTTGGGATGTGTTTGATCAAGTTGGAATAGATAATTATCTAATAGAATTAGATGGCACTGAAAATAAATCTAGACTTGGCGCAAATGCTATTTTAGGTGTTTCTTTAGCTGTTGCAAAAGCTGCTGCAGATGAAAATGGACAAAGATTATTTGAATATATTGGAGGAGTAAACGGTAAGACTTTACCTGTACCAATGATGAACATTCTAAATGGTGGACAACACGCTGATAATAATGTAGACATTCAAGAATTTATGATTATGCCTGTAGGTGGAGAAAACTTCAAAGAATCTTTAAGAATCGGTACTGAGGTATTTCATAATTTAAAGAATGTATTAAAGTCTAGAAAATTAAATACTGCTGTAGGAGATGAAGGTGGTTTTGCACCAAATCTCGAATCTAATGAGGAAGCATTACAAACTATAGTTGAAGCTATTAAAAAAGCCGGCTATGAACCAGGAAAAGATGTAATGATTGCTATAGATGCTGCAGCTAGTGAATTCTATGAAGATGGTAAATACAATATGGCTGGAGATAATGCAGTAAGAACAAGCGATGAAATGATCGAATATTACAAAAACTTAGTTGAAAAATATCCTATTATTTCTATTGAAGACGGATTAGCTGAAGATGATTGGGATGGTTGGAAGAAACTAACTAAAGAATTGGGATCTAAAATCCAATTAGTTGGTGATGATTTATTTGTTACAAATGTTAAGAGATTACAAAAAGGTATTGAAATGGGTGTATGTAACTCCATTCTAATCAAATTAAATCAAATAGGAACTTTAACTGAAACTCTTGATGCCATCGAACTAGCTAAAAGACACGGATACACTGCCGTAATATCTCATAGATCGGGAGAAACAGAAGATACTACTATAGCCGATGTTGCTGTCGCTACTAATGCTGGACAAATTAAAACTGGCTCAACATCAAGAACTGATAGAATCTGTAAATATAATCAATTATTAAGAATTGAAGATATGCTAGAATCTACTGCAGTATATGATGGAATAAAAACTTTTTATAATTTAAGCAAATAATTAAAAATACAAGGAATCACAGCGATTATTAGCTGTGATTCCTATTAATTAGGTGAAAAATGTTAATCACTACGGTAATTTTAATACAGATAATTTTAACAACAATTTTATACATATATTTCAATCCGATATTTCTAGCAGTTGATGTAGTGGTTACAGGATTGCTTCTATTTAAAGATAAGAAGAAACTTATTGTCTCACTGTTAGTATTATTTCTGACTATTTTTCATTTAAACATTATTAATGATAATTACAAAAATATTAAAGATAATGAATTTGTAGATATTAACGCTGTAGTAATCAATAAAAACAGATCAAATAAAAAGTATATTGTAAAGGTAACTAATCACTATAATATAAAATTTTTATTAACAACAAAAAAAGATTTGAATATAGGAGATATTGTCAATATAAGATCAAAAGTTAACAAAGCATATACGAATGGTAATCCATTTATGTTCAACTATAAATTTTATTTATTAAAGAGCAATATATATGGTGATATATACTGTAGGACTGATCCTGATATAATAGGAAAGTCTAATTCACTTTTTTTAAGTATTAGAAGCAAAATTCTAAACCACATAATTTTTAAATTAGATTCAAATTTTAATGATATTGAATCATCTGTTTTAAAGTCAGTATTTACAGGGTTTAATTTTTTGAGTGAAGATTACAAAAATGATGTTAAGGTATTAGGAATAAGTCATATATTTGCAATAAGTGGGCTACATATTATTATTCTATACACGATTTTTAATAAATTATTTGGTATTTTTAAGATTAACAGAAAAATTATTTCTTGGTTATCTTTGTTTTTAATAGCAATTTATGGATATGCAGTAGGACTACCTTCATCTATATTAAGAGCGTTTATTATGTTAGTTATAGTGGAATTATCTAATCAAATGCAGATAGACCGGTATAATTTAAATAATTTAATTATTGCAGCTATCTTAATTTTGCTTATGAATCCATATAATCTACTTGATGTTGGATTTATTTTTTCTTTTTTAGCAACATTTACTATTTTATATTTATATCCAAAATTCAAAAAACAAAATAGCAAACTACGTAATTATTTGATGCTTTCTACTTTAGTTTATATAATATTATTACCAATACAACTGAGGTTTTTTAATGAATTTACATTTGGTTTTATCATTGGAAATACCATTATTTTACCTATTTTTACACTTATCATACAATTGTCGGCTATTGTACTTATGATACCTAATAGCTTTAATTATGTATTTGTTCAAATTATAAAATTTTGTTTAAAGATTATAAATTATATCTTCATTACAATTAATTCATTTAATATACAAATTCATAGTTTTATGAGCTTTTCTCTATTGATGATTTTTGTTTATTATATAATAATATTTGCAATTTATAACAGACATTACATTAAAACTTTAAACGACTTTAATAAACAAACCTTAAAAAATATGTTCTTAATAAGCGTAATTATGCCGGTAATTTTAAGCATTTTTAATCCTATTACGCATATAAACTTTGTGGATATTGGTCAAGGTGATTGCTTACTTGTAAGACAATATTTTAAAAGTTTTATGATAGATACTGGAGGTTCATACAAATCAGAAGATAAATCTGGAACTTATCTTGTAGAATATCTTCACAAAATAGGTTTAAATAATCTTGATTATGTATTCTTGACTCATTTTGATGAAGATCATAGTAAAAATTTGATTAATATTAACAAATCTTATAATCCAATAGTTTTATCAAGAACTAATGGAGAAAAAATATTAAAAAGCAAGTATAATCAAAATAACGATTACGTAAATCTGCAAAATAATCAATTACTAAAAATTGGAAATGTTTATATCAAAGTCATTGATAAACCCATAAGTGATGAAGAGAACGATAAATCTATAGTTTACAAAGTATATGTTAATGATATTTCATTACTAATCACAGGAGACATCTCTGGAGAATATGAAAGAAATATTTTAAATGGAGATATAACATCTGATGTGTTGAAAATTTCCCATCACGGAAGTAAAAACAGTTCAGATTTAAATTTCTTAAAAAAGGTTAATCCCAAATTATCTATTATTTCTGTAGGTCTAAGAAATGATTATGGACACCCACATCATCAAACACTAGATAATTTAAATAAACTAAATATTCCAATAAAAAGAACTGATAAAGATGGAAACATTGAGATTGTCTCAAGCAAGATATTTAATACTATAAGATCTAATAGAGATAAATATTCGATTTTTAATATTTTAGTGAAAGAGCAAAATTCAATTATTACAACAATTTTCGTATTATATTACTTTAAGAATAGAGGAGCAAAAGATGGATTTTTCATTGGCGAAACAAAAATTATATAATAATTTGTTATCTAATCTAATTTTAATACACGGAGAAGAAAAATTTTATATAGAAAAATATCTCTCATTAATAAAAGAGCACTACAATGCTCAAAGTTTTGATGAGTACGAATTATCAGATTTCGAAAAAATATATAGTTCTTCTGAAACTATTCCTATGTTTAGTGATAAAAGACTCATTTTAATCGATGATGTAGATTTAACTAAAACAGGAATTTCAAAAAACAAGGAAAGTATTGATAAATTATTACCTTATATAAAAGATATTCCAGAGTATACTTTGATTATCATGACATCATACGGTAATGTATTTAAGTCTAAATTTTTAAAAGAAATAACAAAATATGGCTCAGATATTGAATTCAATAAGTTAAACAGAAATCAATTAAAAGCCTATATAATAAATTACCTAAAAGGGAAGAAGATTAATAATAATATCGTTAATGTTTTCATTGAATATTCACTTTATCTTATAAAAAATTCTGAAAAGACATTAATTGATGTTAATAATGAATTAGATAAGTTTAGAAACTTAGAGAAATATGAAATAACAGAACATGATTTGAATTCTCTTATAAATCAGTATGATAAAAATATTTTTGATCTAACAGATTCAATAGCATCAAAAGATTTATCTAAGACGATATATTACTTAAATTTACTTATAAATGACACATCAGACACTTTTAAAACACTTCATATGGTTATTAGATTATTTAGAAATTTATTATATATAAAAGAACTTCTACGTTTGAAAGTTTCGCAAACTGAAATCACAAAGAGAGTAAAAATATCATCATACGAATTAAATAAAGTTCAAAGTTTTGTGAAAAATTGGAGATATGACCAGTTAAGATTTGCGTTTCATAAAATGTATGAAATAGAAACTACATTAAAAACAAATACGTTAAATTCTAAGTACTATATAGAAAATAGTATTTGCGAAATTTTAGCAAAAAAATAAAGGTTGAATTTACTTCAACCTTTAAATAATGTAATGGATCCTTTACATTATTTCTATGCTAATTTGTTTAATTCTTTAGCCATTCTGCTAATTTTTTTAGCTGCACTGTTTTTAGAAATTGTGTTCTTACTTGCAGCTTGGTCAATCTTTTTAGTTGCTAAATTAAATAATTTAGTAGCGTCTTCTTTATCGTTTTTTTCAACAGCTGCTTCAAATTTCTTTATGAAAGTTTTGATAGCTGATTTTTTAGATTTATTTCTAGCTGTTTCAAGTTTAGTTACATCAATTCTTTTAATTGCTGATTTAATATTTGCCATAATATCCCTCCTTTATTTTTGAACAGTGTTATTATTATACACTATAGAATTAATTATTTCAAGTAATCTAGAACATTAATTGTAAATTATGTTATAATAGGTTGGTAAAGAATGGTGATAGTATGAAGAAATTTTTAAATAGTAAGTTTTCAAATTTGCTATTTGCAATATTTATAGCTTTAGTAGTATGTTTCGTAATAAAAACTTTTATTTTAGAAACACAAATAGTAAAATCATCAAATATGAGTCCCACTTTAACTTCTGGAGATTTTGTTCTCATTAACAAATTAAACAAAATTACTGGATATATTAAAAAAACTGATATAGTTCAGTATTATGATCAGAAGGATTCAGAATCTAATATTGCAAGAGTTATTGCAATGCCTAAGGATTCAGTGGAAATTATAAATGATGATATTTTTGTTAATGGAAAAAGAATATATGAACCTTATATTCTGCTACAACAGTCCAAAAAATTAAACAACAATAAATGGGTTTTAAGTAAAGATGAATATTTTGTTATAAATGATGATAGAGAATTAGATAATTATAATGACAGCAGGTACATAGGACCTATTAATAAAGATTCGATAATCGGTGTAGTTTTCTTTAGGTTATATCCTGTTGATAAGATTGGTTCGATTTAGGAGATTTAAATGAAAAACGATAAAAAATACATAAGAAATTTTTCAATAATTGCGCATATAGATCATGGGAAATCAACATTAGCTGATAGATTGATTGAAGAGACAGGTATGCTTACTCATAGAGAAATGAGTGAACAGGTTTTGGATTCTATGGACTTGGAACGCGAAAGAGGTATAACAATCAAATTAAAAGCCATTAAATTATCTTATAAGGCTAAAGATGGTAATGTATACAATCTGAATTTAATAGATACACCAGGTCATGTTGACTTTACTTATGAAGTAAGTAGATCATTAAAAGCGTGTGAAGGTGCAGTATTAATTGTCGATGCAACGCAAGGTGTAGAGGCACAGACATTAGGAAATGTATACTTGGCCATCGACCAAAATTTAGAAATTTTACCTGTAATAAATAAAATAGACTTACCAAGTGCCGACATTGATTTTGCAAAAAAGGAAATAGAAGATATTATTGGATTAGATGCTGAAAATGTTCCTGCAGTATCGGCAAAAGAAGGAATAAATATAGTAGATGTTCTAGAAGATATAGTTAATAACGTTCCTGCACCAATTGGGGACGAAAATAAGCCTCTAAAGGCATTAATATTTGACTCATATTACGATTTTTATAAAGGCGTTGTCGTTTATGTCAGAGTTTTTGATGGTTGTATAAAGCCAGGATCTGAAATTTTAATGATGTCTACTAACAAATCATTTGAAGTTACTGAATGTGGTTACACATCTTCCGGAATGATAAGCACAGATGAAATTAGCGCTGGAGATGTAGGATATGTTGTCTGCAGTATCAAAAATGTAAAAGATGCTAGAGTAGGTGACACTATAACAGATAAAAACAATCCTGTAAATAAACCTCTGGAGGGATATAAGCAAGTTACACCAATGGTTTATTGTGGTATTTATCCTGCTGAAGGTGAAGATTTCAATTCTGTAAGAGATGCACTAGAAAAACTTCAAGTTAATGACGCAGCTTTAACATTTGAAAATGAAACATCAATCGCACTAGGTTTTGGATTGAGATGTGGATTTTTAGGGTTGTTACACATGGAAATTATTCAAGAAAGATTAGATAGAGAATTTGACTTAGATATCATTGCTACTGCTCCAAGTGTAATATATAAAGTTCATAAAAAAGATGGAACTGAAGTAGAAATACAAAATCCTACAAATTTCCCAAAGGAAACTGAAATTGATTATGTTGAAGAGCCTGTTGTTCATGCTGAAATCATGACTCCTACAGATTATGTCGGAGTAATTATGGAACTTTGTCAAGGAAAAAGAGGAACTTTCATAGATATGACTTACCTTGATGAAAAAAGAGTAACAATAAAATACAAATTACCATTAAATGAAGTGATTTATGATTTCTATGATGCTTTAAAATCAAAAACAAGAGGTTACGCATCTTTGGATTATGAGTTAATTGGTTATGAAAAATCTGATTTAATTAAACTAGAAATAATGATTAATTCAGAAAAAGTTGACGCGTTAACATTAATTGTTCACGAAGATTTAGCTTATGAAAGAGCAAGAAAAATAGTAACGAAACTTAAAGATGAAATACCAAGACATCAATTTGTAATTCCTGTACAAGCTGCAATAGGAAATAAAATTATCGCAAGAGAAACTATAAAAGCATACAGAAAAGATGTACTTGCTAAGTGTTACGGTGGAGATATAACTAGAAAGCGTAAACTATTAGAAAAACAAAAAGAAGGTAAAAAGCGAATGAGATCGGTAGGTAGCGTAGATGTTCCTCAAGAAGCTTTCTTATCAGTCTTAAAATATGATGAAGGAAATTAAATTTGTTAAGCCAAGCGAAAGTTTGGCTTATTTTTATAGGAGGAGTTATGAAAGGAATCTATATTCACATACCTTTTTGTGCTTATAAGTGTAATTATTGTGATTTTTCAACAATGACGAAACAATACCAAAGAATTGATGAATACTTTGATTTATTACAAAAAGAAATAAATATGTACAATAATCCTAATGACAGAATAGATACCATTTATATAGGAGGAGGAACACCGAATCTTGTGGATTCTAAATATATTGAAAAAACGTATAACGTAATAGATAGCTGTTTTAACTTACAATTAAAGGAATTTACTATTGAATGCAATCCAGAGTTCGTCACAAAAGAAAAAATTGAAAACTATAAAAAAGTTGGTATAGATAGAGTATCATTGGGAGTTCAATCATTTAATGATCAGTACAACAAATTTTTAGGAAGACAGCATACAGTATCAGATGTTTTTAAGTCATTTGAAATAATTAAAGGTTACATTGATAATATTTCAATTGATTTAATATTTGGATTTCCAAATCAAACTTTAGAATCTCTGGATAAAGATCTTAATTATATAATAAAACTCAAACCAAATCATGTGTCGTGGTATAACATGATATTAGAACCTGGAACAAAATTTTACAAAAACTATAAAGACATAAATAGAAATGATGATATAGAATACGAAATGTATATGAAGATTTGTAATGGTTTAGAAAATTATAAACACTACGAAATTTCTAATTTTGCAAAAGATAATTTTGAATCCATTCACAACAAGATTTATTGGAAAGACGAGCAGTATTACGGATTTGGTTTATCTTCATCTGGATATTTAAATCAACTGAGATATACAAATGAGTTTTTCTACCCCAATTACAAAAACAAAATAATAAAAAATGAAAAGCCTATTAGTTTTTCTGAGAAAATTGATTTAGAAAAAAGAGAATTTGAATTCATAATAACTAATATGAGATTAAAGAATGGATTAGATTTAAAAGAATACTTTGAAAAATTTGGCATAAATTTATACACGAATAACAAAAAATTAATCGATAACTGGATTAATAAAGGATTGTTAACTTTAAACAACAACCATATAAGCTTTACAAATCAAGGCTTTTTCGTGTCAAATAGTTTTTTCGTAGATATTTTAGTATAACACTTGACACAGTATAAATGGTAGTGTATAATTTTATTATCACTCAAGGTAATAGGTTGCTAACAAAAAAGAGGTGAGGTCTTGAATGAAAATTTAACACAAAGAAAATTTAATATCTTACTCGCTACTATAGACAATTATATAAAGACTGCTCAGCCGATAGGATCTCGAGTTTTGTCAAAGAATTATAATATAGGTTTCAGTCCAGCAACTATCAGAAATGAAATGAGCGACTTAGGTGATTTGGGATATTTAGTTCAATCTCATATTTCATCAGGAAGAATTCCATCGCAAAAAGCTTTCAGATTGTATGTGGATTATATTCTAGACAAACTTTATAAAACCGATGATTCTAGCTCTTCGTTAATGTCTATAAGAAAACCCTATGAAAGAATTGTTGAACCTGAGAAATTGATTAAATCTTCTTCTCAGTTTATTTCTGAAATAACTCAGTATCCGGTTATTTCTATGTTAAAAAAATCAGATAGGATGCATTTATCACACATAGAGTTACTTTCAATAAGCGATTATAATTATGTTTTATTAACGTTATATGATTCTGGTGACTTAAATCATACTGTGATTTCATCAGAGCAAGTCATAGAATCAAATGAATTAATTAAGATTAATTTTCTATTGAAGAAACTTTTTTTAGGGAAAAATCTAAATGAAGTTTATGATAATTTAGACGAATTTTCTTCAAAATATAAATATAATGATCTTTTTAAAGGTGCAATTACCGATATTATTGAAAATGAAAAAGATAAGTTATCTTCAATGTATGTATCTGTTGAAGGCTTATCAAATATTTTCAAATATAGTGAATACAGCGACTTAGACAAAGTCAAAACCATAATAGAATACCTTGAAGACAAAGACAAAATAGTGAATATTTTGAATTCTTCAGATAATTTCTTGGACATTAAAGTGGGAGATGAAAATAACGAACAATCACTTGTTGAAAACACAATCATCAAGAGTTCTTATTTCTTCAACAAGAATAACATCGGTGTTATAGCTATTGTTGCTCCCATGAGAATGAATTATGAACTTTCAATAGAAGCTATGTTTAAATTATCTAGAAGAATTAATGGATTAATTATTAGGGGGGATTATTATGAAAGATAACGAAGAAAATTTGAAGCAAAATCAATATTCAGAAGATGTAAAAAATGGAGAAAAAGACTTAGAAAAAGAAAAAATAAATAAAAATGAAACTGAAAATGAGTCAGTAAAAGGAGAAGTCGAAAGCGACAAAGATGAAGTTGTAAATTCTGAAATAGAAGATTTAAAAGACTCTTTAAAAAGATTACAAGCGGATTTTATCAATTATAAGAATAGAACAAATAGAGAAAGACAACAGTCTATTGAATTAGCCAATGAGTCTTTAATTTTGAAAATTCTACCTATAATAGATGATTTAGATAGAGCTATCGATAGTAAGGAAGAAAAAGATGAGTTCTCTAGCGGTGTTGAATTAATTAGAGACAACCTACTATTATCACTAAAAGATTTCGGGTTGGAAGAAGTAGATTGTTCAGATAAATTTGATCCAAATTACCATCATGCAGTTATTACTGAAGATAGTGATAAGGGTTCAGATATGATAATAGAAGTATTCCAAAAAGGATACATTTTGAATAACAAATGCATCAGACCTGCAATGGTCAAAGTTAGTAAATAAGAATTTTAAATATAGATAAAAATCTAAAAGGAGGATTTTATAATGAGTAAAGTAATAGGTATTGATTTAGGTACAACAAATTCAGCAGTAGCAGTTATGGAAGGTGGAGAATCAGTCATAGTTCCTAACTCAGAAGGTAATAGAACTACTCCATCAATCGTAGCATTCACTAAAGATGGTGAAAGATTGGTTGGTGAAACAGCAAAAAGACAAGCAATCACAAACCCAGACAGAACAATCACATCAATTAAAAGAGAAATGGGTACTGAATACAAAGTAAACATTGATGGTAAAGATTATTCTCCAGAAGAAATTTCAGCAATGATTTTGCAAAAATTAAAAGCCGACACTGAAAGTTATTTAGGAGAAGAAGTTACAGAAGCAGTAATTACTGTCCCAGCTTACTTTACAGACTCTCAAAGACAAGCAACAAAAAACGCTGGTAAGATTGCTGGATTAAACGTAAAAAGAATAATCAACGAACCAACAGCGGCTGCATTGGCTTATGGTATTGATAAAGAAACTGATCAACACAAAGTTATGGTTTATGACTTAGGTGGTGGTACATTCGACGTTTCAATCCTTGAAGTTGGAGATGGCGTATTCGAAGTATTAGCTACACGTGGTAATAACAGACTAGGTGGAGATGATTTTGATGAAAAATTATTAAACTATCTTGCAGATGAATTCATGAAACAAAATGGTGTGGATTTGAGAAAAGATGCTACTTCTAAACAAAGACTTAAAGATGCAGCAGAAAACGCTAAGAAAGAACTATCTACAAGAGTTTCTACTAATGTTAACTTACCATTTATTTCTGCAGTAAATGGAACTCCAGTTCACTTAAATATGGATATTACAAGATCAAAATTTGATGAATTAACATCTGACTTGGTTGAAGAATCTTTAAAACCAGTAAGACAAGCATTAGAAGATGCTGGATTAAGTCACAATGATATAGAAAAAGTTTTATTAGTTGGTGGTTCTACAAGAATTCCAGCTGTTCAAGAAGCTGTTAAAAAATTAATAGGTAAAAATCCACAAAAAGATATTAACCCAGATGAATGTGTTGCTATTGGTGCAGCATTACAAGGTGGTGTATTAACTGGTGAAGTAAAAGATTTATTGTTACTTGATGTTACACCTTTATCATTGGGTATCGAAACTTTAGGTGGAGTATGTACAAAATTAATCGAAAGAAACACTACAATTCCAACTAAAAAATCTCAAGTATTTACAACAGCAGCTGACGGTCAAACATCCGTGGAAATCAAAGTGCTACAAGGCGAAAGAGAAATGGCAGCTGACAATACTTTGTTAGGACAATTCAACTTAACTGAAATTCCAGCAGCCCCAAGAGGAGTACCTCAAATTGAAGTAACATTTGATATTGATGCGAATGGTATTGTAAACGTAAGTGCTAAAGATTTAGGATCTGGAAAACAACAAGCTATGACAATTACTTCTTCAACTAAAATGAGCGATGAAGAAATCAAGAGAAAAGTTGACGAAGCAAGTAAGTATGCTGAAGAAGATAAAAATAAAAAAGAAACTATTGAAACAAAGAATAACGCTGAATCTGTAATTTACCAAGTTGAAAAGACAATCAAAGACTTAGGCGACAAAGTTTCAGAATCCGAAAAATCTGATATCAGTTCAAAAGTAGAAGCTTTAAAATCAATCTTAGACTCAGGAGATAACAACGATATTAAAGCTAAGACAGATGAATTAACTCAAGAAATGTACAAATTAAGTTCTAAACTATATGAAAACACAGCTCAACAACCGGGAGCTTCACAAGAATCTAAAAAAGATGATGATGTTGTAGATGCTGATTATGAAGTTGTTGATGACGACGAAAATAAATAATAACTAAAAAATCTTAAAAAAGGGGTAAAATTCTTACCCCTTGATTTTTTTGTATCTTTTAGTAAAATAGAAAAGTCAGTAGATTAGGATGGTGAATAATGAAAAATTTGTACGAAATACTTGAGGTTAATGAAAACGCAACTCAAGAAGAAATAAAAAAATCATATAGAAAATTAGCAAAAAAATATCATCCAGATATAAACAGTGGTGATCCTGAAGCTGAAAATAAATTTAAAGAAATTAACGGAGCATATGAGGTTTTAGGTGATAAAGAAAAAAGAAAAAAATACGATATGTACGGAGATAGAATATTTGATCAAGGATCAGGTGGAGGATTTTCAGATATCGGTGATATATTTGGTGATTTTTTCGGTGATATATTTGGTGGTTTTAGTTCTAGATCTTATTCTAGAAATCCAAATGCCCCTAGAAAAGGCTCTAATATTCAAGTTGAACTGGAAATAGATTTTGAAGATTCAATTAACGGTACTAAAAAAGAAATTTCTTATAAGAAAAAGGTAAAATGTCATGTTTGTAATGGCGATGGAGCAAAGCCAGGAACAAAAAAGAGAAAATGCGATAAATGTAATGGTACTGGGATCATAAACGATACTAAAAGAACACCTTTTGGAATTTTTACACAACAATCTGAATGTGATAAATGTCATGGAGAAGGCTATGTAATCGATGAAAAATGTGAAAATTGTAAAGGTAAAGGATACGAAGTTCAAAGAAAAACAATAAACATTACTATACCTAAAGGAATAAACAACGGAGCTATCATGAGTGTAAAGGGCGAAGGTAATGATGGCGAAAACAATGGTAGTCCAGGCGACTTATATGTTATCATAAAGATTAGAGAACATGAATTTTTCAGAAGAATTAATAATGATATTGTTTTTGATATGCCTATCACATATGCTCAGGCTGTACTTGGTTCAAAAATTGAAGTTCCAACTTTAGATGGCATAGAAGAATTTGAACTTCCAGAAGGAACTCAACCAAATACAACATTTAAACTTAAATCAAAGGGTGTTCCATATTTAAATTCTAATACAAGAGGAGACATATTATTTACTGTTAAAATCATTGTTCCTAAAAAAATAAATAAAGATCAAAAAGAAAAATTGATTGAATTTTCAGAAAGTATGAATCAAGAATTAAATGTAAATGAAAAGAAATCAATATTTGATAAAATAAAGGATATGTTTGAATAATGGAAAAATGGCTAAGCTTTGATATTAAATGTCCAAAAGGATATGACGAAATCATAAGTTCTATACTATACGATTTAGGAATAGAAAATTTACAAATAGATGATTATCAAGATGTTTTAGATTTTAAGAAAGATCAACCTTATTGGGTGGTAATAGACGACGAAGATTTTACACCACATGATAATGTCATCATTAAAGCTTTTTACGAAGATGATAAAGTAAATTATGAAGAAATTGAAGCAAAAATTAATGAATTCTCTATCAATAACAAGATAGATGTTCAAATTAGTAAGAACAAAGAAATTGAAGATATTGACTGGGCTAATGAATGGAAAAAGTATTACGAACCATTTTATATTGGCAATATTCTTATAAAACCTAGCTGGATTGAAATAGATGAAACAGATCACACCGTGTTAGAAATTAATCCGGGAATGGCATTTGGTACAGGACTCCACGAAACAACAAACTTATGTATTGAACAACTTCAACAGCTGCAGCTTGATAATAAGAGTGTTTTAGACATTGGTTGTGGATCAGGAATACTTTCTGTAGCTTCTTCAAAATTAGGTGCTAAAGAAGTTTTTGCTACAGATATTGACCCATTAGCTGTAGAAGCAACATTAGATAATGCAGAACTTAATAAAATATCTAATATCAATGCTGTAGAAGGCTCTCTATTAGATAAAGTTGATAAAAAATACGATGTAGTAATAGCTAATATTTTATTGAACGTATTAGACATTTTAATTCCAGATTTGCCAAAAGCATTAGAAAAAGATGGAATTTTCATTTGCTCAGGATTGATCAATTCTCAAAGAGATAAAATTGTAAATATTTTAGAAAAAAACAACCTTGAAATTGTAGAAATATCTGAAAAAGGTGAATGGATTAGCGTAATAAGTAGGTTCAAAAATGTATAGGACTTTTCGAAATCCCAAAGATAAGATAGATGATAAAATTATAATAAAAGATGAAGATTATAATCATATCAAAAATTCTTTAAGACTTACAAAAGGTGATTTGATTCATCAAGTAATTGTAGATACAACTTTTGTAACCGAAATTGAAGATATTACTCCCGATGAAATAATTTGTAAAATAATAGATGAAGATAACATTCAATATGAATCTCCTTTGAACATTACTTTGTATCAATGTATCCTTAAATCAGATAAAAATGAGTATATCATACAAAAAGCTACTGAATTGGGAGTAAATAGAATTGTATTTGTAGAAACTGAAAGAACTGTTGTCAAATTAGATGAAAAAAAGTGGATTAAAAAAAAGAATAGATTTGAAAAAATCGCACTAGAATCATCTAAACAGTCAAAGAGAACATCTATCCCTGAAATAGAAGGACTACTTAATATCCATGAAATATCAAATCAAGATAATAGTTTAAGTTTAGTATTCTATGAAAATGAAACAGAAAGCATTCAATCTTTGTTGACTAATTCAAATTATAAAGATATAAATATTTTCATTGGCCCAGAAGGCGGATTATCTGAAGAAAATTTAAATGTTTTAAAGTCAAAAGGATTTAAATCAGTTTCATTGGGAAACAGAATTTTACGCGCAGATACAGCTCCAATTTGTGCTTTGAGTATTATTCAATATGAATTAGGAGATATAAAATAATGAAAAAAGTAAAATTTTCAACATTAGGTTGTAAAGTTAATCAATACGAAACAGAAGCAATGGCTGAATTATTTGTGAAAAATGGTTATGAGATTACAGAAGATTATAATTGCGATGTTTTTGTGCTTAATACATGTACCGTTACAAATTTGTCCGATAGAAAAAGTCGACAACAAATATCTAAGATTAGATCTGAAAACAGTGATGCAATAATTGCTGTTGTAGGTTGTTACTCTCAAGTTAGTCCTGATGAAATAGAAAACATTGAAGGTGTAAATGTAATTCTCGGAACAAAATACCGAAAAGAAATCGTAGAACTATGTGAACTAGCAAAATCATCTAATAAAATTATAAACAAGGTCGAAAATATAGGTAAGAATAGAGAATTTGAAGAATTAACTATAAATACAGAGCATTCTATGACAAGAGCTTATATTAAAATACAAGAAGGTTGTAGTCAATTTTGTTCGTACTGTATAATTCCTTACGCGAGAGGACCTATACGTTCTAGAAATATTAAAGATATTGTTTTAGAAGCAAAAAGATTAGCAGATAATGGTTTCAAAGAAATTGTACTGACAGGCATCCACGTAGCGTCATACGGAAAAGACTTAGAAAATGATGATATTGGTTTAATTGATGTAATAGAAGATATCGGACAAATTGATAAAATAAAGAGAATAAGATTGAGTTCATTAGAGCCAAGAATTGTCGACAAGCAATTTTTAGATAGATTAAGTAAAGTGGAACAATTTTGTGATCATTTTCATTTATCTTTGCAAAGCGGTTCTGATTCAATACTTCAATCTATGAATAGAAAATACGATACAGATTTATATGAAAAAACTATCAATTTAATAAGAGAATATTACCCAAATGCTGCAATTACTACAGATATAATAGTTGGTTTTCCTGGAGAGACTGATGAAGACTTTGAAAAAACATTAAACTTTGTTGATAAGATTCAATTTTCAAAAATACATGTGTTTAAATATTCTAACAGAAAAGGCACCGTAGCAAGTAAAATGAAAAATCAAGTATCTGGAGTTGTAAAAAAAGAGAGAAGTAAACTACTAATAGAAAAATCAAAATACTATACAGATAAATTTTTAGATAATATGTTAAATCAACCAATAAAAGTATTGTTCGAATCGAAAAACGATGATGGCTACATTAAAGGATATACAACAAATTATATAAGAGTAAAAAGAGAATATAATCCAAATCTTTCAAATAAAATAATAGACGTCATATGTAATAGAAGAGAAAATGAAGAACTTGTGTGTGAATAATTGAAAATTTAAATATTTTTTGGTATAATATCACCGGAGGCGAGTCATGGACTGTGTATTTTGTAAAATAGTTAATGGAGAAATACCTTCTAAAAAAATATATGAGGATGATTTGGTATACGCTTTTCACGACATCAATCCTGTTACTCCAGTACATTTTTTAGTTATACCTAAAGAACATATTTCTGGTGCTAATGATATTGATGAATCAAATTCACAAATAGTTGCTCATATATTTGAAGTAATTGCAAAACTAGCAAAAGAGTTCGATATTGATAAGTCTGGCTATAGAATAGTAAATAACTGTGGAGAAGATGGTGGACAAACAGTACATCACATGCATTTTCACGTGTTAGGTAAGAAAAAACTTAGCTGGCCATAAAAATATTGTTATTTTATTAGAATTGTGTTATACTATTTTGGTATAAATTCTGCTCTTTTGTGAGCATTCTTGCAATAAAGAGGGGAGGGAAACCATGTCAGAAATTAAAGTAGGAGAAAACGAATCATTAGATAATGCTATAAAAAGATTTAAAAGACAATGTGCTAGATCTGGAGTTTTATCTGAATATAGAAAAAGAGAACATTATGAAAAGCCTAGCGTAAAGAAAAAGAAAAAATCTGAAGCAGCTAAAAGAAAAAAAAGAAATTTCTAATGAAATTGATATTTAATGAAAGATTCCTTATAGGAATCTTTTTTTATTGCTTTGTTTAGTGTATAATTGTGTTATAAAGATATTTAGGGGGTGTTATCGTTTTCTATGGATATATTTTCTAATCATATTTTAAGTATGATTTTTTTAGCAGTAACATTTATTTGTATCACACTGCTTATGTTATCAAACAAGAAGATTAAATACGGTATTCTAACTGCTGTTTTTTCTGTTCTATTTATTTTGTCTTATTATAATCACGGTGATATCAACATAGTGGGTATATTAGTATTTTTAATAGGGCTCTTATTCGTTGGATTAGAACTAATAGTTCCAGGTGGTTTTATTGCTGGAATTGTGGGTGTCTTATCAATGATTGTTGGAATAAGCATGATTATTAATAATCTGTACCTAGCATTTTTAACAGTAGTTATTGCCATAACAATTGATGTTTTGTTTATATTAGTATTTTTAAGTAAAGATTTTGACTCAAGTAAATTCAATAAATTTGTTTTAAAGGAAACTAATTCAAAATCATTTACTCAGTCATCAAAAAAATACTTGAACAAAAAGGGAATTACTATAACACCTTTAAGACCGAGCGGCAAAATTGAAATAGATGGAGATTATATTGACGCTATTACTAGGGGAGATTTTATTCCAAAAGGTTGCGAAGTTGTTGTTAGTGAAATAAAAGATTTTAAAATAATAGTAAGGAGAGTGTAAAATGCCATTTGAAATTCCATTTTTAGTACCTATATTAATAGTTATATTGCTATTAGTATTCTTTTCGTTAGTTCCTGTAGGTTTATGGGTTACTGCTCAATTTTCAGGAGTCCACGTCAAAATCTCACAATTAATAGGTATGAGATTACGTAGAGTTATTCCTAAAAATATTATAAATCCTCTTATCAAAGCAACAAAAGCAGGATTAAATCTAACTACTAATCAACTTGAAGCGCATTATCTAGCAGGTGGTAATGTAAATACTTTAGTAAATGCATTAATTGCCGCTCAAAGAGCAGATATTGAGTTAGAGTTTGAGAGAGCAGCAGCTATTGATTTAGCTGGTAGAAATGTTTTAGAAGCAGTACAAGTTTCTGTTAACCCAAAAGTAATTGAAACTCCAAACATTGCTGCAGTAGCAATGAACGGTATTGAAGTCATTGTTAAAGCTAAGGTTACTGTTAGAGCAAACATTGAAAGATTAATTGGTGGTGCCGGAGAAGAAACTATAATAGCTAGAGTTGGTGAAGGTATTGTAACTACTGTAGGTTCATCTGAATCTCATACATCTGTATTAGAAAATCCAGATTCAATCTCCAAAACTGTATTGAACAAAGGATTGGATTCAGGGACTGCATTTGAAATACTTTCGATTGATATTGCAGATGTTGATGTAGGAAGAAATATCGGAGCAAAACTACAAACTGATCAAGCAGAAGCTGACAAACGAATTGCTCAAGCAAAAGCAGAAGAAAGAAGAGCTATGGCCGTTGCAAAAGAACAAGAAATGATAGCAGAAGTTCGTTCAATGAGAGCGAAAGTAGTTGAAAGTGAATCAAAAGTTCCTCTAGCTATCGCTAAAGCTTTAGAATCTGGTAATTTGGGAGTCTTGGATTATTATAATATGAAAAATATTATAAGTGATACTGAGATGAGACAGGCTATTTCTGGAAATAGCGAAAAAATAAAAGAGGATGATAAGTAATGTTCTCTTTTCTATCTCTTGTAATTACGATAATAGTTGTAAAGTTTTTCGCTAATTATTTTATTCACATGAGTAGTTCTAGACGTTACCAAAAAAACTTTAACCGTAAGGATTATCGCAAGAAAAAGACATTAGAAGATTTAAGAAAAGATAAATCAAATACCAAATTATCTTATAATAAATCAAACAATTCTCAATACAATCAAAATAATATCAATAATTTTGAGCAAACAAATAATAGAAAAGAAAATCAAAAATTAATTGATAAAGATTTTTTCGAAGAAAAAAACGACGAATTAGAATTGATTAGAGTTGAGATTAATGATGAATTTAAACATAAAGATGAATTAAAAAAAGCTATCATTATGAAAGAAATAATTGATAAGCCTTTGTCTTTAAGAAATAGAAGATAGTTTGATTATTATGATTAATTATGATACAATTAGTTTAGAATAAATTGTGGCTAAGAGTGGGGAATCCCACTCTTATTTATTTAAATAATTTACGAAAAGGAGATATATGAATAAGAAATATCTTAGGGAACTTATGAATAATGATCTCAGCCCTTTAATTGAAGATACTGGAATCGACTTTTATGATGTAGAATATTCAAATCAAAATGGAAAAAATATTTTGACTTTTTACATTGAAAAGAATGAAGGTCTAATATCAATTGATGATTGTGAGTTAATAAATAATAGAATAACTGACAAACTTGACGAAATAGATCCTATTTCAGATCCCTATTATTTAGAAATTGCATCAGTAGATATAACTACACCATTCACTAGAGATAAAGATTTCAAAAAAAATTTAGGGAATGTTGTAATAGTAAATTTATATCAAAAATTAGATAGTAAGAAAGAGTTCAAAGGTATTTTAAAAGATTTTAATGATCAAGAAATATCTTTGGAATTAGAAAAAAATCAAATTAAAATTGAAAGGAGTAATATATCATCGATTAAGCTTTCTTTATTCGATTGATAGTAATATATGAACAATGATTTTATAAAGGCTCTTGATGAATTAGAAAAATCAAAAAAAATACCAAGAGAAGTTGTTTTCGATGCTTTAGAAAAAGCATTGATTAAAAGCTATGAGAAAAATTTTGATTATCAAGACCATGAAAACGAAGAAAGTTCTGTAGAAGTTAACATAAATAGAGACAACGGTAAGGTGAATTTATATGCAATCAAAACAGTTGTTGAAAATGTTGAAGACAAAAATACTGAAATAAGTTTAGAAGAAGCTAAGACTATTAAACGTAAATACGATTTAGGTGATAAAGTGAAAATTGAAATAACACCTAAAAACTTCGGAAGAATAGCTGCTCAAACTGCTAGAAATATTGTTATTCAAAAACTAAAAGATGCAGAACGTGATAATATTTATAACG
Source organism: Finegoldia magna (assembly GCF_003182075.1). Lineage (GTDB taxonomy): Bacteria > Bacillota > Clostridia > Tissierellales > Peptoniphilaceae > Finegoldia > Finegoldia magna. The sequence continues at coordinate 49,711 of NZ_QGTH01000003.1, forward strand.
AATTTATTGACAGAGAAAAAGAAATAATCACTGGAACAGTTCAACGTGTTGAACGTGGAATTGTCTATATAGATTTGGGTAGAGTAGAAGGTATAATACCAGTTTCAGAACAAATAAAATCTGAAGAATATACTCCTAACAAAAGATTAAAACTTTTTATTAAAGAGGTCAAGAACACTACAAAAGGAGCTCAAATAATATTATCAAGGACAGACAATTCTCTAATAAAAAGATTATTTGAATTAGAAGTTCCGGAAATAAATGATGGAACTGTTGAGATTTTTAGTGTTGCAAGGGAACCTGGCTCAAGAACTAAGATCGCGGTATTCAGTAATGATGAAAATGTTGATCCAGTTGGCTCATGTGTAGGTTTCAGTGGAGCCAGAGTTAAGTCTATTGTGGATGAGTTGAATGGCGAAAAACTTGATATTGTTATTTGGTCAAAAGATATTAAGACTTTCATATCTAATAGTTTAAGTCCATCTGAAGTTATAGCTACATTCATTGACGAAGCTCAAAAAATATGCCGTGTAATTGTTTCAGAAGATCAATTATCTTTAGCCATAGGAAAAGAAGGACAAAACGCTAGACTTGCAGCTAAGTTAACGAACTGGAAAATAGACATCAAAGGACTTAACCAATACTTAGAATCTTATGAAGATGGCAGCTTGTCTGTTGAATTCGATGGAGAAGTTGATTTTCTAGAATCTAATGGTATTGAAGTTAGAGATGAAGATAAAGAAAAAGTTTTTGATAAAATTAAATATCATGAATCAGATGATATAGAAGAAATTGAAGATATTGAAGATACTGAAGAAGATAATTCTTTAGAATCCGAAAACACTGAAATTGCAGAAGATTCTGAAAATTAAATGTATTTAAGTTTTGGAGTATTAAATGAAAACTAAAAAAATTCCTTTAAGAAAATGTGTTGTTTGTGGTGAAAATAAACCAAAGCAAGAACTAATAAGAGTTGTTTTTAATAAAGAAGACGGAGTTTCTGTAGATTTGACAAATAAGAAAAATGGCAGAGGGGCTTATTTATGCAAGGATTTAAAATGTATAAACAAGGCAAAGAAAAACAGAAGACTAAATCAGGTTTTAAAAACAGAAGTAGACGCACTTATATATGAGGAGTTAATTAACCATGTAGAAGATTAATCAAAAGGAGGTCTTTGTATGGAAAAGATAAGAGTATATGAATTGGCAAAACAATTGAATGTTTCAACAAAAGACTTAATGAACAAATTAAAAGAAAACAAAATAGAAGTTAAAAGTCACATGTCAACATTAGATAAAGACCAAATATCAAAAGTTAAATCTTTTTATGAAAAACCAAAAAAAGTTCAAAATAATCAAAAGAACAGTAATTCAAAAAAAGAAAATAGACAAGATGTAAATAAAATTTCAAAAGAAAACGTGGAAAGCAAATCGCATACTGAAGCTAATAAACAAGATGATAATTCTAAAAAAAGATTTAAACCAAAACATCCAAGAAATAATGATGATGAATCTGTATCTCATTTCGATAAGATAAAACATAAAAACAAATCTGAAATGAATGAAAAGCATGATTCTAAAGATAAGAAAAAGAATAAGAATTTTAAAAATAACAAAAATAAAAATTCTAACAAAAATAAAAATAATACAAATAACAAGAATAATAGAAATAATAAAAATAAAAAAGAAGAAGTCATCAAGAATGAGCCAAAAGAACCTAAGAAATTTATTATTCAACCTACAATTACAGTAAAAGATTTATCTGAGAAAATAAGTGTATCTATTAGTGAATTAATAATGAAACTAATGGAATTAGGTATAATGGCAAATCAAAACCAAGAAATTGATTTTGATACTGCTAGTTTAGTGGCTGGTGAATTCAATGTTATCGTTGAACAAGATGAAGTCGAAGATTTTGATGACGATGACGTGTTTAACCTAGATTTTGAAGATAAGGATGAGGATTTAAAAGAAAGACCACCTGTCATCACTGTAATGGGACACGTTGACCATGGTAAAACATCTATACTTGACAGAATTAGAAATTCTAGAGTAGCTGGTAGAGAAGCCGGAGGAATTACACAACATATAGGTGCGTATACTATTAGAGTTAACGACAAAAAAATAGTATTTTTAGATACACCAGGTCACGAAGCTTTTACAGCAATGAGAAGTAGAGGGGCACAAGTAACAGATGTTTCAATATTGGTAGTTGCTGCAGATGATGGTGTAATGCCTCAAACGGTGGAAGCTATAAATCACTCAAAAGCTGCTGGCGTTCCAATAATTGTCGCTGTTAATAAAATAGATAAAGAAAATGCTAATATAGAAAGAGTAAAAACTGAATTAGCTGAAAATGGATTGGTACCTGAAGACTGGGGTGGAGATACAGTTTTAGTTCCAGTTTCTGCTAGAACAGGTGAAGGTATTGATGAATTACTTGAAATGATTTTAATGGTCGCAGAAATGGAAGAACTAAAAGCTAATCCAAATAGACTTGCTGTAGGTACTGTAATTGAAGCTCAGTTAGACAAGGGAAGAGGTCCAACTGCTACAATTTTGGTGCAAAAAGGTACTCTAAAACATTCAGATATGGTATTTAGTGGACAAGCAAGTGGTCGTATCAGAGCTATGTTTAATGATCAAGGAAAGCAAGTTAAAAAAGCAGGTCCTTCAACACCAGTATTGATTTTAGGTTTAAACGAAGTACCTGAAGCTGGCGATATGATATACGCTGTCAAAGATGAAAAAGAAGCTAGAAATTATGCTCAAAAAATAAAAGACCATAACCGTGAAGAACAAATCAAGTCTTCTTCAAACGTGAACTTAGACGAGTTATTTGGAAAAATTTCAGACGGAGAAACTAAAGATCTTAATATTATAATAAAAACTGATGTTAAAGGTACAATTGACGCTATTAAACAATCATTAATAAAATTAAGCAATGATGAAGTAAAAGTTAATATAATTCACGGTGCTGTCGGTGGTATTACTGAATCTGATGTTAACTTAGCATCTGCATCAAGTGCTATAATAATCGGATTTAATGTAAGACCAACTCAAGTGGCTTTGGATATGGCAAAAAATGAATCTATAGAAATCAGAACATATAGAGTTATATATGATGCCATAGAAGATGTAAAAAATGCAATCACTGGTATGTTAAAACCTCAATATCAAGAAGAAGTTTTAGGTAGAGCTACAGTTAGAGATACCTTCAAAGTACCGGGAGTAGGTACTGTTGCCGGTGTGTATGTTAATACAGGAAAAGTAACAAGAAATGCTGTGGTTCGTTTGTTGAGAGATGAAATATTAATTTTCGAAGGTCCTATTTCTTCATTGAAGAGATATAAAGACGATGTTAAAGAATTAACTCAAGGCTATGAGGGCGGTATGGGCTTAGAAAATTATAATGACATTAAACCAGGAGATGTACTGGAAGCATACGTGCTAAACGAAGTACAAAGATAGGAGAATTATGAATATTAAAAGAGTAAGAAGAATTTCATCAGAAATCAAAAAAGTTATTTCAAGTTCTATAATTAATTCACTAAAAGATCCTAGAATTGACAAACTAAATGTTTCTGTTACCGACGTAAAAGTAACAAATGATTTGAGTTTTGCTACAGTATATATAGCTGTAATAGGCGATGATGAAAAGAAAAAACAAACTCTTGAAGGATTGAACAAAGCAAAAGGATTCTTAAAAAAACAAATTGGTGAAAGTGTAGATTTAAGACATGTACCACAACTGATTTTCAAAATTGATGAAACAAGTGAGCAAAGTATGCATATTGAAAATCTAATAAAATCAATTCATGAGGAAAATTATAATGATGATTAATGATGAAATCTTGAAATTTAAAGAGCAATTGAATGAAGCAAGTTCAATTGCTCTAATTTCTCACTTAGACCCAGATGGTGATAACTTAGGTTCATTAACTGCTTTATCAAAAAGTTTACTCAATTTAGGAAAAAAGGTATATCCTATTGAGTTTGACAAAATTCCTGAAAATCTAAAATTTCTACCTAATTTAGATTTGCTATCAGATAATACAGATATTAATATTGATATGATAATTTGCCTAGATTGTGCTAATTATGAGAGATTAGGTCAGATTGATGAATTATTTAACAAAGCAAAATTCAGAATAAATATAGACCATCATCAAAGTAATGAGTTTTACGGTGACGTTAACATAGTAAAAAAAGGTTATAGTTCAACTTGCGAATTAGTATTTGATTTAATAAATGAAATTAATCTACCAATTGATAAAGAAATTTCCATGTCACTTTTAACAGGAATTTCAACTGATACTGGAAGATTTTTATATTCTGCTACAACTGCAGATACATTAGCTAAAGCTTCTAAATTAGTTGAAAATGGTGCAGACATGATGAAAATCAATGAATTAATTTATCAATCAAAAAAATTTGAAGCACAACTTTTAGAAAATGAAATCTTATCTAAAACTGAAATTTATAATGATTATGTTGCAATTGGTTTTGTAATGACAGATCAATTAAATAAGTATAATGTTGAAATTTCAGATATTGATAGTGTAATTAATACTTTCAGAGATACTGACAAAATCAAAATATCAGTATTAATTAAACAACAAACTGAAAATGAGTACAAGGTAAGTTTCAGAAGCAAGGGAAATATTGATGTAGGATTAATTGCCAAAAATCTTGGTGGAGGCGGTCATAAGAATGCTGCTGCTACAAGAATTACAGGGGATTTTGAGACAGTTTCAAATAAAATAAAAGAAGAAATTGATAGATATGGATTGTGTAATTAATGTTTTTAAGGAAAAGGGATATACATCTCAAGATGTTGTTTCTATATGTAAAGGAATTTTAAAAACTAAGAAGATCGGACACGCTGGTACTCTAGATCCTGACGCTACCGGAGTTTTGTTATTAGGCGTTGGAAAAGGAACTAAAATAACAGAATATCTAATGGAATATGGTAAAACATATATATTTGAAATGTGTTTTGGTACAAGTACAGATACTCTTGATTTATCTGGTAATGTCACAGGTTTTTCTGAGAAAACATACGATAAAGAAAAATTAAAGGAAATTTTAGATGATTTAAATGGTAAAACTATTGAACAAGTACCTCCAATGTATTCCGCAGTTAAGGTAAATGGAAAAAAACTTTACGAATATGCAAGAGAAAACATGGAAATTAAGAGGAAATCCAGAAAAATTACAATTTATAATATTGAACCATTACATCTTCTAGAAAATTCATGTATAATCAAAGTTAGATGCTCTAAGGGAACGTATATTAGAGTTTTAATAGAAGATATTGCCAAAAAATTAGATAGATTAGCATACATGAAATCACTTATTAGAGTAAATTCTGGTGGTTTTGATATAAAAGATTCAATAAAAATAGAATCGCTTAGAAAATGTAATATTGACGATGTATCATTTTCAGTCTACGAAAGTTTGACAGAAATGAAATCTATCGAACTTGATGATAATTTATATAAAAAAATTACCAATGGTGTTAAAGTGAACATCAACCACAAAAACATTGATAATATCAAAGTAGTTTGTAAGAATAAATTTATTGGAATCGGCAGTATTGAAGATAATATTTTAAAAATGAATAAGGTATTTGACATATGCAAATAATTGATTTAGACAAAGATAACGTAAAAATTAATATTGATGCTATTACTTTAGGAAATTTTGACGGATTACATTTAGCACATCAAAAACTTATAAATAAATGTGTTAGCTTAGGTAAATCAGGGGTTATTATATTCAAGTCACATACTTCAGAAGTTTTAGAATATGCTAATTTTAAAAATATATTAACAACGGATGATAAAATAAATATATTAAAAAGAATGAATGTAGATTACTGCTTAATCAAGTCATTTGATAAAGCTTTTTTATCCTTAAAGCCTGTAGAGTTTTTAACTTATGTGAAAGAGCATACTAATTTCAAAAATTTAGTTGTGGGCAAAGATTTCAAATTCGGAATTAATGCATCTGGTAATGTATCTACTTTAGAAGATTTTCAAAAAGTTTTTAATTATAAACTCTACACTATAGATGACCAATTTATTAAAAATGTCCCTATTAGATCGACAACAATTCGCAAATTTTTAATGAGTGGAGACGTTGAGAATGCTAATTCAATGCTCTACAGACCATTTAGTATTAAGGGAGTTGTCGTCGATGGTAAACATAGAGGAAGAAATTTAGGTTACCCTACTGCTAATTTGGAATGTAAACAATATATTATACCAGCAGCTGGCGTTTATTATACTAATGTTATTTATGATAACAAACTATACAAAGGTATAACTTCTGTAGGAGAAAATCTAACCTACGATGAACATGATGTTAAAATTGAAACTCATATATTAGATTTTAAAGGTGATTTGTATGGAAAAAATTTAACGTTAGTATTCATAAAAAAAATAAGAGATAATGTAAAATTTAATTCTGAGATTGAACTTATCAATAAATTAAAAAGCGATTATAATTTTGCAAAAAACCAAGATTTAGATTTACAATTACAAGATTATATGATAATATAAATAAGTACTACTTTTACATTGATATTCGAAACCTCAACGATATCGCTGTAATGGTGAATATTAAATTTTATGGAGGAAATTATGTACAACAAAGAAATCAAAGAAGAAATAATCAAAGAATACCAAACAAAAGAAGGAGACACTGGTTCTCCAGAAGTTCAAGTAGCTTTATTGACTTACAGAATAAACTACTTAACTGAACATTTAAAGTCTCATAAGAATGATCACCATTCAAGAAGAGGTCTTTTCAAAATGATCGGTAAAAGAAGAAATCTTCTTAACTATCTTAGCAATAAAGACATTGAAAGATACCGTGATTTAATTAAAAGATTAAACATTAGAAGATAATTGAAAGAGCGGGTTTTTCCGCTCTTTTTATTTATAAGGAGAATATATGATAAAAAAATATGAATATGATTTATGCGGTAAAAAAATAGAAGTTACGATTGGAAAAGTTGCTGAACAAGCTAATGGAGCATGTTTAATTCAATCTGGAGAAACCGTACTTCTAGTTACTGCTGTAGGATCAAAAGAGCCACGTGAGGGAGTTGATTTCTTCCCATTAACATGCGATTTTGAAGAAAAACTTTATTCTGTAGGAAAAATCCCAGGAGGATTTATAAAGCGTGAAGGTAGACCTAGTGAAAAAGCTACATTAACTGCTAGACTAATCGATAGACCTTTAAGACCATTATTCCCTGAAGGATATCATAATGATGTACAAGTTATAGCTACTGCACTTTCTGTGGATCAAGATAATACTCCCGATATTTTAGCTATGATAGGATCATCTATCGCATTGAGCATTTCGGATATTCCTTTCTTAGGACCTACTGGTTCTGTAGCTGTAGGAATGATTGATGGTGAATTTATTATAAATCCTACGCAAGAACAAAGAGATAAGTCTGATCTTGAATTAACTGTAGCTGGTACTAAAGATGCTATCATGATGGTTGAAGCTGGATGTAATAATATTACTGAACAACAAGTGTTAAAAGCTATACTTAGAGCACATGAAGAAATCAAGAAAATTTGTGAATTTATTGAATCAATTCAAAAAGAATGCGGAAAACCAAAACAAGAATTCGTTCAACCAGAAAAAAATGTAGAGTTAGATGAAGAAGTAAAATCATTCTGTATTGAAGATTTAAAGAAAATTACAGTTAATGAAGATAAATTAGATAGAGAAGATCACATTAATACTCTTAAAAAAGATGTAGTGAATCATTTTGTTGAAAAATATGATGAAAGTATAGCTTCAAAAGTTTCTACTATATATGATGATTTAGAAAAAGCAGAAGTAAGACGTTTAATATTAGAAGATCATATCAGACCTGATAATAGAAAACTTGATCAAATTAGAGAAATAACTTGTGATGTTGATATATTACCTAGACCACATGGTTCAGGTTTGTTTAAAAGGGGTCAAACTCAAGTTTTATCTGTTACAACATTAGGAACTCCATCTGATGCTCAAGTATTAGATGGATTAATTGAACAAGAAGATAAAAGATATATGCATCAATACAACTTCCCACCTTATTCTGTAGGGGACGCAAGACCTTTAAGAAGTCCAGGTAGACGTGAAATTGGTCACGGCGCTTTAGCTGAAAGAGCTCTATTACCTGTAATTCCATCAGAAGAAGAATTCCCATACACAATAAGAGTAGTATCTGAAGTATTAAGTTCTAACGGTTCTAGTTCTCAAGCATCTGTCTGTGGTTCAACACTTAGTTTATTAAATGCAGGTGTTCCAATAAAAGAACCTGTTGCAGGTATTGCCATGGGATTGATTAAGGAAGATGATAATGTTGTAATTCTCTCTGATATTCAAGGTTTAGAAGATCACTTAGGAGATATGGATTTTAAAGTTGCAGGTACAAAAGATGGTATAACTGCATTGCAAATGGATATTAAAATTACTGGAATTTCTGAAGAAATATTAACTGAAGCTTTAGAAAGAGCTAGAGTTGGTAGACTTCATATATTATCATTAATGAACGAATGTATAAGTGAACCAAATAAAGAAATTTCAAAGTATGCTCCTAGAATTATGGTAATTAATATTGCACCTGAAAAAGTAAGAGAAGTTATTGGACCAGGTGGAAAAGTAATAAACAAAATAATTGATGAGACTGGCGTGAAAATTGATACCGAAGATGATGGTAAAATTACAGTAGCTGGTGAAAACACTGAAAGTGCTCAAAGAGCCATAGATATGATTAAAGAAATAGTTAGAGAACCTGAAGTCGGTGAAAAATATTTAGGAAGAGTTACTAAGATTATGAATTTTGGTGCTTTTGTTGAAATATTACCTGGAAAAGAAGGTCTTCTTCACATATCTAATATAGCACATGAAAGAACTAATAAAGTTGAAGATGTTTTAAAAGAAAACGATGAAATAATGGTAAAACTTATGGATATTGATGAACAAGGTAAGATGACACTGTCCAGAAAAGCTCTTTTACCAAAACCCGAAAGAAAAGAAAAGAAGAATTTTGATAAAAAATCTGAAGATAAAAATATAGAAGATAAATAATTAATAGTTGAGTAATTTTATTACTCAACTATATTTTTGAAAGGGGACATTATGAAAGTTAAAATAATTAATAAATCTAATAACCCTCTACCAAAATATTCAACAATTGGGTCTAGTGGTATGGATTTGAGAGCTTATACTGAAAATGATATAACTTTAAAACCACTTGAAAGAACTCTTGTACCTACTGGAATATATATTGCAATTCCAGAAGGTTATGAGGTTCAAATCAGACCAAGAAGTGGTTTGAGTATTAAACATGGAATAACTCTGATAAATTGTGTTGGTACTATAGACAGTGATTACAGAGGAGAATTAAAAATTCCTGTAGTCAATTTATCGAATGAGGAATATACAATTTCATCTGGGGATAGAATTTGTCAAATGATACTTCAAAAATACGAAAATATTCAATTTGAGGAAGTTGAAGTACTAGATGAAACAGATAGAAATGATGGCGGATTTGGCCATACAGGCTACTAATTATGGCTAGAAATACTAAATCACGAAACAAAACTCAATCAAAATCTAATAGCAAAAAAAATGCTAAATCTTCGACAAAATTAATAATTATATTAGTGTTAATTATTTCACTTATTTTTATGGCTAGTAGTAGAGTTGGTGTTTTGGGAATTATTGTAAAAAATATATACTTTAATACTTTTGGCATCTTTTCATACGTTTTTATATCATTAGGTATACTGTATACAATATCGACGATATCTGATATAAACCATGGAAATAAACTAAGAAAAATTACTTATATATTGGCTGTTTCTTCAATATTCGTAATGAGTTTAATTAATATATCAAACTATCCAAATCTTAATATTAATCAAAGGATTGATTTGAATTTAAATTTAGCAAATGACTACAGTGGTATTGGAGTAATTGGAGCTATTATAGCATCAATATTAAACATTGCTATAGGCTACATAGGTTTATATGTTGCACTCGTTTTTTGTTCTTTGTTTTTTATATCTGCAATAATGAATTTAACTTTAAAAGAGTTATTTCAAGAAATTTTTACTTTTGTTAAAAAGACATTAATAGATATAAAAACAAAAAATAAAAAGAACAAAAAAAATAAAAGTATCGAAAAATCACACGAGATTAAGCAAAATAAACCTATAAAAGAAAGAATTTCTAAAAATCCTATTAAAGAAAAGTCTGATTTAAATAAATCTACAGAATATGAACCTCCAAAACCAAAACTCAACGATTATAAATCGAATGAAAAAGAATCCGGAGAACAACTATCTGTTATAGACTTTGGTGAATTCTCTGGACAAAGTAATTATACTTTTCCACCATTAGAACTTTTGAAAAATGCTGAATATGCGGAAGATAATGATGATTCTGTTTTACAGAAAGCAAAAATGATTGAAGAAACTTTAAAAAACTTTTCAATAGATGCGACTGTTGTTCAAATCGATAGAGGTCCTACGGTTACTTGCTATGAATTAGAGCCTAAGGCAGGGGTGAAAGTCTCAAGAATAGTCAATCTAGCAGATGACCTATCACTTTCTTTAGCTACAAGTGGAATTAGAATACAAGCTCCTATTCCCGGTAAATCAGTAGTTGGAATTGAAGTAGAAAATGATGTTAAAAATTCTGTAATGTTAAAAGAGATTTTAATGTCTGATAATTTTGTTAAAGAAAAATCGTTGATGCCAATAGCTTTAGGAAAAGATATTTCTGGGAAATGTATTGTAACTTCCGTTGATAAGATGCCACATCTACTTATAGCAGGAGCTACTGGTAGTGGTAAATCTGTTTGCATAAATACAATAATAATGAGTATTTTGTATAAGTCAAATCCAAATGATGTAAAACTTATATTGATTGATCCAAAAGTTGTCGAATTGAGTATATACAATAATATTCCACATCTTGCTATACCGGTTGTTACAGATCCAAAAAAGGCAAGTGCTGCTTTGAACTGGGCTGTAAGGGAAATGGAAAGAAGATACCAAATATTTTCAGAGAATCACGTTCGAGATATCAAAGCTTACAATAAGAAAAATAAAAATGATGAACTTGAAAAACTACCATATATTGTTATTATTATAGATGAGTTAAGTGATTTGATGATGGTCTCAGCAAATGATGTTGAAGACGCTATTTGCAGACTAGCTCAAATGGCAAGAGCGTGTGGTATCCATCTAATTATTGCAACTCAAAGACCAACAGTGGATGTAATTACTGGTACAATAAAAGCAAATGTACCGTCTAGAATTTCTTTTGCTGTTAGTAGCCAAATAGATTCAAGGACTATTTTAGATCAATCCGGTGCAGAAAAGCTTATAGGAAGAGGGGATATGTTATTTTTCCCATCATCAATGGCAAAACCTAGTAGGGTTCAAGGAGCTTTTATTTCTGATGAAGAAGTCGATAATGTAGTTAAATTCTTAATAAATAAAAATGAAACCAATTATAAAGAAGAAATCATAGAAGACATAGATAAATCAGACAGTATTGATCTTGAAGATGATGATACAGATATTTTATTTACAGATGCTGTTGAAATTATTTTGAATGAAGATTCTGCATCTATTTCGCTATTACAAAGAAAATTAAAAATAGGATATGCTAGGGCTGGAAGAATTATAGATCAAATGGAAGAAAAAGGTATTGTTGGTCCTAGTGAGGGAAGCAAGCCTAGAAAAATTTTAATACCTAAAGATTATTTAGAAAGACGTGATTGATATGAATATTGCAAATAAGTTCACAACATTAAGAGTAATTTTAATACCATTTTTTGTAGCATCATTACTGATATTCAAAACAGACAATTATATACCTGCGTTAATATTTATAATCTCTGCAATAACAGATTTTATTGATGGTCAACTCGCTAGAAGGAAAAATTTAGTTACTACATTTGGAAAGTTTATGGATCCATTAGCAGACAAAATGTTGAGTTGCAGTGCATTAATTGTCCTAGTACAACTAGGAAAAGTTCCTGCATGGAGCGTGGTTATAGTTGTATTAAGAGAACTTACTATTAGCGGTTTCAGAATATTAGCTGCATCTAATGGAGTTACATTAGCAGCAAGTTATTGGGGAAAATCAAAAACTATGACACAATTTATCGCTATTGTTTTAATTTTGATTAATACTGGGGATAAATTAGGGTTTGCTTTAGATATGTACCTATATTATATATCGATTGTATTAACTGTAATCAGTTTATGTGATTATATTTTTAAGAATGTTAATGTATTAGATTTAAAAAATATATAATTATTTTTTGGTTTGTGGTATAATAAACATAAGAACTTATGTTCTGTTTAATTTTTAGGAGGTAGTCATGGATTTTGCTAATGGATCTGAAAAAGATCAAGCTTTAAGAGAAGCTTTTGCAAGCATTGAAAAACAATTTGGAAAAGGCTCTATAATGAAACTCGGAGATCATGTTCAAAAAGATATCGAAGCTATTCCTACTGGAGCTATAAATTTGGATGTTGCTTTAGGAATAGGTGGCTTACCAAGAGGTAGAGTTATTGAGATTTATGGACCTGAATCTTCTGGTAAAACAACTTTGGCACTCCATGTAGTTGCTGAAGCACAAAAGATGGGTGGTACTGCAGCTTTTATCGATGCTGAACACGCATTAGACGCAATTTATGCTAAAAACTTGGGTGTAGATACAGACAATCTTATCATTTCACAACCAGATACAGGTGAACAAGCTTTAGGAATATGTGATTCTCTTGTAAGAAGTTCTGCTGTAGATATTATTATCATTGACTCTGTTGCAGCACTAGTTCCAAGAGCTGAAATAGAAGGAAATATGGGAGACAGCCATGTTGGTCTACAAGCAAGACTAATGTCTCAAGCTTTACGTAAATTAACAGGTGTTATTTCCAAGAGCAATTGTACAGTTATTTTCATTAACCAACTTAGAGAAAAAGTTGGAATAATGTTTGGTAATCCAGAAGTTACAACGGGTGGTAGAGCTTTAAAATTCTATTCTTCAGTTAGAATTGAAATTAGAAGAGGAGAAGCTATTAGAAAAGGTGACGATATTGTTGGAAATCGTACTAAAGTTAAAATCGTCAAAAACAAAGTAGCACCTCCATTTAAACAAGTAGAATTCGACATTATGTACGGAGAAGGTATTTCTAAAATAGGTACAATATTAGACTTAGCCACTGACTGCAAAGTTGTAAAAAAAGCAGGTGCTTGGTACAGTTATGAAGATGAAAAATTAGGACAAGGTCGAGAAAACTCTAAAGTATTTTTAGAAGAAAATCCAAAAATACTAGAAGAAATTATCGATAAAACTTATGAATTTTATGGATTAAGATCAAAAGAGGATTCAGAGGCTATCAAAACAGAAAATAACGATGATATAAAAGACGAATCGAATAACAAAATAAGTGAGGATGAATTAGACTAGGGCAAGTATTACTTGCCCACTATTTCTATTATGAAGATATTATTTTTTACAGATACACATATAAAATCTAGAAATCCTAGATCTAGAATTGACGATTACGAAGATTCTATTTATAAAAAAATTGAAGAAATAAGAGAAATATCAATAAATGAAAATGTTGACATGATACTTCACGGTGGAGATTTATTTGATAAAGCAGATGTTGGAATAAAAACAGCATCAAAATTTGGTAAATTATTTCAAACTTTTCCGAAGAAAATTCACATAATAAGTGGGAATCATGATATATATGGTTATAATCCAAACTCTATAGATAGAGCTATGATGGGACTATACAATTCATTAGATGTATTAGAACTAGTTGAAGAAGATAAGCCTATTATCATGGAAAGGGATGGTTTGAGGGTTCAAATATCTGGCCAACCATATACTCATGATATTGATTCATCTGATAAATCCTATTATTATCCTAAAAGATTAGATAATGTAGACTATCATATACTAATGATACACAGCTTTTTATTGTATAAGAAATTTATTGAACAAATTGAGTATACTTTAATCGATCAAATTATGGATACTGATTGTGATATTGTTTTAAGTGGTCACTATCATACTGGATTTAAAACTGTAAAAGTCAATGAAAAGTTTTTTGCAAATCCAGGAAGTATTGCTAGAATGACTAATACTGAATCAGAAAGAAAAAGAATACCTAAGGTCTTGATAATCGAACTTACAAAAGATGATATCAAAATTGAAGAAATTTTTCTAAAAAGTGCTAAAAATAGTAGTGAAATTTTTTCTAATGATAAATTAAACCCGTATTCTATTAAAAACAAAAGCCTCTTGGATATAAAAGAAAGACTTTCAAAGTTATCAAGCAATCCGATTATAGACATCAATAACAACTTAAAATCCATAGGAAGAGAAATGAAAATAGATGAAGAAATTATTGATGAAGCCATAAGGAGAATAGAATAATGTATATTACCGATATATATTTAACTAATTTTCAGTCATACGAACGAGGTCATTTTGAGCTTTCAGAAAAAGTGAACTTAATTACAGGTGCTTCTGATAGTGGGAAAACCGCCTTAATTAGAGCTCTATCATGGGTTTTATTCAATGATTACACAACTGATTTATTAATAAGAAATGGATACAATAATGTTGAAGTCAAAATTGTATTTAACAACGGTAATTTTATTTTAAGAGGTAGAAAAGGTAATACTAATTATTACTACATTAAAAATAATCCTGATAATGAAGAGATAAAGAAATATGAAAATTTTGGTAGAGAAATACCATCAGAAATTCAAGATGATTTTCTTTTTAAAAAAGTTAATCTTCTGAACGAAAAATACAATATTTTAATTGCTTCTCAATTAGAAAATTCATTTTTGCTGTCAGAAACAGATTCTACAAAGGCAAATGCAATTGGCAAATTAGTAAATATTGACATACTGGACAATGCATCCAGAAATGTCTCAAAAGAAATAAAAAGCACAAAAGGAGAATTAAATTTTAAAAAAAGTTTTATCAACGAAAAAGAAGAATCTCTAAATAAATATGATTATTTAAATGAAGAAAAAATAAAAATTGACAACCTAAAAGTTTTATACAATAATTTAGCCAAAAATTTTGAAAAATTAAATATATTGAAAACATTATCCATTAAACTTTCTGAATTAAATGTCAGGATTAAAAATGGTTATAAATACTTAGATAAATACAAGGGACTAGATATTTGTTCAGAAACTTTGCAGAATACAGAAGATAATATTTCTTCCTTCTCAAAACTTAATCAATTATATGAGTATTATCAGCAAATAATAAAAGGTATCAAATCTAGTAATGTAAAATTTAATAATTTAAGATATACGGATTTGATATCAGAAATTATTGATAACATCGATAAAGATCTTACTTTATTGAAGTTTTTGAAACCACTATACGATAGATTAACTTACGTAAAAAGTAGTTATAATAACTATGAAACTATATTAGAGAAATTTAAACAAGTGCCTAAATCTTATAATATCTTATTAAATACTCAAAATGATATCCAAATTTTAAATCAGTTATCTAATTTAAATGAAAATTACTATAGAATTAACCAAGCAATAAGGAATAATAGTCGGGTATTAACAAGTATTAATACATCTAAAGTATCAGAATTAATAAATAGAATTGATAAAAACAAAGAAAAATATATACAACTATATAAACTTAACATTTCTTATCTAAAAATTAATAAAATCATTTTAGACCAAAATGATAAATTAGATAAATTGAAATCTATTAATAATTTACAAATTATATTATTAAATATTAACAATGCTTTCGAATTGTTAAACAAACTAAAAATAATAAAAAACACCTTAGGTGAAAAACAAGAGAATTATCAACAGAATACTAAAGAATTAGCTGAATGTAATTTTTTAATAGATGACTTGATAAATAAATACAAAGAAAATCTTTACAAAGAAAAAATATGTCCATTTTGTCTAAGTGAAATAGATGAAGATCATGTTACTCAAATAGTAAAGGAGTTAAGAAAATAATGAATACTAATGAACGTTTTAACAACATAAAAGAAAGACTTGATAAAGCTAAAGAAGAAAAAAATAGAGCCGAAATTGCATTAGAGAATTTAGAGAAGCAAAAAGAAGATATACTTAATCAGTTGAAAGAATTAAATATAGA
Organism: Finegoldia magna; assembly: GCF_003182075.1. GTDB lineage: Bacteria > Bacillota > Clostridia > Tissierellales > Peptoniphilaceae > Finegoldia > Finegoldia magna. Next base: position 65,927 of record NZ_QGTH01000003.1, read on the forward strand.
TCCTGAAAATTTGGAATCAGAAATTACTAAACTTCAAAATCAAATCGAACAAGATTTACAAAAAGCTGAGGAGCTTCTTCCTGATGCAAAAAATTGATTTAACTCAAATTCAATCAAAAATCACTTCTATGGAAATTAAGTATCAAAGTGAATTGGCTGTAAAAAAATCAATAGAAGAAGAAATATTAGCTACAAAAAAAAGTATTGATACTCTTGAAAAGCAAATAGAAAAACTTGAAATCATAAAAATGCTTTATGATAAGACTTCAGAATATTCAAGAGAACAAGCCAAAATTCAAATAGAAAACCTTGTAAGTAGATGTTTAAGTTATATCTTTGAAAAAGAAATGAATTTTAAAATCGAAATAAAAATTAAAAATAACAATCCTTCTGCCAAGTTTTTTATAGAAGAAAGCTTAGATATTGATGGTGAGATTAAAACTTTTACCTACGATATTGTCGATGCTAGAGGTGGTGGAGTAGTAGATATAGTTTCTTTGGCACTAAGAATTTCTTTTATCATGCTATATGAAAATAATCTTGCCAATATTATTGTACTTGATGAACCTTGTAAGCATGTTAGTGAAGACTATATACACAATGTAGCAAATTTTATCAATGAGATCAGTGAGGAATACAATAAACAAATTATAATGATTTCCCATAACGCTCACTTATCAGCTATTGGAGATATTAACTATAGAATTACAAATAGAAATAATACATCTGAAATAGATGTTATATAATTTTCTATTATATATCTAAATATTGACAATCAACGGTATTTGTACTACACTAAAAGAGTAAATTTATCCAAAAGATTTATTTAATGAATATTGAAAATTGAATAAAGGGGGTGTATTTATGAGCACCGCGACATCTTTAATAATTGCTATAATTGCTGCAATTTTAGGTATTGTAATAGGTTTCTTTTTGAGAAAAAGTATGGCCGAGAAAAAAATCAGAAGTGCTGAAGATTATGCTGTTAAAATAATTGAAGATGCAAACAAAGATGCTGAAACTAAGAAGAAAGAACTATTAGTAGAAGCAAAAGATGAAATTTTTAAGATGAAAAGTGATTTGGATCGAGAAAACAAATCTCGATTGAAAGAAATCAGTCGTCAAGAAGATAGACTTAATTCTAAAGAAGAAAATTTAGAACGAAAAAATGCATCATTAGAAAAGAAGCACAAAAAGCTAGATTCAGAATTAAAGAAAGCTGACGATATGCAACAAAAAATTCAATCCATAATAGATGAAAAGGAATTAGAATTGGAAAAAGTTGCAGGATTAACAAGCGATGAAGCCAAGGACATTGTTCTTGATAGAGTTAAATCTGAAACAATACGTGAGCAAGCTGCTATTATTAAAGAAATCGAATCCAAAACTAAGGAAGAATCTGAAAAATTTGCAAGAGAAATCATTAGTACATCAATTCAAAGATATGCCGCAGATCAAGTAGCGGAATCTACTGTGTCTGTTGTTAATTTACCAAATGACGATATGAAAGGTAGAATCATTGGTCGTGAAGGTAGAAACATAAGAGCATTTGAAACTTTAACAGGTGTAGATTTAATAATTGATGATACTCCAGAAGCTGTTGTATTATCAGCTTTTGATCCTGTAAGACGTGAAATTGCAAGAATCGCTTTGGAAAAACTTATAGTTGATGGAAGAATTCATCCTACTAGAATTGAAGAAATGGTTGAAAAAGCCAAGAAAGAAGTAGATAATACTATAAGAGAAAAAGGCGAAGAAGCTTGTGATGAAACTAATGTACATGGTTTACATCCAGAATTGATTAAAATTCTAGGTAAACTACATTACAGAACAAGTTATGGACAAAATGTTCTTAAACATTCTATTGAGGTATCTAATATCGCTGGAATGCTTGCAAGTGAACTAGGAGTAAACGTGAAATTAGCTAAAAGAGGTGGATTACTTCACGATTTAGGAAAAGCAATTGACCACGAAATCGAAGGACCACACGTTGAACTAGGCGTTAACGCTGCCAAAAGATTCAAAGAACCAAAAGATGTTATCAATTGTATTGAGGCTCATCATGGCGATGTTGAACCAACATGTATTGAATCTATATTAGTTCAATCTGCTGATGCAATATCAGCAGCAAGACCTGGAGCTAGACGTGAATCTATGGAAAACTATATCCAAAGATTAGAAAATCTAGAACAAATAGCTAATTCATTTGATGGTATTGAAAGTTCTTATGCTATACAAGCCGGTAGAGAAATCAGAATTATGGTTAAACCAGAAGTTATTGATGAAAGCGCTATGGTTATATTAGCAAAAGATGTAGCTCATAAAATTGAAAGTGAATTAGAATATCCTGGACAAATTAAAGTAAATGTCATAAGAGAAAATAGGGTATCTGATTACGCAAAATAAGAATTAACTTAGAAGGTCAACATTTGTTGACCTTCTTCTAATATGAAAAACTTTAAAAGGATTTAAAAATGATTGATATGCACGTACATTCTACAGAAAGTGATGGAAGATTAAGTATTGAAGAAATTCAAAAAACTGCAAATAAAAATCATATAGATGAAATTGCAATTACTGATCATGATATTTTAATGTCTGCTGATCCAGAACTTTGTAATACTAACATCATTAAAGCTGTAGAATTTGGTATAACTTACAAAAACAAAGAAGTACATATTCTTGGGTACTATGTAGATAGTTCCAATGAAAACTTACGAAAAATTTCTGAATTAGCTATAAATGATAGAGCAAATAGAATTGATATTTTTGAGAAAAATTTTGCTAAATTTGGAATCAAAATTGACAAAGAAAAAGTCCTAAATTATAGTAAGGATAAAGTTTTTTCTAGAAGTAATTTAGCTCAATATTTAGTAGATATTAATATATGCAAAAATAAAAACGAAGCTTTTAACGAATATTTATCTCCAAAAGGTAAATGTTATGTCGCAAAAAACTTCACATCACTAAAAAACATTATTGATTCTATAAAATCAGCTAATGGAGTATGTGTTTTAGCACATCCTATAACATTGAATGATGATAATATTGTAAATGAAATAATAGAAATGGGTATTGATGGAATTGAAGTAATTAATTCAAAGCATTCATTTACTGATATCAAAAAATATTTAAATATAGCGATAAAAAACAAACTAATTTATACAGCAGGAAGCGACTGTCATGGAAAGCAGTTTGATGGTAACTATTTAATGGGAAATTTTGCATTAAATTATACAACACTTAAATCTATAAAAAAACTACACGAATTAAGGAGCAATTATGTTATCAAATAAAATTAACAGTATAAATCCATCTTTAACACTTGAGTTGAGTGCTAAAATTAATAAATTAAAAAAAGAAGGAATAAAAGTCTATAACTTTACAGTTGGAGAACCAGACTTCAAGACTCCAAGATATATAATTGATAAAACTTTAGAGTACTTGGATAACGGAATTGTTAGATATACTGATACTAGCGGAATACCTGATTTACGAGAAGAAATAAGTTTAAAACTTAACAAATGTAATCATATAAAATGCGATAAAGATTCTATAGTTGTATCCACTGGTGCTAAACAAGCAATAGTTAATAGCTTATTTGCATTAACAAATCCTAATGATGAAGTTCTTATACCATCTCCATATTGGTTAAGTTATCCTGAAATGTGTAAATTAACAGATTGTAAGCCTGTCATTTTACCATATAACAAAAACTTCAAAGTCGATGTCGATATATTAAACCAATATAAAAACTCAAACACTAAATGTCTTATATTAAATAATCCTTCTAATCCTACAGGAGTTATCTATTCAGAAGAAGAATTACTTAGTATTGGTAATTGGGCAGTCGAAAATAATGTATATATTATATCTGATGAAATTTACGAAAGATTATCATATGATAAAGAATTTATAAGTATAGGCTCATTATCTGATGAAATTAATGAGATAACAATAACAATTAATGGTTTTTCAAAGGCTTATGCAATGACTGGATTCAGGTTGGGATATTCTTGTAGCACTAAGGAAGTCTCTAAGCTCATAAAAAGACTTCAAGGACATATTACATCCAATGCTAATACATTGAGCCAAATAGCCGGTTTAACAGCTTTAAAAGACGAATCTGATGAAGTAGAGAAAATGATTTGTGAATTTAAGTCCAGAAGAGACTATATAGTATCCAAACTAGATGAATTTGACATAGAATATATTTATCCAGCAGGAGCCTTCTATATATTCATTAAAATAGATCAATTTTATAATAGTACAATTAATAATTCTTTAGAATTATGTAATGAATTGCTTTCCAAATATAACGTTGCATTCGTACCAGGTATTGTTTTTGGAAACGACAAATATATTAGAATGAGCTATGCAACAAGTATTGAAGACATTAAACAAGGATTAGAAAACTTAAAAAATTTTATAGTAGATCAAAAAATATAGCAATTAAAATTTGCTATATTTTTTTGACAAAAGAGGAGGTTTTTGATAAAATTACAATGTCACAAAATAATAATTTTGTGACATTGAGGTTATTGATTTTGGAGGTACTATGAATAGCTATCCTATGATACTTATGGACTTTTTAGACTACTTAGAAACTATTAAAGGACGTTCGTCAAATACAGTTAAAGAATATGCTTACGATATCAATTTAATGATTAAATACATTATAGCGCGTAAGCAAAATATAAAATTAAAATCATTTGATGATATTGTTCAGATTGATTCTTCTGATGTAGATTTGAATTTTTTCAAAAATATTGATGTTATTGATCTGCATTCTTTTATGGGATTTTTAGATCATAATAGATCTAATAGTTCGTCTACACGCAGCCGTAAAACTTCTAGTATCAGAACATTTTATAAGTATCTTATCAATATTAGAAAACTTGATATAATAAACCCTGCAGAACTCTTAGATTCACCAAAAAAAAATATTAGACAACCAGTATATCTTACTCTAGATGAATCACTAGATTTACTTAAAGTTATACTACGTGAAAAAGATGAAGAAATAAAAGCTCGTGATTACTGTATTACAGTATTATTTTTAAACTGTGGCATGAGACTATCAGAGCTTAGTAGCATAAACATCGATCATATAAAAACAAATACATTGAGAGTTATCGGTAAAGGAAACAAAGAAAGAACTGTTTATCTAAATGATATGTGTTTAGATGCTTTAGATAATTATCTTAAACTAAGACCAGAAATCGATAATGACGCACTATTTATCAGCAAAAAAAGAAATCGAATGAGCAATCGTGCAATACAGTACCGAATAGAACATTATTTAAAAGTTGGTGGATTTGACACTAGTATATACAGTGTTCATAAATTACGCCACACAGCAGCTACTTTAATGTATCAATATGGTGATGTCGATATAAAAGTATTACAAGAGATTTTAGGACATGAATCAGTGTCCACCACACAAATATACACACATGTAGATAATAATAGTTTAAGAAATGCAGTAAATAAGAACCCACTTAATAGCTTGAACAACGATTTAAAAAAAAATAAGTAAGAAAGACAAAAAGATCAAGACATGCGCTTGATCTTCATTACTGTTATTAGATAGTATTAGGAGTATAACAGTATCTTATTTATTTATTAAAGGTATGTTCAAATGTTCGCCTACTTTAATTGAGCTACCTTCTATAAATCTATTGTATTGTTTTATTATAGATATAAATTGTCTTGTACTCATATTATCAGGTTTGAATTTTATAGAAATTTTCCATAATGAATCTGATGGTTCTACAATATAATACTCAGTGTTATATTCTTGATTTTCATAATTACCATAACTAAGATTAGAAGTTAGGATTAAAATCATCAAAGACAATGCTACAAAACAAATCGATATAAATCTAAAAAATTTGAACTTATTTGTAATTTTATATTTTTTCATATTTCCTCCCGTTCAGAAACTATTTTCTGCACATATGTTCTACGCTTTTATTCTACAACATATGTTCTTATATGTCAACAAAAGTTTTTATGTTCTATTAAAAAAGGAAACAAATGTTTCATTTCTTGAAGAAATATGATATAATCAAGAAAAGAATAGAAAAGGAGTATATTAATGTACGATGATTTAACCTCTAAGCAAATAGAAATATTAAAATTTATAAAAAGATATATAGATTACAAAGGATATCCCCCTGCTATTCGCGAAATTGGTGATAGTTTGAATATCAATTCTACATCAACTGTTCATAATAATATTTTGAAATTAGAAATGAAGGGTTATTTAAGAAGAGATCCTTTAAAAAATAGAGCTTTAGAAATTATAGATAGTGTTTATGAAGAACAAGAAAACGAAATAAAAAAAGAGACTATAGATGTTCCTATTGTTGGAAAAGTTCAAGCTGGAATGCCAATTTTGGCCATAGAAAATGTCGAAGATACATTTCCTCTTCCTATTGAATATACATCACAAGGTGTAGTATTTATTTTGAAAGTCCAAGGAGAATCTATGATTGAAGATGGAATATTAAACGGTGATAAGATAATTGTACGAAAACAAAATACTGCAAATAATGGTGATATTGTCGTTGCATTAATGGATGAATCAGCAACTGTTAAAAGGTTTTACAGACATTCGGATCATATTGAACTAAGACCTTCTAATTCAACTATGTATCCTATTATTGTAAAAGATGTAGAAATTTTAGGAAAAGTTATTGGCCTATACAGAACTATTTATTAAATAATACCAAGAAAGCCTTCTTATTTTGCAATAGGAAGGCTTTATTAATTTAGATTAGATTTTTATTTTTTAAATTCTTAACAACTTTCATACAAGCAAGTAATGCTTGATTATAACTTAGTGATCCTTGAAAATAAGCTACATATGGCTCTCTTAATGGACCGTCAGCTGAAATCTCTATACTAGAACCATCAATAAAGCTTCCAGATGCCATTATAACTTTATCATCATATCCTGGCATATCCCAAGGATAAGGAACTACGTGTGAATCTACAACAGATGATTCTTGAATAGATCTACAAAATTCAACAACTCTTTCTTCATTTTTTAAAATAATCGCACAAATTATATCACTTCTTTTATCTTCCACATCAGGTATTGTTTTAAATCCCAATTTTTTAAATACATGAGAAAATAATAATGCTGATTTCATAGCTTCTATTGTAATCTTTGGAGCCATAAATAACCCTTGCAGTGTGTTTCTAGTAGTGCCAAAAGTTATTCCTACTTCCTTCCCTATTCCTGGTGCTGTTAATGTATTCGCTACCCTATCTATGATGGACTTTTTACCAGCAATATATCCACCAGAAAGCGCTATTCCACCACCTGGATTTTTTATCAAAGATCCAGCAATAACATCACATCCAACCTCAATAGGTTCTTTGTATTCAGTGAACTCTCCGTAACAGTTGTCAACCATGATGATAATTTCAGGAAACTTATCTTTGATAAATTTAGCTGCTTTTTCAATTTGTTCAATATTTATAGCATTTCTCAAGCTATATCCTGTTGACCTTTGAATAGCAATCATTTTTACTGAAGAGTCTATTTTAGATTCTACAGATTCTAAATCTATATTATTATCGACCAAATCAACATAGTCAAAGTCAATACCATACTCTTTTAAATTACATGGTGAATTACCTTCAATACCTATCACTTCTTGTAATGTATCGTAAGGCAAACCCGTAATATATAATAACTTATCTCCAGGTAATAATACGCCCTTCATTAATAAGCTCAATGCGTGAGTTCCAGAAGCAATTGAAGGTCTAACAAGACAGTCTTCTGCCTTAAAAATATCCCTAAAAATCGCTTCACATTTATCTCTTCCAACATCTCCATATCCATATCCAGTTGTTGATGCAAAATCTGTAGCTTGTAACTTATTATCTTGGAAAGCTTTCAAAACCTTAAGTTGATTAACAAACTCCAAATTCTCCAATTCTTTAAATTTATCTGATAGTTGATTATTACTTTTTATTACTGTATCGTAGCTATAATCATCTACATCATACCATTCTTTTATTTTATCTTTTATCATATAACCATTCTTTCACATTTTCCGAACAAATTTTTTCAATATCTTCAAATTTTTTAAAATCTTTAAAATTCATCCAATGAATTCTTTCATCTTGTCTGAACCAAGTTAATTGTCTCTTGGCATATTTTCTGCTATTTTTTTTCATTAAACTAACCATATCTTTAAAAGAGATCTCATTATTCAAATACATGAAAGCTTCTCTGTAACCTATAGCTTGTATTGATTGGGAATTTTCATCTGTCATTTCATAAATGTACTTACATTCGGCCATAAATCCTTCATCAATCATATCATCTACTCTTTGATTTATCCTTTCATAAAGACTCTCTCTATCATCATTTAGTCCAATTATATAAAAATCATAATCATCATTATAGTGATCAAATTTATCGTTTATTTCACTAAACTTATGTCCAGTAAGCTTATACACTTCAATTGCTCTAATAACACGTCTCACATTGTTCATATGAATTTTACTTGCCGACTCAGGGTCTATATTCTCCAGCATTTCATGAAGTTTTTGATTACCTTGTGATTCTGCAATATTTTCCAATTCATATCTTAATTTTTCATCAGACTTAACAGTGTTAAACTCTAATTTATGTGTTATAGAATTGATATATAATCCTGTTCCTCCAACAATAATTGGAATTTTGTTTTTAGATGAAATTTCTTCAATTTTTTCTATGCAAAGGCTTTGAAATTGCTCTACATTAAAATTTTCATCTGGTTCAACTATATCTATCAAATGATGTTTTATTTTTTTCTGATATTTTAGTTCGACTTTTGCAGTACCAATATCCATATACTTATAGATTTGCATAGAATCTGCAGAAATAATCTGACTGTTTAATCTTTTTGCTAAAAAAATACTCAACCTGGTCTTCCCTACTCCAGTAGGTCCGACGATTACAATACATTTTTTTTTCATTTTATCCTCATAAACATTTTTTCTAAATCTTTTTCATTCATTTCAATAAAAGTTGGCCTTCCATGAGGACAAGTTAATGGATATTCACATTTAAATAAATCTTCTAAAAGTTTAATTATTTCAAAGTTACTTAATGTATCGCCTGATTTTACGCTCATTTTACAAGATCTCTTTATTACTTTAGACTCTATTACGTCAAAAGGATCATTTGAATTCTTAGCAATAGTATCCAAAATATCAGTAAATAAAAACTCAGCATTTGAATTCCCAAATAAATAAGGAACAGCACGAATAACAACGGAATCATCTGAAAAAACATCACTTTCATATCCCAATTCTTCAAATATACTCTTGTTATTTGCATATATTTTCATTAATTCATCAGTTAAAGATATATTAATTGGAAAAACCAAATTTTGAGATACTACTTCTTTATCCTTCATTTGTTTTGTTAATTTTTCATAATTAATTCTCTCATGACATGCGTGTTGGTCAAATAAATAAACTTTACAATCATATTCATCCTTAGCCAAAATATAAGTTTTGAATAAAACTGTTAAGATATCGAATTTTTCATATTTTTTTAAAGAAGATTCAACTTTAATTTGTTCGTTAAAGTTAGTAATTAAAGTATTTTGAGTTTCTATTTTATTGTCTACAACAAAATCTTCGTTAGTTTCTGACTTTCTGATAATATCCTCTGACTCATCTTTGTATCTTATATTTCTCAAATTACTTAATTTTGAATTATCATTGAAAAGATTATAAGAATAAGTAGGTTCTGACACCTTATCGTACTTATAGTTTGTTGTGCTAAAATCAGATTCAAAATAATTTTTTCTTAAATCTTTGTACTTGTCATCATCAGGAATTGACTGGCTAATATTTGCAATTCGTGAATTATTTTCTAATAAAAATCTAACTTTTTTATTAAGTTCTTCCAATATTTCATCTAAAATAGAAATTTTAACTTTTTGTTTATTTGGATGAACATTAACATCTACAAGCTTTGGATTTATTTCAAAAAACAACCAAAATAATGGAAATCTCCCATTAGGTATTACAGATTTATAATTAGATTCTACGGTATTTCTTATGTCTTCAGATTTAACAAATCTTCCATTTAGAAATATATATTGCATTTGTCGATTAGCTCTATACAAATTATTATTTGAAATATAGCCATGGATTTTGTAATCTCGTGAATTTATATCTATATCAATTAAATTATTTGACATCGAAGTACCAAATAAGTTAATAATATTCTCCCTAATTGAAGAATTCTTTTTAGTCTCAAACAGAGTTTTATTATCTTTAATGTATTTAATAGACACATCTGTGTTGCAAATAGCAAATTTGTACATTGTAGTTGTTATTAGATTTGCTTCTGTCTGGTCTGACTTCATAAATTTTTTTCTTACAGGCACATTGTAAAATAAATCCTTGATTACTATTTTAGTGCCGACATTCGTAGCAACATCAGATCCACTAATAACCTTTGAATTTCTAAACTCAACTTTTTTCCCTACTTTTTCTGATTTTGTTCTCGTACTAACAGAAAGTTTACTCACAGCAAGAATACTAGCTAGCGCTTCTCCTCTAAAACCTAATGTCCTTATGTCATACAAATCATCAAATTTTTCAAGCTTACTAGTTGAATGTCTTTTAAACGCTAGTTCTATTTCATCTTTTTCAATTCCAGAACCATTATCGCTAACAGATATAAAATCTTTTCCACCATTTTTAATTTCTACAACAATGGTATCACTTCCAGCATCTATAGAGTTTTCTACCAATTCTTTTATAACTGAAACTGGTCTTTCAATAACTTCACCTGCTGCGATTTTTTGAATTGTATCTTCTGACAATAACTTAATCATCTTTATCACCTAATTTCGAAGCCCTAATAACAAGCTCATTCAACAGTTGTAGGGACTGAAGAGGAGTAATCTCATTTATATTAATATTTTTAATTTCATCCTTGAAATTTTCCAATTCATTAATATTTTTTTCATCGTCATCATCGTTATTAACTGTAAAATCTGCAATTGGTAAATCAATTTTAGTATCTTCCTTGTCAATTTCTTTTAAAATTGATTTTGCACGTTTTATAAGAGTCTTTGGCATTCCAGCTAACTCAGCTACTTCAATACCATAGCTTTTATCAGTCGAACCTCTAGTAATTTTTCTTAAAAATATAATAGAGTCATTAGTTTCTTTTATATCGACTTTCATATTGATGAGATTATCCAACTTTTTTTCTAATTCTGTAAGTTCATGATAATGAGTTGCAAACAAAGTTTTTGCTTTTATATTCTTTGAAATATATTCAACGATAGACCAAGCAAGACTTAGCCCATCAAATGTTGATGTACCTCGACCTATTTCATCTAGAACTAACAAACTATTTGAAGTAGCATACTTGATAATATTGCTCATTTCTTTCATTTCTACCATGAAAGTAGATTCACCTTTAAATAAGTTATCACTTGATCCAATTCTGGTGAAAATCTTATCCACAATCGAAATATTTGCCTTGGTAGCGGGTACGAATGAACCAATTTGGTTCAATATGCAAATTAGGGCTACTTGTCTAAGATACGTAGATTTACCACTCATATTAGGTCCAGTAATTAACTGTATATCATTTTTCCCTGATCCTATTAAAATATCATTAGTTATAAATTCAGATTGACCCACACTTAACTCCACTATAGGATGCCTGGATTCTAGTACATCAATTAATCCATAAGTGTTGATATCAGGCTTAATATAATTATTCAAATAAGCACATTTAGCAAGTGAATTTGACACATCAATGATTGCAATCAGATCAGCTGATTTTTTTATTCTAGACAAATTCTCTAGAATCATTTTTCTAATATCCTCAAATATCTTATATTCAAGTTCAAAGATCTCATCCTCAGAATCTAATATTTTTGATTCTATAGCTTCTAATTGTTTAGTCTTAAATCTTGATGAATTAGTTAATGTTTGTCTTTTTTCATAATCATCTCCAACTTTATTTAAGTTAGATTTGGTTACATCTATGAAGTAACCAAGTTTTTTATTAAATACAATTTTTAAGTTTTTAATTCCTAATCTATCTTTTTCAGACATTTCGTATTCTACTAATTCATTTTTTCCATTCACCCTGTTATATCTCAACTGATCCAATTCAGTAGAAAAATTAGATTTTATTAAGTTTCCTTCTGTCAAAGTTATTGGAGGATCATCAACTATTGATTTATCAATTAAATCGTATATATCTCGTAAATCATCTAATTTTTCTCCTAATAATTGCATGTTTTTCTTATTGCAATTTAAAAGATTTTTTAAATAAGGAATCTTTTCAATAGAAACCTTTAGAGCAATTAAATCCTTGGCATTGGCACTTTTATATGATAATTTCGCTATCAGCCTATCCAAATCGTATATACCATCAAGACAATCTTCTAAATTAACTAATAACTCGTAATCTTTAAAAATTTCTTCAACTCTATTCTGTCTAGTTAGAATTTCTTCTTTATCCATCAATGGTCTTTCTAGATAACTATGCAATAGTCTAGATCCCATAGAAGTTTTTGTATGATTCAATACTCCGAACAAACTACCATTTTTAGAATTTGTGTATAAGTTTTTTTGAATTTCTAGATTAATAACGCTATTAGAATCAATCTGCATAAATTCATTGATAAAATATTTACTAGAGCTATTGATATGAACTAAATCCTCTTGATATCTGAACACATATTTTAATAAATTCGCAACACAAATATTAGTTGTTTCACTGTTGCTATTATCGTATTTTATCTTGCTATTAATAAAATCTAAAGCATTAGTGCTATTATTAACAGTTGTTAATACAATAGAAAACTTAGTTGCTATCGTTTCTAATGATTTAGCTGAAAACTCATGATCATTAAATATTATTTCTTTTGGAGTAATTTTTGAAATCTCGTTTTCAATTATTTTATAAATATCATCAGATGTAGTATTAGTATACGAAATGTTACCTGTTGAAATATCTATATATGAAATAGCAACTTCATTTGATTTTTTTGAAATACTCATCAAGTAATTAAAATTTCCAGTGTCAGAATTCTCATTTTCAATTACTGTAGCAGGAGTATAGATTTTAATGATTCCTCTTTTAACTAAACCTTTTACCAATTTGGGATCTTCAAGTTGTTCACATATAGCAACCTTATATCCTTTTGATACCAATTTATTAATATAAACATCACTCACATGGTAAGGAATACCACACATTGGACATTTTTGGTTTTCTCCACAGTCTCTTTGTGTCAAAACAATTTCAAGTTCTTTGGAAGCTAGTAATGCATCTTCAAAGAACATTTCGTAGAAATCTCCTAATCTAAAAAATAATATACAATCTTTGTTCTGTTCTTTTATTTCTTTGTATTGTTTAATCATAGGAGTATAACCCATATTAATCCACCATTTCCCCTGTTAATGCAAAAGAATTAAAATCTACAATTTTTGTATTTATTAATTTCCCTATATAAGATTTATCACATTTAACATTTACTAACTTAAATGTTCTAGTTCTTCCTGTCATTACTTCTGGATTATTCTTACTTTCTCCTTCAATTAATACTTCTTGTATAGTACCAAGGTATGATTTGTTCTTCTCGTAAAAAATCGGATAAGCAACATCCAAAAGTCTTTCTAATCTATCTTGTTTTACATCTTCATCAACTTGATCTTCAAACAAGTCAGCTTTTGTTCCTGGTCTTCTGTTATATTTAAATGTAAAAGCTTGTTCGTATCCAACCTTTCTAACCACATCTAAAGTGTCTTGAAAATCTTCTTCTGTTTCTCCAGGAAATCCTACTATAATGTCTGTTGAAAAAGTAATTCCTTGTACGCTTTTCTTTAATTTTTCTATCTTCTCTAAGTAAGATTCCTTAGTATATCTTCTGTGCATTCTTTCTAAAACTGAATTTGACCCAGCTTGAAAAGGTAGATGAATGTTTTCACAAACTTTATCTAATTTACCCATAGCGTCAATTAATTCATCCGAGATATCTTTAGGATGACTTGTTAAAAATCTTAATCTTTCAAGTCCTTCAACATCATTAACCTTTGTTAATAACTCGGTAAAAGTAACAGGATTTTCAAGTGTTTTTCCGTAAGAATTTACATTTTGTCCAAGTAAAGTTATATCTTTATATCCTTGATCTACCATTCTTTTTACTTCTGATAAAATACTTTCAACAGAGCGACTCTGTTCTCTGCCTCTCGCATAAGGAACTATACAATAAGTACAAAAGTTATTGCATCCTGTCATTATATTCACATAACCAACATATTCATTTTCCCTTTTAATAGCAATATCTTCATCAATATCATCTTTTCTTTCGATATCTACAACTAATTTTCCGCTGCTTAGGTGTCTATCTATAAGATATGGTAATGAATTTATGTTATTTACTCCAAAGACTATATCTACCTGTGGATATTTTTCTCTAATTATATCTCTTGCTGGACCAGTCTGCATCATACATCCACAGACAGCGATTAGCATATCGGGATTCTCTCTTTTTAAGTTTTTTAATGCTCCCAATTGTCCATAGACTTTCATTTCTGCATTTTCTCTTACCAAACAAGTATTAAAAATTATAAAATCTGCATCTAATTTTTCATCAGATTGTTCAAACCCCATATTTTCTAGTAATGTTTTGATTTTTTCGGAATCATGTTCGTTCATTTGACAACCATGAGTAATTATCGAATAAGTTGGGGCATGTTGGTGTCTATTTATAAATAAATTAACATAAGAATTTGAAGGCAATTTATTATTGTTTTCTTCCATTTAAATCTCCTTTATAAAATATAAGCCATCGATATTCGACAGCTTATAAATAATTTCTATATTTTAATTAATGTAATTGTTATATTATCATCAGATTTATTAATTACATTTTTTAATAATGTATTGCATTTTTCTTTTACGTTTAAGTTTGATTTCAAAATATATTCAATACTACTATTATCAATGAATTTGTAAAAACCATCTGTCGCCATTAATATTTGGTCATCATCGCTTAATTCTTTAATAATATAATCAGGTTTATCCATACTCAAAAAACCAAGTCCTCTTGTTATAGCATTTTTAAGATTTTCATTGTTTTTTACAACATGGTCTTTTGATATTTGATAAAACCCATATTCATTTTGTAAATAAGCTCTGCTATCTCCAACATTAAATAAATACATCGTATTTTCTTTAATAATAGAGGCTAAGAATGTTGTTCCTATATTATTTAGACAATTATTTGAATTTGAGAAATCCAAAATTTTATAACCTGCATGATGAATTGAGCCATAAATCAAATCTTTCATGCTAAGTTTTTCCTCATAATGATTTTTAAAACAAATCAAAAACTCTTCAACAGCAATTTCTGATGCTTTTTCACCATATTTGCATCCTCCCATTCCATCCGCTATTAAAAATATTTTAGAATCTTTGAAAGTTTCATTTTTAAAGTAGTCTTCATTTTTTTCTCTAAAATCACCCTTATATGAAATAGAAAAATACTCCATTTTATTCCCCACTGTTATTTTCGTTTTTTCTAGTCTTTTCATTATCAAATTCTTGATTATTATTTGAATTAGAATCATTATTATTTATACTAGAGTTATCAGTTTCATCTTCATTAGGTCTTTCATTTTCTTCAGGTGGAGTGTATTCATCTTCAATCGTTTCTGTTTTTCTTATTTTACCAGAACTTACAGTTATAGTTATGAAATCTCCATTTTGAATTTTTCTTCCAGCATCAATACTTTGGGCAATTACTACACCTTCATCATATACTGAGCTTTTTTTGTATCTAACTTTCTTAACATTTACACCTAGATTAGATAGCTCTTTTTTAGCTTTTTTCAAATTTAAACCAATTAAGTTAATCATTGTGTCTTCTTTTTCTAATCCAAGTTCTACCTTAATTTTTTTCTTAAATAAAAGCTTATCGCCAACTTTTGGGCTCTGACCAATAACCACATATTTATTAAAATCTGACTTGTCCACGCTTACTGATTTGTCCACAACTAATTCAATGTCATTTGCTGTAGCCTGGTCAACAGCAAGCCTTAAGTTTTTCCCAACATAATCAGGTGCTTTTGGCCTCAAATTATAATAAAAAATAATTACTGCAGCAGCAAAAAAAGCTAATAATACAGATGTAAAATACACTAAAAAAGACTTAAGATAATTATGTGATTTCTTTTTATTTTTTATCTCTTCTTCCTCAAATAAATTTTCATCTATTTTATAGGACATATTTTTCTCATGCTCATTTTTTAAATCTAATTTAATTGTATTATCTATAGAATCATTATTTGAACCTGTCATTTTATAATTATTAATTTCATTTAAATCTTTCATAATACCTTGTGTATCATCATAAGAATTATTTTTTAGCTTTTGATAAAAGCTATTCAAATTACTATTTTCAATATCTATATTAGAATTTTCTAGAATTTCTAATAATACGCTTATATTATGATTTAACTGAGATGTACTATCTCCAAAATTTTCACCATCAAAGTTTTTAAAAATATCAATCTTAAGATTATTATTTTCATCTACTAACATATTATAAATTCGTAAATTCCCAAAAAATATTCCATTATTTTCAGAATAAATTAAAGATAATAAAATCTTTTTTAAAATATCTAATATAAATGACTCTGAAACATTCTTTCTTTTGAACAAATTATCCAATGATATTCCATCAAAAAACTCATAAGTTAAAAAACACTTATTATTAGAACTAATCATTAGGTCATACATTTCAAGAATATTAGGATGATGTAAGTTTGATAAAGATTTTAAATTATTTGATAATGAATCAAAATATTTTTTGTCGTTATACTCCTTGAAACTAAGGTATCTATTTAATTTTTTATCATAAGCTTTAAATGTCGTAGAAAATTTGTCTTCATTTATTTTTCTTTGAATTTCGTATCTACTATTTTCCACATTTACCTCCAGTATTCTCTTAATATTTTATCATAATTCAATAGCTAAAACAAAAAAAGCTCTCAAAAAATGAGAACTTAAATTTTACTTTTATTTATCAATATATGAAATTATTTCATTAGAGGTTTCGTCAATTGTTTTATCCGTAACATTAATTATTTTACAGCCTATCTTGTTCATAATTTCTTTTGCATAATCAAGCTCTTTTTCTATCCTTGAATCATCTGAGTAGCCTAATTGCAAACCAATTTTAGCCATTCGATTTTCTCTGATATTATTAAGTTTATCAGAGTCAATAATCAAACCAATAATTTTTTTCTTATCAACTTTGAATAATTCAGATGGGACTTCTACTTCTGGTAAAATTGGAATATTACATACTTTATAATTTTTGAATGCTAAATTTAAACTCAATGGCGTTTTTGAAGTTCTTGAAACTCCTATTAATATAATATCAGCTTTTAAAATACCAAACTTATCCTTACAATCATCATATTTTACTGCAAATTCTAAAGCTTCCATCTTTTCAATATATTCTTGGTCAACTTTTCTATTTAATCCAATATCGAATTTAGGTTGTTGCTTAAAAAACTTACTTGAAACTAAGATAGGATATGATAGAACATCTACTAAATAAATCGATTCATTCATTTCTGTTTTCTCAATCAAATAATTCAGCAAATCACGATCTACGATTGTTGAAAATATTAGGATTTCTCCATTAATTTTGTTTAATATTTCATCAATCTGTTCTCTTCTAATAATTTTTGAGAATTTTTTTATTCTAACATTTTTAATATCAAAATGAACTTTAACAGCATCCAAAACTTGATTCGCTGTTTCACCCGTGGAATCAGAAATAACTACCATGGTTTTATTCATAACATTCTCCTTAATTTATTTTCTTAAATACACCTTTGAAAATTAATTTATAGTAAGATAAGTCTTCATCAGAACAGTTTGCTAATTTTTCTAATAAATTGCACAAATTATTGTTATCTAATTCCATCGGAGTATACTTGCACTCACTAGAGTTTACCTCCAACATCTTTAGAATTTGAATCATTAACTTGCCATTGTTTTTTGTGTTTATGTCATGAAGATTAGTCAATAAACGATTTAACTTAAAAATATTTAAATTGTTATAATTTATCACATCAACTTCATCAAAATCATACCCTAATTTTACACACTCATCTCTGTAAACATCAAGAATAATTTCTTTTATACTTTTTTCAAAATACTCATAATCTACTATTCCCTTGTCTTGGAGAAATACATATAAAATTTTAGTAATAAAATCACTTAAATTAAAATCTAATTCTGATCTAAGTATTATATAAATCACAGATGTTATAGTTTTTCTTAACTTATAATTATATTTAAAATTATCATCACTACTAGATATTATGTAGGACATAACATATTCCATTTTATCAGAAATTGCAACAATTCTAGCAGCAGTTGAATTTGGAATGTTTTCAGATATAAATCTCGGTTTAATGTGTTCATATACTCCGTCATAAACAATTTTATCTTCGCCATCAGACTTAGCATATAGTTTTCCAATTAAGCCGTGTAAATAAGAACATTTTTGTACAATTTCAGTTGCTTTATCCGCTTTACATAGAAATGCTATTCTTTTGACAGAATCAACAGTTTCGTTACTAACTGATAACATTTTACATAATTCAATTGATATCTTTATTAGTCTTTGAGTTTTGTCATAAAAGTTACCATAATTATTGATATAATTGACTGTTTTCAAATCCTCAACAAAGTCTTCAAGTTTTTTATCTGATTTTTGGTTTATCAAATTATTTATTTCTTCTAATTTGTCATTAATTTCTTTAATCAAAACACGGGAATCTTCAGAATTCTTGTTTTTAGCGTAAATAAAGAAGTTTGAACTATTACCGTTATCGAATTCCATTGGTAATACCGTAAAATTCTCCATCAAAACTGTATAAAGTATTGATTTATCGATACACAAATATTTTTCGTCAAATGATCCTTCAACGCTTACAGGATAATCAAATTTATTTGCGTATTCGTTGAGTATGCTTTTGTTATTAATAATTGAACAACCATTTGCTCTAGCAAGTTTATTAGCGCTTTTTTCAAATGATTGTAATCTTTCTTCTTTTTTTAATATTATTTGATTTTTTCGTAACTCTGAAGAAAAATTGTTAAAAGTAGAAGAATTAACTAAGCTGTCATCTTTATCTTCTTTTAAGCCTTTGAATTCTATTGTTTTATTTTCTTTTTCATTAAAAATTTTAATGTACAAGATAGACTCTCTAAATGATAAACTTTCAGAATCATATTTGTATTTGAAATTTATCGAATCAATAGCTTTATTTATTACATTTTCGTAATTTTCTAGTGTATATCCTGGATTTTCTATATTAGTAATGTAAATAAAAAAATGATCTTTTATTGTATCCAAATCTATATTTGAATATACTAATTGCAGTTTTTTTAATTCTTTTCTTATTTTTTCGTCAAGTGATCTATTTATAAATCCTATAAAATTCTCGGGAATATTATTAGTCACTATATCTATTAATAAGTTATACATTATTTCTCCTTATAAATATTCGAGGTAGCCTAATGACCCCAAATATTCAATTCCAAAATTGTTCATCGTGTATTTTAACAAAATTTTTAAAATTTCGTTTTCATTTATAGATTCATACTTTTTATTAACTATGTCATCATACCTATTTTTCATTAAGTATATCATATATTTTGCGTGTAAATTATCTATTTGGTAGCAATCTCCGTCAGAATCTACAAATCCACCATCTAAATAAAACCTGTTGTGACTATTTTGATAAAACATACTAGGTTGATATCCAAGATATGATACAAGTTTCAAAATAAACGCATTTATTAAAGCGTATTGATCTTCAGAATATTTGGATAAGAATATTACTGTTTTCAATATCAAAGCGTATACTTTTTCATTGCAAACTTCATTGTAAAAAATTGACTTTATTAAATCAACTATAACCAAACTAAATAATTCTGATTTATAGTTTGTTCTTATATTAAAATTAGAGTTAATTAAATCATAATCCACTAAATAATAGAATTGATTTCCTTTTTTTAAGGTAAAATCATTCACTGACAGAACATTAAATTCTATAATTGATTTCATGGAATTAATATTATTGATGAAAATTCCAATAATACCTTCTTCTTTACTGAAAACATTCAAAATTATAGAATTTTCTCCATAAATTATATGCTCCAACACAATAGCTTGTGTCTTGATGTAATCTTGTTGCATTAGTTATAACCCAAATACCTTAATCTAGAATCTTTATTTCTCCATTCTTCATCTATTTTAACCCATAGTTTTAGATTTACTTTTGCGTCTAATAATTGTTCAATATCAATTCTGGCATCAGTTCCAATTTTTTTAATCATTGATCCTTTTTTACCAATTACCATGCCCTTATGACTTTTTTTCTCAACAATAATAGTAGCATCTATATCAATTAGATTCTTATCTTGTCTTTCTTTGAATTTTTCGATAGTTATAGCTATTCCATGTGGTAATTCATCAGATAAATTTATTAGTGCTTTTTCCCTAATTAGTTCTTGTACAATTTGTCTAATAGGTTGATCTGTTACGCTATCTTTATCATAATACATTGGCCCTTCAGGCAAATTATTTTTTAAAGAAGTTAAATATCCTTCTAAATTATCTCCTGTCAATGCACTTATTGGAATTATTTCTTCAAATATTCCTACTTTACTGTACATTTCTACTAATTCATTGACTTTATCACTTGATATTTTATCTATTTTATTGATTAATAAAATTATTTTTGTATTAACTAATTTTAATTTTTCAATAATTTCAGAGTCTAGTTTTCCTATTTCTTCAGTAGTATCTACTATATATGTTATAACATCAACTTCGTTCAAAGTTGACATTGATACTTTAAGCATATAATCTCCAAGTTTATTTTTTGGTGTTTGTATTCCTGGAGTATCTAAAAATATTGCTTGCATATTTTCGTCAGTATATATCAATTGTATTTTATTTCTAGTAGTTTGAGGTTTGTCAGAAATAATTGTTAGTTTTTCTCCTAAAATTCTATTTAAAAGAGTTGATTTCCCTACATTACTTCTCCCTATAACTGAAACAAATCCAGATTTAAACATTTACATCATCTCCACTAAAACCATGAGGTAACAAATCTTTAATATTATAAATTTTATACTCTTTTTCATTTTTAGCTATTATTATTTTCGTATCTTCGTTAGAAAATTCTTTAATTACTTGTCTACAAACACCACAAGGATACGTAAAATCAGAATCTCCAATTATTAAAATAGTATCTATTAATTTAAATCCTTCAGAAACCATCTTCGAAATTGCTGTTCTTTCAGCACAAATAGTAGGACTGAATGAAGCATTTTCAATATTACAACCTCCATAATAGTTTCCTTCTATATCTTTGACACAACATCCCACTTTATAATGAGAATATGGCGTGTATGCGTTTTGTTTATATTGCAATGCAATTTTATACATTTTATTAATTTCCATAATACTCCTAAATAATTACTTTAAATAATAATATTGCCACTAATGTCCCAATTATGCCACCAACTATAACTTGACTTAGTGTATGGATTTTTCCTTCTACTCTACTTTCTGCAACCAGAAAAGCAATAAAATATGATAGTATTGTCACTAATGTATTATTAGCAAGAAGAGCAATTATTGTAGCGCTGCAAAAAGAAACCGATGCGTGACCACTCACGCTTCCACCTTGCAAATAAGTCCATTTATTCTGATATATAAAACTTTTTAAAACTAAAGTTATAACAACTACCAAAATCAAAGCTATAAATGTCAAATGAGTTGGTGAGTTCTGTAATTTTATAACTGCTGTATGACTAAGTGGTACAATCCTATCATAAAACATAAAATAACCTACAAAAATAGAATTAAAAGCAGCTAGTAGTACAGCCCCTGCACCTACATCTTTTGCTATTTTTGCTTTATCATCATATTTGTCATAAATCAAATCAACAATCGTTTCAATGGCGGTGTTAATCATTTCTGCCATTAATATAAATGTTATAGTTATGCACAAACAAGCCATTTCTACCCTTGATAAGTCAAACATTAATGACGCAATCATAACCAGAACTGTCATCAAAATGTCAGTTCTAAAATTTCTTTCATTTTTCAAACAATGAATAATTCCATCCATTGCATATTGAAAACTAGTAATAAAAGAAGTATTTTTAGAAATATTTTTATCCTTTGACTTCCTAATTAAATTCTTCATCTTTATAGATACCTATTTCTTTCAAGGCTGATTTTTCTTTATTTCTCATAATAATTTTATCACTTTCATCAATATGATCATAACCCAACAAATGAAACATAGAATGAACAACCAAGTACACAATTTCTCTTTTAATAGAATGATTGTATTCTTTAGCTTGCTCTAAAGCTCTTTTGCAGCATATAATAATATCACCCAAAAGATTTGTTTGAACTTGAAAATCATCTTCTAAAGGAAAGCTCAACACATCTGTTACACTATCTTTATTTCGATAATCTCTATTAAGTTCTTTAATTTCTTCTTCACTAACAAATGACAAAGATATCTCATAATTATCATCATTTAATTCTTGAAGCAAACATATTTTTATTGAATTTTCAATATTCGATCTTAATTCATCATCAATTTGAAAATCATCTTGTCTATTACTTATCTGTATTATCATAATTTGACCTATTGTTATCTAATTTTTCATAAGCTCCAATAATTTTTTGTACTAGTGGATGTCTTACAACATCTGTTTTTTCAAATTCTAAAAAGCTTATTCCTTTTATGTCCCTAAGAATATTAGTCGCAACTAGTAATCCTGATTTTTTACCTCTTGGTAAATCTACTTGTGTAATGTCTCCCGTTACTATAGCTTTTGAACCATATCCTATTCTAGTTAAAAACATCTTCATTTGTTCATTGGTAGTGTTTTGCGCTTCATCTAATATAATATATGCATTATCTAAAGTTCTACCTCTCATATATGCCAATGGTGCTACTTCAATCAATCCTCTTTCTTTAAATTTTTCAAAATTTTCATAACCTAGTATATCAAACATAGCATCGTATATTGGTCTTAGATAAGGATCAATTTTTTCTTGAAGATCTCCCGGCAAAAATCCTAAACTTTCTCCAGCTTCTACAGCAGGCCTAGTTAAAATTATCCTATCCACTTCATTATTTCTAAATGCATTTATTGCCATCGCCATTGCCAAATAAGTTTTTCCTGTACCGGCAGGACCTATTCCAAAAACAATATCATTTTTTTTAATCATTTCAACATAATTTCTTTGATTTACTGTTTTAGGCTTTAAAGGTTTACCTTTTGAATTGTAACAAATTACATAGTCCTTAATTTTTGAAATATTTTCTTGTTTTATTTTTTCTAAGTTAGAAAGCAAATAATCCAAATCTTGATCTGTTATTTCATTTCCAGATAAAGTATGTGTATTTAATGATTCTAAAAGATTACTTGCACTTTCAATATTAAAATCAGAACCACTAATTAGAATACCTTCTTCAGAAATCTTTAATATAACATCACAAGCTTCTTCAATTTTTTTTGCATTTTTTTCTAATTGACCAAAAATAAATGTTATTAATTTTTCATTATTAGTTTTGTAAATTAAATGTTTATCCATAATCACTCCATTTATCTAATTATAACATATCACTAAAAATCAAATAAACTTATTTGGTTTTCGTTTTGTAAACCATCTAAAACACCGTGGTTTTCTAGTATTTCTAAAGCTGTTTTATTAACTTTCGTTCTCATAGTAAAATCTTGTTTTGAAATAAAATCACCCTTTTGTATTTCTTCAAAAATAGCAATAGAGTTTGCATCGCTAACCCCTTCTAGTGCATTAAATGGAGGTTGAATGAATCCTTTTTCTAATACTTTGAACCTAGCCTTGTCAGATTTATGCAAGTCAACTCTTGATTGTTTTATTCCTCTGCAATACATTTCTTCTGCTACTTCTAATACAGAGTATTTGTTACTATCCTTTGCTGTCATCTTAGAATTTGATTCTTTGTATTTATCCTTCAAAGATTGCATTTCTTCTCTAATTGCACTTAATCCTCTCACAATAACATCACCTGGATAATCTTGTAATTTTATTGTAAAAAATGTTGAATAAAAAGCTTCCGGATAGTGTACTTTAAAATAAGCTATTCTATAACTCATCATTACATACGCTACCGCGTGGGCCTTAGGGAAAAGATACTCAATAGTTTTACAAGATTCAATATACCAATCTGGAACACCATTTTCTGTCATATAATTTAGTGTATCCTCATCAAGAAGTCTATTTTTTCTTACTGTTTCCATTATTTTAAATGATCTTTTCTTTTCAAGACCTTTATTTATTAGATAAATCATAATATCATCTCTTGTACAAATAGTATCTTTTAGTTCAACAACACCATCTCTTATTAGATCTTGTGCATTATTTAACCATACATTTGTACCATGTGATAATCCAGAAATTCTGACTAACTCAGAAAAAGTTTTTGGAGTTGTATCTCTTAACATTCCTCTTACAAAATTTGTACCAAATTCAGGTATTCCTAACGTTCCTATATCTAAACCATCGATTAATTCTTCAAAGTGTAAAGCATCTATCGATGAAAAAATACTCATAGTCTCTTTATCATCCATAGGGATAGTTAATGGATCCACTCCTGTCATATCCGACAACATTTTTATAATTGTTGGAACATCGTGTCCTAGCAAATCAAGCTTCAAAATCCTACCACTTATAGACTTATAATTGAAATGAGTAGTAATAATGTCACTATTAACATCATCAGCGGGATGTTGAACTGGACAAAAATCTTCGATATCCTTATCTCTTGGAACTATCATTACTCCACCCGGATGTTGACCCGATGTTCTTTTAACTCCCAAGATTCCTCTTTGTAAATATTTTATCTCTGAATTATTAACATATACGTTTTTATCTTCAAAATATTTTTTTATATACCCATAAGCTGTTTTGTCGGAAATAGTACCAATAGTTCCAGCTCTGAACACCTTTCCTTCTCCAAACAATTCTTCAGTATATTTGTGAACAGTAGGTTGATATTCTCCAGCAAAGTTCAAGTCAATATCTGGCTCTTTATCACCATCAAATCCTAAGAAAACTTCAAATGGTATATTATGACCTTCTTTTTTTAATGGTTGTCCACATACAGGACAAGTTTTATCTTCAAGGTCCACTCCCGAGCCAATATTTTCATCATGTATAAACTCAGAATGTTTGCAGTTTTCACAAATATAATGCGGAATTAAAGGATTAACTTCGGTTATATCAGCCATTGTCGCAACAAAGCTTGAGCCTACAGATCCTCTTGATCCAACTAGATATCCATCTTCGTTGCTTTTCTTTACTAATTTTTGGGCGATAATATATAATACGGCATATCCATTTGAAATTATAGATGACAATTCACGTTCTAACCTACTTTCAACAATTTCTGGTAAATCATCTCCATATATACTTCTAGCTTTTTTATAAGTCATTTCTCTTAATTCTGTATCAGAGCCTTCAATAACCGGTGGAAAAGTTCCATCTGGTATTGGCTTTATATCATCTAGCATTTCTGAAATTTTTATGGTATTATCTATTACAATTTCCTCAGCCACATCTTTTTCTAAAAAACTAAATTCATTCATCATTTCATCAGTTGTTCTGAAAAACAACGTAGGGAATTTTTCTCCATAAATTTTTCTAGGTTGACCTTCTAATATTATATTTCTAAAAATATAGTCCGTTTTTTCAAAGTATTTTGCATAAGAATCAGCCACAAGAGGTTTATTGTGTTTTTTTGATAAATCATATAGTTTTCTAGTTAATTCTTCACAACTCTTTAAGTTAAAGCTCATTCTTTTTGACTTTACTCCATCATAATAAAGTGGTGGTTGAACCTCCAAAAAATCATACCTTGAAATAATCTCATCTAATTTTTCATCTGATTCGAATCCAAGTATTGCTTTTATTAATTCTCCATCTTCGTTTCCAGATCCAATTACAAGACCTTCTCTTCTTTTATTCAATTCAGATTTTGGTATTCCACCTTCTCTGTAAAAATATTTTAAATTAGAAGCAGTCACAAGTTTATACAAGTTTTTCAAACCTACTAAGTTTTTAGCGTATATTGTTGCAGTATGAGATTCTCTTTTAGATATGCTCCAATCAGAATCCATTTTATTTATATTGATATCAAATTTAACTCCTCTTTTTTCAAGATCTTTGACCATACAAATGAATACTTCTCCTGTTGCTCTTGCATCATCACAAGCTCTGTGATGGTTAAATAAATTAACGTTGTATTTTTTTGTCAAAGTATCAAGTTTATGATTTTTGAGATGAGGTTCCAATGCCCTCGCAAAAGCTAATGTGTCTACATATGTTCTTACGGGATTAATTCTCAAATCAAGACAATTTTTCTTGATAAATCCCATATCGAAATCTGCATTATGTGCTATTAAAGTACAGTCACCAACAAATTTTAAAAAATCAGGTAATACTTCGTCTATTTTAGGCATATCTTTTACCATTTCATTTGTTATAGACGTTAATTCTGTTATTTTTTCTGGTATTGGTATTTCAGGATTTATTAATTGATTAAATTCATCTACAATTTGATTATCTACTATCTTTACAGCACCAATTTCAGTAATTTTTTCTGTCGCATTTGATAATCCTGTAGTTTCTATATCAAAAACTACAAATTCTTGCAAATTCATAGAATCATAAGGATTTGTTATTATCCTAAAATCATCTTCTATTATTTTAGCTTCCATTCCAAAAAGTGGTTTTATTCCATTTTTGCTACAAGCATCATACAATTGTGGATAACCTTGTACTACGGATTTATCCGTTAAACCCAGCGCTGGATGTCCCCATTTTTTTAGAGTTTTACAGCATTCATCCAAGTCAATAAATCCATCTAGTTGGCTCATTTGAGAATACATGTGTAGTTCTACACGTTTTTTCTCATATTCATCTTTTCTAGATTCCGGCTTTTCAACTTCTTGCATTTGTCTTATTGAAAAGGTCTTTCCAGAAGTAAATCTATCAAATTCTAACCTTCCTGTTAATAAAAGATAAACTCCAGATTTCAATTTATCACCAAATGCATCAAATTCTTTTTTCTTCAAAAATTTCTTTGCAAAAACAGCTCCACTTTCATCCCTAAGATCCAAAGAGATAATAAAACTTTCTCCATCTTTTATGCTTCTTATATCTACATCAATAATCTCGGCTCTGATACAAGTATCATCTTCATTTTCTATAATTTCTTTAATTTTAATTGGAGACTTGGTTATGTCTTTACCACATTTTATTCCCGTTTTTTTAACTTCTTCTTTTTCTTGCTTTGGAGTATCTTTTATGGATTCAGCTATTTTTTTTCGAATTGAATTATCGTACTCGATTAAATTTTGTCTATAATCATCGTTATCCTTTAACTCAACAATTTCAGATTTGACAGAACAACTTAAATTATATGATTTATTTATTAATTTTGTTAATTCATTATCCTTTTGATTTGATATAAACTTATCCCTTATTTGCTCAAAATTAAAAATAAGTGAAATTTCAGAATCGTTTATTTTTGAACTTTCAAAATCAATACAATTAGAATATTCACAAAAATCATTTGATTTTAAAATTTTAATCAAAGCATCTTTTGAGAAATTGATTTTTGAATCTTCATATTCTGTAAAATTAATATTAATTTTTGCTATAAAGTTTAATAAGTCTTTTTGTATAAATTCTGCTAAGTTGTCTTTATTCTCATCTTTTTGAACATTTATCAAACAATCTAACTCATCATTATCTTTATTGTAAGTTAATTTATCAATGTAAATTGGATATTTTGAATCATATTTTAGGCCAATTTTTTTTAATACATCGTTGAGTAATAAATGCATTTATAACCTCTCTATCTCTTCAATTAATACATCTAATAATTCTTCTTCCTTAACTTTTCGTACAATTTCTCCTTTTTTAAATATTAAGCCTACTCCATTTCCACCTGCTATACCAATATCAGCTTCTTTTGCTTCTCCTGGTCCATTTACAACGCAACCCATAATAGCAACTTTAATGTGTTTATCGATTTTATCCAATTTCTTTTCAGCTTCATTCACTATACTTATCAAATCAATCTTGGTTCTAGCACATGTTGGACATGAAATTATTTCAATTCCTTCATTTAATAAACCTAAACTCATTAAAATTTGTCTTCCTACAATGATCTCTTCTTTAGGATCACCAGTTAAAGAAACTCTGATAGTATCTCCAATTCCTTTTGACAAAATACTTCCTATTCCTACACTGGATTTGATAATTCCTTTAGTAGAAGGACCTGCTTCTGTTATACCGACATGTATAGGATAATTACATAGCTCTGACATTTTTTCATAAGCTTTTATTGACATATTAACATTAGACGATTTTAACGATAATTTGATATCATCGAATCCCATATCTTCAATCATTCTTATTTGATCAAGGCAACTATAACATATTGAATCCACATTTACTCCATGATATTTGTCAATGAATTTTTGATTAATAGATCCACTGTTTACACCAATTCTCATGGAAATTTTATGATGTTTGCAACAATCTACAATATCTTTGACTCTATCTATTCCACCAATATTGCCAGGATTAATTCTAATACAATCACACCCGTTTTCAATTGCAGCTATTGCTAATTTGTGATGAAATTGAATGTCAGCAATAAATGGTATATTCGTCATACTTTTTATAATTGGTATCGCCTTAGCATCTTCCAAATCATTAATTGCACTTCTAGAAATATCACATCCTACAGATTCAAATTCTTTAATTTGTTTAACAGTGCTTTCAACATCTTTTGTATCGGTGTTAGTCATAGATTGAACTGTAACTCTTGCTCCATTTCCCACAGCAACATTTCCTACGTAAATTCTTTTTGTATCTTCTCTTTTCATTACTTCACCTTTCAAATTTAAAAAGGCCCATAAAGGCCTAATCAAAACATTTAAAATAATTTAATAACATCTTTAATTGTAACTATGGCGATTAATGCTAAAAGCAAAATTAATCCTACCATGTGTATATAGCCCTCTTTTTCTTGAGATATTTTTTTACCAAATATCATCTCAATTAGTATGAATATCGCTCTTCCTCCATCTAAAGCTGGAATAGGCAATAAATTAAAGACACCTAAATTAATGTTAATATACGCTAATAAAAAAATTAAATTAGCAACACCTGTTTTTGCAGCATTGCCAATCTCTTTGACCACGCCAACAGGTCCACTAACTCCCCCTAAACCTAATTGACCAGTTATAAGCATCCCTAGGAATTTATATAACATCCCTGTCAAATTAAGAAAAGTTATCAAGCCTTTTTTAAAGCCTTTTACTATACTAAAATTTTTAATATTATATTCTTCCTGAAAGTTTACTCCAATTTTTCTAATATTATTTTCTAATCTTGGAGTGACTTTTATATTCTTTGATTGAGAATCTCTTATTACTCCAATATTTAAATCACCTTGGGATTCTTTGATACTTTTTAATAATTCTTCTCCATCACTTACATTCTCCCCATTTATAGATACAATTTGATCTCCTGTTTGTATTCCCGAAGAGTATGCTGGTGAATCTTTTATCACACCGGATACTTCTGTACTAACTCTACTTACAGACATTAATAAAATTAACAAAATAAAAGCTAATATAAAATTCATAATAGCACCAGCTAAAATTACTTTAAGTCTTACAAGTGGAGATTGATTATTCAAAGAATTCGGGCTGTCGTTTTCTTCGTCTTCCCCTTCTAGCTGACAATAACCTCCCACAGGTAACACTCTCAAAGAATAAAGAGTTCCATTTGATTCTCTTTGGAAAAGTTTTGGTCCCATACCTATTGAAAATTCTAAAACAGATACTCCATTCATTTTCGCTACGATAAAATGTCCAAATTCATGTATTAAAATTACTAGTAAAAATATTATAATTGATGAAATTATTGTAATCACATTTCCTCCTAATTAAAACCCTAAACAATATAATATTGAAAGATAAGGCAAAACAAAAATAAAACTATCAAATCGATCCATTACTCCACCATGTCCAATAAAAATATTACCAAAATCTTTCACATTGGCTTTTCTTTTAATTTTAGAAGCGCTTATATCCCCAATTTGAGATATAATCGAACCGAAGAAAGCTATGATAACTATCTTAACAACATTTAAATTACCGTAAAATATAGAAAAAATAGCTCCAATTATCATGCTTCCTATAATTCCACCAATAGCTCCTTCAATAGTTTTTTTAGGACTAATCTTTGTCAATTTGTGTTTTCCGAATAACATTCCTGTACAATATGCTGCTGTGTCTGTCCCCCATGAACATATATAGATAAGCCAAATAAATTCAGTTTCAGAAATAAAATACATTAACGAAAAAGTAATCGTAATATATATGTGTAAGAAATAGTTATTTAGTACTTCTTTCATAGGTTTGTCAAAAATGGTATACAAAGTCAATTCTATCAAGCTAAAACTGCATAATAAAGCAATTGCAAATAATTCTCTTTTAAAATAAACACTTAAATTGAAACTAACATTGAACAATATATTAATAATCAAATTATTAATGTTAATGCTATTGGAATACTCCTTGTTAATTACATTTTCTAGTTCGTAAATTGCAACAGTGCTTAGGAATAAATTCATTATTAAAAGATAAATTCCACCTTTAGAAACGCAAAAAATAGATAACAATAAAATTATTATTCCTGTTAATGTCCTTTTTAAAAATTTCATTTCAATCCACCAAATCTTCTATTTCTATTTTGATACCAATAAATTGCATCTATAAGTGATTCTAATTTGAAATCAGGCCAATATATATCCGAAAAATAAAGTTCTGCATAAGACATTTGATAAAGCAAGAAATTGCTTAGCCTTTTTTCTCCGCCTGGTCTTATTAGCAAATCAACGTCTGGTTGATTTCTCGTGTATAAAAGATTTGAGAACTCATCATCAGTCAGGATTTCTCCATCTTCTATCGCAGTATTCACAGCTCTTAATATCTCTTGCCTTGAACCATAATTAATAGCTATATTTAGAATAAGTTTATCATTATCTTTTGTTGAATCCAATGCATATTCAATCTTTTGAATTACTTTTTCAGGCAATACACTAATGTCTCCCAATATATTAATCTTGACTCCTTGAGTTACTAGTTTATTTAATTGGTCATCTATATATTTTATGAGTATTTGCATCAAAAAATCTATTTCTTTTTGTGGTCTTTTCCAATTTTCTGTCGAAAAAGCATACAGGGATAAATATTTTATTCCAATATTTAATGAGTTTTCGACAACATCCACAACTCTTTTCATCCCTTCATTATGTCCAAATACTCTTGGTTTATTTCTTTTTGTAGCCCATCTTCCATTTCCATCCATTATTATGGCAATATGTTTAGGCAGTCTATCTTGATCTAAATTTGATAAATCCATTTTCAATTCCTTTTAGTTTATTCTTAATTATTGTATCATATTTTGATTTTTTCTTACACAAAAAATAAGCCTTAATATTTGAAGATCTCATTAGGAAATCTTCAAATTAGGCTTATTTTATAATATATTATTTGCCTTTAATTTCTCTTGAACCAGGTTTTACCACTTCTATACCTTTTTTACATAAAGGACATTCTTCCGGTTTAAAAATTTCAATATCAATTTTTGTTGCACTGTACAAAGGCAAATCAATATCCAGATTTACACTTCTATCTACTAAGCAACAAATTCCTACTACTTCAGCTCCCAAATCTTCCAAAACTTTTTTAGTCTCATATGAAGATTTAGCAGTGGTTACAACATCTTCTGAAATAATAACTTTCTCGCCTTTTTTTACTTCAAAACCTCTTCTAAGACACATTTCGCCATCTTTTCTTTCAGTAAATATAGCTGGTTTATGTAGTTGTCTTCCTAGTTCATAAGCTACTATTATTCCTCCCATTGCAGGTCCAACAACAGTATCAAATTCAACATCTTTAAGCTTTTCAGCAATAACTTTTATTACTTCTTCAGCTTTGTCTGGATATTGTAATAATTTTGCACATTGACAATACTTATCACTGTGATTTCCAGATGACAATAAGAAATGACCTTCTAACAATGCATTACTTTCTTTTAATAATTCAACAACTCTATCCATCATTTTCCTCCTAAATAATATTCCTGATATCTTCTATTGATTTAAAATTATTTTCTTTTAGGTAGTTTTCCATACCATTTGCTATTTCAACCATAACATTTGGATTAACAAAATTTGCTGTACCAACTTGAACTAAGTGACAACCTACCATAATAAATTCTAGTGCATCCTTGTAATTTTGAATTCCACCCATACCACAAACAGGAATTTTAACATTTTTGCACACATCTCTACACATTCTTAAAGCTATCGGTTTTATACAAGGCCCTGAAAGACCAGCAGTTATATTGTCAAATACTGGTTTTCTTTTATTAATATCTATCGCTAACGCATTAAAAGTATTAACAAGACTAATCGCATCCGCTCCCGAATCCTCACACGTTTTAGCCATTTCAACTATATCATTAGCGTTTGGAGATAATTTTACCATTAAAATTTTATCGGTATGCTTTCTTACTTCTGATACAACTTTTTCTGCTATATCGCATTTTATTCCAAAAGCCATTCCTCCCTCTTTAACGTTGGGACATGAAATATTTAACTCAATTATTTTTATGTCAGTGCTTGATATAAGTTCAACCGCTTCAATATAACTTTTTATATCAGAACCACCAATATTTGCAATAGTAACAGTATCCAAAGATAACATATAGTCCAGATCCCTATTAATGAACTCTTGAACAGATGGATTTTGTAATCCTATACTATTCATAATTCCAGAAGATGTTTCATAGATTCTCAAACCAGTATTTCCATTTTTAGGTTGAATAGTTAATCCTTTTGTAGAAATACCTCCTAACTTATTTAGATCTGTAAAATTTTCATATTCTCTTCCAAATCCAAAGGTGCCTGAAGCTCCGATAACAGGATTTTTGAATTCTACGCCGCAAAAATTTGTTTTAAGCATCAAATATCACCTCATTTTTTTCAAAAATAGGACCATCTTTGCAAACTCTTTTAAGTCCATTAGTTGTATGAACAGTACATCCTAAACACGCCCCTATTCCACAAGCCATGTGGGCTTCTAATGAATAAAATTCTGTCGCATCCAGGTTTCTTTTCTTTAAGGAATTCATCATTGGATTTGGACCGCAAGCATAAATATAGTCATAATCGTTTTTTACGTATTCCGTTATATATCCTTTAAATCCAATTGATCCATCTTCGGTAGAAATGATTGTTTTGTTTTTATTTAAAATCTCATTTTCCATATATGTTGTGTTTCTATATCCAACATACAAATCCACGTTTTTTAATTTTCTGGACAAATATTTCATTGGAGCAATCCCAATACCACCAGCAACTATAGCACATTTAGCTTCTGGATGTAATTCGAATCCGTTTCCTAAAGGCCCAAGAATTTTTATACTTTCTCCCACTCTCATCGACGAGATTATAGATGTTCCTTTGCCTACGACAGCATATAAAAATGTTATACTTTCTTCATCCAAATCACAAATACTTAGAGGTCTAGGAAGAAGTGGTGATTCATCCCATGCTCTCAACATATAAAATTGACCAGGATCACCTTGGAATTTTCCTTTCAAAACCAATTTAAAAATTCCATCACTAATTTCTTCATTAAGTATTATTTCAGAATCGATATATTTATTCACCGTAAATATCCTTTCTCATATCTTCTACAGCTTTTCTAGCATATTTACCGATATTTTCTTCTCCATCATCAAAATTTCTATAATTTAATATTATGCCTCTTGATGAATTCACAATTCCTTTTTTAAAATTGTCAAGGTAAACTCTGATATCTTCGGGTTTAGCTCCTTGTGCACCGTATCCTGGAATTAAAAACATTATATTTGGATATCTCTCTCTGATCTTGTTTGCATTTTCACTTTGAGTTCCCCCTACTACAAATCCTAAAGAACTTAAAGTGCATTCTCCTAGATAATCCTTTGCGATGTTATTCAAATTATCACCTATTTCATAATACAGTGGTAGACCTTTATAATCCTTATATTGGATATCTTTCGAACCTGGATTTGATGTTCTCATTAATACGAATATTCCTTTTTCTTCGGATTCAAGGTAAGGTAAGTAATGTTCTAAAGTATCATATCCCATAAATGGATTTACGGTTATAAAGTCAGCTTCAAAATCACCTTCAAAATGTGCTTTTGCATATTCTTTTGCTGTATTTGCGATGTCTCCTCTTTTTACATCGGCAATTGATATTAAATTATTATCTTTAAGATATTTGAGAGTGTTTTTGTAAGCTATTAATCCTTCTATACCATGTGCTTCGTAGTAAGCAATTTGGACCTTAAAACATGCTACTAAATCTTTTGTATTATCTATGATTTCCTTATTAAAATCAAATAAATATTCGCTAATTTTCTTTCCTTTTTTCATATTTTCTGGTACATAATTTGTACTAGTATCTAGTCCTACACATACTATAGATCTTTCGTTTAATCTTTCAGAAAGCTTATCTATTATCATTTTTAGCCCCTTTCTCAAATTTAACTTTTCCATTTACGATTGTCATCTCAATACTACCCCTAAATTTTTCGCCAATAAATGGAGAATTGTTTGATTTTGAATTAAATTTTCCTACTTTGATTTCTTTATCAATATCAATTATAACTAAATCAGCATCGTATGTTGGATTTATAACACCTTTGTTTTCCCCTAATATCTTAGCTGGATTGTAACTCATTAATTCAGATATTTTGTTTAATGATATATCATTTTCTTCATGCAACACTTTATATGCAATATTAAAGGCTGTCTCTAATCCAATCATTCCACATGCACCTTTATCTTTATCATCTTTAGTATGAGGTGCATGATCCGTTGCAATAGCATCTACTGTATTGTTTTTTATCATTTTTATTATGCAATCTATATCTTCTTGAGTTCTTATTGAAGGATTTACTCTAAAATCACTATCTTTCATATATATGTGATGAGGAGTAACTTCGCAAGTAATTGGTGCGTTTTTTTCTTTGTAGAATTTTATCGCTTCCAATGAGTCGATAGTGCTAACGTGACAAAAATGAACTCTACATCCTGTTTTTAAGCTTAAGTAGCAATCTCTAATTGTTTCTAAATCCTCTGCATACCTTGTAGAAATCTTTGTTAGATTATGGTCTTCTGCATGTACCATTATACCCTTGTTTATTTTTTCTATTTCTGTAAAGATATTAAAAGCTAGTAAAGAGTCTGTTATGCCTTTCCCGTCTTCACTAAAAAATTTGATATTATTATCTGCTTTTTCAAAATTAATCATTTCTATAGATTTTAAATCTTTTGTTGTGGCCATGCATTGATATATATTTATTAGATCAATTTCTTTTGATTTATCTATAATTTGATTGTAGATTTCATTATTATCCACAACCGGTTTAGTGTTACCCATCAAATTACAACTTGTGTAGCCTCCAGCAAGGGCTGACAGGCTACCAGTGTATAAATCCTCTTTGTTTTCTTGACCTGGATATCTGAAATGAGTGTGCAAATCTATGAATCCTGGCATTATAATTTTATTGTTTATATCAATGATTTCATCACATTCTTCAAATATTTCTCCTATTGCTTTTATTTTACCATTTTTTATTAAAATATCAGCAAATATATCTTTATCTCTATCTATGATATGACAATTTTTAAGCAGCAGTTTCATTATTCCTCCACGTTATATAGATGATCACAATAATCACATTTATAAGTTCTAGTATCCTTATCAACCAAACTAAATTTTTGTACAATACTTCGTTCAGACTGAGTTATACATCTAGGATTTTTGCATTTAATAAAACCTTCGAAATGTTCTGGCAAATTCAAGCTAATTTTTTCTTTTATTTTTTCATTTTCAATTATATTAACAGTCATATTATCATCGAATACTCCAAGTATATCAAAATCTATATCAATAACATTTTCGATTTTAATCATATCTTTTCTTCCCAATTTACCTGATTGTGCATTCATAATCAATGCAACTGTATAGTCAGCCTTGTCTAACTTTAAAAGTTGGAATATTTTATAACCCATTCCACATTTAATATGATCGATTACAATACCTTTTTCAATACTATTAATGTTTAACATTATCTCACCCCTAATAATTTCAATATTAACGCCATTCTAACAATTACACCGTATCTAACTTGCTTAAAATAAACTGCTCTTGGATCGCTATCAACTTCTGTAGCTATTTCATTTACTCTTGGCAATGGATGAAGTACAGCTAAATCATCTGAAGCTAATTTCATCTTATCATTATCTAATATATACGAATCTTTCAATCTAACATAATCTGCTTCATTGAAGAATCTTTCACGTTGGACTCTAGTCATGTATAA
This sequence comes from Finegoldia magna, assembly GCF_003182075.1. Lineage (GTDB taxonomy): Bacteria > Bacillota > Clostridia > Tissierellales > Peptoniphilaceae > Finegoldia > Finegoldia magna. The sequence continues at coordinate 102,565 of NZ_QGTH01000003.1, forward strand.
AATATCAAGTTCACCAATTACATCTTCCATTTTTTCAACTTCTTTAAATTCTATATTTTTTGATTTTAAAAATATCTTAATATAATCAGGTACTTGAAGTTCTTCTGGAGATATTAAGACGAATTTATTGTTTTCATATCTTGACATTGCTTTGATCAAAGAATGTACTGTTCTACCAAATTTTAAATCCCCACACAATCCTATTGTCATGTTGTTTAATCTTTTTTTAGTCATCCAAATTGTCAACAAGTCTGTCAAGGTTTGAGTTGGGTGTTGATGACCCCCATCACCTGCATTTATCAATGGAACTTCTGCATAAGAACTAGCTAAAACTGCTGAACCTTCTTTAGGGTTTCTCATCGCAATTATATCTGTATAATTCGATACTGTTCTTATTGTATCAGCTAAAGATTCACCTTTTGATGTTGATGAGCTTGCACTTTCTGAAAAACCGATGCAATCTCCACCTAATCTATGTATCGCTGATTCAAAACTTAATCTTGTTCTTGTTGAAGGCTCAAAAAAAAGAGTCCCTAAGATTTTTCCATTACACAAATTAGAAAAATCAGAAGGACTCTTTATAATTTCTTCTGCTAAATTTAATATTTCGTTTATCTCTTCTACATTAAAATCATCTGCATTAATTAAATTTCTATTTTTTAACATAACTATCTCCTTTGATTTATTTTCATTATAATAACATCAAAAAAGATATCTGTCAATAGTTTTTTTAATTAAGAATTGTAAAATTTACACCTGTCGTTCAATATACATTCTTCACATTTTGGATTTCTAGCCTTACATAAATTTCTTCCATGCCAAATAAATAAGTGATGACTTTTTGACCATCTATCTTTTGGTATTACTTTCATCAAAGCTATCTCAGTACTTAATACGTCTTTTTCATTTACAATTCCAATTCTGTTAGTTACTCTAAAAACATGAGTATCCACAGCTATAGCTGGTGTACCAAATGCATTGCTCACAACTACATTTGCAGTTTTTCTTCCAACTCCTGGTAATTTCATTAATTCCTCTATAGTATCAGGAACTTTTGAATCATAATCATGATATAAAACATTACATGTATTAATAATATTTTTTGATTTTGTTTTGTACAATCCACAACTTTTGATGTATTTTGTTAATCCATCTACACCTAAGCCTAATATAGCTTTAGGGGTATTATGTTCTTTAAATAAAACAGCTGTAACTTTATTAACTCTAACATCTGTACATTGTGCTGATAAGATAGTGGCAATTAATAATTCAAATGGAGTAGTAAAATCCAAACCTGCTTTTGCATTAGGATATAAGCTATCTAAATCATCCAAAATTTTATTAATTTTCTCGTAACTCATGAAACTTTCTCCTTATTTTTTCAATTTCAATTTTATATCCATCTAAGTTGTTAGGCGTTTCCAGTATTATTGGTCTGCCTTCTAACCTTTCATTAAAGATTACATTAAAAAGGTCTGATTTTCCAATCAATCCTTTACCAAACTTTTCATGTCTATCCTTATTTGCTCCAAATGGCATCATAGAATCATTGCAATGAATCACTTTAATTTTTTCAATACCAATTAACTTGTCAAATTCATCAAGATAATCATCAAAATTAACCAGTTTAATTCCTGAGCTAAACAAATGACAAGTATCGATACAAACATACAATGGAATACTAGCATTACTAATAATATAAGCAATTTGATTTAAATCAAATCCAACTTCACTACCTTTTCCACTCATAGTTTCAATACATATCTTCTGACCATTTGAAACATCTATTTGATTCAAGCCTTCTACAATTAAATTAAGTCCTTTCTCAATTCCTTGATTTTTATGACTTCCTGGATGAAGAACATAATTATCAATTTCCAAATCTCGAATTTTTTTCATATCCTCATTTATAAGCTTGATTGCCAGTTCTCTTAGGTCTTCTCTATCACTACATAAATTCATGGTATATGCTCCATGACATACTATTTCGTTTATATCATGAGTATCTCTAAGCTTCAAAAATTTTTCTATTTCTCTATCAGGAATTAATCTAGACTTAGATCCTCTTGGATTTCGTGGAAAGAATTGAAAAGTGTCAGCATTTATTTCTAAGCATTGTTCTATAGTTTTGTGAAGTCCTTTTGATGTAGATAAATGACATCCTATTCTGTTCATAAAACCTCCTAATCACCTCTAAATCATTATTATATCACACCTTAATATTTTAATATGTTATAATACTAGTTGAGGAAGTGAGACATGTTTAATATTAGCAAAAAAAATATATCAAAAATAGATAAAACTCTAATTATAAGCGTTTTAATACTTGTTATTTACGGTCTTGTAGTATTATATAGTGCTGGATCAAGTCTTTCAAACCATTATTTCAGAAAACAATTAATAGCTACAATTATAGGAATAATTGTTGTTTTTTTTATAATTTCACTAGACAACCACATAATAAAAAAACTTAACATTCCAATGTACATAATTTGCAATGTTTTACTGGTTCTAGTTTTATTTTTTGGTGTTGGTGATGAATGGGGTGCAAGAAGTTGGTTTAAGTTTGGACCAATTAATTTTCAACCTTCTGAAATAATGAAGATAGTTCTTATTATTTCGCTAGCAAATATTATAGAATCTAACAAGAACAGCCTTAATAATCCTAAAATTTTATTAAAAATACTAATTTTTGCTTTCATTCCTGTCGCCCTAATTTTAAAACAACCAGACGCAGGAACAGCTATGGTGTATACATTCATAATAATAGTAATGTTGTTTACAGCTGGAATTGATTGGAAATATTTAATAGGAGCAATTATCTTAGGTATAGTCAGTTTACCTTTTCTATACTTGAGGCTTGATCAATTTCAAAGAGATAGAATATTAAATTTTGTTCATCCTGAAAGAGATTTATCCAATACTGGATGGCAAGCTCTCCAAGGTAAAATAGCAATAGGATCAGGAAAATTAACTGGTGAAGGTTTCTTAAACGGAGTTCAAAGTCAATATAATTTTATTCCTGAAAAACAAACAGATTTTATTTTTGCAGTATTAGTTGAAGAATTTGGATTTATAGGTGGATTTATATTGATTTTATTATATGCCCTTATGCTTTATAGATGTGTGGTTATTGCTCAAAACTCAGATAATTTATACTCAAAATTATTGACAATTGGATTTGCAGCAATGTTTTTATTCCACATATTTGAAAATATTGGAATGACTATTGGAGTAATGCCAATAACTGGTATCCCTTTACCATTTTTTAGTTATGGTGGAACATTTCAAATTATCAACTTAATATCAATTGGATTGATTATATCTTCATCAATTCAAAAAGATCCATTGAATTTCATTTAGGAGGAAATATGAATAAAATAGAAAGTTTTAAAATTAATCACTTAAAATTATTACCAGGAATTTATGTATCAAGAAAAGATTACTTAAATAATGAAGTATTAACTACTTTTGATTTAAGAATAACTGCACCTAACAGAGAACCCGTTATGAACACAGCAGAAGTTCACGCAATAGAACATTTAGCAGCTACATTTTTAAGAAATAAACTTGAAAATGATGTTATTTATTTTGGTCCTATGGGTTGTAGAACAGGATTTTATCTAATCTTGGTCGGAGATAAAAAATCTGAAGATATCGTAGATTTAGTTAAAGAACTCTTTGAATTCATATCTAATTACGAAGGCGATATACCTGGTCAATCAGCAAAGGACTGTGGCAACTATTCAGATATGAATTTAAATATGGCAAAATTCTATTCTGATAAGTACTTGAAGGTTTTAAATTCTATTAAAACAGAAAATTTAATCTACCCAGAATAGAAAAAACACAATTTAGTTATACTAAATTGTGTTTTTATTGTTTTGATCTTTATCTAAATATGTTGTTTGTAGTTCTGTTAGCTTCTTTTCATTCATTTTTTCAATATAGTGTTTTCTACATAATGGCATATATGCTTCACTAGCACCCAACTGTATTCTGTTTTTATCGTCTGATATACGATAACTTACCCATGCATCATTTCCACACACAGCACACACAGCGTGGTGTTTTTCGACGTAATCACATATAGGCAATAATTCCTTAACAAGTTGAAATGGCTTGGCTTTATAGTCCATGTCAAGTCCAGCAGCAATAATAGTGAATCCTTTCTCCAAAAGATAATTAATTTGTTTCACAAAATGATCTGCTTTTGAATTAATAAATTGCACTTCATCTATAGCGATGACATTTACATCATGAGTTTTTGTATATTCAACTATATCGTCAATATTATCGACATTTATTGCTTCAATTTCGTTTTTATCATGTGTTACTACTTTTTCCTTAGAATATCTAGAATCCATCTTCGGCTTAAACACAACTACATTATATTTAGCTATTTTAAACCTATTCACTTCTTTCCATAAACTAGATGTTTTTCCAGAAAACATAGATCCAGTATGCACTATTAATTTGCCTCTATATTGATGCATACTAATTCCTTGAAATCTCTATTGATTGAATAATAATATCATCCAGCGGTTTATCTGAAAAGTCAGTATCTACGTTAGCAATTTTGTCTACAATATCCATTCCACTATAAACTTGACCGAATACAGAATGTTTTTCATCTAACCAAAAACAACCACCATTACTTTTATAGTATTCTTTTTGTTTTTCATCCAAATCACATTCGTCAAGATATTTAATGTAATCTTTTCTAATTGAAGTATTTTGAACTATAAAAAATTGAGATCCATTAGTGTTTGGTCCAGAATTAGCCATAGATAATGCTCCTCTTATATTTTTCAAATTATCCGAAAATTCATCTTCAAAAGGCTTTTCCCAAATACTTTTGCCACCATAGCCTGTGCCTTGTGGATCTCCTCCTTGGATCATAAAATCTTTGATGACTCTATGAAAAATAGTTCCATCATAATATCCTTCTTGTGCATGAGTTACAAAATTTTCCACACAATTTGGAGCATCATTTTCAAACAAACAAATTTTTATTTCTCCCATGTTTGTAATTATATTTGCAATTAATTGATTTTTTTTAGGTATATCAGTTTGATACATATTCCCTCCATAAATAATTAAACTGCTTTTTAAAAAGCAGTTTAAACTTTTGTATTTGATGAGAAGTAATATCCTTCTCCCCATTTTGTTCTAATTATTAATGATTCGTTATCTTTGATTTTTTCTCTCAATCTTTTAATGTGAACATCAACAGTCCTGATATGAGACTGTGCATCTTCCCATAATTTCGCAGCCAATTCCTTTCTTGAAAGAACCTTATCTTTATTAGAAACAAGTGCATATAGCAATTCAAATTCTCTTCCTGTTAATTCTATATATTGACCATATCTTTTTACAGTTCTTGATATTAAATTAAATTCAAATTCACCAATTTGTATTATGCTTGTTTTATTATGGTCATTTACTAAATCTGATTTCGTTCTTCTGAGAACTGCTCTAATTCTTGCTTTTAACTCAAGCATATTAAATGGATAAACTACATAATCATCTGCGCCATATTCCAACGCTAAGATTTTTTTCATATCATCTGATTCGTCACTAACAAAAATTGTAGGAATGGAATATAATTTGCTAATTTCTTTTTTGAAATCTAAGCCTGTACCATCCGCAAAATTCATATCACTAAGCAAAAAATCATAGTAACCTTTTTTTAGTTTTTCAAGTGCATCTTCAATTGTAGAACATTCTGAAACTTCATAATTTTCATCATTAGAGAAATTCAAAATGATCTCATCTTTATACACATTAGATGGAAAAACTAATAGAATTCTAAGTTTCATAAGTTTAATTAGATTACTTCAATAAAGTGATCTGTTTTTTCCTTTACTCTTCCTATTATACTTCCAACTTGGCCTGATTCATGTAATTTTTCTACAAGTTTATCAGCATCTTCCTTAGATAATGCAATTAATAATCCGCCTGATGTTTGGGGATCAAAGACCAAATCATCTACAAAGCTACTAACATTTTTGCTGATTTTTACATCATTTCTGATAAAGTTTCTGTTGTCATAAGCTCCTTTTGGAACTAATCCTAAGTTAACAAACTCTTCTACTCCTTCAAAAATAGGTAAGTTTTGTGAGTCGATTTCTATTGTTAAATCAGATCCCTTAGCCATTTCAAGTGCATGGCCGCACAAACCAAATCCTGTTACATCAGTAGCAGCATGAACTTCTAGTCCATCGCAGGCTTCCTTAGCGTATTTATTCAAAGTAGACATAGATTTGATAACTTCATCAAATAATTTTTGATTATCCATTCCACCTTTTATAGCAGTATTTACAATTCCTACACCTAATTTTTTAGTTAATACAACCACGTCTCCAACTTTAGCTGTAGAGTTGGCCCAAACTTTATCAGGATGGTTTATTCCTGTCACAGACAATCCATATTTAGGTTCATCATCTTGAATTGTGTGACCACCAACTAACAGACATCCCGCTTCTTTAGCCTTATCAGCACCGCCCTTTAAGATTTCAACCAAAATATCTTGATTCATGCAATCTGAAAAACAAACAATATTTAAAGCTAACAATGGATCTGAACCCATAGCATATAAATCACTTAAAGAGTTTGCCGCAGCTACTTGACCAAATGTATATGGGTCATTAACAACCGGCGTAAAGAAGTCTAGAGATTGAATTAAACATAAATCATCTCTTACTTTGTATACAGCACAATCATCGCTTGTATCTAATCCTACTACTAAATTATCGTCATTTACTTTTTCAAGATGACTTAATACTTCAGCTAATTTACCAGGTCCAATCTTTGCTGCACATCCAGCTGTTTGAGTAAACTCAGTTAATTTAACATCTTCTGGTTTAATTGTTTTGTACTTTTTGTCTAACATTTTTATCTCCTTTAATCTATAGTTATTAAACTTTTTAATGATTCAAAAGTTTTATCGCCTATTCCATCTACATTTTTTATTTCTTCAATTTTTTTAAATTGATTTTTCTCTCTAAATTCTATTATTTTTTTAGCTTTAGAAGGTCCAATACCTGGTAATGTTTGCAATTTATTGCTATCAGCAGTGTTAATATTTACAAGACTACTTGAGTTATTATCTTTTATTGTAACTATATCTGAGCTATGTCTATCATTGTTTTGTGCTTTTGAAGTTTCTGTTTTTGATGGGATATAAATTTTCATCTCATCTTTTAGCTTCATTGCCAAATTTACACTCTTAGTATCAGCATCTTGTGTAAATCCGCCTGCTAATTCCACAATATCTTTAATTCTATCATCTTTTTTAAACGAATAGACACCAGGCTTGTTTACACAACCATCTATTTGACACATAGTCATGGAATTATCTTCTCTTTTTTGTGTATTATTTTCAGATTTCTCATTTATGCTCTCTGTTGATTTTGTATCAACTAGAGTTTGAATTTGATTGTTATTCAAATTATCTGAATTAGATTTATAATAACCAAAACCAACTAAAACAATTATTGCTATACCAATTAAAATTTTATCTTTAGAAAAATTAAAATTCATAATGCGCCTCTTATATCTATATACACTATAATATCATATGCACAAGCAATCCGTCCAATAAAACTTGCTAACAAAAGTCAAGCACAACCTAAAATTAATTTCAGGTTATTTGATTATTTGAGTAATTAAATTAGTGCATGGAAAACAAACCGAGTGTAATCAATCGGTTTTTTTAGTGTAATTTGGGTATATGAAAAGTTTTGTGTATCAGCTCCTCCTGATAGGTTGTGAGCTGATATTTTTTTGATTTTTAAAAAAATATACTTTTATTACTGAAATCTGAAAGTTCAGATATTTGTAACCTAATTTTGGCACAATTAAACTAAAAGGTCAAGATTTTTCTAAAAATCCCCCTTTTTGCCTAATTGATTTTCTTAAAAATTTGAAGATTTCTGTCAAGAGCTGGTCGTCAGACCAGGGCTATGCCTTTACTCTTGATTTAAAGATTCAAATTTTTTATTATTT
>NZ_QGTH01000004.1 GCF_003182075.1 Finegoldia magna
AGAAATCTATAGGCACTTATAGAGAGTTAGCAAATTGTCGTAAATGGAGAAGTACCATAAAATAGACTTTTATAGAGATTTAGACAATTATCTAAAGTAAAGGGGATTTTCCCAACAATGAAGCCAATTGGAAGTAATTCTTCTAGCAATTCAAAAGATGGTGAAGACAATACAAAAGCTAAGAAATTGGACTTATCAAAAGTGAAAGTTGAACCATTATTTGAAGATTTTGTAGATTTTGACAAATTCTCAGAATCTGATTTCAGAGTAGTAAAAGTAAAATCTTGTGAAGAAGTTCCAAAATCCAAGAAATTATTAAAATTTACATTGAATGATGGATCTGGAAAAGACAGAATCATATTATCAGGAATTAAAAACTACTACAGCGCAGAAGACTTAGTAGGTAAAACATTACTTGCAATCACTAACTTACCACCAAGAAAAATGATGGGTGAAGAATCTTGCGGAATGCTTTTATCTGCAATTTGCGAATATGATGGAGAAGAAGTATTGAATCTTATAATGTTAGATTCAAATATTCCAGCAGGATCAAAAATTTATTAATTAAATAAAATCCTTAGACGATAGAAATATATTCTGTCGTCTTTTTTTATTGCTATGAATTTCATATACATTTCATAAAACTTTTGTAACATATACATGTAACAAAGTTAAGGAGATATTTATGATAAAAAATGCGATTGCTTATATAACAAGAAAAAGAAATAGATCTTTGATAATACTTATAATTCTAACACTTGTCTTATCATGTTTGTATGCTTGTTTGAGTATAACGAAATCACAGAAAACACTGGAGAAATCACTGTATGAAACATCGAATTCATCTATTTCAATAACGAAAAAAGACAATAACGGATATTTTGATATAAAAGAATTTGACAAATTGAAACAGATCAAAGATATAAAAGAGGTTTCATATCATTATGAGGGATTAGCCAACGCAACAAATACCAATGTCGTTGAAAGTAATCAGAAAGTTATGCGTGAAGATTTGTCTACAAATATGAAAAATTTAGTATCGATAGATGCTATGACAGATCAAAAACGTAACACATTGTTCACAAGTAACGTGTTTACTATAAAACAAGGCAAGAATTTGGATAAAAATGATGACAATAAGATTCTAGTTCATGAAGAATTTGCAAAGAAAAACAAGCTCAAACTTCACGACAAAATAGGTCTAAAGTTCATGAATATGAATGGAAATGGAGATACAAATAAAGAGACAAAATATGAGATAGTTGGAATATTTTCAGGAAAAAAACAAGAAAAATATACAGGTTTGTCTTCTGATTTTAGTGAAAACTCAATGTTTGTGAATTACAATTCAGCTCAAAATTCGTTGAATATAAAAGACGGTAACAAAATTGCCAATAAAATATCTGTTTACACACAGAATTCAGATTCAATGGATAATATAGTAACTAAAATCAAAAACCAAACTGGGAATTCTTCGAAATACATTATCGAAAAAGATGACAATGCATTCAAAGAAGCTATTGATTCGATAAACAGCGTTAAGCACATCATACAGATGATGACATATTCCATAATGGTTGCAGGACTTGTAGTTTTATCGTTGATTTTAATATTATGGCTAAGAGAAAGAATTTACGAAATAGGAATACTTTTATCAATTGGCTTTAGTAAATCTAAAATCATAGGACAATTCATCATGGAGCTTGTATTTGTATCCGTTCCTGCGGCAGTTTTATCGTTCATTAGTGGAGATTTCATTATCAAACTAATTGCATCAGGAATAACAGAATCGGAAAATGCATCATTTACAGGTAGCCTATTAATTACTAAAATATCAGATAAATTAGAAGTGTTTATCAAAAGCTACGGATTGCTTCTATTAATAATAGCAGTTTCTGTGATTATCGCATCGATAATGATATTAATCAAAAAACCAAAACAAATATTATCACAAATAAGTTAGGAGATATAAAATGAATATTTTAGAAATCAAAAACGTATCATACAGTTATTCAAGTTCAAACGAAGAAGTTTTGTCATTAGTTAACAGAGGATTTGAACAAGGAAGATTTTATGCAATAATTGGGAAATCAGGTACTGGTAAGTCAACACTTTTATCTTTATTGGCTGGATTAGATTCACCAGATACAGGTCAAATTTTATTCAAAAACAACAACATCGAAGAAAAAGGACACAGCTATCATAGAAAAAACAATATATCGTTAGTTTTTCAAAACTATAACTTAATAGATTATCTAACTCCTCTTGAAAATATAAGATTAGTAAATAAAAATGCATCAGAAGATATTTTATTGGAATTAGGATTGGATAAAAGTCAAACAAGAAGAAATGTTATGAAACTTTCTGGTGGACAACAACAAAGAGTTGCGATAGCGAGGGCTTTAGTTTCAGAAGCACCAATCATATTGGCAGATGAGCCTACTGGAAACTTGGATGATGTGACTGCTGGTGAAATTATAGATATATTGAAGCAACTCGCAATGGAAAGAAACAAATGCGTAATAGTTGTTACTCATAGTAAAGAAGTAGCAAAAGCAGCAGATATTGTTCTTGAATTAAAAGATAGAAAACTACAAGAAGTAGTTGACAATATTTAGGGAGGAAATTATGATAAAAAACGCATTTGCTTATGTAACTAGAAAAAGTCTCAAATCGATAATTATATTAATTGTAATAATGTTGATGTCAGCTTTAAGTTTGATTAGTTTATCCATCAAAGATGCCACTGACAAAGCTTCAGAAAAAACATTTGGAAATATTACCAACAGTTTTTCAATGGAAATTAACAGACAAGTAAATCCAGGAACACCAAGAGGCGGTGGAAATGTCAAAGGACAAGACATCAAAAAAATCACAGACTCACCTGATATTGAAAGCTATGTAAAAAGAATAAATAGCGTGGCTGATCTGGATGGATTGGATATAATTGAAACACAAGAAACTTTGGCAAACCAATCCCCAGAACGTGCTAAAAATTTTAAAAGCACTGTAATGTTGACTGGAGTTAATGAATCATCCAAGGAAACAAAATTTGTATCTGGAGCATATAAATTGGTAGAAGGGGAGCACTTGAAAAATGATGATAAGAATAAGATTCTTATGCACAAAGATTTGGCAGCCAAAAACAATTTGAAAATAGGTGACAAATTAAAATTAAAATCCAATTTGTTTGATGCAGATAATGAAAAACAAGCCAATGAAACAGTAGAAGTTACAATTAAAGGTTTGTTTGATGGACACAATAATGGAGGTGTGAGCGCCGCACAAGAATTGTACGAAAACACATTGATTACTGATTTGAATACGGCAGCCAAAGTATACGGTAACACCGAAGATAGTGCTGTCTATCAAGACGCTACATTTTTCGTAAAAGGTAACAAAAAACTAGAAGATGTCATGAAAAATCTTTCCAAACTTGATATCAATTGGCAAGAATATAATTTAATAAAAAGTTCATCAAACTATCCAGCATTACAAGAATCAATCAGTGGAATATATGCAATAGCAGATAAATTATTTGTAGGATCACTTGCATTTGCAGGATTGGTAGTAGCTTTATTATTGTTCTTATGGATGAACGCAAGGAAGAAAGAGATTGCAGTATTGTTGTCGTTAGGCATGTCCAAAGCGAAAATATTCGGACAATTTGTCACAGAATTATTGTTAGTTGTTGTACCGGCTTACATTGGTTCATTCTTCTTGGCTAGATTTGCAGGAGATAAAATTGGAAATAATATACTACAAAAAGTTACAGGAAATATCGCAGAAAAAATCGCCAAGCAATCAGCGTCAACTGGACTTGGTAGCGGTGCTGAAGTTGATGGATTCAATAAAACATTGACAAGTCTAGATATTAACATTTCATCAAAAGCCTTAGTTTATGTAGTAGTATTCATGACAATTGTGTTGCTCATATCATTGATTATTTCATCAACAAATATTCTTAGGAAAAATCCAAAAGATTTATTAATAGATACTAAGTAAAATTATCGGGGCATATGCTCCGATAATTTTGTAATTAAAATAAATATTGTATAATAAATAAAAGAGAGGAATAAATTATGAACTTACTTGTAGTAGAAGATGACAAAATGATACGTGAAGGAATTTGTGAATTTTTGTCTGAATTTGGATACAAAACATATCAAGCAGAAGACGGGAAACAAGCCATATCCATATTTGAAAATAACGAAATCAACTTAGCAATATTAGACATTCAACTTCCATACATAAATGGACTTGAAGTTCTCAAAAAAATCAGAGAAACAAGTGATATTCCAGCTATAATGTTGACTGCATTCAGTGATGAAGAATATAAAATCAACGCATTTACAAGCTTAGCAGATGGCTACATTGAAAAGCCATTCTCACTTCCTGTTCTCAAAGTTAGAATAGAATCTTTAATTAAAAAACATTATGGAAATAATGAAACATTTAATTACAAAAACACCGAAGTTAACTTCACAAGCTACACTGCTAAAATAAATGGTGAAAAAGTTGATATAAATGCCAAAGAACTAGAAATACTCAAATATATGATAGAAAATGAAGGTCAAGCACTCACGAGAATGCAAATAATCGATAGTGTATGGAAAGAAACCGACGAAATACCATTTGACAGAGTAATTGATGTTTACATAAAAGAATTACGTAAAAAATTGCAACTAGATTGCATAGTAACCATCCGAAACGTTGGCTATAAATTGGAGAGAAAATGAAAAATTTAAAAATATTTCCGAAAATGTTCCTTCAAATATTTACAGCATTAACGCTCACCGTTTTGTTTATACATTTTATGGTGTTTTTAATATTTCCTAAAACATATTTGGAAGATAGAAAACAAGAGATAAATAAAAAAGCAAATGAAATATCCAAGACATTAACAAATAAAGATATAGGATATGTTACACAGTCTTTGGATTTTTATTCTAATAATAACGACATTAAAGCTTATGTTAAGAATAAAAACAACGACAACGAATTACAAATCAAAGAAATCATCGATTTTGACAAAAAAAGTGAAAACAATTCACTTATAATTGAAGAACGAGATATTACAATTAACACTGGAGAGAAAATCTCACTTCAATTCGTATCAACAGCTGATATGAAAAAAGATGCCAAGAATTTGAGTCTAAGATTTCTTCCGTTTTCGCTTTTAATTTCTATGTTTTTCTCAGCAATCATTTCATTAATTTATGCTAAGTTAATCAACAATAATATACAAGAAATAAAACATATTACTGACAAAATGATGAATAGGGACAAAAACGCACTACTGGAAGTAGATTCTACCAATGAGATTGGACAGTTAAAAGTGCAAATCAATGATTTGTACACTACATTGTTACATTCCATTGACGATTTAGAATCAAAAAACGAAGAAATTATCAAACTTGAAAAACTAAAATATGACTTTTTTAGAGGAGCATCACACGAACTCAAAACTCCTGTAGCGAGCCTCAAAATAATTTTGGAAAATATGAAGTACAACATAGGAAAATACAAAAACAGGGATTTGTACATTGACGAATCTCTTAAAATAATTGATGGATTATCACATAGTATTTCGCAAATACTAACATTGTCATCAATTGAAAATCTAAAGAATGACGAAGAAAATGTAGAGATTTTACCAATATTAAATGATATAATTAATAAGCAGGAAGTAATTGCAAATCAAAAACACATCACAATCGACAATCAGATCACAGATGAAACGATTTTTATTGGTAAATCAGCACTTAAAATAATACTATCTAATGTGATTGGAAACGCCGTAAAATACACTGATGAATATGGGACAATTACTATCAAATCAGATGGAGAATGGTTTGAAGTAATTAATACTTGCGCAAAGGCAAGCGAATTAGATACCACTAAAGTGTTTGATGTGAATTGTGATTTGAATAAAGAAAACAGCAATGGACTTGGGTTGTATATCGTGGGAAATTTATTAAATAATTACAAAATCGATGCAATCATTGAAACACAAGAAGAAAACGTAACATTCAAAATCAAGTTATAAAGGAGAACAAAATGTATATTTTAGAATTGAATCAAAATGGTGAAGCGACAGAATTAGCGTTATTTGACACAATTGAAGAAGGAAGAGAATTTATCAAGAAAACAAACTGCTACGAAATCACAGAAGAAGATGGGTTTGTATATGAATATATCATTCCTGAAAAACTAGGTGAATACGTTGAACTAGAATACAATGGAAATATAATTCCAATAACCAAATTCATGTTTACAGAAGAAGGAAAAGCGGAAATATTTTGGAAAGAAATTCCGAATCTTTCAGAAAAAGGAAATGGAATAGTAGATAGTTCTACGAGAGTAGACGCTTATGTAATAGCTAACAAAGATGTGAAAACTTATATTGAAGCAAGAGAAAAATCCTACAACGAAGTAAAAAAATACTTGCAAGAAAAAGGATATGACGTAGACAGGGCTTACTTCGGATCAGAAGATGGAGAAGCAATAGTCTACAGAAAAAACGAAAAAGATGAATGGCACTTCTTAACACATATGGATCCTTCATTTTTTGAAGACAAAACACCACAAGAAATAATCGACGAGATAGAAGAAGATTTAAATTAAATAGAATAAAATAGCATAGCTCTTCTTAAAGAAAATAAGAAGAGCTTTTTAATTTTTATATAATCCTTGACAAAATAATAAAAACACTCTAAAATGATAATGCAAATAATTTGCATTAATAAATTATTATTTGGAGGGTTTATGAAAAAAATTTATAGAATATTATTATTAGCTCTTATGATTGGTGTGGCATCAGGATGTACTAGACAAAACAATGATGTTAACAATCAAAAAGTACAAGAACAAAAAGAAAAAAGTGATGACAAATCAACTGAAAAGTCAGATTCAAAGAAATTATATGTTAGTTTTTATCCGATTGAATATATGGCAAAAGAAATCGCTAAGGATAAAATTGAAGTGGTAAATGTTATGCCAAAAGGCGCTACAGTTCATGATTGGGAACCAACTGCACAAGATATTAAAAATTTATCTGATTCAAAGATGCTTATTGTTAACGGTCTTGGATTGGAAGGTTGGTTAGAAGATGTTAAATCTAGTTTAAAAAACACGGAAATAGTTGATTCATCTACAAATATTGATAAGATTAAAGCTGAAGAAGACCACGACCACGACCATGAAGAACACGACCACGACCATGACCACGAAGAAAAAGGTCACGATCATTATCACGAAGAAAAAGAACACGGACATGATCATGAACATCATCACCACGGTGAATTTGATCCACATGTTTGGATGAGTCCAAAACAAGCTAGAATTCAAATGAAAAATGTGTATGAAGCTATTATTAAATTTGACTCTGAAAACAAAGATTTCTATGAAAAGAATTACAAAGAATTAGATAAAAAGTTTGAAGAATTAGACAAAAAATACGCTGAAGTTTTGGCACCACAAAAGGACAAATATTTCATCGTGCCACATGAAGCTTTTGGATATTTAGCTAGAGATTATGAAATAAAACAAGTACCTATTGAGGGTATTAATTCAGATTCAGAACCTGATTTAAATAAGATGAAAGAATTGACTAATTTCGCAAAATCACATAAGATAAATACAGTATTTTATGAAATGGGAGAAAGCGATAAGATTGCAAATTCTTTGGCTAAGGAAATCAACGCAAAAACTGCTGGTTTGTCCACGATAGAAGCTAAGACTCAAGATATCGAAGATGGAAAGGACAATTATTTTTCATTGTTAGAGAAAAACTTGGATGCAATCTCACAAGCAAAATAATATGAATAGTATAATTAGTGTAGAAAATTTGAATTTTTCGTATAGAAACGAAAAACTATTAAGGGATATAAATTTTAATATCGAAAAGGGAGATTTCGTAGGGATAACCGGAGCTAATGGCTCCGGTAAATCTACGTTATTGAAACTTATTTTAGGATTTCTGAAAGCAGATAGTGGTGAGATTAAATTTGCCGGAGGAAGGGACAATTTTAGTTTTGGATATGTTCCTCAAAATAATCACGAAAAGAGCATTTCTTTTCCTATTACTGCATGGGAAATCGTGGCTATGAATGTAAGCGATGATGAGAATATGAAAGCTAATGAAAAAATCGAAAACGCGTTGTCTATTGTAGAAATGAAAGATAAGAAAAATTACGACTACAATAAGATGAGCGGTGGAGAACAGGAAAGAGTCATGATTGCAAAGGCGTTGGCTAACGATCCACAAATTTTGATTTTTGACGAACCTACTGCAGGACTAGATCAACGAAGCAAGGAAAATCTGTTTGATTTGTTGAAGCATTTGAATATTCATCATAATATAACGATTCTGGTGGTTACTCATGAGCTGGATTTTACTAAAGATTATTTTAACAGGATTTTTAGATTGGATAATGAATTTGTTGAGGTGAAACATGTTTGAGATGTTTTCTTATGATTTTATGAGAAGAGCTTTTATCGTGGGGATACTAGTGTCAATTATTGTTCCTTTGATAGGAACCTTTGTCGTTAACAAGAAAAACTCCATGGTAGGAGATGCTTTGAGTCACAGTTCCTTAGCTGGTGTTGCCTTGGGACTTATTTTTGGAATAAATCCTGTTATAGCGGCGATTTTCGTATGCGTGATTGCAGCTTTTGGAATAGAAATCATCAGAAAAAACTTTGCCAAGAGTTCTGATTTGTCAACTGCGATTGTGATGAGTAGCGGTATTGGACTTGCGGCAATCTTGTCAGATTTTGTTCCTGGCGCTGCGAATTTTCAATCATTTATGTTCGGATCTATTGTAGCTATTCCAGATATTGAATTGTACACAGTAATTATTGTGAGTTTTATTGTTATTGTGACTTATGTGCTGTTGTACAAAAAATTAGTGTATATTATTTTTGATGAAGATGGAGCTAGATTGTCCAATATCAACGTAGGACTTATCAATAAAATATTTACTTTTTTGATAGCTATCACTGTTGCTATTGCGTCTAGAACTGTCGGTGCACTTATGGTTTCAAGCTTGATGGTTATTCCTGTGTCTTGTGCAATAATGGTTTCTCATTCTTTTAAAAGAACTGTGATTAATTCATCGCTATTTGGAGTATTGTTTACGATTATAGGTATCAATATGTCTTATTATTTTCAATTAAAACCAGGTGGCTCAATTGTGTTGACAGGACTTTTAGTTCTGATAATTTTGATGATAGTAAATAAATTTAGAAAAAATAATTAACTGTAAACACTGCATTATGAATTTTGAATTAATTTGTTTTGTGGTGTTTTTTGGTGTATAAAACGTTGTAATTTGCAATTTTTACAAGTATAATAAAATGATAGGAGGCGATAGCATGAATAAAATGATTAAAAAAATAATGATATTAACATTGGGAACATTAATACTTACTTTTGGCTTTTTCTTTTTTATAATGCCTTTTAATTTAACGATTGGTGGAATTTCTGGTATCGCGATTAGCTTGAATGCTTTTGTTCCACAAATTCCAACGGGTATTTTCGTTATGATTATGGATACTATTTTGTATATTATAGCGTTTATTATTTTGGGAAAAAGCTTTGGGGTTTTGTCGATATATTGTTCATTTATTTTTGCAAGTTCAACGACGTTACTTGAAATTTTGCTACCAAATTTCAAACCTTTAACTGATGATATTTTGATTAATTTGATTTTTGGAATTATTATTTCCGCTGCTGGTATGGCATTGGTTATCAACCAAGGTGCATCGACTGGCGGTACGGATATTATCGCAATGATAATCAGAAAATATTTTTCAATTGATGTGGGCAAATGTATGCTTGTAGCAGACTTTTTTGTTGTGTTACTTGGTATGTATACTTTCGGAACAAAAAGTGGAATGTATGCAATGCTTGGTATTTGTATCAACTCAATTGTCATTGACAAGGCTATCGCTGGTCTAAATACAAGGGTAAATATGATGATAACGAGCGATAAATACAAGGAAATTAACGCTTATATTATAGATCAAATTTCAAGAGGATCCACTATTTATAAAGCAGTTGGTGGTTTTTCTGATAATGAAAAATTTGTTATTAATACGATTGTTTCAAGAGGAGAGTATATTAAGATTAAAAACTACGTGAAATCTATTGATCCTAAAGCATTCGTATGTATTTCGTATGTAAGTGAAGTGCTTGGTGAAGGATTTACTTACGATCCAGTGGATAATCCAGAGCTTGAAATACTTCCTGGTGGAATGAGTTAGAATGGAGAAGAAATGTATAAATTAGGACAAAGAGAGAATTTAAAAATTGATAAGATAAATACGGAAGTTTTGTTGAAAAAAGACAACGAAAATAATTTTGTTAGAATGAATGTAGATGAACTTTCTGGAGAAAAAGTTGGCGATGTTGTCGATGTATTCATTTACAATGACAATAAAAAACTAATGGCAACGAAGAAGCAACCTAAGATTGAATTTGGTAAGATTGCAAGACTAGAAGTAAAAGACATTACTAGAATTGGTGCTTTCTTAGATTGTGGCTTAGATAAGGATATTTTGTTGCCATTTAAGGAACAAACTTCAAAATTGGTAAAAGGTCAAAAATATTTAGTGTATTTGTATATTGATAAGTCGAACAGATTGGCACTTACTATGAGAATTAAAAATTTATTGAAAAACGACAGTGGTTATGTTAAGAACGATTGGGTAGAAGGCGTTATATACAACATAGTGGACGGTCTAGGAGCTTTTGTAGCTGTAGACAATAAATACGAAGGACTTATTCCTGCAAGTGAATTAACGGGCGTTGTAGACCTTGGAGAAGAGGTCAAATGTAGAGTTACAGATGTGAAGTCTGATGGAAAATTAGATTTGTCATTTTTTGAACCTGCATATAAGCATATCTCATCAGATGCTGATGTTATTATGGAAGAACTTAAAAACTCAGATGGATTCATTAATTTTAACGATAAAACAGACGCCAATAGAATTAAATCTGTATTTAATATGTCAAAATCCAGTTTCAAAAGAGCTGTTGGAAGACTATTAAAAGAAAATATGATACAATTTTATAAAGACGGAATAAAATTAACTAGTAAAGGGAGAGGTAATAATGGAAGACAACAAAGATAAAGTATTAGCAGTAGTAAATGGTGAAGAAATTAAACAATCAGAAGTTGATAATTTTATTCAAGCTTTAGGTTATAGAGGAGCACAATTCAATAACGAAGAAGGAAGAAAAAGATTAACTGATGAATTAATCAACAGAAAACTTTTATTCTTTGATGCTAAGAAATCTGGCTTAGATAAAGATGAAATATATGTAAAAGAAGTTAAAAAACAATCCGAAGAATTGTTGAAGGATTTTGCTATGGCTAACATAATCAATTCTGTTAGAGTATCAGATGAAGATTTGAAGGAATATTATGAAAACCACAAAGATAATTTCAAAGTTCAACCAACATTCACAGCTTCTCACATTTTAGTTGAATCTGAAGATTTGGCTAACGAAATTAAAGAAAAAATCGATAACGATGGTGATTTTGCACAATTAGCAAAAGAGTATTCTACATGTCCATCAAAAGAACAAGGTGGAGATTTGGGAACATTTCAACAAGGTCAAATGGTTAAGGAATTTGAAAATGCTTTGATTGAAAATGAAATCGGAGATATCGTAGGACCTGTTAAAACGCAATTCGGTTATCACATTATTAATATTAACGATAAAACTGAAGGAAAAGTAAAATCTTTTGAAGAAGCTAAGAATGAAGTTAAACAAACACTATTACAATTGAGACAACAACAAGCATATATAGACGCTACAGACAAATTACAAAAAGAATACAAAATCGAAAAATTTTATTAATAACAAATGGAGAAGTTAAATGAATAATCTTAAGAAGAAGATAGTAGCTTTATGTCTAACATTTAGTATGGTATTTAGTACAGGTACTGCTGTATTTGCGAAGGAACAAGATGATAATGCAAGTCCTAAAAAAGTAGAGTCAACTATGAATAGAATTGAAGGGCGAGATAGATTTGCCGTTGCAAATAAAGTGATGGAAGATTATTATGAAAACTCTAAAAAAGTATTGCTTGTATCAGCTACAAAATTTCCTGACAATATCAGTTCTACTGTCATGAGTCAGGGAGAAATTCCAATATTGTACACTTTTCCAGACAAATTAGATGATTCTACTGAAGAGCTTTTGAAATCAAAAGATTTGGATGAGGTTATAATTATAGGTGGGGAAAAATCTGTAAGTAAGGATGTACAAAATCATATTGAAAATGATTTAAAAATAAAAGTTGTAAGATATGCAGGATATGATAGATATGTGGTTAACTCAAAAATAGTTTCTGAAAAGTTCTCTAGCAAAAGTGCTGAAAAACAAAACCTGGTTGTAGCTAGTGGAGAAGTATTTGCAGATGCTATTAACGCTACGTCTTTAGCACAAAAACACAATGCACCAATATTATTGGTATCAAAAAACAAGATTTCTAGCGACACAAAAGATTATTTACAATCTTTCTATAAAGGAAATATAGGAAAAATATTTGTAGTTGGTGGACAAAATACAGTTTCTGACAAAGTGCTACAAGAAATCAAAGCTATTACTAATGTCGAACCACAAAGAATATTTGGCTCTAACAGATATATGACATCTGTCAGAGTTGCAAACGCAAGTTTTACTGCACCAACTAAAGCGATATTTGCTAGTGGGGAGGTTTTTGTAGATGCATTGGTAGCGGCACCACTTTCACAAAAGCTAAAAGCACCAATACTATTGGTTTCAAAATCATCCATTACAAGTGATGTAAAATCCTACATCGGTAGTAATTCTTTTGAAGAAATGTTCATTGTAGGTGGAAAAAAGACAGTATCTGAAGAAGTAAAAAATTTGATTTTATATAACGATTCAGACGAAACCATTACAACTGATCCAAAATATCCAGGCAAGAAAATAAAACGTACAAAGCCATTGCCAGGATTAGAAAATGAACAAGAATTTCCTGTTCAAATCAGTGATGATACAATTGTAATGGTACGTGGTCATTACGATAACGAAATGGCGGATGAAATACTAAGACTTTTGAATCAATATCGCAAAGAAAATGGATTAAAAGCATTAAAACAAGATAATTCATTATCACCAGTTGCAAAAACAAGGGCAACTGAAATTGTTCATTTATTTGAACACGTTAGACCAAGAGGTGGATTGGTAACAGATATTTCTAACATCAATGGAGAAAATATCTATAATGGGCCATACACTGCTAGCGGTGCAATGGAAGCTTGGAAAAATTCTGAAGGACATAATGAGAATATGTTGAGAGAAGTGTTCACAAGAGTTAAAATAAAAGTATTCGTTACAAAAGCATATTACGAAGATTCTGATCAAACTTATGACAGATATTACGCAGTTCAAATATTCGGAATTTGATATCAGATTTTATCTAAAATTATATGATGTTATAATATTGACAAGAAATCGAAATATAAATTAAAAGAAATATTTAATTTTTGCAATTTAATAAAAAATATACGAGATTCATAATATGACCCTAACACAATATTTACAGATTATTGTAAGATTGGGGGCAGTATGAGTCTCTTTTTTTACATTAAAAATAGTGGGAAATTACGGCAGTTTGATAAAATATTATGATATTAGTGATTTTATATACGTTATTAAAATAAAATAAAACCAAGAATATAACAAAATTTAAATAAATCTGTTAAAAATCTATTGAATTACTTGCTCTTTTTTAAATTGTATTGTAAAATAATTTGGGTTTAAAATGCAATATGTATTTTACATATAAAACAACATAAAATAAGGAGTGATTTAAAGAAAATGAGTAAAACTGAAAAGAAAAAACTAGGATTAATACCAAAATTATTAATCGCGATTGGATTAGGTACTTTAGCTGGTTTGTATATGCCTCAATGGTTCGTGAAGACTGCTGTAACATTCTCATCAATGTTCGGCGCATTTCTAAACTTTGTTATTCCACTTATGATTATTGCTTTTGTAACAAAGGGAATTGCTGATCTTGGAGAGGGAGCTGGACAATTATTATTAGTAACTGTTGTAATTGCTTATGCATCTACTCTTATTGGTGGGTCATTATCATATGTTATGAGCTCAAATGTATTCCCAGCATTTATAAGTCCAGACCAAGTTTCTAAGATTCAAGCCTCAACTAAGATAGGCATGGATCCGTTTTTTGAAATTCCAATCAAACCATTTTTTGATGTAACTTCATCAATTATTTTTGCTTTTATGATGGGGATTTCAATATCATGGTTAAGAAAACACGGTGAAGGAGAATATTGCTACAATTTAATCTCAGAATTTAATGACATAATCACAAAAGTATTGTCAACTGCAATTGTACCATTGTTACCTTTCTTTATTTTTGGTAATTTCTCAAAAATGGCATTCACTGGATCTGTATTTGCAGTTCTTTCAATTTTCTGGAAGATATTCTTATGCGTAATTGCACTTCACTTAATATATGTTTCTGTATTATTTATAATAAGTGGTACTTACACGAAGAAAAATCCTGTAAAGTTAATCAGAAATCAAGTAAAAGGATATTTAACAGCGATAGGAACTCAATCATCTGTTGCAACAATTCCAGTAAACTTGGAATGTGCTAAGCAAAATTCAGTAAGTAAAAGTATTAGAGATTTTGTAATTCCATTGGGAGCTACTGTTCATATGCCAGGTTCAATGATTACAATTACAGCTTGTACTTTTACAATTTTAACAATGTATGGAATGGGACATTCTTATTTACTAATGTTAAAATATATGGCAATTCTTGGGATAGCTATGGTTGCTGCTCCAGGAGCTCCAGGTGGAGCAATTATGAGTGCATTGCCATTTTTGCCAGTAGTTGGAATTCCATCTGAAGGTGAACTTGCATCATTGTTGATGACACTTTATTTGACACAGGATTCATTTGGAACTGCTGCAAATATTTCTGGAGATACTGCTATTTCAGTGGCTATCGATAAAATATTTAACAGACATATTGTAAAAAATGATGAGTATAAAGACGGTTTCAATGAAAAAGTGATAAATGAAGAAGATTTATAATAAAAATATTTGGCTAGGCTCTGTGAGCCTAGCTTTTTGTTTAGGAAATTTTTTTGTTTTTTCGAGAATGAACACGAATTATTATTTATTGAATTAAATACACAGATGATATATAATGTTAAAGTAAAACATATGTTCAAGGGGTGAGTTATGGAATTTAAATTACATTCAAAATTCAAGCCAACAGGTGATCAACCACAAGCGATTGATAAACTTGCAAATGGTTTGGAAAATGGAAAAAATCATCAGATTTTAAAAGGTGTTACTGGTTCAGGTAAAACTTTTACGATGGCGAATATTATTCAAAAAGTTCAAAGACCAACTCTGGTTATAGCTCACAACAAAACTTTGGCATATCAATTGGCTAGTGAGTTTAGAGAATTTTTCCCAGAAAATGCGGTTGAATTTTTCGTTTCTTATTACAATTATTATCAACCAGAAGCATACGTGGTTCAATCAGATACTTATATTGAAAAAGATTCAAGTATCAATGAAGAATTGGACAAGCTTCGCCACAGTGCTACGATGAGTTTATTCGAAAGAAGAGATGTAATTATAGTTTCTTCTGTATCTTGTATTTATGGTTTGGGAGATCCTATTGATTACGAAAATTTGGTTATATCTTTGCGTCCAGGAATGGAAAAAGATAGAACTGAAGTTATGAAAAAATTAATTGACATTCAATACGTTAGAAATGACATTAATTTTACCAGAGGAACTTTCAGAGTAAGAGGAGATAGCTTGGATATTTTCCCAGCATCGAGTGGAGAAAAAAGCGTTAGGATAGAATTTTTCGGTGACGAAATAGATAGAATTACTGAAATTGATGCTTTGACTGGAGAAATTGTAGGGGAAAGAAATCACGTTGCGATTTATCCTGCAAGTCACTATGCAACGACTCAGAAAAAAGTCGAAAAAGCTATCGTAACTATTGAAGAAGAATTAGAAGATAGATTAAAATACTTTAAAGACAATAATAAACTATTGGAAGCTCAAAGACTAGAGCAAAGAACTAGATACGATATAGAAATGTTAAAAGAAATGGGATTTTGTACAGGAATAGAAAACTATTCAAAACATATGTCTCAGAGAAAGCCTGGTAGCAGACCTTACACTCTTATCGACTATTTCCCAAAAGATTTCGTGACAATGATTGATGAATCACACGTTACTGTTCCACAAATCGGAGGCATGTACGAAGGAGATAGGTCCAGAAAAACTAGCTTGGTTGATTATGGGTTCAGATTGCCATCTGCATTGGACAATCGTCCTTTGAGATTCAACGAATTTGAATCGATGATGAATCAAGTAATATATGTGTCGGCAACTCCAGGAAAGTATGAAAAAGCAAAAACTAATGAAGTGGTTGAACAAATTATTAGACCTACGGGATTACTAGATCCAAAAATTGAGGTTCGTCCTACTAAAGGACAAATCGACGATTTGGTTAGTGAAATCAATAAAACTATTGAAAAAGGTGAACGTGTTCTTATCACAACTCTTACTAAAAAGATGAGTGAAGACTTGACACGTTATCTTGAAGATTTGGATATAAAAGTAACTTATTTGCATTCAGATATTGATACAATTGAAAGAATGGAAATTATAAGAGATTTGAGAGAAGGAAAATACGATGTACTGGTAGGAATTAACCTTCTGAGAGAGGGATTGGATTTACCAGAAGTTTCTCTGATTGCGATTTTGGATGCTGATAAGGAAGGTTTCTTACGTTCAGAGACTTCTCTTATACAAACTATAGGTAGAGCTGCTAGAAACTCAAATGGTCACGTTATAATGTACGGTGATACTATTACTAGGTCGATGGATGTGGCTATCACAGAAACTAATAGACGTAGAGAAATACAAGAAGAATACAACGAAGAACACAACATTATTCCAACTACTATTAATAAATCTGTTAGAAAAAGAATCCAAAATACTTTCGTGGCAGAAGAAAATGAAAGTTATGATGTTAATAAAGTTACGGAATTTTCAAAGGACGAAATAGAAGTTATTATTGAAAATTTGAACACAGAAATGTTAAAAGCTGCAGAAGAATTGGATTTCGAGAGAGCTGCTACACTTAGAGATCAAATCAGGAATTTGAAAAACACTTACTAAAGGAGCAAAATGAGCAAAGATAAAATTGTTATAAAAGGTGCTAAGGAGAATAATCTAAAAAATGTGGACCTTACAATTCCTAGGAATAAAATGGTCGTGTTCACTGGATTGAGTGGGTCAGGTAAATCTTCTTTGGCATTTGACACTATATATGCGGAAGGGCAACGAAGATATGTAGAATCTTTGAGTTCTTACGCACGCCAATTTTTAGGGCAAATGGATAAACCAGATGTAGAGTACATTGAAGGATTGTCGCCTTCGATTTCTATAGACCAAAAAACAACTAACAACAACCCACGTTCAACAGTGGGAACTGTTACAGAAATATACGATTATTTTAGACTACTTTTCGCAAGAGTTGGAACTGCTTATTGTCCTGTTTGCGGGAAAGAAATTGTTAGCCAAACTGTCGACCAAATTGTAGACAGTGTGAAAGAATTAGAGGAACGTTCCAGAATTCAAATTTTAAGTCCCGTAGTAAAAGGCAAAAAAGGTGAATTCAAGAAACTTCTTCAAAATTTGAGAAAAGATGGATTCATAAGAGCGATTGTGGATGGTGAGCAAGTTGAATTAGCAGAAGATATCGAACTTGATAAAAACAAAAAACACGATATTGATGTAATTGTCGACAGAATCATAATTAAAGATGGAATTGATTCAAGGCTTACAGATTCCATAGAAACAGCTCTTAGATTGTCTGAAAATAATGTAAAAGTTGATGTTATTGGCAAAGATGTAATTTCTTATAGTACATCAATGAGCTGTCCAGACGGACATATTTCTTACCAAGAATTAGAGCCAAGAGATTTTTCATTCAATAATCCTTTTGGAATGTGCCCTCATTGTAATGGACTTGGTTTTCATAAAAAAGTTGATGAAGATTTGGTAATTCCAAATAAAGAGTTGTCGATTTTACAAGGCGCAATAGATCCTTATCAATCTTCGAAACCAGGTGGATATTATTTCGAAATAATAAAAGCAATCGCAGATTCTTATGACTTTCCATTGGACAAACCAATTAAGGATGCTCCAAAGAAAATGATAAATGAAATCTTGAATGGATCAAAGAAAAATCTTTCATTTATTTTCGATAGTCATTTTTCTGGAAGAAAAAAATTCAACGGTAAATTTGAAGGAGTTTTGAAAAACTTAGAAGAAAGATACAATAGAAGCACGACAGATTCTATGCATCAAAAAATTGGTGAGTATATGACTGACGTTGAATGCGATTATTGTCATGGAGCTAGATTAAAAGATGAGTATTTGTCAGTTCGCATAAATGAAAAAAATATTTACGAAATTTGTCAAATGCCTGTAAAAGATTCTCTTCAATGGTTCAAAGATTTGGAATTGGAAGAGTCCAAGAAATTTATTGGAGATGAAATATTGAAGGAAATTATCAGCAGACTTCAATTTTTGAACGATGTTGGGCTTGATTATTTAACTTTGGATAGATCTGCTTCTACTTTATCAGGTGGAGAATCTCAGAGAATTAGATTGGCAACACAAATTGGATCTGCATTGGTAGGCGTTGTGTATGTATTAGATGAACCTTCAATCGGACTTCACCAAAGAGATAATGACAAATTAATTAAAGCGCTTAGAAATTTGACGGATATTGGAAATACTTTGGTTGTAGTTGAACACGATGAAGATACGATGAAAGAATGCGATTATCTTGTTGACATCGGACCGGGAGCTGGTGTTCATGGAGGCGAAATCGTAGCTTGTGGAACTATTGATGATATTATAAAAGAAAAAAGATCAATTACAGGGAAGTATTTGTCGGGCGAATTGGCAATTCCTGTTCCTGAACAAAGACGAAAACCAAATGGATATTTGGAATTTAAAGGTTGTAAAGAAAATAATCTTAAAAACATAAATGCAAAATTTGCACTTTCATGCTTCAACTGTGTTACTGGGGTTTCAGGATCTGGAAAATCTTCATTAGTTAACGAAATTGTCTACAAGAAATTAGCCAGAGATTTGAATAATGCTAAGATGAAAAATGGTAAATTCAAATCGGCTACTGGAATTGAAAATTTGGATAAAGTTGTACAAATAGATCAATCTCCGATTGGTAGAACGCCTAGAAGTAATCCAGCGACTTATACAAAAGTATTTGATTTGATAAGAGATTTGTTTGCGTCAACACCTGAAGCAAATATGAGAGGATATCAAAAAGGAAGATTCTCATTTAACGTAAAGGGTGGAAGGTGTGAAGCTTGTAAAGGCGACGGAACTTTAAAAGTAGAAATGCACTTTTTACCAGATGTTTATGTTCCATGTGATGTTTGTAAAGGAAAAAGATACAACAGAGAAACTTTGCAAGTAAAATACAAAGGCAAAAATATCGCCGACGTGTTAGATATGACGATTGATGAAGCGTTAGAATTTTTTAGAAACTTCCCTCCTATAAAAAATAAATTGCAAACTTTACAAGATGTAGGTTTGGGTTATATTAAATTAGGACAATCTTCAACGGAATTGTCTGGAGGAGAAGCACAAAGAGTAAAACTAGCCAGTGAATTATCTAAAAAAAGTACAGGAAAAACTGTGTATATTTTAGATGAGCCAACTACGGGTCTTCATTCAGCAGATATTGACAAATTAATTGAAGTATTGCAAAGACTTGTTGATCAAGGAAATACTGTTATTGTTATTGAACACAATTTAGATGTTATTAAGGTTGCGGATTATATTATCGATTTGGGACCTGAAGGAGGAAATGGTGGAGGAAAAGTTATCTTCCAAGGAACTCCAGAAAAATTAATTAGCAAGAAAAATTCTTATACTGGTCAATATTTGGCTCCAAAATTGAATCGTTAAATTTTTGTAATAATCACCTTCTGATTTTTAGTGTATAATAAAAGTTGAGAAGGTGATTTTTATGTACAATATTATGGTTGTCGACGATGAAAAAGATATAGTAAAAGCCATAGAAATATATTTAAAAACAGATAATTACAATGTGTTGAAAGCCTATAATGGCTATGATGCGTTAGAATTAATGGAAAAGAATAAAATAGATTTATTTTTGGTAGATATAATGATGGAAGGAATGGACGGCTTAGAACTAACACAAAAAATAAGAGAAGTATCAAATGCACCAATCATAATTTTGTCTGCGAAAAGCGAATTGAATGATAAGGTTATGGGATTGAATTTGGGTGCTGATGATTATATTACTAAACCTTTCGATGCTGTAGAATTATTGGCTAGAATAAAATCATGTTTGAGAAGATTGGAACTTAGCAAGGACAATTCTCTAAATGGAAATGTGTTCTCAGCAGGAAGATTGACAATCAACGACGACAAAAAAGAAGTATTGATTGATGGTGAAGAAATAAAGTTAACTCCTTATGAATACGGAATAATTTTACTTTTATTGAAAAACAAAGGAATAGTATTCACATCAGAAGAAATATATGAAAATGTGTGGGAAGCTCCACCTTATGATGTAAAAAAAATAGTTTCAGTCCATATATCAAGACTCAGAGAAAAAGTTGAAATCAATCCTAGAAGACCTGATTTGATTAAATCTGTATATGGTATGGGATATAAGATAGAGGACATTTAATGATAAATTGGATTAAAAAAAGTTTTCGTTCTATCGATGGTTATGTTGAAAAACAACTGGTAGATCTACTACTGTATTTTAGTTTTGGCTTCATTCTTGTATTCACTGTATCATTTTTTATTGAAAATATAATTAATGTATATAATTTTTCGGTTGCCATAACGTTGATATATACTATGTTTGCTTTCGTTTATTCAATGGTTAAGGTTGTAAGAACTATTTACAAAAAGAAGAAAAATGCTTTTTTAATATATCAATTCATAAGTAATTTCAAAGGAAAATACTACAACATTTATGTTGAGTCATTATTAACTTTGATATTTTTGATGTATACGATGGCGACTATTATGGTTGCAAACAGGAATTTGTTTGGGATTGTATTCATCGGTGCAATTTTAGCGAAAATTTACATATCAATTTTGATTAATAATCTGGGCAAAATACTGCTTAACAAAAAAGTGGAGGCTATGTATTCTGGAAAAGATATTGATGTGTTCATAGATGATGAAATTTACAAAGATTCTGTGTACCTTATAAACCATTTGCATGATTCAGTTATCAACACGATGCAAGATAAAATTAATTCAGAAAAAATGAAAACGGAACTAATCACAAATATTTCACATGATATCAAAACGCCTTTAACTTCCATTATAAATTACGTAGATTTGCTGAATCATGAAACTGATGAATCAGAAAAGAAAAGATATATAGAAATTCTAGAATATAATGCTAAAAGATTGAAAACAATGGTAATAGATTTGATTTATGCTTCCAAAACTGGAACGGGAAATATTGATATTGAAATGGAAGTTGTGGAACTAAATGAATTAGTATTACAAGTTTACGGTCAATTTGATTCTGATTTCAATAAGATGGGATTGGAATTCGAATATAATGATAAAAGGAAAACTGTTTTGATGATGACAGATGGTGCAAAGTTATCTCGTGTAATCGAAAATATTTTCAGTAATATTGTGAAATATTCCAAACCTAACACAAAAGTTTACGGAGAATGTGATGTAGTCAATGACAATATTATCCTCAAATTCTCTAATATATCTAAGAATAAAATTGAGGTTAGTGCAGAAGAATTGATGGGTCAATTTGTAAGAGGGGAAAGGTCTCGCCATTCTGAAGGTAGTGGACTTGGTTTATATATTGCGAAGAATTTGATAGAGTTGCTTGGGGGAACAAGTAAAATATCAATTGAAGAAGATAGATTTGTTTATGAGATTAATTTTAAAGTTACTAGAAAGAAAAAGATAGATAAATAAGAAAAAGGTTAATTTTGGAATTTTCCAAAATTAACCTTTTTTTAATTATTTCTATTATTTGACTAATCACGGTCACGATTACGTTTACGATCTCGGTCTCTATTATTTCTATTGTTTTCTTTGTCGTCGTCTTTCTTGTCGTTATCTTTTTCGTCCTTGTCGTCTCTGTCCTCGTCATCTTTGTTTTTATCTTTTTTATCCTTAGGTTTAAAAATATTGAAGATTGTTCTATCAGAATAACCAGGCATACTGTATTTCCAGTCTTTAGGAATAATGTTGTTATGTTCTGATGGTTTGTATGGAGGATCTCTTTTTATGAAAACTCCCCATCCTAATTCCCAAGGAGGAGTATTGTCAGTTGCCAATTTTCCATCCACAACATCAATTCGTTTAGATTCATATAAATCAGAAACTTCAGTAGGTTCTGTGCCTGCTTTGTAAATTTCTTCTTTTACAATTCCACGAGGATCCCTCCAACTATATTTGCTTGGCAATTTATTTGCCAAAGTATCAACTTTAACTCGCACAATTCCATCAGGCTCATCAAACTTAATCGGAATTTTATCTTCCAAAGTATATTTGTTGACTGCACTCCAAATTTGTACAACTTTTTTCTGACTGATTTGAGTCATCTTCAATTGTTGATTATCAAATCCCAACCAAGTACTAATTGTGTAGTAAGGACTCATTCCAACGAACCATACGTCTTGGTAGTCTGTTGTAGTACCAGTTTTACCACCGATATCGAATCCGTCTAATCTTGCATATTTTGAATAGTTATAATCTGTAGAAGTTCTAAGAATATCTCTCATTATATATGCGATTTGAGGGCTTACAACTTCATTTTGTTTTTGAGGATTTTCGATTATAACTTTTCCTAAGCTATCAGTAACTTTTGAAAATGAAATAGGCTCTCTGTATTGTCCACTGTTATTAATAGCATTATATGCTCCCGCCATTTCAACAGGTGTAAATCCTTTAGTTAATGAGCCGAGTGCCATTGCTGATGTGTTTTCATCGTTTTCTGAAGTGTTTTCAGCTGCACTTATATAATTATCGGCTTTAGGATTTTTTGTATTAATCAATCCAAATTTTTCTAAATAAGTTTTTGATTTTTCAATTCCAATGTCTTCCAAAACTTTTACGGCAGTAACGTTGATTGAATTTTCAACAGCATGTCTAAGTGAAACTAAACCTTCATAACCTTCGTACCAGTTTTGTGGCCATAATTCGTGCTTTTCGTTGTAGTGAGGTAAATCATCTAAGCCTGATGCAGGGGAATATCCATTGTCTAATGCTGGAGTATATACACCTAAAGGTTTCATACTAGAACCAACTTGTCTAGGAATATCAGATGCTCTGTTAGTAGTATCTTTATTATCTGAATATCTTCCACCGACCAAAGCTTTGATTTGTCCAGTTGTTTTATCGACAACCACACTTGATGATTGTGGTTGTTTGATTCCATCCTCATTTATAGTGTAGAAATCCTTAGCAAAAATCAAATTGTCATTGTTGTCGTATTTGATTAAATTTGGATTTTCTTTTATATATTGGCTTGAGATTGTGATGTTACCTTCACCATCTGTATTCAAATTTTTGCCACCAATATTGATTGAAGATATTTTATGAGTTACCAAATTATTACTATCGTTTACTGAGTAATAATCTTTCAAATCCAAATATTTTCCATATTGTTTTACTTTAATTGATTTTGAATAATTAAAAGTGACAGAACCATCTGGGTTTTTAGTGTATTGATCTGGTGAAATAAAGAACTCATCGTTGTCATTGATTATATTTTTCTTTCTAAAATAAATAACTTCATTTAAAGCGTTTGTAATGTTTCTGCCGTCATCGCTTGACCATTTTAATAAATTTGCTGATGAACCATCTGCGATAATATCATCGACTTTTTTATCGTATAATTTTTCCAAATTACTTTGCATATTCATATCAACACATGAATATATCTTTAGTCCACCATTGATTAGTTTGCTTTTAGCTTCTTGTTGTGAGTAACCTTTTTCGATAAGTTTTGCAATAACTTGTTCATAGATAATATCTGAATAGTAGTTGGACAGGTTATCTACGTTTTTAATTCCCGGTTTTATATTAGCTGCGATGTTTTCTTGAAGAGCTTTGTCGTATTCTTCTTTTGTGATTTTATTGTTATCTAGCATTTTTTTAAGAACGTAATCTCTTCTGTCGATAGTTTGTTGATTGTAGACAGCTTTGTATGTTTCACCACTTAAAGTAACTTCTCCGACGATTTTTGACTGATCTTTTACTTGACCTGGTTCAATCGCCTTGTATAATGCTAAGTTAGTAGGACTCTTTACGATTCCTGCAAGGGTAGCGCATTCTGATAAAGTTAATTCATCTATGTTTTTTTTGAAGTAAATTTCGGCGGCAGCTTGAACTCCGTAAGCATTTTGTCCCAAGAAAACAGTATTCATATATGTTTCCAATAATTTTTCTCTGCCTAAGTAGTTTGTCAATTCCATTGCCAAATAAGCTTCTTTGAATTTTCTATCAAATGACCTTTCATTCGTTAAGTACAAATTACGAGCTAATTGTTGAGCTAATGTACTCGCTCCACGTTTCATAGAACCAGATTTTAAATTATCAAAAATAGCTGATGTGATACCGATAGGATCCACACCGTTGTGTTTGTAAAATCTTTCATCTTCCACAGATGTGAAAGCATCCATCATGTATTTTGGTATCTTATCTAATTTAACAACCTCTCTATATTCAGTGGTTTTGATTTTCTCGATTAAATTTCCATCCTGATCCAAAATTTCTGATGTTTGATTCATCATATTATTGATTTCCTCTGGATTAACCTTTGGAGCTAATTGCATAGCTCGAACTCCAGCTACTCCGATTAATCCACCTACAAATGCAAATATACAAATCAAACATAATATTAAAATTTTTATGGATTTCAATATTATATTTTTATCTTTATTCATAAATTCCTCCATAAAATGTATATACACTATTATACCACAAAGTGTAGATTCAACATATATTCCTAGAAATACGAAGTACATTTTACTTAAAGACAGATTATTATATAATATAAATAAAGGAGCAACAATGAAAGAAAAAACAATTTTAGTTTATTTTGAATTTAAAAACAAAAAAATAAACGATGAAGATATAAAAGAAATGGAAAGTTTGATTGAATCTTCTGGCGGTGAAGTCTGCGCAATTTCAGAAGTTAGAAAAAACTTTATTGATTCAAAATATTACATAGGAAAAGGGAAATGTCTGGAGATTAAAGATGCTGCAAAAAAATTGGACGTAACAACTTTGATATTTAATGTAGAACTATCTGGTTCAAATATAAAAAACTTGGAAGATATAACTGGACTTAAAATAGTAGACAAAACAAATTTAATTTTAGATATATTTGCAAGTAGAGCTAAAACAAAACAAAGTGTGCTACAAGTTGAACTTGCAGAATACAAATACAGACTTCCAAGATTAATTGGATTCAGAGATCACTTATCCAGAACTGGTGGTGGAATTGGAACTAGAGGTCCCGGTGAAACAAAACTTGAAGTAGACAGAAGAACAATCCAAAAGAAAATTGACAATATAAAACGAGAATTAAAAAGTATTGATAAAAGTCAAGAAAACATGAGAAAACAAAGACTAAAATCTGATATAAAAATGGTGAGTATGGTTGGATACACAAATGCTGGTAAGTCTACTTTGTCCAACAAATTGGTGAATTTCTACAAAGATAAGTACACGGAAGAGTTTGAAACAGAGGATTTACTATTTAAAACACTGGACACTACTTTGAGAAAATGTACATTACCAAATAAAAAACAATGCCTTGTAATAGATACCGTTGGATTTATTAAAGATATTCCAACAGATTTAATCGAAGCATTTAAGTCAACGTTATTGGATTTGAAACATTCTGACTTGATTTTATTTATATTAGATTCTTCAAGTTCTGATTTGGACAATCAAATCACTACAACGATGGATATATTAAAAGAATTAAAAGTATTGGACAAACCAATGGTTACGGTATTTAATAAATCTGATAAAAATCCTAACGTGATTTTCCCGTATAATTTGGAAAATAAAGTTAAGATATCAGCTTTTAACGATGAAGACATCGAAATGTTATTGTACAAAATTCAAGAAGAATTATATGGCAATTACAAATGTGTTAAAATGAGATTTGACTACGATCATCAGGACGTTCTGAACACAATTTTACAAAATTTTAAATGTGAAGATGTTTCATACAACAATGAAGATGTACGTCTTAAGGTTGAGATTTCTGAATCAGAGATAGAAAAATACGAGGAATTTATATATGAAAAATTATAGGAGTATTCACAAAAGCATACCTTTTTCTTTTGTAATTAACAAATCGGAATTTATCGGAAATTGTAAGTTTGTTGAAACAGAAAAAGAGGCTTTAGAATTTGTGGATAGTATAAAAACAAAATACCATGATGCAACTCACAATTGTTCTGCATATATCATTGGAGAGGACAAATTAATTCAGAGATTTGACGACGACGGTGAGCCTTCCCAAACAGCAGGGATTCCAATTCTTGAAGTAATTAAAAAAGAAGATTTGACTAATGTTTGTGTAGTTGTTACAAGATACTACGGCGGAATTAAACTTGGAGCTGGTGGTCTTATAAGAGCATACACAAAAGCTTCTAGTGAGTGTTTGAATGAGTCGGTTATTGTAGATAAGAAAATATTTAGAAATTTTCAGATAGAATTTGATTACACCAATGTTGGAAGTATTGAAAATTTTTTGATGAATAATGATATTTACGTAGCTGACAAGCAATATTCAGACAAAGTTGTTTTTCATATTTTATTAGATGAAGATAAATACGAAGAAATAGAAAATAAGTTAATTGATTTAACAAGCGATAACATAAAGTTTACAATGATTGAATTTACTTACCAATCATCTTTAAATGGTAAGTTAATATTTTAAAATGATGTAAATTGTGATAAAATTTGAGGGTGGATTAAAATGAATTACGCAAAATTATGTGAAGATATAACAAAATGGATAAAAGAAGAAGTCGAATCAGCTAATTTAAAAGGAGCGGTTTTTGGAATTAGCGGTGGAATCGACAGCGCTGTATTAGCGTGTTTGTGCAAAAAAGCTTTTGGAGATAACGCGTTAGGTTTGATTATGCCGATAAAAAGCAATCCAAAAGATGAAGAAGATGCTAGAATATTAGCAGAAGCGATTGATTTGAATTGTAAAAAAGTCGATTTGAATGATGGTTTTGATGCATTGATACAAACTTTTGAAAAAACTTCTGAAGAAATGGCAGTATCAAATATTAAGCCAAGACTTAGAATGTTGACGTTGTACTATTATGCTCAAAATAATGGTTATATGGTATTATCCGGATCAAATCGTTCCGAATTTATGACTGGATATTTTACAAAATACGGCGACAGTGGAGCTGATCTTATGCCACTTTTGAATTTATACAAAACAGAAATTTTTGAGATGGCAAAAGTTTTGGGCGTTCCAGATGTAATTATTAATAAAAAACCTAGCGCTGGTTTGTGGGAAGGTCAAACAGATGAAGATGAGTTTGGATTTACTTACGAAGAGCTAGATAATTATTTGATGAATAATTCTGAAACTAAGTCTAAAAATTTGATTGATAAAAAAATTAAACAAAGCGAACATAAAAGAAAATTTGCGAAATCATTTGAGTTCGATAGAAATAAATATTAAGGATGTGATTTTATGTCAGGACATAATAAATGGAGCAAAATAAAAAACAAAAAGGGTAGTGAAGATGCTAGAAGAGGTAAAGTGTTCACAAAAATGGCAAGAGCGATAACTGTTGCTGTTAGAGAAGGTGGAGCTGATCCTGAATATAATCCTAGCTTAAAATCTGTTATAGAAAAAGCTCGTGCGGAAAACATGCCTAACGATAACATCGACAGAGCAATCAAAAAAGCGAGTGGAGATGGAGATTCTGCAAACTATGAAAACATAGTATACGAAGGATATGGTCCAGAAGGAGTTGCAGTTATAGTTGAATGTTTGACAGACAATAGAAATAGAACTGCTTCAGATGTAAGACATTATTTTGATAAATTCGGTGGAAATCTTGGACAAAATGGTTCTGTATCATTTATGTTCCAAAGAAAAGGGCTATTACTAATTGACGCAGAATCCTTGGATGAAGAAGAAGTCATGATGGACAGTTTAGATGCTGGAGCAGAAGATTTTGAAGCTGATGATGGAATTTTTGTAATCAACACAGCAATGGAAGATTTTGCACAAGTAAGAGATACTTTGTTAGATAAGGGATATAAATTCGTAAAATCTGACTTGGTTTATGAACCATCAAATTACGTTAAAATTAACGACGAATCCAATATAGATAAAATGGAAAAATTAATCGATAATCTTGAAGATAGTGATGACGTTCAACAAGTAAGTCATAACTGGGATAACGAATAAAAATGGACAGGGTAGCTTTTTCTATTTTTGGAATAGATATAATGTGGTATGGAATATTGATTACTTTAGGGGTAATTTTGGGCTATGTAGTAGCTGTAAGGTTAGCCAAATTAGAAAATATTTCAGAAAATACCATATTGGACATTTTAGTGTGGGCACTTCCTCTTGCAATTGTAGGAGCGAGGGCATATTATGTGATATTCGAATGGGATTATTATTCCAAAAATTTAGGAGAAATCATCGATATTCGCGGTGGTGGATTAGCGATTTATGGAGGAATAATTGCCGCAGTTATTACTTGTTACGTTATTTGTAAAAAGAAAAATCTTAAATTTTTAAAGTTGCTGGATATTTTTATGCCTGCGATTGCATTGGGACAAGCAATTGGTAGATGGGGTAATTTTATTAACAAAGAAGCCTATGGTACTCCAACTAATCTTCCTTGGGCAATTACAATAGATGGTGTAAAAGTTCATCCTACATTCTTATATGAATCACTAGGAGATTTTATAATATTTTTATTATTGGTGTATATATTTAAAAACAAGAAAAAATTCGATGGACAAATAACAAGTTTGTACATGATTTTATACGGAATATTGAGGTTTTTTGTAGAAGGACTAAGAACTGATAGCTTGTACATTGGAGCATTAAGAGTGAGTCAATTAGTGAGTATTGCAATTGTAATTGCAGGAATAATTTTACAAATTAAATACAAAAAGCAAATTATTAAGTCAGATGAAAAGTAACTCATCTGGCTTTTTACAAATATAAAAGAGGTGATATATTTGTGTTCTAGATTTGAACTGAATATAAGTAAACTTGATTTATTGAAAAGATACAATAAAAAACAAATCACAAAATTTAATCCAACAACAGAAGTATTTCCTGGTCAACAAATTTTAACTTTATGTGACGAATTTGATCATATGAGGTGGGGAATAGATGTTGATTTTATGAAAAAATCTATAATAAATTCTAGAATTGAAAAGATTTATACTTCAAAGTTTTTCAAGGAAGATTTCGAATGCAGAAGATGCTTGATTCCTGCAACTGCTTTTTTTGAGTGGAATCAGAAAAACAAAGATAAGTATAGATTAACTGTTGCGAATCAACAAATATTTTCTATCGCAGGTATTTTCAGAGAATACAAAAGTCAAGAAACAAGTATAAGACATGTGAGTATGCTTACCACAGAAGCAAAAGGATTAATAGCTGAAATTCATACTAGAATGCCAATTATATTGCCGCAATCTTTTGAACAAACATATTTGCACGGAGAAAATTCCAAAGAAATTCACGAGTTTTTGTTGGATAATTTTATTGACTTAGATATGGAAAATTTATCAGACAGTCAATTAACTTTTTTGTAAATTTATGATATAATTTATATGAATATTGAAAAGCGAAGAAAGATAAATAATATAACAATTACAGAGAGTTAATGTGTGGTGAAAATTAACAAGTTATAACGGCAGTCTGGAGCTAATAATTCTAAGAGTGATGTTTTATCATAATTAGGGTGGAACCGCGGAAATTACATTTCGTCCCTGAAGTTTTACTTCGGGGATTTTTTATTATTTAAAAAAATGGAGGGTTTTATGAAAAACGAAGAAAAAACTATGGAGAAAATAGTAAGCTTATGTAAATCAAGGGGAATAATATTTCCTGGTAGTGAAATCTATGGAGGATTATCAAATACTTGGGACTACGGTTCATTAGGTGTTGAAATCAAAAATAATATAAAAAGAGCTTGGTGGAAAAAATTTATCCAACAAAGCCCTTACAATGTTGGTTTGGATGCAGCTATCCTTATGAATCCTCAAACTTGGGTAGTATCTGGTCATGTTGGTGGATTCTCAGACCCATTAATCGACTGTAAAGAATGTAAATCTAGATTTAGAGCTGATAAATTAATTGAAGACTATTTCATGGATGAAAAAAATGAAGAAATAACTGGATTAGACGGAAAATCAGAACAAGAATTATTGGATATTATTGAAAAAGAAAACATAAAATGTCCAGAGTGTGGTAAACACAATTTTACAGATATCAGA
Source organism: Finegoldia magna (assembly GCF_003182075.1). Taxonomy (GTDB): domain Bacteria; phylum Bacillota; class Clostridia; order Tissierellales; family Peptoniphilaceae; genus Finegoldia; species Finegoldia magna. The sequence goes on from NZ_QGTH01000004.1 coordinate 30,648, forward strand.
AAATTCAATTTGATGTTCAAAACTTTCCAAGGTGTTACTGAAGATAACAAATCAGAAATTTATTTGAGACCGGAAACTGCACAAGGTATTTTTGTGAATTTTAAGAATGTTCAAAGAACTTCAAGAAAGAAAATTCCTTTTGGAATTGGTCAAATCGGTAAATCATTCAGAAACGAAATCACTCCAGGTAACTTTATTTTCAGAACAAGAGAATTTGAACAAATGGAATTAGAATTCTTCTGTGAACCAGGAACTGATTTGGAATGGTTCGAATATTGGAGAAATTTCTGTAAAGAATTCTTATTGAATTTGGGAATGAAAGAAGAAAACTTAAGACTTAGAGATCACGAACAAGAAGAACTATCATTCTACTCAAAAGCTACAACAGACTTTGAATATCTATTCCCATTTGGATGGGGAGAATTATGGGGAATTGCAGACAGAACTGATTACGATTTGTCAAAACACAGCGAAGGTTCTGGAGAAAAGCTAGAATATATGGATCCAACTACAAATGAAAAATACATTCCATATTGTATAGAACCATCTGTAGGTGTAGACAGAATGTTTTTATCTTTCTTGTGTGATGCTTATGAAGAAGAACAATTAGAAGACAACTCTACAAGAACTGTTTTAAAAATTCATCCTGCATTAGCTGCATATAAAGTTGCAGTTCTTCCTTTAACTAAAAAATTAAATGATAAGGCAATGGAAGTTTATAATGAATTAGCTAAGAATTTCATGACTCATTTTGATGATGCTGGTTCAATTGGTAAGAGATATAGAAGAGAAGACGAAGCAGGAACTCCATATTGTGTAACTATTGATTTTGATACTTTAGAAGATAATACCGTTACTATCAGAGATAGGGATACTATGGAACAAAAAAGAATGACAGTTGAAGAAATTATAAAATTTGTTAATAAAGAAATGGAGTTTTAATTATATGACAGAAACATTAAATCCGTTGGAAAATGCAAGATATCAAATTAAAAAAGCTTGCGAAATTTTAAAATTAGACGATAGCGTTTATGAATTATTAAAAGATCCTTACAGAGTCATTGAAATAAATATTCCCGTGAAAATGGATGATGGATCAATGAAAGTGTTTAAGGGCTATAGATCACAACATAATAATGCAATGGGTCCTACAAAAGGTGGTTTGAGATTTAGAGAAGATGTCAACTTGGATGAAGTTAAAGCTTTGTCTATATGGATGACTTTTAAATGCCAAGTAACTAATCTACCTTATGGTGGAGGAAAAGGTGGAATAATTGTAGATCCATCAAAGCTTTCTGAAGGGGAATTGGAAAGATTATCCAGAGGATTTGTTGATGGAATGTATAAGTATTTAGGAGAAGATTTTGATATTCCGGCCCCAGATGTTAATACAAATGGAAAAATTATGAGTTGGATGGCAGATGAGTACAACAAATTAACTGGGACTAATCAAATTGGAACTTTTACTGGTAAACCAATTGAGTTTGGGGGATCATTGGGAAGAACAGAAGCTACAGGATTTTCAGTAGCTTTGAGCGCTAAAAAAGCTGTTCTAAATTTAAATAAAAAATTAGAAGAAACAACTGTTGCATTACAAGGATTAGGTAATGTTGGGATTTATACATTAAAATACGTTCTTGAACATGGCATGAAAGTAAAATATATAATGGAGTATAACAAACAAAGAGGAGTATTTGCAATTTATAAAAAAGACGGATTCAACTTTGATGAATGTTTTAAAATTTCTCAAACTAAAGAAAAAGATTTTGCTAGTATTGAAGGATGCGAAGTAATTTCAACAGAAGATTTCTTCTCAGCAGATGTAGATGTTATTATACCTGCAGCTTTGGAAAATGCAATCACTACAGAAAATGTGAATTTGATAAAAGCAGGAATTATTGTCGAAGGAGCAAATGGACCTATAACTAAGGATGCAGATGAAATCTTAAATGAAAAAAATGTAGTTATTGTTCCAGATATTTTGGCAAACTCTGGTGGAGTCACTGTATCTTATTTTGAATGGGTACAAAATAAAGCAGGATATTATTGGTCTGAGGAAGAAGTCAGAGACAAAGAATATCAATTGATTAATAAATCATTTGATGAAATTTGGGAATTATCTGAAAAGCTTAATATAACATTGAGACAAGCTGCCTATGTAAATTCAATAAAAAAGATTAGCGAGACAATGAAAATACGCGGATGGTATTAATGCAAACACAAATAGAATTTAATGATGAATTAAAACTTACTAAAATTAAACAATCATCTTTTAACCCTACCCACATTTTTGAGTGTGGGCAGGCGTTTAGATGGTACAAAGAAGACGATATGTCCTATACAACTGTTGATGGTGACATGTACTGTAATGTAAGTTTGGTTGGAGATTACGTTTATATCAAAAACTGTTCAGAAGATGATTACTATAAAAAATGGGAAAATTATTTTGATTTGAAAACAGATTATTCAGAAATCAAAGAAAAATTATCTTTCAATGAAACTTTAAAAAACGCATTAGAATATGGTGATGGAATCAGAATATTAAATCAAGATAAGTTTTCTACAATAATTTCATTCATAATCTCAGCAAACAATCAAATACCTAGAATTATGAAATCCGTAAATATAATTTGTGAAAATTACGGAAATTTTTTGGGAGAATTTAACGGTAGAAAATTGTATTCTTTTCCTAAGCCTGAAGATTTAGCAAAGGTACCAGTAGAAGAAATGAGAGAAGTGTGCCGTGTTGGATTCAGAGATAAAAGAATTGTAGATGTGTCAAAAATGGTTGCAAATAACGAGTTTGATATTTTAGAAATAGATAAATTTTCGAATGAAGAATTAAGAAAAGAACTAATCAAACTTCCAGGAGTCGGACCAAAAGTTGCTGATTGTATTATGCTTTTTTCATACAACAGACATAGTACATTTCCAGTTGATGTGTGGATTAAACGAGTTATGGAATTTTTGTTTATTAAAGAAGAAACAAATAAAAATTTAATTGCAAAATACGCGGACGATTTGTTTGGAGATTATGCTGGATATGCACAGCAATATTTATTCTACTATGGAAGAGAAAATACTATCGGAAAATAACTTTGAGAATTTCATCATAGAAAATAGAATTAAAGCAAGAAATATCAAAATAAATTGAGTTATTTGCTTTTAAATGCTAATAAATACGTTTGATTAAAATAAAAACGTGGTTTATTATATAAGAGGATTAACACTCAACAGGTTAGAGTGCTAACAAAAGATTCTGAAGGAGGATATCATGAATTTAAAACCTATTGGTGATAGATTAGTATTAAAAAAACAAGAAAAAGAAGAAGAAAAAACATTCTCTGGAATAGTTCTCCCATCTTCAGCCAAAGAAGCTCCTGTTTATGCAGAAGTAATAGCTATTGGATCTGAAGTAGAAGAAGATGAAAAAATGAAAGGCAATATTAAAGTTGGAGATAAAGTTATATACTCAAAATACGCTGGAACAGAAATAAAACTAGAAGACACAGAATATATCTTAGTTAAATATGAAGATATTCTAGCAGTTGTAGAATAGGAGGATAAATTTTATGGCAAAACAAATCAAATTTTCAGACGATGCTCGTAAAAGCATGGTAGAAGGTATTAATAAATTATCAGATACAGTTAAAGTAACATTGGGACCTAAAGGTCGTAATGTAGTTTTGGATAAAGAATACGGTGCACCATTGATTACAAATGACGGTGTTTCAATTGCAAGAGAAATTGAACTTGAAGATGAATACGAAAACATGGGTGCACAATTAGTAAAAGAAGTTGCTACTAAAACAAATGATGTAGCAGGTGATGGTACCACTACTGCAACACTTTTAGCACAAGCAATTATTAGAGAAGGTTTGAAAAACTTAGCAGCTGGTGCTAATCCAATTGTTTTACAAAAAGGTATCCGAAAAGCTGTTGAAAAATCTGTGGAAGCTATTAAAGCAAGAAGTCACAGTGTTACTACAAAAGAAGAAATAGCAAATGTTGGTAGCGTATCGGCAGCTGATGAAACTATTGGTAAACTAATTGCGGAAGCTATGGAAAAAGTTGGAAACAATGGTGTAATTACTGTTGAAGAATCAAAATCTATGGGAACTACATTAAATGTTGTAGAAGGTATGGAATTCGATAGAGGATATGTATCTCCTTACATGGTTTCTGATTCAGATAAAATGGTAGCAGCAATGGAAGATCCATTTATTTTAGTTACTGACAGAAAAATTACAAATATTCAAGATATTTTACCATTACTTGAACAAGTTGTTCAACAAGGTAAGCCATTATTTATAATTGCTGAAGATGTTGAAGGTGAAGCATTAGCAACATTAGTTTTAAATAAAATCAGAGGAACATTCAACTGTGTAGCAGTGAAGGCACCAGGCTTTGGGGACAGAAGAAAAGAAATGCTTGAAGATATATGTATTTTAACTGGAGCTCAATTGATCACAGAAGATTTGGGAATCGAATTAAAAGATGCATCATTTGATATGCTTGGAAGAGCAAGAAAAGTTAATGTATCAAAAGACAAGACAACTATTGTTGACGGAAATGGTGAACAATCTAAGATAGAAGAAAGAATTAACCAAATTCAAAACAGAATTCCAGAAACTGATTCTGAATATGATAGAGAAAAACTTCAAGAAAGATTAGCAAAATTATCTGGTGGAGTTGCTGTAATTGAAGTTGGAGCAGCTACAGAAACAGAATTAAAAGAAAGAAAATTGAGAATAGAAGATGCACTTGCAGCTACCAGAGCAGCCGTTGAAGAAGGTATTGTAGCTGGTGGTGGAACAGTTCTATTAGATGTTCTAGAAGAAGTTGAAAAACTTGTCGATGAAGTTGAAGGCGATGAAAAAACAGGAGTTAATATAATTCTAAAAGCTTTAGAAGAACCAGTAAAACAAATCGCAATTAATGCCGGAATCGATGGATCTGTTATAGTTGAAAATGTTAAAAATAAAGACAAAGGAATCGGATTTGATGCATACAAAGGCGAATATGTAGATATGTTAAAAGCTGGTATTGTAGATCCAACAAAAGTAACATTATCTGCATTACAAAATGCAGCATCTGTTGCAAGTTTATTATTGACTACAGAAGCAGCAGTCGTTTCAATAAAAGAAGACGAACCAGCTATGCCTCAACCAGGTCCTGGCGCGTATATGTAGACAAATCAAAGGTGAGGATATATTCCTCATCTTTTTTGTAAGAAGAAAACCCCCAGTTAGACTGGGGGTTCAGTATAGCTTTAGCGATGAAAAACCAACAAAAAACCTCCTATGATATATAATTAAATTGTAGTTCGCCAACTGCAATAAAAAATATCAAGGAGGTAAGAAAATGTCATCAATAAATGACAAACATAGTTTATCACATACAAAATGGAACTGTAAATACCATATAGTATTTGCACCGAAATATAGGAGAAAAGAATTTTACGGAAGCAAAAGATTAGAAATAGGACAAATACTTCGAGAATTATGTAGCTGGAAAGAAGTAAACATAATAGAAGCTGAAGTATGCCCAGATCATATTCATATGTTAGTAGAAATACCACCGAAACTATCAGTATCAAGTTTTATGGGATTTTTAAAAGGAAAGAGTAGCATAATGATATATGAAAGATGGGGAAGCTTAAAATATAAATACAGAGGAAGACAGTTTTGGTGTAGAGGATATTATGTAGACACAGCAGGTAAAAATGCAAAAGCAATCCAAGAATATATCCAAAACCAATTAAAACAAGACCAGTTAAGTGAACAACTAACATTTGATGTAGTTGACCCTTTTAAAGGGTAGCAAGTAGAAGTTGCAAGTGGCGGACTAACCAACGCCATTGAGGCGTGGCTGGTAATACAGGCCCTTTGGGTCGCATGAGAAAAACCCCCGGCTACGCCGGGGGATGATTATTTTGCAAGGAACTAAAAATGTTAGTTGAAAATGGATATCGGGTATATATACAATAAGTTGGTGAGATAATGAATAATTACGATTTAATAAATGAAGTGCTTGGAAAAACAAGTGAAGAAATACAAAAAATGAGTCCAATAAATATATTATTGGTTGGAAAAACTGGAGTTGGTAAATCAACGTTAATTAATGGAATGTTTAGAGATAATTTAGTGGAGACTGGAGTTGGAAAGCCTGTCACTAAATATTTGCAAAAAATTACTAAAGAAAATATTCCTATTAATTTATACGACACTCAAGGACTTGAACTTAACTCACAAAATCAAAGAGAAGTTCTTACAGAAATAACAACTTTATTAAAAGATTTAAAACGTCAAGGCGAAAAAGATAGAATTCATTTGGTATATTATTGTATTAACTCAAATGGATCTAGGATAGAAGATTCTGAAATATCTCTTATTAACTCCTTAAAACAGTTCGCACCAGTAATTATAGTCTTAACACAATCTCTAGGAGAAAATTCTGAAAAATTAAAAGAATACATTCAAGATTTGAATTTAGACGTGGCAGATGTTATTGAAATACTTGCAAAGCCATACCGAATTAACGATATGGTCATTGAAGAAAAAGGATTAAAAGAGCTGATGACTAAAAGTTTTGAACTTTTAGATGAGGAAATTAAAAATTCTTTTATTAATGCCCAACATGTCGATATTGATTTAAAAACAAAAACGGCAAGACGTTGGGCAAAAAGATATATAAAAACAGCTTTTGGTATTGGATTTGTTCCTATACCTTTCTCAGATGCATCGATTTTAGTGCCTATGCAAATTGGAATGATAGCTCATATTAATTCTATATTTGGAATATCGATGGATAAACAAAGAGTTGCTTCAATCATAGCGGCGATTGGAGGGACTGGAGGGGCTACTTTTGCAGGAAGATTTATAGTAACAAATGCTTTGAAGTTTATTCCAGGAATAGGTAGCTTGGCTGGTGGATTAATTTCTGCAGCGACTGCATCTATAATGACTACTGCATTAGCCATGAGCTATATAGAAGTGTTGAGTTATATTGCTAAAAGAGAAAAGCTAGGAATTAACATGGATTTTTCTGAAATTGAAAAATTAATGCAAAAAACTTACACAGAATATTTGAAGAATAGGAAGAAGAAAGACGATGAATGATTTAACTAAAAAAGATTTTATTGAAAAATACAAAGATGGAAAATTTGATTTTGCAGTTCAAAATACTTGCAGAGCTGTTGAATACGCAAAGCTTGAAGACTGTTTCAATGTAGCTGAAAGAAATAGAGAACCATCTGATATCATTATCTATGAAGATGATGATATGATTGACTATTTTCACTTTGATGGGTTAAAATATCAAGATTAAAAATCACATAAGTGTGGTATAATAATAATTACAGAGTAGGGTTGATGCGTTTAGTGTAATGGGATAGGGAGTTGCCCATTAACGAAATTATTGCGATATCAATGCCGCTTCCGCTGATAACATGAATTAGTGGGAGCATTATCTTAGAAAAATAGGATAATGCTTTTTTTTGGAGCACTCTCGAGTGCTCCTATATTTTTATAAAAGAGAGGGATTTAAATGGATAAAGAAAAAATTGAACAAGCAGTGTCAATGATAATAGAAGCTATTGGTGAAAATCCAAACAGAGAAGGATTATTGGAAACTCCTCAAAGAGTAGCTAGAATGTACGAAGAAATTTTTAGTGGACTAAACCAAGATGCGAAAGTGCACTTGTCAAAATCTTTTGAAATAGTTGATGATAATATGGTTATAGAAAAGGATATTCCTTTCTATTCTATGTGTGAACATCATTTACTACCATTCTGGGGAAAAGTTAATATTGCTTATATTCCTGATAAAAGAGTTGCTGGTTTATCAAAATTAGCTAGAACTGTTGACGTTTATTCAAAAAAACCGCAATTACAAGAGCGTTTAAATATAGAAATAGCTGATGCATTAATGAAATATTTAAATTGTAAAGGATGTTTGGTTACTATTGAAGCTGAACACATGTGCATGAATATGAGAGGGGTTAAAAAACCAGGTACTTCAACAATGACTTCAGTAGCAAGAGGAGCTTTTGAAGAAGATTTGGATTTGAAAAACGAAGCATACAGATTAATGGGATTATAATGAAAAATACCGACATTGTCCTTAATCACAAATTATTTAATAAAAAAATAAAAAAAATTGAAGATGATGAGAAAACTCGTGTGTTTTGCAAACATGATTTCTCTCATCTTATGGATGTAGCTAGAATCTGCTATATTATTAACTTAGAAGAGAATCTGAATATTGATAAGGATTTAATATATGTTACAGCGCTTTTGCATGATTTGGGAAGAGCTGACGAAGTAGATATAGGGATTAATCACAGTATATTATCACAAGAAATTGCACAAGAAATTTTGAAAGATTTAGATTTTAATGATGAATCAAAGCAACGAATAATAAATGCTATTAAACATCATAGAACTAATGAAGAAAATGACGATAGATTTATAGAGATTTTTTACAAAGCAGACAAGTTATCGAGGATGTGTTTCAGATGTCCTGCTAGAAGTATTTGTAATTGGCCAGAAGAAAAGAAAAATAAAACAGTTATATATTGAAAGGATACAAAATGTTAATTAGAAACAAAGAATTTGATTTTAAAAACGATGCTTATATAATGGGAATTTTAAATGTTACACCGGATTCTTTTTCAGACGGAGGAAAATGGAATGAAGTTGACAGAGCTGTGAAACACGTCGAAGATATGATAAACGAAGGAGCTAGTATCATTGATATTGGTGCTGAATCCACAAGACCAGGACACACTCCTGTATCTTCTGAAGAAGAACTTGAAAGAGTAATTCCTATCATTAGAAAAATAAGAGAAAACTTTGATATTCCAATTTCTTTAGACACATATAAAGCTAATACTTTAAGAGAAGTTGTGAAAGAAGGGGCAGATATTTTAAATGATGTTTGGGGATTGAAATCAGATCCAGAAATGGCACAAACTGCTAAAGAATTAGATATTCCTGTAATATTGATGCACAACAAAGATAATAATAATTACAATGACTTAATGAAAGATTTAAACAGAGAAACATTAGAATCAGTTGAATTAGCGAAAAAAGCGGGAATCAAAGATGAATTAATTATATTGGATCCGGGAGTTGGCTTTGCACTTGATTACGAAAAAGATTTAACCGTTGTAAACAGAATCAAAGAATTTGTCGATTTGGGATATCCTGTTTTATTGGGAACGAGTAGAAAAAGATTTATTGGTAAAGCTATGGGAATAGATGTAGCTACTGAAAGAGATTTTGGAACAGCAATAACAACTGCTATTGGTGTAATGAATGGATGTTCAATTTTCAGAGTTCACAATGTAAAAGAAAGTTATGATGCTATGAGAATGGCTTTGGCTATAAAAAGAGAAGGAAAATAATGGACTACCTTTTAGTAAAAGATTTAGAAATTTACGCTAACCATGGAGTATTTCAATCTGAAAAAGAATTGGGACAAAAATTTTTGGTGACATTAAAAATGGGATACAACATGAAAAAAGGCGCAACTTCCAATAATTTAGAAGATTCAATACACTATGGGGTTTTGAGTAAAGAAATTTACGATTATTTTCGTTCAGAATCCATAGATTTAATAGAAACAGTCGCTTATAAATTGATTGAGTTTATATTTGAAAAATACAAAATCGTACAAGAACTTACTGTAGAAATTAAAAAACCATGGGCTCCAATAAATTTGCCGCTTGATACTGTTAAAGTGACAATTAATAGAAAAAAAAGAAGATATTTTCTGGGAATAGGATCCAACATTGGAGATAAACAAGAATATGTTAATTCTGCTATTGATAGATTGAAAAACACAAATAGTATTGAATTAAAAAACGTGTCTGAAATGTACACTACAAAAGCTTGGGGGAAAACTGATCAGGAAGATTTTCTAAATTGTGCCGTTGAAATAGAATCATACGAAGAGCCAGAAGATTTGCTGAAAATAACTCAACAAATTGAGTTGGATCTTGGCAGAGAAAGACACGAAAAATGGGGACCTAGAACTATAGATATCGACATTCTATTTTGTGATGATGAAATAATATATACTGATGATTTGAAAATTCCACATCCTTATGTTCAAGATAGAAAATTTGTGTTGGAACCTTTGAATGATTTTGCTGAATTTTTGATACATCCTGTCTTAAATAAAACACTCAAGCAATTGCTGAATGAATCAGAAAGCAAATAGAAAATTTGTAAAAACAACGATTTTTAAGTCGTTGTTTTTTTATTTAAAAATACAATAAATGAAAACTTGAAATTATCACATAAAAAATAAGATAAAATCGTGATGAGTAAGTTTCAATTAAAATTTTTCTTTGAATTTTAATAGGCTTTATATTATTATAATATCATAGTAAATTTTTAATTAGGGGGAAATATGATTTTATTTATAGTCGGTATATTAATTTTATTTGTCGGCGGTTATTTTTATGGAAAATACTGCGAAAAAGTATTCCAACCAGACGATAGAATAACACCTGCAACATCAATGGCTGATGGTGTAGACTTTGTCGAAATGAAAAAATGGAAGAATCAACTTATTGAACTTCTGAATATTGCAGGAACTGGACCTATTTTAGGACCGATTCAAGGTATTTTATTTGGGCCTATAGCTTTTCTAACTATTCCAATTGGATGTGTTTTAGCGGGAGCAACTCACGATTATTTCATAGGAATGATGTCTATGAGAAATGAAGGTGCTCAAGTTCCAAAAATGATAAGAAAGTATATGGGAAAAACTACTAATAAAGTTTATAATATTATTATTTGGATATTAATGCTTTTAGTTGGTGTAGTATTTATTTATACTCCAGGAGATTTAATTGTTAATGACATTCTACATATGGATGTCGACGGTGGAATAATTTGGGTTATATATGGAATTATTTTGATTTATTATCTATTAGCTACACTTTTTCCAATTGATAAGATAATAGGAAGAGTTTATCCTGTTTTTGGTGCTATTTTAATAGTCAGTGCTATTGGTGTATTAATCGGTGTTTTCATAGATGGTGGAGCTAATTTGCACAATATTACTGAAGGGGTTTTATTAAGTAAGCATCCTTTGGGTCAAAGTTTTATTCCGGTATTTTTTATCACAGTTGCTTGTGGAATTCTTTCGGGATTTCACGGATCACAAATTACACTTATTTCTAGAACTGTAAAAAATGAACATGAAGGAAGATCCACATTCTACAATATGATGATTGTAGAAGGACTTATAGCTATGTGTTGGGCTTCAGGTGCCATGGTACTATTCAATAGAGGTACAGCACTGGATACTAACGCTACTTTAATGGTTGGTCTAATTTCTAAAACTTTTATGGGCAAAATTGGTGGCTTGTTTGCAATTATAGGAGTAATTGTATTACCAATTACAAGTGGAGATACTGCATTTAGATCGCTTCGTTTAATGATAGGTGAACAATTCAATATAAGTCAGAAATCTGTTAAAAATAGAATTTTGTTAAGCTTACTCATTTATGTTTTTGCTATCGCGATTCTTTATTTTGCCAAGACAAATGGAAATGGATTTAACTTATTATGGAGATACTTCGGTTTTACTAATCAATTGGTAGCTGTATTTGCTTTAATGTTGATTACAGTATATTTATATATCAATAAGAAAAATTACTTTATAACAATGATACCAGGAATGTTTTATGCATTTATAGTTTCAAGTTATATTGCGCATGCTGATTTGGGATTCTCACTTGATAAGAGATTAGGAATGGATGGATACTTAGCAAGTTATATTGTAGGTTTCATATTCGTAGTTTTATTTACAGTATTTGTTATTAAAAAAGGTAAAATTGGACAAACTAAATCAGAATTAATAGGATAATTTTAAAAATCAAGCAGCTAAGTCTGCTTGATTTTTTGTTATTCAAATTAATTGCAGAATTATTGAAATTAAAATATTTTTTTGATATAATTATATTAATAACAATGAATGGAGTGATAATATGGCAAGGGCAAGAGTATCATTAGCTGTTGTTAAGAGACTTCCAAAATATTACAGATATTTAGGAATGATCGAGCAAAAGGGAATAATAAGAGTATCAAGTCAAGAATTGAGCAGCATTACTGGTTTAACTGCTTCTCAAATTAGACAAGATTTAAATCATTTCGGTGGTTTTGGTCAACAAGGATACGGATACAATGTCGAAGAATTAAAATCAGAAATAGAAAAAATTATGGGGATAAACAAATCTTATAAGGCAATTATTTTGGGTTGTGGAAATATTGGGAAAGCCATAATGAACTACAGAGGATTTAAATCTTCAGGTTTTAATATTGTTGATGTATTTGACCATGGAAAAAAGGTAGGTACAAAAATTTCAGATTATGAAATCAAAGATATTGATAAAATTGAAGAGTATCTAAAAGAAAAGAAACCAGAAATAGCTGTTATTGCCCTACCAACAGATGTAGCTCAAGATGTTTGTGATAAGCTAGTTGATGGTGGCATAAAAGGTATTTGGAATTTTGCTTCATTGGATTTGAAATTACCAAAAAATGTTGTATTGGAAAATGTACATCTTGATGAAAGTTTGTACACATTAACATACTACATGAATAATTTGGCAGATTATCCAGGAACTAAAAATTAATTATATTCGGCGTTTTATAACGCCGTTTTTTATTGTAACGAATGTTACAATATTTTTTACGCTTTTATAATATAATTATTGTATAAAAGGAGTGATAATATGGATAGTATATTGGTTTTAGAAAAAGAACACGAAAATATAAGTAAGATAATAGATTTAATGAAAGAAAAGTCAATTGAATTTATCAATAACAAAAATATAAATGTTGAATTTGTCGAATTATTGATTTATATTTTAAAAGAATACGCAGATAAATTTCACCACAGAAAAGAAGAAGAAATATTGTTTAAAAAGATGCAAGAAGATTTGGGTAGAATTGGTGAAGTTATGGTTTTGAATGGAATGTTAGTTGAACACGAAATAGCAAGAGGTATAATTTTTGACCTTGGTCAAAGTATTAAAGAATACGAAAAAGACAGATCGGATGAGAATTTTGTTGAAGTAATAGGAAATCTAATGCGATACAGAAGACATTTACAAAAACACATTGAAAAAGAAAATACAGTGGTGTATCCTTATGGAAAGAACAATTTATCTGATGAGAGATTAAAAGAAGTTGAAGATGAAACTATAAAATTTTTAGAAGAAAATAAAGAAGTTCACATTAATTTGATGAAGAAAATTGATAAATTATTTAATATGTAATGTATGAGAGGAATTAGGTAATAATTCCTTTTTTATTTGCATAAAATGTAATATTATTGTAACAAATACACACCTTTCATTTATGTTATAATTTTATGTGGAAGGTGTTTTATGAAAATATTAATAACTACAGATACATACAGACCGACAATAAATGGAGTTGTAACATCTATTGAATCTTTAAAAAAAGCTTTAGATAGATTAGGACACGATGTTAGGATTTTAACTTTTTCAGATAGTTTTAATTCAAAACAAGAAGGCGACATTTATTATATGGGCTCTTTAGGAGCTGGAAAATTTTATCCAGACGCTAGAATGAATAAGTTATTTTATAATAGATTTTATGAAGATATTATGGATTGGAAACCAGATATAGTTCATTCACAAACAGAATTCACTATGTTTATCCAAGCAAAAAAGATTGCTAAGGATTTGGATATTCCACTTTTGCATACTTACCACACTGTTTACGAGGATTACACTCATTATTTTTCTTTGAATAAAAAGATTGGCAAGGAACTTGCAAAACAATTTACGAAACAAATTATTAAAACTACTGACGGTGTAGTAGTTCCAACTAATAAAATATATAATTTGCTAACAGAATACAATATACACGAAGATATATATGTAGCACCAACTGGAATTAATGTTCATAAGTTATCTGAATGTGACGATTTTGATATACGAAGTGGCTATAAAATTCCTGAAGATAAGCATATAGTACTATTTCTTGGAAGAATCGGAAAAGAAAAAAATATCACTGAAATTCTACAGTATCTTGAAAACATTGATAGAGATGATATTGTGTTCATTATTGCAGGTGCAGGACCATTTCTTTCAGAATTAAAGGATATTTGTTCAAATTCAAAAATAAGAGATAGATTGATATTTACAGGAATGATTGATTCTTCAAAAGTAGGAAACTTTTACTCCAAAGCAGATGTATTCGTATCTGCATCGACATCCGAAACACAAGGCTTGACATTTATTGAGTCAATGGCATGTTCTACACCAATAATTTGTAGGCACGATGACTGCTTGGACGGGGTGTTGATTGATGGTGAAACAGGATTCGGTTACGATACAGAAGAAGAATTTATCGATTATCTAAATCAAATTCTGGACAATGAAAAACTTAGAGATAAAATGGGTAAAAATTGTAAACAATTAGTATATGAAAACTATACTGAAGATTCTTTTGCAAATAAAATTGAGCAGATATATAAAAAGGTAATTGAAAATCATGCAAAATCTGTTCAATAAGATACTTGACGCTGACAACAAAAAATTTCAGATTATTATCCATGTGCTAAATGCAATTGGAATATTACTAAGTATATGCGTTATGATTTACGCATGGAAAACAGGAATACTTAAAGATATCGATAAGTTTCAAGAATTTATGAATCAGTTTGGGAAATTAGCTGTTCTGATGTTTATCTTATTTCAGATTATGCAAGTAATTATCCCAATAATTCCCGGTGGTATAACTTGCCTGGGTGGAGTAATTTTATTTGGATCTTGGATGGGATTTGTATACAATTATGTAAGTATTTGTATAGGATCAATAATTGTATTTTTTATTGGCAGAAAATATGGTACTCCATTGATTATAGCAATTTTTGGAGAAAGGGCATATAACAAATACATCAAAATTCTTACCAAAAAGAACAGATTTGATCATGTATTTGCGGCTTTGATATTTTTTCCAATTGCACCAGATGATATGCTATGTTACATAGCTGGAACAACAAAAATGAAATTCCAAAAATATTTCTGGATAATTATATTAGGAAAGCCTATGTCTATAGCTCTTTATTCATTAGGATTGGAAGTATTATTTAAGAAACTAGTATTAAGGATTTAAGAATAAATGAAAATTTTGATATATAAAGGAGATTATGATTTAGTAAAGCAAAGTGGAGTAGGTCAAGCGATTGAACACCAGGAAAAAGCTTTGAAACTAAATAATATTGCATACACAACCGATGAAACTGACGATTATGATATTGTTCATATAAATACTATAATGCCAAAATCAAAAAAATTCGGACGAAAAGCAAAGAAACAAGGTAAGAAAGTTATTTATTATGGACATTCCACGATGGAAGATTTTAGAAATTCTTTTCGTGGAGCGAATTTATTGAGCAGACTTTTTAAAAAATGGATTATTAGTTGCTACAATATTGGAGATATTATTATAACTCCATCACAATATTCGAAAAACATACTTGAAGGATATGGAATTAATAAGAAAATATATAGCCTATCGAATGGTATTGACCTTGATAAATTTAAGGGCGACAAAGATAGCAGAAAGAGATTTCGAGATAAGTATAATTTTAAAGATGATGATAAAGTTATTATTTCTGTAGGTCATTTGATGAAGAGAAAGGGTCTGGATGATTTTATAGAAGTTGCAAGGAAGCTTCCGCAATACAAATTTATTTGGTTTGGTCACACTAATCCTAAACTATTGACTACTAATATTAAAAAATCAATAAAAAATAAGCCGGATAATGTAATTATGGCTGGATATGTTGATCAAAAAGAACTGGTAGATTGTTATCGAGGGAGTGATTTGTTCCTATTTATGACCAGAGAAGAGACAGAAGGAATTGTGCTATTAGAGGCTTTCGCTTCTAAAATAAAAGTTTTGGTAAGAGACATTAAGATTTACGAAAATATGTTTACTGATGGTAAAGAAGTTATCAAAGCAAAAACCAATGATGAGTTTAAAAACAAAATTGTTAATATAATAAATGGCAAATATTCTACTGTTGAAGAAGCGTATAGATATGTTAAAGAACGAAGTGTTCAGAAAATTGGAGAAAAATTGAAAAGCATTTATTTAAAATTAGAAGATGCCTAAGATTTAGTGACATCTTAATCTCACAAAAATATATTATATATAAATGTTTTGTTTAATATTTACATTTATTTACAAAAGAGTTTTTTAGCGGTATAATTATATATATAAAACACAAGGTGGTGAGGTTATGCAAATTACAGATGTTAGAGTTAAAATACTAAATATTGATAACAGATTAAAAGCAATTGCTTCTGTTACTTTTGATGACGAAATAGTAATTCATGACATCAAAGTTATAGAAGGTGAAGAGGGATTATTCTTAGCTATGCCTAGTAGAAAAATCGGTAATAATAAATATCGTGACATAGCTCATCCAATTAGTTCTCCAGCCAGAGAAAAAATTGAAGTGGCAGTTATCAATAAATACAATGAAGAATTTGAAAAGCAATCTTCTGAAGAAACTGAGCCAGTGACTGAAGAAAATATAGAAACTGCAGAAAATGAATAGTACAAAAAGCATCTATTAAGGTGCTTTTTTTAGTGCTTAAATTATTCGATTCAAATTATTTTACATATTTCGTATGTTTGATATAATAATTAAATATGGTTAATTTTGAATAAAGGAGATATTTATGGAATTAAAAGTACCGAAAGGATACAAATCCTCTTTGGATTTATTAGAAACACAGAAAGCTATTAAAATTATCAAAGATTTTTTTCAATATAGGTTGTCTGAGACTTTAAATTTGACTAGAGTTTCTGCTCCGCTATTTGTTAGAGCTAATACTGGGATTAATGACAACTTAAATGGTATCGAAAAACCCGTAGGTTTTGAATTCCTGGAAGATGGTTCAATGAGTAGGTTGGAAATCGTACAATCACTTGCAAAATGGAAGAGAATAGCATTAAAAAACTACGAGATTCCAGTAGGAGAAGGGATTTATACGGATATGAATGCTATCAGACCTTCAGAAGTTTGTGACAACACACATTCATTGTATGTGGATCAGTGGGATTGGGAAAAAGTAATTTCAAAGGAAGACAGAAATGTCGGATTTTTAAAAGATACAGTAAGAAATATATATCAATGTTTCTTAGACACTCAAACAATGTTGATTAATTCTTATGATGATTACAAAAAAATACTTAGAGATGAAATTACTTTTGTAACTACTGAAGAGTTAGAAGAAATGTATCCGGATAATACTTCAGATGAAAGGGAAACTTTGATTACTAAAAAATACGGATCTGTATTTTTGATTGGAATTGGTGATTCTTTAAAATCGGGGAAATCTCATTCTGACAGATCTCCCGATTACGACGACTGGAGCTTAAATGGAGATATATTAGTTTATAATCCTGTTTTAGACAATTGCCTTGAATTAAGCTCTATGGGAATTAGAGTTGATAAGGATAGATTGATTTATCAATTAGACAAAAAACAAAATAATGATAGGAAAAATTTAGAATATCATCAAATGCTGATTAATGATACACTTCCCCAATCTATAGGTGGAGGTATTGGTCAATCTAGAATTTGTATGTTCTTCTTACAAAAAGCACATATAGGAGAAGTTCAATCATCGATTTGGCCGAAAAAAATGCTTGAAGAATGTGACAAGTTGGGAATTAAATTATTATAATTTAGAGTTATAAAATTAGTTTTATAAGAGAGTTATTTATTTCAATAAATAAGTAACTCTTTTTTTGTAAAATGTTCAATATATGTTTTACTTTTAAATTCTTTTGTAGTATGATTTGTTTATGAAACATTTAAAAAAATATTTAGAAGACAATCCACCATTGGTATTGATTCTAAGTTTTCTTTTTTTGATTATAGTAGGGTCGTTATTATTGTCACTTCCTATAAGTCAAAATGCAACAAAAGTTCCATACATTGATTGTTTGTTTACAGCAACATCTGCCGTATGTGTAACAGGTCTTGTTACAGTTGCAACGTATAGTGCTTGGAGCGTTTTAGGAAAACTAATTATTATCATTTTGATCCAAATGGGTGGACTTGGTTTTATGACATTTGCAACCTTAATTGCACTTGTAATGGGAAGAAGAATTACCTTAAAAGATAGATTAATTATTAAAGAACAAACGAATAGTATTGATATGCAAGGAATGGTAAAACTAATTAGATATATACTGATATCTACTTTTTCCATTGAAACAATTGGTGCTTTTTTGTTAATGACGAAATTTATACCAATGTATGGATTTAAGGGAATATTTTATAGCTTTTTTCATTCAATTTCAGCTTTCTGTAATGCTGGATTTGATATTTTGGGGCCAAATTCATTAATTGATATTAATACTAATGTATTTGTTTTATTGATAATTGGACTTTTGATCGTGATAGGTGGTATTGGATTTAACGTAATACTTGATGTATTACATAATAACTTTAAATTTAAAAAATATTCTTTGCATTCAAAAATTGTACTTACCACAACTATTTTGATGTTATCAATTACTTCGATTTTAATTTTTGCTATGGAGTTTTCGAACCCGGGAACAATTGGAAATTTGGGATTTATCGATAAAATTTCTAATTCGATTTTCCAAGCAATTACATTGAGGACAGCAGGCTTTGCATCAATTAATCAATCGAAATTACTAGACAGTTCAAGCGTGTTATCTATTTTGAATATGTTTATAGGGGGATCCCCAGCAGGTACTGCAGGTGGTATCAAAACTACAACTTTTGCATTATTAATTATTGTAGCTCTGAGTGAGATTAAAGGTCAAGAAGATGTAGAAGTGTTCAATCGTAGAATTAGATTTTCTCAAGTTAAAAAAGCTTTAGGTATCATTACTTTATCAATGGTTTGGGTAATTTTTGTTACATTTGCAATTTTAGTTATAGATAAAGCAAAATACTTAGATGTAGTGTTCGAAGTAGTAAGTGCTTTTGGTACAGTAGGACTAACCAGAAGCTTAACTCCAGGAATCAATAGTATTTCTAAAATTTTAATAATTTCAACTATGTATATTGGAAGAGTTGGATCTTTAACAATACTTTATGCTCTATCCAATACAAAAAACAAAAAAGCTTATAAAGAAGCTCACGAAAATATTATAATAGGTTAGGTTTTAAATATGAAACAATTTGTAGTAGTTGGCTGTGGTAGATTTGGTAGAGCATGTGCTATTGAATTATCCAATACTGGCCACGAAGTTTTATTAATAGATAATAATGAAGATACTGTAGATGAAATGAGTCGTATTGTTACTCATGCGGTGTATATTGAACATTTGACAGAAAATTCATTGAGTTCAGTCGGTGTTGGAAATTTCGATGTGGCGATAGTTGCTATATCTTCAAATTTTGAAGCATCAATTCTATCTACTGTAGTTTGTAAAAAATTAGGGGTAAAAAAAGTAATCACAAAGGCTAAGGATACTCTTCATGGTAATATTTTACTTAAGGTTGGAGCAGATAGAGCAATAATTCCAGAAAATGATTCAGCTGTAAGACTTGCTAAGAGTTTGATAAGTGATCAAATTTTCGATTATATTGAATTTACAGATGACTATTCAATTGCAGAGATTACCCCAAAAAAAGAATGGATAGGAAAGAACTTCATTGATATTGGTATTAGAAGTAAATACGGTATTAACGTAGTTGCTGTTAAGAATAATGGAGAAATGAATATCAACCCTTCACCAGAATATACAGTAAAGTTTGAAGATTACTTGATAGTAATTGGATCAAATAAAGATTTGGATAAAATTACTGAGACAGGTGATAAAGATGATAACCTCTACTTCAAATAAAATATACAAACACGTAAAATCACTTTATAAGAAAAAATATAGGTACAAGTGTAACGAATTTATAATAGAAGGTTATAAGCTTTATGAAGAAGCGATTAAATCAAATTTAAATATCAAACAAATAATACTAAGAGAAGGGGAAGAAATTATTGATGGCTGTGTTTGTTTTGATTCAAAAACTTTCAACAGTCTCAGCGAAATGAACAATCCTGAAGGTATAATTTGTGTAGTTGATTTCATTGAGAACAAAGATAAGGATACAGATAAAATTCTATTTCTCGAATGTATAAACGATCCAGGAAATTTGGGGACAATAATAAGAAGTGCAGAAGCATTTGATTATAATAAAATTATTTTATCTGACAATAGTTGCGATATTTATAATTTAAAAACTATTAGAAGTGCTATGGGTAGCTTATTCAGAATAAATATTTCTTATGAAAGTATTGATGTTTTAGAGAATTATAAATCAAATGGATTTAAAATTTATGAGACATCTTTGGAGAAAAATTCTAAAAGTATTCTTGAGGTTAAGGACAAAGAAAAACATGTTCTAATAATTGGAAATGAAGCAAATGGAATTAGTAATGAAATAAAAAAATACGCTGATGAATTTTTAATAATTCCTATGGACAATGTAACCGAATCATTAAATGCTTCCATAGCTGCTAGTTTGAGCATGTTTTACCTATCAAAATTGACAAATTAGTAGTTATATTATACAATAATTAAAAATGTTGAAGAAGAAAATACAAAACTAGATACAAAGAGAGATATGGTTTGGTGTGACATATTTATCGAATTTTGTTGGTTCGCTTTGAAGTTGCTAATATAGCCGTGTAGAGTGCGTTAAACTTGCGAGTGATGTTATCATAATTTGGGTGGTACCGCGGAAATACAATCTTTCGTCCCATATGGGATGAGGGATTTTTTTATTGTTTAAGGAGAAAATAATGAAAGAAGAAATTTTGAAAATTAAAGAAGAAACTGTTGGTTTAATCGATAATGCCAGTGATTTAAAATCTTTAGAAGATATTAGAGTAAAAGTTCTTGGCAAAAAAGGTGATTTGACACTTGTTCTAAGAAATATGGGTAAACTTTCTAAAGAAGAAAGACCGATTATGGGACAATTAGCAAATGAAGTTAGATCTGAAATAGAAGAATTGTTGTCCAATAAATTTGAACAATTAAAACAAGAGCAAAAAAAGATTAAATTAAAAGAAGAAGAATTAGATGTAACTGCAAATAGAGGCGTCAGAGAGATCTCTCACAGACATCCACTTAATGAAACAATAATCCAATTGGAAAATTTATTCCAAACAATGGGATTTGATATTGTAGATGGCCCTGAAATTGATACGGTGGAAAATACATTTGATTTATTAAATTCACCGAAATATCATCCTTCAAGATCTTTATCTGATACTTTTTATTTGGATGATAAAACTGTACTTAGACCACACACATCAAGTGTACAAATCAGAACAATGAAAGCTCAAAAACCACCTATTAGAATGGTTTCTGCGGGAAGAACTTTTAGATTTGATGATGTAGATGATACACATTCACCAATGTTCCATCAAATCGAAGGATTGGTTGTGGATAAAGGCGTTACTATGGCTAACTTAATGGATACAATCAATATTTTTATCAAAAACTTATTTGGAGAAGAAATAGAAACAAGATTTAGACCACATTATTTTCCATTTACGGAACCTTCAATGGAAGTAGATGTTACTTGCTTCGATTGTAAAGGCGAAGGATGCCCAAGTTGCAATTATACAGGTTGGAGCATGGAGCTTTTAGGATGTGGAATGGTTCATCCTAATGTTTTAAGAAATTGTGGAATAGATCCTGAAGTTTATACTGGATTTGCATTTGGTATGGGAGTTGACAGGATTACAATGGTAAAACACAAAATCGACAATATAAGATTGTTGTACGATAACGATAAGAGATTTTTGGAACAATTCTAGGAGGAAATATGTTATTACCTATTAATTGGCTTAAAGATTACGTCGATGTAGACGAATCGATAAAAGCTATTACAGACAGACTTTCTGAAACAGGAAGTCACGTTGAATCGGTTATAGATAAAAGTAAATATTTAAACGATAAATTAATTGTAGCTCAAATAAAGAAAATTGATAAGCATCCAAATGCCGATAGATTATCGATAGTTACATTGGATACAGGAAATTCAGATATCGAAGTAGTTACAGGTGCAAAAAATATCAAAGAAGATATGTTTGTTTGTTATGCACAGGTAGGGGCAACTCTTCCGGGAGGTATTGTTTTAAAAGAAGCTGATCTTAAAGGAATTATGAGCCCTGGAATGTTGACAAGCTTTGAAGAAATGGGATTTGAAACTTCAGTTGTAGATAAAAACTCCAAAGATGGAATCGCTGTTTTATCTGAAAACGAAATTGGCGAAACTGTTATTAATGCACTTGAAATCAATGAGCCTATAATTGAATTTGAAATCACACCAAACAGACCGGATTGCTTATCCGTTTTAGGAATGGCAAGAGAATATGCTGCCTCTTTTGGCAAAAAAATCAAATATCCTTCTATTGAAATCAAAAACTTTGATGAAGATATTAATGATTACGTAAATTCTGTTGATATTCAAACTAACAAGTGTACTCGTTATGTGGCTAGAGTTGTAAAAAATGTAAAGATAGGAGATAGTCCACAATGGCTAAAAAATAGACTTATTCAATCTGGAATTAGACCTATTAACAATATTGTTGATATTACAAATTTTGTAATGTTGGAAACTGGTCAACCAATTCACGCCTACGATTTGGATAAAATCGCAGATAAGAAAATTATAGTAAAAGAATCTGGTTCACAAAAATTTACAACACTAGACGATGTTGAACGTGAATTATCAGATGATATAATAATTTGTGACGGTGAAAACACATTAGGTATCGCTGGAATTATGGGTGGTTTTGATTCAGAAATAACATCAGATACTACAAATGTGCTTATTGAAGCTGCAAGTTTTGATAGCGATACAATTAGACTTTCATCAAGAAGATTATCTTTAAGAACTGATGCTTCTACAAGATTTGAAAAGGGTGTAAGCCAACAATTATGTGATTTAGCATCATTGAGAGTTTGTAAATTAATTGAAGATATTACAAATGCCACTGTGATTAATAATTCTATAGATGTGATTACATGTAAAGAAAAATTAGAAGATGTAGAGCTATCTTACAAAAAATGCAATGATTTATTAGGATCAGATATTTCAAATGAAGAAATTAAAAATATATTACAATTATTGGAATTTAAAATTGTGTCAGAAGACGACGAAAGAATCAAAGTTAAAGTTCCATTCCACAGACAAGACGTTTCAATTTATCAAGATTTAATTGAGGAAGTTGGAAGAATTTACACATTTGAGAAAATTGGCGCTAAACCTCTTATCGGAAAACTAAAGAGAGGTGTTAAGAGCGAAGAAAGAATTGCCATAGACAATACGAAAAAAGCTTTGTATTCTATGAATACTTTTGAAGTGTTGTCTTATTCATTCATCAGCCCAAAATCCTATTCTAAAGCAATGGTTGAAATGGATGATGATAAATTGATCAAACTAATCAATCCACTAGGAGAAGATTTCTCTGTGATGAGATCCACAATTATACCAAATATTTTGGATATACTATCTAAGAATTATAAAAATAAAATCAAAGATATTTGCGTATATGAATTGGGCAATACTTTCCACTTGGTCGGAAACAAAAGGATTGAAACTAAAAAATTAGCTTTGGGAATGTATGGAGATTATGATTTCTACGATGTTAGATCTATGATTTTGGCATTATTTAACGAATTGGGAATTGATAATTATGAAATTGTAAAAAACAAAGATAATAAAACTTATCACAGCGGTAGGTGCGCTGATATATTGGTAAATGGTGAATTGATCGCAACATTTGGTGAAATAAGTTATGAAGTAAGAGACAACTATGACTTTGATAATAGAGTTTATATTGGAGAAATTCATTTTACAGAATTAATTAAACATATGGATTTCAAAAAGCTTTACTCACCAATTAGTAAATATCCTTCAATTGAAAGAGATATAGCTCTTGTGGTGGATAGAGAATTGGAAAGTATTGAAATTGAAAAAGAAATTCTAAACCACTCTAATGGTATCATCAAGGATGTTTACTTATTTGATGAATATAAAGGTGAACATGTTGATAATGATAAGAAGAGCTTAGCATACAGAATTATATATCAATCAAAAGATGAAACATTAAAAGACAAAACTATTGAAAAAATACAAGAAGAAATATTAAATTCATTAGAACAAAAATTCAACGCAACATTGAGAAAGTAGGAATGTATATGAACAAATTACAAGTTGTAATTCAAGGTTCAACTTACAATATTGTTACTGAAAAATCTAAAGAAGAAACAGATAAGATAGTTGAGAAAATTAACAAGGATATTGCAGATTGCAAAAACAGAAATTCAAAATTAACGACTTTGAATGCAACTATCTTAGCTCTTATGAATTTGGCAGAAACTCACGATAATTTAACAACTGAATTAAATGAATACAAAAAAGAGAATGATCCAATTATCAAGGATTATTCTAACTTAAAATCTGATTGCGAAAAATTATATCAAAATTTGGTTATTAAAGAAACAAACTTAAAACAAATGACTAAACAATACAATGAAATTAAAGAAAATTCTGAAAAGGAAAAAGAAGATATAAAGAAAAAAGCTGAAAAATACGCTAACGAAATCAAAGCGCAATATGAACAAAAAGCATCAGATTTAAATACAAAACTCAAAAAAGAGAATAAAACTACGGAAGATTTGAAAAAACAAATTGAATTTTACGAAACAGAAAATGATGATATATCTCAAAAATACAAAGATTTAAAAGATGAATATAATAAATTAGCTTTTGAAAAAAATAAGCTAGAAAATATTTTAATGGATTATCAAAGGGATGAAATCATTGATTAGTGAAATATTAGCTCCTTGCGGAAATTGGGACATGGTAAAAGCAAGTGTCCGTGCGGGAACTGATGCCATTTATCTTGGAACAAAAGAATTTTCCGCAAGGGCTTATGCTGAGAATTTTACTGTAGAAGATGTTAAGGAAGTTGTAAAATACTGTCATTTAAGAAACGTAAAAGTTTATGTAACATTAAACACTCTTATAAAGCAATCAGAAATTCACAAGGCAATTGATTATGTAAACAGATTATATAATATCGATATTGATGCACTAATTGTTCAAGATATTGGTCTGGCATATCTTGTAAACAAATTATTTCCTGATTTGGATTTACATGCATCTACTCAGATGAACATTAATAATTTGAATGGGGCATTAATTGCCAAAGAACTTGGTTTCAAAAGAATTGTATTGGCTAGGGAAACTGATTTAGAAGAATTAAAAAATATTAGGAAAAACTGTGACATTGAAATAGAAGTTTTCATTCATGGATCATTATGTGTGTGCCAATCAGGGCAATGCTTGATGAGTTCATTAAATGGTGATAGAAGTGCAAATAGAGGAAGATGTGCTCAACCTTGTAGGAAGGATTACAAGATTATTTTAGCCAACGAAACTATTAATTCAAAGCTGTCTTACCTCAGTCCAAAAGATTTGTGTACTATTGATAATGTTGACGAAATCGCAAAATATTGTGATAGTTTGAAAATCGAAGGAAGAATGAAATCCAAGGAATACGTGTACTCTATTGTAAAATCTTACAGAGAAAAATTAGACAATGGTAAATACGATTATTATTTAGACGAAGTTAAAAATCGTGGATTTACAAAAGGATTAATCAATAATACAAATGGATACAATTACGTTGAACTTGGTAGGAAAAATCAAATTAAAGGTAACACAGTAGGAAAAGTATTAGGAAAAGGGAAAATAAAATTTACAAAAGATGTATTAAAGAAAGATATTCTAATACTTTCTAATGGGAAAAATACTTTTCCGTTGACATTAACTGAAAATTATACGAAAAATAGCATAGCTTCATTTAAAAACATAGGTGATGCTCTTGAAAATTCTGATGTAAAAAGAGTTAGTCACATTAAAATAGTTGATGAGT
Organism: Finegoldia magna; assembly: GCF_003182075.1. Classification (GTDB taxonomy): domain Bacteria; phylum Bacillota; class Clostridia; order Tissierellales; family Peptoniphilaceae; genus Finegoldia; species Finegoldia magna. Next base: position 56,656 of record NZ_QGTH01000004.1, read on the forward strand.
CAAATGAAGAAAAAAATGTGAAATTTGATTTACAAGTCAAGTTTATTTGTAAAAAATTTCAACCTATTCAAATATTTGTAAATGATCTAATATATAACACTAATATAATTTGCGATGACGCAAAAAATAAGCCAATAGATGATGATTTTATACGTAATCAAGTACTAAAAACAGGAAACTATCCAGTAAATATTTCTGAGCTGGAAATTATACTAGATGATGGATTATTTTTATCGAAAAGTCAGATAAATCAGATAAGAAGAGATTTCATAGAATTCTATTTGGAAGAAAAAGCTGATTTTAATCATAGAAAACAAAAAAATGTTGATTTGAAAAAATTAGATAATCTAATAGAAAAAAATAGAATTAATAATTCAAGTTATAAAACAGTTTATGTAGATGAAGTGGATGGTTACAGCGATAAAATTTCATCAGAATACATCGTGAGAGTTCCAAGATTTTTAAATCAAGAAAAAACGGATAAGTTTATAAAAAAATGCAGAGAAAATAATGTATCCAAACTTTTAATCAATAATATTGGAGATATTATTATAGCTAGGGATATTAGAGCTGATTTTGTTGTTAGTGACTATCAGATGAATGTATTTAATACTTTATCAGCAAGAGTTTTAAATGATTTGGGAGTAGATGTAATGACTTTATCAGTTGAATTAAACAAATCTGAAATTAAAGAAATTGTAGAAAATTCAAATTACAATTATGAATTGGTTGTTGAAGAAAACTTAGTTAATATGATTACTATTTATTGTCCTTTTTCGAGCATAATAAAATGTAATGGGAAAAATTGTGAGTTCTGTAAGTTTAATGATTGTTATATTGAAGGAGATTTTTCTAAATATAAGGTTGTAAGAATGGACGATTACTCTTTAATTTATTCTTGTGATAGAATTAAGATAGACGAGAATGATATAGATTTCAACTTATATTCAATTAGAAAAAACAAATATGCAACTGGAAAATCTAATGAATTTCATTTTAAAAAAGGAATTTTATAAATGGATAAAAAGACATTAAACACACTTGAATACAACGAAATAAAAAATAAAATTGAAAAACTTTGCAAATCTAAATTGGGGAAAAGTATAGCCAATAAATTGGAACCTATGATAAATGAGGATGAAATCAGACAAAGCTTGGATGAAACTTATGAAGCTATGAGTATGATTTACAAATTTTCTAATCCTCCTATATATGAGATTATAAATGTTAAAGCAAGTATAATGCATGTATCAAAAGGTGGATACATAGTTCCAGAAGTTTTGTTGAAAATCGGTCAAATATTGAGTAGCGTTCACGATATAAAAAGATATGCTGGAGAATCTGACGAAAATCACGAAAATTACCCTATGATTATGGCAATGATGGATTCTTTGGTGGAAGAACCTGATTTAGTTGCAACTATTAATAATGCAATAATTTCAGAAGATGAGATTAGCGATAATGCTAGTAGGAATCTCGCTAGAATTAGACAAACTAAAAGGCAGAAGACAGAAAATATTAGAGATAAAATAAATAGTATTTTATCTTCTAATGATCAAGCATTACAAGAAAACATCGTAACTATGAGAGATGATAGATATGTAATTCCTGTAAAAGTTTCACATAAATCATCTTTTAAAGGAATCGTACACGACCATTCATCTTCGGGTCAAACAGTCTACATCGAACCGATGGAGGTTGTAGAATTAAATAACGAATTGAGAATGCTTGAAGCAGAAGAAAGAGAAGAAATAATAAGAATTTTGAAAGAAATTTCTGATAGAGTTTATGATGCCAAGGATTCGATTTTTGTGGATCAGGATGTTTTATCAAGATTAGATTTCATATTCGCTAAAGCAAAATATGCTATAGAAATTGATGCGACAAATCCCAAACTAAACACTAATGGATATTTTAATTTCAAAAATGCAAGACATCCTTTATTGGACAAGAAAAAAGTTGTGCCTATAAGTATTTATCTTGGTGATGATTACAATACATTGGTTATAACTGGACCTAATACTGGTGGTAAAACTGTAACACTTAAAACAGTAGGTCTGATAACTTTAATGGCACAATCTGGAATTTTAATTCCTGTAGATGAAAATTCGGAAGTAGCAATTTTCGACAATATCTTCACAGATATTGGTGATGAACAAAGTATAGAACAATCTTTGTCTACTTTTTCAGCTCATATGAAAAATATTGTACACATTGTAAATAATATTACATTTAATTCTCTTGTGTTATTCGACGAACTTGGTGCAGGAACCGATCCAACAGAAGGAGCAGCACTAGCAATTGCAATTTTGAGAATTTTCTTAGACAAATCTATAAGAACAATTGCTACAACTCACTATTCTCAACTTAAAATATTTGCATTGACAGAAAAATACGTAAAAAATGGTTCAGTAGAATTTGATGTAAATACTTTATCACCAACTTATAAATTGAGAATTGGGATTCCTGGTAAATCAAATGCTTTTGAAATTTCTAGAAGACTTGGTCTTGATGATGATATAATTAATAATGCAAAGGAAATTTTATCTCAAGAAGACAAAGATTTTGAAGATGTTTTATCTGACATTGAATCTGGAAAGAAACAAATTGACGAAGAAAAAAAAAGACAATTAGAGCTTAAAGAAGATTTATTGAAGCTTCGCGACAGATACGAAAAAGAACTTGAAAAGACAAAATTAGAAAAAGAAAGAATTATTAACGAAGCAAAAGAAAATGCAAACGAAATTTATATGCAAGCTAAGGAAGAATCACGTGAGCTTATCAATAAATTAAAATTCTTAGAGAAAGAATCTGATGCTAGAACAGTAGCTAATGATGTTGAAAGTAAATTTAACAAAAGAATTAAAAAGAGTTCCAATAAGAAACTTTTGAATGAAACGTCTAAAAAACAAAATCTACAATTAGGAGATGAAGTCGAAATCTTAGGAATTGACCAACAAGGTACTATTGTTACAGAACCTGATAAAAAAGGTGATTTATTGGTTCAAGTGGGTATCTTAAAGATAAATGCCAATGTTAAGAACTTGAAGAAAATTAAAGAACAAGAAGTGATTCAATCATCAAAGAGCATTAAAAGTATTATAAAAAATAAAGCTAATTCTGATATAAAAAGCGAAATAGATTTGCGTGGAAAGAATATTGAAGAAGCAATATACGAACTTGACAAATACATTGATGACTGTGTAATTGTTGGTTTGAAAAAAGTGAATATAATTCACGGCAAAGGAACTGGTATGCTCAGAAAAGGTATCAGAGAATACCTAAGAAGTGATAAAAGAATCAAAAAGATTGAAGATGCAGGTTACAATGAAGGCGGTCTTGGAGCTACTTTCATTTATTTAAAATAAGGGGATTAAAATGATAAATTTTAAAGAAGAAGTAAAACAAATTATACTAGGATTTGACACTGGTCTAACTGAAGAAGAAATATCAGATTTAATCGAAATTCCACCAAACAGTGATATGGGAGATTATGCGTTTCCAGTGTTTAAATTAGCAAAAACTTTTAGAAAAGCACCTAATTTAATCGCAGAAGAATTAGCTAAAAAAGAATTCAGCAATGAAAATATCAAAAAAATTGCAAATGTAGGTCCTTACGTAAACTTTTTTGTAGATAATTCAAAATTAGTAGAAAGTGTTCTAACAGAAGCTGTTAAAGATGATTTTGGAAGTAGTCATATTGGCGTTGGGAAAAATGTTGTGTTCGACTTTTCTTCTACAAATATTGCAAAGCCATTTCATATTGGACATTTACGCTCCACTGTAATAGGAAATGCCATAAGAAACATAATGAAATATCAAGGGTTTAATACAACAGGTGTTAATTACATCGGTGATTATGGAACTCAATTTGGTATGATGATATCAGCTTATTTAAAATGGGGAGACGAAGATAAAATAAATGCTGATCCAATAAAAGAACTTTTAAATCTTTACGTAAAATACAATAAAATTGCAAAAGAAGATGAAACTTACATGGATGAGGCACGCGATTGGTTCGATAAATTAGAAAAAAAAGATCCTACAGCTGTAAAATTATGGTCATGGTTTAGAGAAATTTCTCTAAAAGAATTTCAAAGAGTTTATGATTTACTAGGAGTTGAGTTTGACAATTTTAATGGTGAATCATTCCACTCACAATTTATTGGAGATGCATTAGAAGCAATTGATAAGAAAAATTTGCTAGAAGAATCCGATGGTGCAATGATAATCAATTTGGATGATGAAAACTTGCCACCTGTTTTAATAAAAAAATCAAATGGGTCTTCAACATACTTAACAAGAGATATTGCTACTGCAATGTATCGTAAAAAAACTTACGATTTTTATAAAAATGTATACGTTGTTGCTAGTCAACAAAAACTTCATTTTGAACAATTAAGAACCGTTTTGAAAAAAATGGGATTTGATTGGTGGAATGATTGCGAACATGTTTCTTTTGGTATGGTTAGCATGAAAGATGGATCTATGAAAACAAGAGAAGGTAAAGTTATTTTCCTAGAAGATGTTTTAAATAGAGCTATTGATAAAACAAAATCAATCATAGAAGAAAGAAATCCTAATCTTGACAATAAAGAAGAAGTGGCAAAACAAGTTGGTGTTGGAGCTGTAATATTCCAAGATTTATTCAATAATAGAATAAAAGATTATACGTTTGATTGGGATCAAGTTTTGAATTTTGATGGAGAAACTGGACCATATACACAATATACATTTGCAAGAAGCTGTTCTATATTAGACAAGGGAGAATTTGAATTAAAAGACAATAGCAAATTTGATTTATTAGTTGACGATACAGAAATCGACATTGTAAAACACTTATCAAAATTTGAAGAAGTTTTATTAAATGCTACTGAAAAATACGAACCTTCTTTCTTAACACGTTATACAGTAGAATTAGCAAAACTATTCAATAAATTTTATGCAAATTGTCCAATCAACACTGTAGAAGATGAACTAAAATATCAAAGATTGTATTTAACTTATTCTGTTAACAAATGCTTGAAATTATCTTTGAGCTTGTTAGGCATTGAAGCACCAGTTAGAATGTAGGGAGAATAATGGACTCATTTATAGAAATAATCAAAAATTCTTTTACAAGAACCGCACATACAATTAAATATTTTCCGTTGATTTTTGCATCAATGATTGTAATGAAATTATCGTTAAATATGTCTAATAATATTTTGTTTAGATTATCTGTATCTAAAGAAATATCTAACGTTATAATAGCGGTTTTGGTTACATTTCTGTTGAGTATCCTTTTAAATATGCTTAGTATTTCGGTTCATACAAGAGATAACTATCAAATAGAACCGATTACTATTCCCAAATTAATGTTAAAGGTCGCTTTTAATGGAGGAATTTTATTATTGTTGTATTTTTTCTTAAAAAAATACGAAGGAGCAGTAATTGTTCATTTATTAATATTTAATCCGTTAGTGGAGACACTTTACATGATTGACGAAGAATTTTATAAATCGATTTGCACATCATTAAAATTTAATTTTAAAAATTTTTTAACATGGAATATACCTAATGTTGCGATTTTTGCAATTTTGTATAATTTGATTATGAAGAATTACACATTTGAAGACTTTATAATGTCAAATGAAGTTGTGTCGATTTTGAAATTTGGATTACTTTTGATGTTCATTTCGTTGTTCATGTTGTATAGGGCTAATTTGTACAGGATTTTAGAAACGGGGGAGAAATAAATGATTAATAAGATTGACGAATATTTCAGTAAATTTATGAATCAATTGGTTTATGTGAATTTATTAGAATCAAATGATTACATTGATAAAGATATTCCACTACCTGTTTTAGAAAAAGATTTGTTAGATGGAGTCAGGAACAATGATTTCGTCAAAAATTTTGATTTGGAATTAATAATTAAAGGAATGATTTATAACATAGCTTACGATAGAACATTCAAATACTGTGTAAACTACACAGATATTATGTACAATATTTTCCCTGATATTGAAAAATCAATAATATCTATGGGAGTTGAAAAAATTTCAGATCCAAAAGAAGCAGTTATTTATTTTAGAACAAATGATATATTAAAATCGGACATTGCGGATAATGCTTATTACTATGCGTATTGTTTGAGATTAATGGCGCTTGAAGATGAGTTTAATTCTAGTATTTTTATTGAAGAAGCTTTCAGAGTTTTAAATGAAAATGTTGCAAATTTTCCTGATTTCTTCTTAAGTTATGTAGAACTTGCAAATTTAGAATTACTAAATCATAATTATATAAAAGCTTATGATTACTTAAAAAATACACACAAGATGGCAACTTCTCCTAACGATTACGATGAAAAAAGAGTATTAATTGTGATAAATGAAGTTGAACGTTTAATGGAAGATATAAAGCCTCTCAGAGATTTGGATTTTGCGACTACTTTAATCAATTCAAAACCACAAAAGGCACTTGAAATTTTCAGAGAACTTGAAAAAACTTCCAGAATTGTTTATTTAATGGGTAAATGTTACTTGAATTTGAATGATTTGGATAAAGCTATAGAATATTTTGAAAAAGCTGAAAGTATGGGATTTGATCACGTTGATTTGTATAATGATATGTCTGTGGCTTATTTCAACGATTATGATTTTGAAAAATCAATTCAGGTTTTAAATCGTGGGCTTAAAATTCATAAAGACAACGAGATTTTATTGTACAATAAAGGCGTTATTGAACTAAACTCAAATAGAGTTGCAAAAGCAAAAGACACATTGTCAACTTTGGTTTCTTATGATGATGTACACGAAGATATTTTTAATATGGCAATGCAATTATTGCAAAAAATAGAAGAAGACAATTAAATGTCTTCTTCTGTTATTTTAAGCGTATTGTCCAATCGGTCGATGATTTCTAAAGCACTTATTATGTTTTTTCTTGCTTTGTAACAATCCAAATTAATATCTACCAATTCATTAATTTTGTTTATTCTATAAACGATTGAGTTTCTGTGAACATTCAGTCTTTGAGATGCTTTGATTAATGAGCGTTCTTCTACAAGGTAAAAGTATAATGTTCTGAGAAGGTCTGTGCCATTATTTATATCGTCATATTTTAATTTATAGATGAATTCTGGAACTAATATTTCTATTTCAGAATCCAAGCATACCAAATCATAGATGATTTTACAGCAATTATCGTTTATGTTTTCAGTTAATTCTATATTGTTTTCTAAAATTCTTCTAGATAAATCATAAGCTTTTTTCAAATTGAACAGGTTGTTTTTTAGTGATAATTTAATGCTTTTTAAGTCGTATTTTTCAGTAAAGAAGTTTAAATTTGTCTTTACTGATGAAACATCTTTAATTTTATTATTAGTTAATAACACAAGGTATCCTTCTTGCAATACAGAATACATATACATCGGATAATCCAAAACAAATCTGTTACCATGTGAAAACATGTCTTGGTATTTGAATAAACCACCTTCGATTTTAATTACATTAATATCGTAATTGTCATCTGTTTTCCAACCTATATTTGCGATATTTTCTTCGTCTTTTTCTGTAATATTTCCAGAAATCAAATTCTTAATGGTGCTGTATATGTCTTCTTTCGAATTTATCAGCCCGTTTACATTGTTATAAATATATGTTGAAATTATTTTGGAAATTTTTCTGAATTCAAATTCATATTCATCTTCAATAGTTTCAAAAGCGAGATATCCGTACAATTTGCTCAAGCTTTTCTTTTTTATTTCCAACGGATAAATCTTTTTTATAGTTGAAAAATCAAATGTATTTAGCAACAACTTTTTGTTTGAGTTCAACAGGCATACATTTACATCAAAATAATCTTTTATGATTAAAAGCAAATTATTAACGGCCTCACGGTTTGAAATTGTATTGTAAATTCTATTATAGAACTCGGAATGCTCTCGCAAAAATCCATTCACAATTTCGTAAACTTTGAAAATATCATCTTCTTTTGAATAAATAATATTTGCATTTTCGTTTTCTATGATTTCATCTTCTGCTTTAAAAAAAAGAATATTAGAATTTTTAGGACAAATAATATTTTTGTCATATTCCATTATGGATAGTGTGTTTTTCTGATCGGAAATACAATTTAACGATATATTGTCGATATCGTTTATTATTTTTATGTCCGAAGAGTCAACCAACTCATCCATTTTTTTTACCAATAACTTTATATTCATCTTATCACCTTTAATTATCGTTAGACCTGTGTTATTATCTATAGTATAAATAATATCACAACCAACAAATTTTTTAAATATAAACAGGAGATACTTATGAAAAAGACTGCCATTATACTGATGATAATTACACTACTATCAAAAGTCTTAGGATTAGTAAGAGAAACTACACTGGCATATTTTTTTCCTACAAATGGGCCGGTTGCCAACGCATTTTTGGTTTCACAAATACTGCCGATTACAATAGTAAGCTTGTTTTCAGCAGGAATTTCAACTTCTTTTATTCCTATATACAATAAAATAGTACACGAAAAGGGAAAGGAAGAAGGCGATATTTTTACATCAAATATCAACAATATAGTTGTTATTATAATATTAGCATTAATAGTAATACTGGAGATTTTTACACCATCTGTAATTAAAATTTTTGCTCCAGGATTTACTGGATATACAAAAGAATTAACTATAAAATTCATGCGATTGACTTTATTGTCAATGATACCGTCCATAATGTCATGTGTATTCAAGGGATATTTGAATGCGAATAATCATTTTGTAGTTCAAAATTTACAAGGTTTTATAATGAATTTCTTCATTATACTTGCTCTTGTCATTTCCAATAAATACGATAATAATATGATAGTTGGAATTGGTTTGCTATTGGGAAATGCACTCCAATATTTGCCTTACATATTTATAACGAAAAGAAAGAATTTTAAATATCATAAGATTTTAGATTTTTCAGATAAAAATGTAAAAATGATTGTATTACTATCAATTCCGATAATTTTAGGAGTATCGGTAAATCAAATCAATGTTATGGTAGATAAGTCGATAGCATCTACAGTTTCAGCTAATGGTATTCCAATTCTAAATTATGCATCAAGGCTTATTGAATTTGTAACTGGTATTGTTATAGCAAATATTTCTGTAATTGTGTATCCTGAATTGTCTAGAAATTTTATCGCTAATGATTTGAATAAAATGAAAGATAGCATAATGAAATCAATGTCTATGATTTGTATTTTAGTAATCCCAGCGACAATAGGACTTTTGGTATTATCTTATCCTATTACTAAGATGCTATTCTTTAGGGGAGCTTTCACAATGAATGATGTTGATATGACATCAGTTTGTATGTTCTTCTACGCTTTGGGAATCATAGGAACTGCTATCAGAGATATTTTGTCGAAATCATTTTATGCCATGAATGATACAAAAACTCCTACGATTAATTCTGTTATTATGGTTGCTATAAATATAATAGGAAATATTATTTTATCAAGAATTTTTGGCTTAGTAGGATTAGCAGTAGCGACAAGTTTTGCAAATCTAATTGGAGCAATAATGATAATAATGAGATTACACAAAAAAATTGGAGATTTTAGCTCTACAAAATCATCATTTGTAAATATTTTTAAGATGTTGATTTCATCGTTGATAATGGGAGCTTTAGCTTATATTACATTTAAAACGACAAATATTAGATTTTCAAATACATTATCATTAATGATGTCTATAATTGTTGCAGGAATTAGTTATTTGAGTTGTATTTTAATTTTTAAGGTCGATGAACTAAACGAAATTATCGCTTTTTATAAAAACAGAAGAAAAAAATAGCTGGTTTGACAATTGAAAGTTTTTTGAATATAATTTTGTTATAAAGACAAAGATAAAAAGAGCGCATTATGATTGATTTTCAGAGAGATAAGGGTTGGTGTGACTTATTATTCATAGTAATTGCAGACATTTTTGAGTCGAATTTTCCGCTTAATAGCGTTATAAATTAAAGTGAGGTTTACCTAATTAGGGTGGTACCGCGATTTAACTCGTCCCTTATCATAAGGACGGGTTTTTTATATTTTAGGAGGTTTTTTATGAATAGTATGGGAAATCTTAGACGTACTCACATGTGTGGGGAGTTGAGATTAAGTGATGTAAACAAAGAAGTCATTCTTATGGGATGGGTTCAAAAAGAAAGAAATTTAGGATCTCTTATCTTTATAGATTTGAGAGATAACACAGGAATAACTCAAATAGCTATAAAGGATGATAACAAAGAGATTTTCGATAAAGCAAAAGATGTTAAAAGCGAATATGTTTTATGTGTAAAAGGTGATGTTAGAGAAAGAGAATCAAAAAACAACAACATTCCTACTGGAGAAATTGAAGTTATAGCTAACGAACTAATTGTTTTGGATACAGCGAATGTTCCACCAATTTACATTAAAGATGATGATAATGCTCAAGAAGCTGTTAGGTTAAAGTACAGATATTTGGATTTAAGAAAACCTAAATTACAAAATAATTTAAAATTAAGAGCCAAAACTAATAAATTAATTCGTGATTATTTAGATGAAAATGGATTTTATGAAATTGAAACTCCATTTTTAGGAAAGCCAACTCCAGAAGGAGCTAGAGATTATTTGGTTGCAAGTAGAGTAAATGAACACAGTTTCTACGCACTACCACAATCACCACAGTTAATGAAGCAACTTCTTATGATTAGTGGAATGGACAGATACTACCAAATCGTTAAATGTTTCAGAGATGAAGATTTAAGAGCAAATAGACAACCGGAATTCACTCAAGTGGATATGGAAATGAGTTTTGTTGATCAAGAAGATGTAATGACATTGAATGAAGGCTTGATTAAAAAACTTTTCAAAGAAATTAGAGGAATTGATATTCCAACTCCTATTAAGAGAATGACTTACGCAGAAGCTATGGAAAGATATGGATGCGATAAGCCAGATTTGAGATTTGGATTTGAATTGAAAAATATCACTGAATTAGTAAAAGATTCAGAATTCAAAGTATTCTCAAGTTGTAATGATAAAAACAAAAGCGTTAGATGTATCAATATTGGTAATTATGAAAGTGAATACTCACGTAAAAAAATTGACAAATTAGAAAAATTTGTAAAAGAATACGGTGCTAAAGGTTTAAGTTGGATAAGAGTTCACGATGGAGAAATTCAATCTTCAATTAAAAAATTCTTATCTGATGAAGAAATGAATTCGATAATTGAATCTACAAAAGAAGACGAAAATGCATTAATATTTATACTAGCAGACAAAAATGATGTTGTATTTAATGGATTAAGTGCATTAAGAAACAAAATTACAAGAGATATGAATTTGGTTGACAATGATACATTCGAATTTGTTTGGATAGTTGATTTCCCATTATTTGAATTCGACGAAGAAGAAAACAGATTTGTAGCAATGCATCACCCATTTACAATGCCAAAAGAAGAAGACATTCAATATTTGTTAACTGACAAGGAAAAAGTAAGAGCTAAAGCTTACGATATTGTATGTAATGGAGACGAAATCGGTGGAGGTTCTATAAGAATTAACAATTCTGATTTACAAAAGAAAATGTTCGAAGCATTAGAATTAACTGAAGAAATGATTGAAAACAAATTTGGTTTCTTTGTAGAAGCTTTTAACTATGGAACACCTCCACATGGTGGATTAGCGTATGGTATGGATAGACTTATGATGTTATTAGTTGGAACTGATAATATCAAAGATGTTATAGCATTCCCTAAAACACAATCTGCTACAGATTTATTAACTGGTGCTCCATCAAATGTTGACGAGAAACAACTTAAAGAAATTCACATCAAATTAGATTAGTATGGATAAAAGATTTGAAAGAACAAAACTTCTAATAGGTGAAAATGACCTAGAAAATATCATCAACTCCAAAGTAGCTGTTATTGGCTGCGGTGGAGTTGGAGGTTTTGCAATAGAAGCTTTGGCTAGATGTGGAGTAGGAACATTAGCAATAGTAGATTATGATACTATCGATATAACAAACATCAATCGCCAAATTATAGCTTTGGAAGATACTGTTGGAAATTATAAGGTAGATGAATTTGAAAAAAGAATTCACAGAATTAATCCGAATTGCAAAGTTATTAAATTTAGGGAAAAGTTTGATAATTCTACTGTTGATTTATTTAATCTTAAAGATTATAATTATGTTATAGACGCTATCGATTTAATATCAGCGAAGCTAGATTTGGCTGAGTATTGCTATAAAAACGATATTAAGTTGATAAGTTCTATGGGTGCGGGATCGAAACTAAATCCTTTTCTTTTTAGAATTACGGATATTAAAAAGACCCACACTTGTCCAATGGCTAAAGTAATGAGAAAAGAGCTAAAAAGAAGAAACGTTGACAAACTTACATGCATTTGGTCTGATGAACAAAGGTCAGGAGAAGTTCTATCTTCAAATGGAAGAAATGCTCCGGCAAGTATAAGCTTTGTACCTTCATGTGTCGGACTTATGATTGCATCGTATGTTATTAAAGAATTGAGGTAATTTTTTGGCAAAAGAAGGAATGGTTATAAAAACTGAATCCACAAAAGCATCTGTTCTAATTACTAGAAAAGGAGCTTGTGGTGGTGAAGGTTGTAGCAAATGTTCAGGTTGTGAACATCAAACGCAAGTTATAGAATGTGCAAACTATATAAGTGCAAAAGTAGGAGATAGAGTCCAAATTTCAGGTGACGATTCTTCAATGCTTAAATATACAGCATTGTTGTATTTAATGCCTTTAACATTTTTCCTAATTGCTCTTATATCATCATATTCTATTTTGGAAAATAAAATAGGAAATTTTGAATTAGCATCTTTTGGTATAGGACTTGTAGGATTATTAGTTGGCTATATAATTGTAAAATTTATAGATAAAAAATTTGTTGATAAGGACCTAGTTCATATCACGAAAATAATTGGAGGTTTGTATGAATAATTGTAGACAAAATTTAGAAAATTTTGACCCAGAGGTATTTGGACATCTAAATGATGAAATCAAAAGACAAGAAGAACATATCGAGTTGATAGCTTCAGAAAACTTTGTTTCAAAAGCAGTACTTGAAACTATGGGTACTGAGTTAACTAACAAGTATGCTGAAGGATATCCTGGAAAAAGATATTACGGCGGTTGTGAACATGTTGATAAAATAGAACAATTAGCTATAGATAGATTAAAAGAATTATTTAATGCAGATCATGCTAACGTTCAACCTCACTGTGGAGCAAATGCTAATATTGCTGTATATGTTGCAGTTTTAAAACCTGGAGATACAGTATTAGGTATGAGATTAACAGAAGGTGGACACTTAACTCATGGATCACCAGTAAATATGTCTGGTAAATTCTATAATTTCGTAGATTACGGTGTAGATCCTGAAACTGAAACTATCGATTATGAAAACGTTCGTGAATTAGCTTTAAAACACAAACCTAAATTAATCGTAGCTGGTGCTTCTGCATATCCAAGAGTTATAGATTTCAAAAAATTCAGAGAAATTGCAGATGAAGTTGGAGCATATTTAATGGTAGATATGGCTCACATTGCTGGATTAGTAGCTACTGGAGATCATCCAAGTCCAGTTCCTTATGCAGATTTTGTAACTACAACTACACATAAAACATTAAGAGGACCAAGAGGTGGAGCTATACTTTGTAAGGAAGAACACAAAAAATTATTAGACAAATCAGTATTCCCAGGATTCCAAGGTGGCCCATTAGAACACATTATTGCAGCAAAAGCAGTGTGCTTCAAAGAAGATTTGCAACCAGAATTTAAAGAATACACTCATCAAATTTTGAAGAATGCAAAAGCCATGGAAAAAGTATTCTTAGATAATGATGTAAGATTAGTTTCAGGTGGTACAGATAACCACTTACTATTAATCGATTGCAGAAGCTTTGATATGACTGGTAAAGAAGCAGAAGCGTTATTAAGTGAAGTTAATATTACAACTAACAAGAACACTATTCCTAACGATCCAGAAACACCATTTGTAACTAGTGGTATTAGAATTGGTACACCAGCTATTACAACTAGAGGATTAAAAGAAGTAGAAGCCGCAAAAGTAGCGGAATTTATGTTAGACGCATTAAAGAAACGTAGACCTGCTGAAGAAATCAAAAAAGACGTTGTAGAATTGATGAAACAATTCCCAATCAATAGATAAATTTTAAGCTAATACTAGACAAAAGTTTAGTATTAGCTTTATTTTTTTGATGAAATATTGTATATTTGACACATTTTATGGTATCATTTATAGAGAAATGAGGTGATAACATGGCAAAACCAGTTGTTGCTATTGTAGGAAGAGCTAATGTAGGAAAATCTACATTATTCAATAAATTAATAAAGAAAAGAATCGCCATCACTCAAGATGATCCAGGTGTTACAAGAGATAGATTGTATATGGAAGCTGAGTGGCAAAATAAATATTTTACAGTTGTAGATACAGGTGGTTTGGAACCAAAAAGTAATGAAATCATTACTAAAAATATTAAAAAACAAACAGAACTTGCTATTGAAACTGCAGATGTTATTTTGTTTATGGTTGACGGTAAACAAGGTATCACTCCAATTGATATGGAAGTTGCCGATATGCTTAGAAGAACGAAAAAAAGCGTAATTTTAGTTGTAAATAAAATTGATCACATCAAACAACAGGACAATGTATATGATTTTTATAATCTAGGATTTTATGAAATATTTCCAATAAGTGCTTCAAATTCTATGGGGCTTGGAGATTTACTAGAAGCTGTTGTTTCAAAATTTGATGATAATTCAAATACAGAATCTGATGAGGATATTACAAAAGTTTGCCTGATTGGAAAACCAAATGTTGGTAAAAGTTCTTTGATTAATAACTTATTAAACGAAGAAAGAATGATAGTTACTGATATTGCAGGAACGACGAGAGATGCCATAGATTCCAAGATTAATTACAAGGGAAATGAGTATATATTTATAGATACAGCAGGACTTAGAAAAAGAAAAAAGATTGACACAGAAGTTGAGAGATATTCTGTTGTAAGGACTTTGTCAGCGATTGATAGGTCTGATATTTGTGTTTTAATGATAGATGCCACTGAAGGTGTTAGCGAACAAGATACTAAAATCTTGGGTTATGCTCATGATCAGGGTAAAGCTATGATTATTCTTGTGAATAAATGGGATCTTGTTGAAAAACAAACTAACACTATGAATGATTTCAAAAAAGATATCAGAACTAAATTGGGATTTGTAATGTATGTTCCTATAGTGTTCATTAGTGTAAAAGAAAACAAAAGAATCGATACTTTGTTTACTGAAATCGAAAAAGTAGATAATAATTATTCTATGAGAATTAGCACAGGTGTTTTAAATGATTTAATATCAAAAGCTGTTTTATTAAATCCACCACCATCAGATAAAGGTGTTCGTTTGAAAATCTTTTATATCACTCAGATAGAAGCCAGACCACCAAAATTTTTGGTTTTCATAAATAGAAATGATTTGATGCATTTTTCATACCAAAGATATATTGAAAATCAGCTAAGGGAAAACTTTAGCTTTGAAGGTGTTCCTTTGCAATT
The DNA here is from genome assembly GCF_003182075.1 of Finegoldia magna. Lineage (GTDB taxonomy): Bacteria > Bacillota > Clostridia > Tissierellales > Peptoniphilaceae > Finegoldia > Finegoldia magna. Next base: position 72,269 of record NZ_QGTH01000004.1, read on the forward strand.
TGAATTTAAGACAAGGGGAAAATAGTGAATTATTTATATTTTATTGTCCTTGGAATAATATGTTATTTCATAGGTAATATAAGTGGTTCTATTGTGCTTTCTAAGTTGATTTATAAACAGGATATAAGAAATTATGGAAGCAAAAATGCAGGTGCAACGAATGCTTTAAGAGTTTATGGAGTGAAGTTTGGTTTGGCAACTTTTTTGATTGATTTCTTAAAAGGATTATTGTCTGCATATTTGGGCTTTAAATTTTTCGGCAGTTTAGGTATACTAGTATGTGGGCTTTTATGTGTAGTAGGACATATATTACCAGTTATTTATAATTTTAAAGGTGGAAAGGGCATTGCGACATCTTTCGGTGTTTTATTGTTTGCCCAACCTTTACAAATTTTATTTTTATTAATATTGTTTTTAATAGTTGTACTTATAACTAAATATGTTTCACTCGGAAGCATAATAGGATGTGTTTCAGCTGTTATTTATGGATTAATTTACATTAGAAAAGACTTTTACATTGGTTTAATTTATATTTTGCTAGGAATAATATCATTATTCAAGCATAGATCCAATTTAAATAGATTGATTCATGGAAAAGAAAGTAAATTAGGTAAAAATTAGGAGGAAAAAATGAAAGTATTAGTAATCAATTGTGGTAGTTCTTCATTAAAATATCAATTATTTGATATGACTGATGAAAGTGTATTATGTAAAGGATTAGTAGAAAGAATTGGAATTGAAGGTTCTAAATTAACTCATAAAGTTAATGGAGAAAAATTAGTAGTAGAAGAACCAATGAAAGATCACACTGAAGCTATTAACCATGTTTTCGATGCTTTATTAGATGAAAAATATGGTGTTATCAAGAGTTTAGACGAAGTATCTGCTATTGGTCACAGAGTACTACACGGTGGAGATAAATTAACAGAATCTTGCATTATTGACGATAAAGTAAAAGATAAGATTAGAGAATTTATCAAATTTGGTCCGCTTCACAACCCAGCTAACTTAATGGGAATTGAAGCATGTGAAAAATTAGCTCCAGGAAAGAAAAATATCGCTGTATTCGATACTGCTTTCCACCAAACAATGCCAGCTAAAACATTTATGTATGCTATTCCTTACGAATACTATGAAGATTACAGATTAAGAAAATTCGGTTTCCACGGAACAAGCCACAGATATATTACTTTAAGAACTCAACAATTATTAGATAAAGAAGACATCAATATTATTACAGTTCACTTAGGTAATGGTTCATCTATAGCAGCTGTTAAAGACGGAAAATGCTATGATACATCAATGGGACTTACACCATTGGAAGGACTTTTAATGGGAACTAGAAGTGGAGATTTGGATCCTACTGTAATGACATTCTTAATGAATGAAAAAGGATATTCAGCTGATGAAATGAACCAAATTTTGAATAAAAAATCTGGTGTATTAGGAGTTTCAGGAATTAGTTCAGACTTTAGAGATCTTGAAGAAGAAGCTGAAAAAGGAAATGATAGAGCTCAATTAGCGTTGGATATGTTTATTGAAAGAGTTAAGAGATATATCGGTGGATATATGGCTGAATTAGGTCATGTTGATGCAATTTGCTTCGCTGGTGGCATCGGAGAAAACTCTTCATCAATGAGAAAAGATATCTTAAATACATTTGAAGAATTAGGTGTTAAATTAGACCTTGAAAAGAACAACACTCGTGAAGAAGCTTTAATCTCAGCTGATGATTCAAAAGTTAAAGTTTATGTTGTTCCAACTAATGAAGAATTAATGATTGCTAGAGACACTTTAGACTTAGCAAAATAATAATATTTTTATTGACAACTTAACATTATTATATTATAATTAACTACGTTGTTTGTATAAATTTTAAGGACTAAAGTCCTTAAGGAGGTGTAGCATGGCAGTACCAAAGAGAAAAACTTCTAAAACTAGAAGAGATAAAAGAAGAGCTTCTTCGTATAAATTACCAAGAGTTACTATAACTACATGTCCTAATTGTGGATCTCCAAAATTACCTCACAGAGTATGTAAAGAATGTGGGTATTACGATGGAAAACAAGTTGTAGATAATTCAGAACAAAATTAATGAAAAAGAGAGCCGTTTAATTATTATTAAGCGGCTTTTTTATTTGTTTTATGTTATAACATACAATATTGTGATAGAATATACTAGAGGTGAAGTATGAAAATTTTATTAGATACTTTGGGTTCCGATAAAGGAGCATCAGAATTAATAGAAGGAGCTATAATGGCTCTTGAACAAAAAGATTTTAACTTGACAATAGTAGGAAATGAAGAAGAAAATAGAAGTATTGTAAATAAAAGATTTGAAGACAAAATAGATTTTGTAAATGCTACAGAAACCATTGAAAATAATGAATCACCAACGAAAGCGATAAGATCGAAAAAAGATTCCAGTATGAGAAAATGTTTTGATTTATTAAACGAGGATTACGATGGTTTCTTATCAACAGGCTCAACTGGCGCCTTATTGACAGGAGCTACACTTATAACAAAAAGGCTTGATAATGTATCTAGACCTTGTTTAATGGTTACAATACATAGCTTAAAAGGTGATGTGGTATTGTTAGATGTTGGCGCTAATGTTGATGTCACTTCTGAGTTATTAGAACAATTTGCAAAAATGGGATATGTATATTCCAAAAATATTTTAGGAAAAGAGGATTGCAAAGTAGGTCTATTAAATATTGGAGTCGAAGAACATAAGGGAGATTCATTAAGATTAGAAACATACAAGAATTTATCAAAATATCCTTATTTTAAAGGTAATGTTGAATCAAGAGATGTTTTGAAAGGTGATTTTGATGTCGTGGTAACTGATGGTTTTTCAGGAAATATTCTTCTGAAAACAATTGAAGGTTCCGTTGAGTTTATTAAAACTTTAGCTAAGTCAAAATTATCTAAGCTTGATGAAAAATCTCAACAAGCTATTATTCCTATGATTAAATCAATGAGTACAGGTATTGATTATAACAGTGTTGGATCTGCACCATTTCTAGGAACGAAGAAGCCAGTGTTTAAAGCTCATGGGTCATCTAATAGAGACGCTATTATGTCTGGAATTTTAACGCTGGTAAAATTCATTGAAGAAGATGTTACTGATAAATTAAAAAAGGAGTTAGTAAATGAATAAAGAAATTTATGAAAAAGTTGTTGAAGGCTTAAAAAATGAATTTAATAGAGACGATATAGACGAAAAAACAAGATTTGTAGAAGATCTTAAAGCAGATTCAGTACGATTATTGGAAATTGTAATGGATGTAGAAGAAGAATTTGATATAGAACTTGATGACGAAAAGCTATCAGCATTGAAAAATGTAGAAGATGTAGTTAATGAAATTGAAAGGGCACAAGGGAAATAGTTGTGGACAAAGCTAGAATTGAAAAACTACATGAACTAGAAGAAAAATTAGATTACAGGTTTACAGATATTAATCTGTTAAACCTGGCTTTTTTTCATAGCTCATACGGAAATGAAAACAAATCATATAAAGATATTTCAAACGAAAGATTGGAATTTTTAGGAGATTCAGTCTTGGATCTAATTGTTAGTGACTTCTTGTATAATAGTAAATCTTCGTTAAAAGAAGGTGCTATGACAAAGATTAGAAGTCAAATGGTATGTGAAAAATCTTTCTCAAATATGGCCAAGTATTTAGAATTAGGAAAATATTTAATGATGGGTCATGGTGAATTTATTTCAGGTGGCAGCGAAAAACCTAGTGTACTTGCTGACACTTTCGAAGCAGTTTTTGGTGCAATATATTTGGATTCTGGTTATGAATCGGCTTTTAAAATTGTAGAAAATAAGTTTAAAAGTCTATTCATAGCTGAAATAGAAACAAAGTCTAGTTTTATTGACTATAAGACTATGTTACAGGAAAATAATCAAAAAAATTCAAGAGATAAATTAAAGTACAAGATTGTTAAAGAAGAAGGTCCAGATCACGACAAGAAATTCTATGTTGATGTTTATGAAGGTAACTTGGTTATAGGATCTGGATTTGGATCTTCAAAAAAACATGCAGAACAAGATGCTGCTAGAAACGCCTTGATTAAATTAAGGGTAATAAATGAGTAAGAAAAATTACATTGTATCATTGTTCATTCCTCATTTAGGATGTCCAAATGATTGTATTTTCTGTAATCAACGCAAAATTACAAATTATATCGAAGTTGTTCAAACAGATGAAATAAGAAATGAAATAAGAAATCAACTTGCAAATTTTCCTAATAAAAGTCAAGAAGATATTCAGATAGCTTTTTATGGTGGATCTTTTACAGGAATTGAAGAAACAGCTATGATAGACTATTTAAAAATAGCAAATGAATTCATTGAAGACGGTAAAGTTCGATCAATTAGACTTTCTACAAGACCTGATTATATTGATAAACACATTTTAAATATTCTTAAGGAATTTAACGTAGAAACTATTGAGTTAGGTGTTCAATCAATGGTAGATAGTGTATTAGATTCAAATTTAAGATGTCACGATAGTCAGTGTGTTAAAACATCTTCTGAGCTGATAAAATCTATGGGATTTAGTTTAGGGCTCCAAATGATGACAGGCTTATACAAATCAACCCTAGAGATGGACTTATATACTGCAGATGAATTAATCAAGTTACAACCTGATTTTGTCAGGATATATCCAACTTTAGTTATAAAGAATACTATGCTTGAAACTTTTACCAAAATTAATAAATATAGTCCGGAAAATTTGCACGATTCGGTCGAAAATTGTACCAAAATATATTTGAAATTTATAAACGCTAGCATTCCAGTTATTAGATTAGGTCTATTAAATACAGAAAATATAAAACAAGGCGAAGATGTAGTTGCAGGGGCAATTCATCCAAATTATAGACAATTGGTAGAAGATAATTTGTATAGAAAAGTGGTAGATTATGTTTTGAAAAATGATAATCTTGAAACACTAGAAATACATGCCAAACCAAATATTTTGAATAATTTTGTCGGCTATAATGGGGAAAACAAAAAATATTTTAAAGAAAAATATGGATTAAAAACAATAAAATATTCTAATTCTAATAATAACTTCTTAGTGTTAGATCATATCAATAAAATTGATATTAATTTAGAAAATATTTTTAAAAACATTGAAAAAGAGGTGTAGCTGTGGGATTAAAATCAGTTGAAATACAAGGTTTTAAGTCCTTTAAAGATAAAATAAAATTGAATTTTGATAATCCCATAACAGCAATTGTTGGGCCAAATGGTAGCGGAAAGTCAAATATTTCTGATGCTATTTTATGGGTTTTAGGTGAACAATCAGCTAAAAATCTCCGTGGGAATAAAATGCAAGATGTTATTTTTGCTGGAACTCAGAAAGAAAAACCTGTTAACTTTGCACAAGTTTCCATAACATTCGAAAATGACTTATGGAAAGACATTGATTATCAAGAAATTACAGTAACAAGAAGAGTTTTCCGTACTGGTGAAAGTGAGTATTACATCAATAAGAACCAAGTTCGCCTAAAAGATGTCAAGGAATTGTTTTTAAATACTGGAATCGGAAAAGAAGGATATTCTGTAATAGGTCAAGGTAAAATAGATGAAATTCTGTCATCAAAAAGTGAAGATAGAAGAGAATTATTTGAAGAAGCATCTGGAATTTCCAAACAAAAATACATCAAAGAACAAAGTGTTAAGAAACTTGAACAAACTAATGAAAATTTACTAAGAATTGAAGATATATTGATTTCACAAGTTGATAGATTAAAATATTTAGAAAAAGAAAGTAAAAAGGCTAAACAAGGAATTGTTCTGGAAGAAAAACTAAAGGAAATGGAAATCCAAAAAGCTTTATTGGATATCGAAAAACTTTCTATTACACTAAGTGATGTCATTGAGAAAAAAGAAAATAATGATAAAACCTTGATAGACTTAAAATCAAAACTTGTAAGATTTGAAAATAAAAGAAATGATTTATTAAAAAGCATCAATAAAATAGATATCGATACAGAATTGAAAATCTCTAATTTAGCTGATATTAAGAGTCAAAAAATAAAAAACGAATCAGATATTCAATTGAATGATGAAAGACTTAAAAATAGCAACACTGAATTAGAGAGATTAACAAAAGAAAACGAGAATTATTCGTCAGAAATTAAAAATTTAACATCAAAAATTGATAATTTACAAAATACAATAAAGAACTCTGAGAAAAAGCTTGAAGAAATAAATTCAAATTTAGAAAAATTGAATATTGATGATTCTGAAGATGAACTTAACATTAAAAAAGAATTGAGCGATAAGAACTCAGAAAAATTAAATGAATTACAGTCAATTTATACACAACATATTATAGAAAAATCTTCACGTGATGCTATTGAACAAGAAAGATTGAAAGAAATATCAGAAGTAAAAAAGCAAAAAGAAGAATCTGAATTCAAATTAACTCAACTAGTAAAATCATTACAAAATTTCGAAGCAATAATCAGTGATTATGACATAAGTTTAGGTAATTTGAACAAAGATAAAGAACAAATTTCTAGAATTATTAAAGATAAAAAAAAGTCTTTACTTGATTTAAAGGAAAAATTATCGAGATTAAAAGAAGAATCTATAACTAACAAAAACAAATATATGTTTTTGAAAAATACTATAGATAATCATGAAGGATACAACTTTACAGTTCAAAACTTTTTTAAAAAGTTAAATCCTAGTTTACAAGATAAAGTAATAGGGACACTTGGGGATTTAATCAGTGTAGAAAAGCAGTATGAGAAATCTGTTGATGCAATAATGTCATCAGCGTTTCAAAATATAATTGTCAGGAATGAAAATGATGGTAAGGAATTAATTAATTTTTTGAAGTCATATAAGATAGGAAGACTTACTTTTTTACCATTAAATAAAATAAAATCTAGAAATTATAATTATGTAAAAGATGAATTGGTACTTGGACATTTAAATGAATTTATAAAATCTGATGAAAAATTTAGGGATATTGTAGATTATTTTGCACAGAAAACACTTGTAACTAAAGATATGGAAGATGCTATTATCGTAAGTTCGAAATACAAAAACTATAGAATAGTTACATTAGATGGTGATATCATTAATAGTTGGGGTTCAATGGTAGGTGGATATAAAAAGCCTTCCAATTACTCAATACTATCAACGAAAAATAGTTTAAATTCTGTTGAAAATTTGTATAAAGACTGTGTTAATGAATACAACGATTTGAAAAAAATATACGAAGAAAATATTGATATTGTAAATCAAAACAAATCCGATTTAGAAATTATTGAAGATAAGATTGTAAAATTAAGAACTGAAAGGTATGCTTGTAATAGCAACATCAAGGACAAACAGTTTGAAATTAAATATTTGAAATCTAATATTAGTGATTTTGATAATAAGTTGAATTCAAATACTATACAAAGTGATGCAAATGATTTACAAGAAACTGATTTAAAAAATCAAATTGTAGAATTAGAAAGTCTTTTAAAAGAATTAAGTGTTGAAATTGAAAAATTACAAGAACAATATAATTCGGAAAAAATGAATATGATTAGTTTAAAATCTGAATACTCTTCTGTACAAAGGGATTTAAATATATTTAATAATCAGTTAAATGATGCAAAAATTAGAAAAGAATATTTAGAAGATAACTTTAAAGTTAATTCAGTTAAAATTGATGAAATTCATAAAAATATTTCTAAATACAAAAGCCATAAAAATGATATAAAATCTAAAACTATTGATTATGATGATATTATTTCTGGACTAAATAATGAAATTTTAAATATGAAGTCCAATATGAATGAATTTAAATCAGAGTTAACAAAGATTGAGCAATCAATATATGATTCAAATGCTAGTGTTCAAAAAATAGAAATTAGCAATAACTCATTAATTGAAAAGGCTTTAAATACAACAGAGAAGTTAAATAATATAAAAATTGATATTAATGAGCTATATGATATTAATATAGACACAATAGAATCTAATTCTGATATTAAAATTAGTCAGAAAGAAATCAATAAAATTATCAATGATTTAAGAAATATAGGTTCTTTTTCTGTAGATAGTATTCAAGAATATGAATCAGTTAAAAAAGAATTTGATTTTATGACTAAAAATAAAAATGATTTAATTGAATCCAGGGAAGATATCATGAGTGCTATTAATAAGCTTAATAGAGAAATGAAAGAAGTATTCACCAAAAAATTTGAAGAAATAAATACAAAATTTATTGCGATTTTTAAACAACTTTTTAATGGAGGATATGCAAGTCTTAAATTGACCGAAGATGATGTTCTAAGTTCTGGAATTGAAATAACTGCTCAACCACCTGGGAAAAAACTTCAAAGTCTAAACTTGTTGTCCGGTGGAGAAAGATCGTTGACAGCGGTAGCGTTGCTTTTTGCGATTTTTGAGACAAGACCATCTTCTTTTTGTATATTAGACGAAATAGATGCTGCTTTAGATGAAATAAATATTAAGAGATACAAAGAATATTTAATTAAATTTAAAGAAAAAACTCAATTCATTATTATTACACATAGAAAAAGTACAATGGAGATAGCTAACATATTATATGGAATAAGTATGGAAAAAGATGGAATATCTAAAATGATTAAATTAGATGTAGATAGGAGAGAGATATGCTAAATAAGTTCTTTGATAAGTTTAAGTCTAAAAAAGATGACGAAGAAACAAAAAATACAGAAGAAGATTTACAACAAGAAGAATTAGAAATTAGTCAATCCAATGAAAATATAGAAATAAGCGAAGAAGTTAATGATGCTGAAAAAGTCGGTGAAGAAAAAAATGAAAAGTCTGAAACTGATAACGAAAAATACCAAGAACAATCTGAAGAAATTATCGAAGATAAAGAAGAAAATAAGGAAGGATTTTTTGAAAAATTAAAGAATTCATTACTTAAAACTCGTGACAATATTTCTAATAAGATTGATCAAGTTTTAGCCAATTATAGAACGGTTGATGAAGAATTATTCGAAGAAATTGAAGAAACTTTGATTTCCGCTGACATTGGTGTTGAAACAACATTAAAGATTGTTGCTCAATTGAGAGATAAAGTAAAACTTAATAACATTCAAGATCCAAGTGAAATAAAAAATGTTTTGGCTGATATTTTAAAAGAAAATATAATTAATGATAAGATCGACAATAATTTAAATGTAGATGATAAAACTATTATTTTAGTAGTCGGTGTAAATGGTGTAGGAAAAACTACTACGATTGGTAAATTAGCCATGAAATTCAAAAAAGATGGGAAAAAAGTTTTGATGGTTGCTGCCGATACTTTTAGAGCAGCGGCTATAGAGCAGCTTACTGAATGGGCAAATAGATCTAAAGTTGACATTATTAGTCACAAAGAAGGTTCTGACCCAGCTAGTGTTGTTTTTGATGGAGTTAGTGCTATGAAAAGTAGAGATGCAGATATATTAATTTGCGATACAGCTGGAAGGCTTCATAATAAGAAGAATTTAATGAATGAATTGAATAAAATAAAGAGAGTTATTGAAAAAGAATATCCAGAAGCTAAAAAAGAAATTTTACTAATTGTAGATGGCACAACTGGACAAAATGCTATTATTCAAGCAAAAGAATTTATGAATGCAACTGATTTAACAGGTGCTATAATTACAAAACTAGATGGTACAGCTAAAGGTGGAATGATATTTCCACTTGAAATGGAATTGGGAATTCCAGTAAAATTCATTGGAATTGGCGAACAGGTTAATGATTTGGTTAAGTTTGAACCAGAAAAATTTATAGAAGCAATAATAAATTAAAATTGAATTTTTTTTCATTTTTTGATAAAATTTGTGTGTGGAGGAATAACATGGATAATAAATTTAATAACGGATCTGTTAAGATCTCTAATGACATAATTTCACTTATTGCAGCAGAAGCTTGCATGGAAGTTGAAGGTGTAAAAGCTATTATGACACCACAATCAGAAAAAGTAAATATACAAAAAGGAGCTCAAAAATCAGTAATCATTGAAATTCTTGACAATGCTGTAAATGTAAGAGCCCATATTGAAGTAGATTCTGATTATAACATCAAGGATGTATGCTATAAGGTGCAAAAGAAAATAAAAGAAAATATCGGCATGATGACTGGGTTAGTTGTCATAAATGTAGATGTTGTTTGTGAGAAAATAAGTATTTAATGTAACCCTCTTATCAGAGGGTTATTTTCTTGGAGGAAATATGTCAAGAAGACAATCTAGAAAAAGCGCAATGCAATTAATCTATGAAATGAATATGAATGGAGATTATGATAAAAATAGAATTGAAGAATTTTGTAAATATCAGAATATTAATAAAAATGATATAGTATTTTTCAAAGAAATTGTATTAAATTTTATTGAACATATTGATGACATAGTAAATATTATAGAAAATAACACAAAACAATGGAACTTGGACAGAATTAATAAACTAGATTTATCGATTTTACAAGTTGGTGTTTGCGAAATTCTATACGTGGAAAGCACTCCAGATAGTGTTGCAATTAATGAAGCCGTTGAATTAGCGAAAGAATATTCTACAGAAAAATCATACAGTTTTATCAACGGCATATTAGGCTCTGTATTAAAGAGAAAAGAAAATGCAAGTTTATAGTGTTAAAGAGATTTCTGATTATATTCAAAATACTTTGAAGAAAGATCCAATTTTATCCAATGTGTGGATAGAAGGTGAGATTTCAAATTTTAATAAAAATATTTCAGGACATGTTTATTTTAGATTAAAAGATGAAAAAGCATTGATTTCTTGTATGATTTTTAAAACAATGTCTCTTGCAAAAACTATTAACTTAAAAGATGGAGACAAAGTTCAACTAAGAGGAAGTATAACAACATATCAAGGATCAAGCACTTATCAACTTCTTGTAAAAGAATGTAAGAAATCAGGCACTGGAGACCTTTTTCAAAAGTATTTAGAGTTAAAAGAAAAGCTTGAACGAGAAGGCTTTTTTTCGGAATCAACAAAAAAATGCATAACTAAATATCCTAAAGCTATTGGCGTGATCACATCTTCTACTGGAGCGGCCGTGAATGATATTTGCAGAACAATAAAGAGAAGATATCCTATTTGCGATATTTTGATATATCATTGTGTTGTTCAAGGAGAACAATCGTCAGAATCTATTATACAAGGCATTAAATATATGGATGAGCAAAATCTAGATACTCTTATAGTAGGAAGAGGCGGTGGTAGTTTTGAGGATTTAAATTCATTTAATGATGAAAATCTTTTAAAAACTATTTATAATTCAAAAACCCCTATCATAAGTGCTGTTGGTCATGAAAATGACTTTATGCTTTCTGATTTTGTAGCGGATTTGAGGGCATCTACTCCAACAGCAGCTGCTGAACTAGCCACTGCTGATTTTAATGAATTAAAATATTTTTTACAAGAAAGCTACGCTAAAATTAATAGAATTTTGATAAGAAGATTTGAAGATGAAAATCAAGAATTAGAGTATTATGGTAAGCAGTTGGAATTTTTAGGTCCCAAAAACATTATTAAAGAGCACATGGATAATCTTCAACTTTTGAAGGATAGCTTAAAAAAAGCTTATAAGAAAAATTTGGAAGATAAGTACAATGAAGAATTAAATATTTATCATAAATTAAACTTGTTGAAACCTGATAAGCTATTATCTTTAGAAATCGAAAAACTAAATAAAATTCGAATAACAATGATTAAAAATTTGATCTCAAATATTAATTACAAAGAATTGATTTTAGACTCATATAAAAATAACTTATTGCATTTGAATCCAAGTACAATTTTAGAGAAGGGATATGCAAAAGTATTAAAGAATGATAAGAGTATTTCTTCTATTAATGATGTTATGGAGAACGAAAAAATTGTCTTAATTATGAAAGATGGTAAACTTGATACAACTGTTCAAAATAAGGAGAAATTCAATGAATGAATATAGAGAATACGATGAAGGATTAAAAAGACTAAGTGACATCGTTGAAAAGTTGGAAGACAGAGAGCTGAGTCTTGAAGAAAATATAAAATTATACGAAGAAGGTATGAAGCTTCACAAGAGATTAAGTTCTATTTTAAAAGAACAAGAAGGTAAAATGACTTTGATTAAAGATAACAAAGAGGAAGATTTTCAAATAAATATGCTTTTAAGTGATGATAATGAATAGTCAGGAAATCATAAATTTAATAAACACTTCAATTAAAGCTTTAAAATTTTCTGATGATAAAATTGGCGAAGCTATGAGATATACTCTTGTTGATGACGATGCAAAAAGATTAAGACCGCTTTTATTTTTACTAACTTATCAAATGTTTAATGAATCTATTAATGAATTTATCAGTTATGCTATTTCAATAGAATTAATTCACAATTATTCATTGGTACATGATGATTTGGAATGCATGGATAATGACGACTATAGAAGAGGAAAATTAACAGTGCATAAAAAATACGGGGAAGATATTGCGGTTTTAGTTGGAGATGCACTTTTAAATTATTCTTTTGAAGTGTTATCTGAATCAATTAAAAACGATATTGACGCAAAATGTGCAAATTATATCGTAAAAAAATCAGGATGTTTTGGGATGATAAAAGGTCAACTTTTGGATATTGACAGTGAGATTTCTGAAAAAAATATTATTGAAATTTACGATAAAAAAACATGTAATTTACTTAAAGCGGCTACTGTATCTGCTGGAATTTTAAGTAAAGTTGACGATAATACATTATTTAAGCTAGAAGATTATGCTTTTAATCTAGGAATGGCATTTCAAATAATTGATGACATTATGGATTATGAGAATGATTTAAAAATTAACAAAAAAACTTATGTCACTATTTTTGGAAAAGATAAAGGCATTGATGATGCAAATAAGTATTCTCAAAGAGCTATAGAATGCATTAAAGATATTGATAATTCACGACCTTTAATTGAGATTACAAATAAATTATTGGACAGGAAATATTAATATGAGAATCGACTTGTATTTGTGCGAAAACAAATTTGCGTCTTCTAGAACAAAGGCAAAATCTTTGATTGAGAATGAATTGGTTTATTATAAAGGTAATCTAGTAAAGAAACCATCACTTGAGATAAATTCTGATGAAGTTGAAGTAAAAGAACATACTGAATACGTTGGGAGAGGTGCTTTAAAGCTTTTAAAAGCTTTTGAGGTATTTAACATAGGTAAGCATAATTTGTGCTTAGATATAGGCTCATCTACTGGTGGATTTACTCAGGTTTTATTAAAAAACAATGCAAAGGAAGTCTATTCTATTGATGTTGGTGATAATCAAATGGTTGATGAACTTAGACAGGATAGCAGGGTTAAATTATTCGAAAATACAAATTTTCGAAATATTAATGTAGATGAGTATCCGAAATTTGATTTGATAGTATGCGATGTATCTTTTATATCATTGAAAATGATTATTCCAAATGCCGTTAAAATGCTAAAAAATAATGGCGAAATGATATTTTTGATAAAGCCGCAGTTTGAATTAAAATCAAAAAATCATATAATTAATAATAAAAAGGAACATTTATCTATAATAAATGATATTAATAATTATCTAAATAATGAAGGATTGTATATTTCTGAGATGACACATAGTCCAATAAAAGGTAAGAGTGGAAATATAGAGTATTTAATCCATATTACGACTTTAGATAATAAAAATATAAAATTCAAGGATGTTGTGGAGACAGCATTTAATAAATTGAGGTAGAAATATGAAAAAATACACAAGGCAAAGATTAATTCTAGACTTAATAGAAGAAAATGAAATAAGAACTCAGGAAGAACTTTCTGACTATTTAGAAGCTCATGGAGTTAGAGCTACACAAGCTACTATTTCTAGAGATATAAAAGAATTAAGAATATCAAAAGTTCAAACTAGAGAAGGCGAATATCATTATGCAATAATTGACACTGTACACGATTCATTAAACGAAAGATTAGATAAGATTTTCAGATCTGCTGTGTTGACTATCAAGCATAATGAAGATATGGTAATTATTAAAACAATATCTCACACTGCAACAGTATGTGGTATGGCAATTACCAACGCTAAATTAGACAATATAGCAGGAATTTTAACAGGTAACGATACTATTTATATAACTGTTGAAGATAAATCTGGATTGGAAAAATTAGTTTCAGAAATCAAATCAATCATCAGGTAAAAAAATGTTAAATTCTCTTTATATAGAAAATTTTGCGATAATTGACAAAATCAATGTCGATTTTACAGATGGACTTAATATCATAACTGGGGAAACTGGTTCAGGAAAATCAATTTTGATAGAAGCTTTTGAACTTCTTCTAGGACAAAGATTTAACAAAAGTTTTATCAGAGATTCTTCAAAAAAAACTATTGTTGAAGCGACATTTACAATAGCTGATAATTCTAAAATTAAATTTTTAGAAGATATGGGATACAATGTCGAAGATGGAGTAATAATAATCTCAAGAATTGTAGACACTAATTTAAAAAGTATAAATAAATTAAATAATAGATCAATCACGCTTAATACATTAAATGAATTAATGAGTAAATTTGTTGATATTCATGGGCAAAATGGAACTCAATCACTATTGAACAAGGATTTTTATTTAGATTTAATTGATTCCTTTGATAAGGAAGAAACTTTTAAAATCAAAACTGAGCTAAGCGGAGTTCTCAATAATATTGCAGAATACAAAAAAGCATACAAGAGTTTTAATATTACAAATGAAGAAAAAGATAGACAACTTGATATTATTAATTATCAAATTGATGAAATATCACAAATAGATCTTGATAATGTAGATGAAGAAGAACTTGAAAACGAGTATAATAAACTATCTAATGTTAATTTGATTAAAAATAATATCGGTGAAATATTAAACATGTATTCAGATGAAAACTACAATGAACAAGATATAAACACTATGTTTAATATTGTTTTAAGCAAAATGGACTCAATCTGTGAGTTTGATAATGAAGTGAATTCTTTTAAGCAAGATTTGGATAAGATTTATTATGAGATGGACGACTTGTTTTCAAGGATTAGTTCGTATTCATCAAGCATTTATCAAGATGAGTTTAAATTAAATGATTTAGAAAATAAAATAGCAATAATTACAAATTTAAAGAGAAAATACGGGAAATCTATTGATGATATAATTTCATTTAGAAAAGATTTGGAACGTAGACTTAAAGAACTGAATGAAATTACAGAAAATAAAAGAAAATTCAAGGACTTAATTGATTCAGACAAGAAAAAAGGGCTTGAACTATCAGATAGACTTCATAAAATTAGAAAAGAAATTGTTTCTAAATTAGAAAAATTGATTGTTCAAAATCTAAAAGATTTGAATATGAAACATGCTGATTTTCAGGTCAAATTTGAAAAGCTTTCTGATTTCAATGAAAAAGGTTATGATTCATTGGATTTTCTAATTAAAACAAATCTAGGACAAGATTTAAAACCAATGGCATCTATTGCATCTGGTGGAGAAATTTCACGTATTATGCTTGGATTTAAGTCAGTTATATCAGATTTTGAAGATATCAATACTCTTATTTTTGACGAAATTGATACTGGAATTAGTGGTAGGACGGCATTGGTAGTAGGTGAAAAACTTATTGATTTATCAAAAGATAAGCAAGTGATTTCAATAAGTCATTTACCTCAAATAGCTTCATTGAGCGATAATCACATTTTAATTGAAAAGATTGATTGTAATAACGAAACAAAATCAATTTTAAAAGTATTAACTCCTGAAGAAAAGGTAAATGAAATTTCTAGATTGATCGGTGGAATAAACATCACAGAAACGACAATTGAACAAGCAAAATTAATGATCAATCAAGCAAATGAATTAAAAAATGATAGGAGATAATTATGGATTATGAAGAAAAAACTATAAAGAGTGAAATGATATATGAAGGAAGAATTTTAAACCTTAGGTTAGATACGGTTGAACTTCCAAATAGAAAATACTCCAAAAGAGAAATTGTAGAGCACGCAAACGCTGTGTGCATAATCGCAGTAAAAGATAATAAATTATTTTTCGTTAGTCAATATAGAAAAGCTATTGACCAACAACTAATGGAATTACCAGCAGGATTAATTGAACACAACGAAACACCAAAAGATGCAGCGATAAGAGAAATGAGAGAAGAAATAGGTTATAATTGCAAAAATTTAACTTATCTGTTCGATGCATATTCTTCTCCAGGTTTTAGTGATGAAAAAGTAAGTTTCTTTTTGGCTGAAGAATTATTCAGAGACGAACTAGAAGCAGATGATGACGAATTTTTAAATATAGAACTCATCGAACAAGAAAAATTAATACAAATGATAGAGGACGGAGCTATTGTTGACGGGAAGACAATTATGGGAATTCTATATTTTTTAAGGAATGTGAGTAAATGCTAGAAACGATAAATCATTATATTATAATTATACTTGTATTACTTCCAACTATTGTTCTCCATGAACTTGCTCATGGTTATGTTGCTTACTGGATGGGTGATAATACGGCTAAAAGCATGGGTAGATTAAGCTTCAATCCTATTGATCACATTGATCCATTAGGTGCAATTAGTTTGATTTTATTCAAGTTTGGTTGGGCAAAGCCAGTTCCAATTAACTCATACAATTTTAGGAACAGACATTTAGGGATGTTCTTGGTTTCAATTGCAGGAGTTACAGTAAATTTAATTTTAGGACTTATATTTTCGTTTTTATATGTTAAATTTTCTCATGTAAATCCTGTAGTATCAGAAATTTTGAGTTTATTTATTGTATACAATGTGTATTTTGCTGTATTTAACTTAATACCCGTTCCACCTTTAGATGGTTCTAAGGTTATAACTGCTTTTTTCCCAGGAAAATTTTTAGATTTTATGGCAAAATATGAAAAATACACTTATTTTATATTGCTTATATTAATATTTTCAGGTGTGTTGGGTAAAGTTTTAACGCCTATAACATCATTTATAATTGATAAGTTTTTAAGGTTAGCAATTGCACTATGAGTTTAATTATTGAAACTGAAGAATTCAACGGTCCAATGGATCTTTTATTAAATTTGGTTGAAAAAGAAAAAATTGATATAGAAAATGTTGATTTAGCAAAAATTACAAATAAATTCATTGAAGAAGTTGAGAATTTGAAAAATCATTCTACTAAAGATTTGACTGATTTCATTTACTTAGCTTCTACTTTGTTATATATAAAATCAAAAAAATTATTACCCAAAAATGATTTTGATGAAGATGATCAGATAGATGAAGATTTAATTAAACAACGATTAATAGAATATAAAAAATTTAAAGAAATCTCTAAACAATTGATTGAATTAGAAAACATCTCATCGAAACATTTTAGAAAAATTCAAGAGGATTTATCGGTTTATCAATCTGAAAAAGAAAATTTGATTGTTCCTGACATTAATTTATTATCTGAAACTTTGTTAGAAATATTAAATAAGGTAGATAATAGAATTGTCATTGAAGAAACAGAAATTATAGAAGCAGAAGAATATAAGATTGAAGATTGTATTGAAGATATATTGTGGAAGGTAGAAAAAAATAACAAATATAGTTTTTCATATTTTTTATCCAAAAAGACCAATAGAAATGAAGTTATATCTGTTTTTTTAGCTTTACTAGAATTATTAAAATCAAACATACTAAAAGTTGTAAAAAATGAGGGTAATACGGAAATATTAATGAGGTAATTATGGAAGATAAAATTATTCGAAATAAAATTGAATCTTTACTTTTCTTATGGGGTGAACCATTAGATATTTCTTCAATATCTGAAGCTATAAACCTTGGCAAAAAAGAAACTAGAAATATGCTCGATGATTTAATTAAAGAATACGAATATAGAAACACTTCTCTGGAAATCAGATGCATCAACGATAGCTACCAAATTCAAACGAAAAAAGAATACTACGAATTTTTAAAAGAAATTTTTGTGAAAAATAAAAATACAAGATTAACTAATACCACCATGGAAGTTTTATCGATTATAGCTTACAGACAACCAATAACAAGAATTGAAATTGATGAAATAAGGGGAGTAAAATCTAGTTCATCAATTGACACTTTAACTAAAAAAAATATAATAAAAGAAGTCGGAAGACTCGATAAAATCGGAAAACCTATATTATACGGAACTACAGATGAGTTCTTGTATTATTTTAATATTAATTCTTTGGAAGATCTTCCTAAATTAAACGAAATAGAAAAACTTATTAAGGAAAAAGAAAATGAGAATAAATAAGTTAATCGCGCAAAGTGGATATTGTTCTAGAAGAAAGGCTGATGAACTAATCAAAAACTCAAAAGTTTGTGTCAACGGGACAATACTTTTAGATTTATCGTATCAAGTAAATGATGGTGACATTGTTGAAGTTGAAGGTAAGAAAATTAGAAAAAAAGAAGAAAAAGTTTATATTGCTATCAATAAACCTGTTGGATATACTTCAACAGTTAAGGATAAATTCGCTAATAAAAAAGTTGTTGATTTAATTAAATCTAATACAAGGGTTTATCCAGTTGGTCGTTTGGATAAGGATTCTCATGGATTATTAATATTAACGAATGATGGTGATTTAACTTATGAATTAACTCATCCTAAATTTGAGCATAAAAAAGTTTACGAGGTTTTAGTTAAAGGTAAAACAACCAAAAACAAAATACAAGAATTAAAAAATGGAATAATATTAGATGGTTATAAATTAAAAAAATCAAATATAGAATTTATTGCCAATGTAAAAGACAATACAAAATACATGGTAACTATTTATGAGGGTAGGAACAGACAAATTAGAAGAATGTTTGATTATATAAATCATCCGGTTTTAGATTTGAAAAGGGTTCAGATTGGTAATTACAAGATGGACGATAATTTAAAAAGCGGAGAATACGTACTGTTAAAGAGAAAAGATTTGGACTTAATAAGAGGTAAATATGATTGAAGTTAGACTTGCAAATAACAAAGACGAAGAAATTTTAAAAAATTTTAACTTAAAAATAGAAGATATTGTAGGGGATTTTTGCTTTATATATATTGACGACTTAAAACCAAAAGGGTATTCTCTGATTAGGACAGAAGATAAAAGAGCAAATATAGCAGATTTTCAATTACAAGAGGAGAATTCTAACAAGTTATTTTTTCTAAAAAGTATAGGGATGAATTTGAGAGATTTTGGTATTGAAGAGTTTTATGATAATAATGGTTTAGTAAAATCATTTTTTGAAAATCAAGGCAAAATAGACTTTAATCTACTTTTTAGGGGAAGCTGTAATGATTTATAACAATACTAAAACATTAGTTGAATCATTGATGAAAGATAAAATTCCAACTTCAAAAATTTGTTTAGATATGACATTTGGAAACGGAAACGATTCATACAAAATGTTATCCATAAACGAAACCATTGAAGTTTATGGGTTTGATATCCAAAAAGATTGTATAGATAATTCTAGAAAATTTGAGAACTTGAAAGTTATTAACGATTCTCATCTAAATTTTGACAAATATATTAATCAGAAAATTGATTTTGTGGTGTTTAATTTGGGATACCTTCCAGGTGGAGATAAAAAAATAACTACTGATTATGATACTGTAATTAAAACTTTAGATAAACTTTTGAAAGTGCTAAGCACAGAAGGTCAAGTTGTTATTACTTTCTATCCTGGGCACAAGCCAGGACTTGAAGAAAGTATAAACATAATCCCATATCTTCATAAATTAAACCAAAAAGAATTCAATGTTATTAGATACGATTTTATAAATCAAATAAACAATCCACCTTTTGTATGCTTAATTGAAAGGATTAAATAATGAATGTAGCGATAATAGGAGCAGGTGCAGCAGGATTAATGGCTGCAAGCTTCATTAAAGATGAATATGAAATTCATATTTTTGATCATAATGAAAAAATAGGTAAGAAATTGTTCATTACCGGAAAAGGAAGATGCAATATTACCAATTCTTGTGAAATACAAGATTTGATCGAAAATATTAATACAAATAAATATTTTTGTTACAGCCCATTTTATGACTTTACTAACGAACAAGTCATAAATTTTTTTAATTCAAATGGTCTTAAAACAAAAGTAGAACGTGGAAATAGAGTTTTTCCAAAGAGTGATAAATCATCAGATGTGATAAAAGTATTTGAAAAAATTTTGAAAGATAAGAATGTAAACTTACACTTAAATGAAAAGGTGAATAAAATCTATAAATCGAACAAATTTTATCTGACTACAAGTAGTGATGAATATGCATTTGATAAAGTTATCATAGCTTGTGGTGGCAAATCATATCCAAATACAGGCTCAGATGGATCACTTTACAATCAAATAACTAAGCTAGGTCATACTATTCATGAAATGAAGCCTGGTTTAAGTGCAATTATTTTAAAAGAAAATGTAGAAGAATTAGAAGGTGTTAGTCTTAAAAACGTCGGATTAAAATGTTATTTGAATAATAAATTGATATTCAATGATATAGGTGAAATGATTTTTACAAGAAAAGGAATTTCGGGTCCCTTAGTACTTACTTTATCAAGTATATTGTGCAACAAAAATGGTGACATTAAAATATCGATAGATTTGAAACCAGGATTGACAGATCAAAAACTTGATGATAGGATTTTAAGAGATTTCAGCGAAAATCAAAACAAAACCATTGAAAATGCCATAAGTAAAATAACGATAAAAAAATTAATACTGCCAATTTTAAAATCTGCAAGTATATATCCAAATAAAAAAGTAAATGAAATAACAAAATATGAACGTGATAATTTAAGAAGAATTTTGAAAAGTTTTGATTTTACTTATGTATCAAATGAAAAGCTTGATTACGCAATAATTAGTGTGGGAGGAGTCGATGTTAATGAGATTGATCCGAGCACGATGGAATCTAAAATTGTAAAAGACTTGTATTTTTGTGGAGAAGTAATTGATGTTGATGGTTTTACAGGAGGATTTAACTTACAATTTGCTTTTTCAACGGGTTATTTAGCGGGGATAAATATATGAAAAAAATCAAATACGAAAACGAATCAAAACTTTATGATGATATTAATGAATATATCAAAGACAAAAATTTTGACATATTATTGATATCGACGCCTAGAGTTATGAAAGAAATTTTCGACGATAGATTAATTAAAACAAATAAAAATATTTTGATCTCATCAAGAATGCTCAGAAAAAATGACGATGATAATGTTTATATTGAATTGATTAATAATGACGTATATTCTGTTACTGTTGATGGACCAAGTGGATCTGGCAAATCAACAGTTTGTAAATTAATCTCAAATATATTAAACATTGAGTATTTGGATACGGGATCAATGTATCGTTCTCTTGCTTATTTTTGTTTGAAGAAAAATATAAATTTGGAAGACGAAGAAGCGGTCATGCATGTATTGAACAATTTGGACATAACATTTGAATCATCTAAGATTAAAGTTGATGGCGAATTCTTGCGAGATAAAATAAGAACTAATGATGTATCTATGACAGCATCAAAAGTTTCAACATATTATTCTGTAAGAGAAAGATTAGTTGAAATTCAAAGACAGATTGCGAGCAACAAAGCGATTATTATTGATGGAAGAGATGCTGGTACTAACATACTAAAGAACGCTGATTACAAGTTTTATTTGGATGCATCACCCGAAGTTAGAGCCAAAAGAAGATTTAACGAACAAAAAGACGATTCATCTTATGAAACGATTCTAAAAGACATAAAATTAAGAGATGAACAGGATAAAAATAGAAAATATGCTCCTTTGAAACGAGCCGAAGATGCTGTTTATATAAATTCTGATGATATGAATATTGATGAAGTTGTTGAAAAAATAATAGAGATAATTAGAGGTAGAAATGTTTTATAGATTTGCAAGATTTTTATTGAAAATAGTATTTAAAATAAGATACAAATTAGTTGTTCATGGAAATACGAAACTTCCTGAAACTCCTTTAATTATTTGTGCAAATCACATAAATTTATGGGATCCAATTTTATTAGCGATAATTTTTGAGAGACCCATACGATTTATGGCAAAAAAAGAATTATTTGATAATAAATTTCTAGGTTTTTTACTAAACAAGTTTGGAGCTTTTCCGGTTGATAGAGATAATGTAAATATTAAAACGATAAAAGACGCTATCAAGCTTGTAAAAAACAATGAAGTTTTGGGAATATTTCCAGAAGGAACAAGAGTAAAAACAGTTAGTGAAGAAAATATGAAAACAGGAGTTGCTATGATTGCGTCAAGAGCAGGAGCAGATGTTATCCCAGTATTCATAAATTCTAATTATAAGTTCAGATCAAAAGTAGAAGTGTTTGTAAGAGATAAAATAGCTATATCAAGTTTTGATGATGTTTCAAAAGATATAAGAAATAAAGCAATAACTAGAGCTATATACGAAAATATTTACAAGGTGAATTGATGAATATAATAGTACAACAAAATGCGGGATTTTGTTATGGAGTTAAAAGAGCAATAGAGATAATTGAAAATGACCCATCAAAATTAAAGTATACTTTGGGTCAGCTTATCCATAACGAACAAGAATGTAAAAGATTAGAAGCTTTGGGTATAAAACAGATAGACGATTATACTCAAGCTGAGAAAGGCTCTACGATTTTTATTAGATCTCACGGTGCAACATTAAAATTAAAAGAAGAAATAAAAAATAATGGATACAAATTAGTAGATTTAACTTGCCCATCACTATTAAAAATTTATGAAAAAATAAATAAAAAACACGAAGAAGGTTACAAAATTATTATTATTGGAGATCCAAATCATCCGGAAATTATAGCGATGAAAGGACAAGTCGAAAATAATGTTGAAGTTGTTAACTCAATTGATGAGGCAAAAAAAATAAAAGGTGAAAAATTATATGTAATTTCACAAACTACTAATTTAAAGAGGAAATTTTTGGAAATTTCTGATATAATAGTAAGAGGTAATACTAACGTTGTGATAGATAATACTATTTGTGGGGCTACAAAAAGCCGACAAATGGCTTGTTTAGAGCTTTCTAAGAATGTCGATTGTATGATTGTGATTGGTGGCTTGAATAGTTCTAACACAAATAAATTGTATGATATTGCAAAACAAAATTGCAAAAAAGTTTTAAGAATTGAAACATACAAGGATATTTGTATCGATGATAGTATTATTGAATCTAAATTATTAGGTATTACAGCTGGTGCGTCCACACCGGCTTGGATTATTGAGGAGGTTGTAAATTTAATGGATAATTACAGCAAGGATTTTATGGAACAAGTAGAAGAAAGCATGAATAAGATTTACCCAAAAGAAATCGTAAAGGGTGAAGTTATTTATGTAACAGATGATGAAGTCATGGTTAATATTGGCTATAAGGCTGATGGTATTATTAAATTAGACGAATTATCAACAGAAGAAGGTAAATTACCTAAGGATTTGTACAAACAAGGCGACGAAATCGAAGTTTACGTTATTAAGCTAGATGACGGAGAAGGAAATGTTGTACTTTCTACAAAAAGAGTTGAAGGAATTAAAAACTGGAAGAATTTAGTTTCTAGTTTTGATAATGATTCAACTGTAGAAGCAAAAGTAACACAAGTAGTAAAAGGCGGCTTAATAGCTACAATTGATAATGTAAGAGCTTTTATACCAGGTTCTCAAGTAACTACTCACTTTGTAAAAGATTTATCTAAATATGTAGGAGAAACTTTGGTATGTAAAGTTTTGAATATAGATGAAAAGAAGAGACGTTTAGTTTTATCTCACAGAGCTGTTGTAGAAGCAGAACAAAAAGAAATTGAAGATAAGGCTTGGGAAAACATAACTGTTGGTGAAACAATAACTGGTAAGGTACAAAGATTAACAGACTTTGGTGCATTTATCGATTTAGGTGGAGTAGATGGTTTACTTCATATTTCAGATATTTCTTGGAATAGAATTGAATCCCCAGAAGATGTTTTAAAAGTTGGAGATGAAATCGAAACTTTAGTTCTTAAAGCTAACAGAGAAAAGAATAGAATCTCACTTGGCTTGAAACAATTACAACAAAAACCATTTGACGCTTTCGTTGAAAACAATCACGAAGGGGATGTTATTGAAGGAGAAGTTGTAAACTTAGTTGACTTTGGTGCTTTTATTAAATTAGCTGAAGGAATTGAAGGCTTAGTTCACGTTTCTGAAATTTCAAATGAACACGTTGATAAACCATCAGATGAATTAAATATTGGTGATACAGTTAAAGTTAAAATCTTAGAAATCAATCCTGAAAAGAAAAGAATAGCTTTAAGTATGAAAGCTTTATTACCAAAACCTGAAAAACCAGAAAGAAAGCCAAGACCTAAAAAAGTTAAACCTAAAAAAGTAGAAACTAAACCAGAATCAAGTGAAGAAACTTTGATTAACAGTGATTTAGGTGCATTATTAGATTTAAAATTAAAAGAAATCGAAGAAGATAACTAAAATCTACTTTATATCCAAAAGCCAAACAGGTGTTTGGCTTTTTTTAATGTATTTATGAATTATACACCGTGTTTTGGGGTATATAAAAAATATAGATTAGGGTGTGATTTAATATGAATGTAGATTTTAAATTATATGAAAATTATTATAGTGAATTTGCTACAAAATCAAATGAAGCTGCGAGAATTCAATCCGAACCAAATGATAATTTAAGAAATCCGTTTCAAATTGACAGAGATAGAATTATTCACTCAAAATCTTTTAGAAGACTTAAACATAAAACACAAGTGTACTTAAATCCTGAAAAAGACCATTACAGAACAAGGTTAACGCACACATTAGAGGTTACCCAAATAGCTAGAACTATTGCAAGGTGTTTACGTTTAAACGAAGATTTAGTAGAAGCAATAGGCTTGGGACATGATTTGGGACATACACCTTTTGGGCATGTAGGTGAAAAGATATTAGATAAACTTAATCCAAAAGGATTCAAACATTATAAACAATCCATTAATGTTGTCCAATATATAGAACATTCAAGTTCTAGAATAGGTCTTAATCTAACGAAACAAACATTAGATGGAATAGTGAATCATTCAGGTAGCAACAAGGCAAATACCTTAGAAGGGCAAATTATTAAATATTCAGATAGAATTGCCTACATTAATCACGATATTGATGATTCTATTAGATCAAATATTATAAAACATAGTGATTTACCTATAGAAATTACAGAAGAACTAGGAGATAGAGGTTCAAAAAGAATTAATTTCTTAGTAAATGATTTAGTTGAAAATAGTTTCGATAAAAATCACATTGAAATGTCTGATAAAACTTATAGACTAATGGAAGATTTGCGATCATTTATGTTTGAGAACGTATATTTTAACGACATAGTAAGAAAAGATGATAAAAAAGTAGAATATGTACTAACTAATCTATATAGTTACTATTTAGAAGATATTAGTAGATTACCAAAATCACACACAGATATTTACAATAATATTGAGTTACAAAATAAAACCAAAGATGATATAGTTACAGATTATATCGCTGGTATGACTGATTCATTTGCAAAAAGAACTTTTAAAGAAATTTTCATACCAGATTCTTGGAGCATATAAAGATAGGATGATAAGATGGGATTTATACCACAAGATAAAATAGATGAGATAAAAAGTGTTGCAGACATAGTTTCTGTAATTGGAGATTATGTTGAATTGAAAAGGGCTGGTTCAAATTATGTTGGACTATGTCCATTTCATAATGAGAAGACGCCGTCTTTTAGTGTATCGCCATCAAAAGGCATTTTTCATTGTTTTGGTTGTGGTGTTGGTGGCGATGTTATATCCTTTATAATGCAAAAAGAGGGCATGTCATATCCTGAAGCTATTAAATTTTTGGCAGATAAGTTAGGTATTTTAGTCGAAACAAATGAAGTAAATAAAGAAAAATACGAACATCGCAAAAAATTATTTGAAATTAATAATGAAGCCAAATTATTTTATTACAAAAATCTATTGATAAATGACATACCGAAGGATTATATAAAAAAAAGAAATCTTAATAATAATTTGATTAATAAGTTTATAATAGGTTACGCTGATGGGAAAAACAGTCTTTATCGTCATTTACTACAAAAAGGGTATCAAAAAGATGATATAATAGAAGTCGGCCTCATAAATCAGGACGAAAAAGGGAATGTTTATGATAAATTTCGAAATAGGTTGATGTTTCCTATTATAGATATAAGAGGCAATGTTATTGGTTTTGGTGGTAGAGCTCTTGCGGATTCAAGGGCAAAATATATGAATTCTCCTCAGAGCCTAGCTTACGATAAAAGCAAGAATGTTTATGGAGTTTCTAATTTAAAAAATTCTACTAAAGTTGGGAAAATCATATTGGTAGAAGGATATATGGATGTTATCTCATTGACAAATTATGGATTTGACTATGCTATTGCTTCATTGGGTACTTCTCTAACACATGATCAAGCAAAATTAATCAAAAGATATTGTAAAAATATTTATATATGTTATGATGGTGACTCAGCAGGTCAAAACGCAACATCACGTGCTATAGAAATATTTAAAGAGCAGGATATTAGTCCTAACATTATTGTCATACCTGATAATATGGATCCTGATGATTATATTAAACAATACGGAAATGAAAGTTTTAATAGGTTAATAGATAACGCAATGGATAGTGTTATTTATGAATACAAGAAAATACTTCAAAAATACGATATTAATGATGTAAAAGAAAAAATACAACTTATAGATGATTTGACAACTTTATTATCAAAATTAGATAGAGAAGTCATTAGGGATGAATATATTAAGAGATTTTCTGATGATTTAAATATAGAATATTTAAGTTTAAAAAAAGATGTCTCTAGTAAATTGAATGAAGTTAAGCCTAACATCACTTTTCATAATGAGAGAACTGATGATAAAAAAATTACAGAAAAAGATAGTATTAACAATCAGGAGAAAATAACTGCAGCTGAAATAATGACAATTGCTTGTTTTCATAAAGATGTATACTATGATTTGAAAGAAGAATTCTCAAAATTCAAAACTAAGATCAGTTCTTATAATAACTTTATGGAGTTTGTGGATTTTTACTATTCTAAAAATAATGAAAATCAAATTGATGAAAAATCGGCTAGAGATTATTTTAAAAATGATATTCAAATGGATCGTACTATCGATTATTTATATCAAAAATCTAGAGATTCAATTAATATTAATAACATCGGAAGGGTTGTATTGGAAATCAAAAAATACCTAATGACCCAGGAAAAGGAGAATATTAAATCTCAGTTAGATCTAATGCAATCAGTAGAATTTAATGAAAAGATTAATAAAGAATATAATGAAATTTTGAATAAAATCTTAGAAATTAATAGACAAATTAAAGAGTACAAATAGTCAGAAAGGAGTTTTTTATGTCAGAAGAAAACTTGGATGTTGAACAAATAAAAAAAGAAGCATTAAATCAATTAATAGAGATAGGTAATGAGAATGATGGCATAGTAACTATCAAAGACTTCAAAAAGATTGATGATATTTCTTCTCTTGATGAAGATGATATAGAAGATATAAGAAATTTGCTAATTGAAAATAATATTGAAATTTTTGAAAGTAATGATGAAATAGAGAAAAAATCATCTTCAAAGGATGACGACAAAGACGATATCGAAGATGACGAGTCTATTGATGATGAAGACGATGACGATATTAAAGATGACAAAAAAATCATCGAAGATGTTTCCGATATTAAAGGAATTAATGTCGACGACCCAGTAAAAATGTATTTAAAAGAAATCGGAAAAATTCCTTTGTTATCAGCTGAAGAAGAAGTTCAATTAGCGCAAGAAATGGAAAATGGATCTAAGAGAGCTAAGAAAAAGTTAGCAGAAGCAAACTTACGTTTGGTTGTAAGTATTGCTAAAAGATACGTGGGACGTGGAATGAGCTTTTTGGATTTGATTCAAGAAGGTAATCTTGGTCTTATGAAAGCAGTGGATAAATTTGACTATACTAGAGGTTTCAAGTTTTCAACATACGCTACTTGGTGGATAAGACAAGCTATTACAAGAGCGATTGCTGACCAAGCTAGAACAATAAGAATTCCTGTACACATGGTAGAAACTATTAATAGACTTGTAAGAATTGAAAGACAATTATTACAAGATTTGGGAAGAGACCCTACAAATGAAGAAATAGCAAAAGAAATGGGAATTGAAGTAGAAAAAGTTAGAGAAGTTAGAAAAATAGCTCAAGAACCTGTAAGTTTGGAAACACCTATTGGTGAAGAAGAAGATAGTCATTTAGGAGATTTTATTGAAGATGATACTGCTATCGCTCCAGATGAAGCAGCAAATTTTACTATGCTTAGAGAAGAATTAGAAGGCATTTTAAACACTTTAAATGAAAGAGAAAGAAAAGTATTAGCATTAAGATTTGGACTTGTTGATGGTACTCCTAGAACACTTGAAGAGGTTGGTAAAGACTTTGATGTCACAAGAGAAAGAATCAGACAAATAGAAGCAAAAGCTTTGAGAAAATTAAAACATCCATCTAGAAGTCAAAAATTAAAGGATTTTTTGGAATAAAATGAAAAAACGTAGGCTTGAAGAAATAATTAACTTAGTAGAAGATAATTCAATAGTTGCTGATATAGGAACAGATCATGGAATTGTTCCGTATGAATTAATAAAATCAAATAAAGCAAAGAAAGTTATCGCATCTGATATTAGTGAAAAATCATTAGATAAATTAAGAGAAAAACTAGATTATCTTGATGAACCTGAAAAAATAATACTAAATGTATCCGATGGCTTGGATAACCTAAACGAGTATCAAGTTGACACGATAATAATTTCAGGAATGGGAGGAAATTTAATCGTTGATATATTGAACAAAAATATCGATGTAGCTAAAAGCGCAAACTGCTTAATACTAGGAGCAAATAATTCACTTTCAGTACTAAGAAAATTTTTACGTGACAATTCTTTTGAAATTATAGAAGAAGTTGATTTGTTTGAAAATGACAAATATTATCAAATAATTAAAATTAAAGTCGGTAAGCAATTATTTTCGAATGATTATGAGTATGAATTTGGAAAATTTTTAATCGATAATAAATCTGAAAATTTGAAGCAATATATAAAACAACAGATAGAAAATAAGAAAACAATATTGTCGAATATATCAGAAAAAGACTCTGATAATGTAAAAAATGCTATTGATAATATTAAGATCGAAATAAAAGAACTTGAGAAAGTGTTGAATAAAATTGAAGCTTAAAGATTTTATAACTTGGTATGAAAAATTAGTTCCTTTAGAACTTCAGGAAGACTTTGACAATAGTGGTATTCAATTTGGTAATTTAAATAGAGAAATAAATAAGATTTTGATTTCCTTAGATTTAGATGATAATTGTCTGAATAGAGCTATTAGAGAAAAATATGATTTGATATTTACACATCATCCAGTTATTTTTCATCCATTAAAAAATATTATAGAACAAAAAAATAGTGTAAATACACGATTAATTAGTGCGATAAAAAATGAAATTTGTATTTATTCTTCGCATACCAATTTAGATAGTGTCGAATTTGGAGTAAGTGATGCGCTAGCTAAACAATTAGGCTTGATTAATCCTAAAATTTTAGATTCTCATAAAAACAATACCGGATATGGAAAATATTCTGATATTGAAGAGGATTTTGCAGAGAATTTTATTTGTGATTTGAAAAACAAATTAAATCTTGAAAATGTAATTGTTTACGGTAATACAAATCGAAAGATTAAAAGAATAGCGGTATTAGGTGGAAGTGGTGGTCACTTCATTGAAAATTGTATTGATACTAATTGTGATGTATTTGTATCTTCTGAATTTAAACACGATGAACAGATAGATGCACAAGATAACAATCTTATACTAATAGATATTGGCCACTATGAATCAGAAAAATTTATTCTTGAACCGTTAAGACAAACTATTCAAAAATCTTTTCCAGATATCAAAATAGATGTTAATTATTTAAAAAAACCAACTAGAAAAATTTTCTAATTATGTTATAATGTTATGGTGACTAAATCAGATAATCGCATGAATTCATGAGGAAAGTCCGTGCACTATAGAGCGAGGATGCTGGATAACGTCCAGTGGGGGCGACCCTAAGGCTAGTGCAACAGAGATATACCGCCATTTATTGGTAAGGGTGGAAAGGTAGGGTAAGAGCCTACCAGCATAAAGGTGACTTTATGGCTATGTAAACCCCATTCAGTGCAAAATCAAATAGGATTAAAGACGGCTGCTCGTCGTCTCCGGTAGGTAGATTGCTTGAACTAATTGGTAACAATTAGTCTAGATAGATGATTATCAAATACAGAACACGGCTTATAGATTTGGTCATAAAAAAAAGATTGGTAGCAATACTGTTACCAATCTTTTTTTATTTTACAATTATATCGTCATTAAAAGAAATCATCATTACTGTACCTAAGTTTAGTTTTGAATTAACTGATATATCAGCACCGATAATATCAGCGTAGTTTTTAACAATTGACAGACCCAGTCCGTAACCATTTTCTTTTGTGTTTCTGCAATCATCAACTCTGTAAAATCTTTCGAAAATTTTCGGCTTATTTTCTTCACTAATACCTACTCCAGTATCTTTTACTGAGATAACTATTTTTCTGTTGATATGTCTAGCTCTTAATAATACTGAATCATTTGTTTGACATGCTTTAAGTGCATTAGATAATAAGTTGATAATTATATTAGCCAACTTTTCTTTATCTGTATGGATATCCAAATCCTCTGATATTTCCATATCAAATAAAACTCCTGCTTTATCATATTGTGTTTTCATAGATTTAAATATTTCATGTAAAAATTCAGTTAGATTAAAATCTGTAGGATTATATATAGTTTCTGGAGTTGATTTTTTAAATGTATTATTTAGCTGATTAATTAAGCTAGTCAATCTATCAATTTCTACTAGAAGAGTACTTACATTTTCTTCATTAGGTTCCATAATGCCGTCTTGAATCAATTCTAAATTTAACCTTAAATTAGTTAAAGGGGTTCTCAATTCATGACTAATATTTTGTGCATATTGTTTTCGATTAAATTCTTGAGATTTTAATGAATTTGCCATGTAATTGATATTTTGGGATAATTGATTTACTTCAACTATATTACTTTTTATAATTGGTAGAATGTAGTTTTGTTTTCTTATATTGACTGTAGCTTGAGTTAATTCTTCAATAGGATTAGTCACCTTTCTTGAAAGGAAAATTGATATTATCAAACTTGTAAAGTATGATAAAAATGTGGATAAAATTATTAATCTTAATAAGTTTGTTATGAACACTTCTCCTCTTTGTTTGAAATTATTATTAATCCTATAAATATATTTGATATGACCTATTTTTTTGTTGTTTTCATCGTATACATCTTTTATTATAGTGTTATAAAGTGGAGTTTTCTTAGCTAATTCGAATCCTTCTTTAAAAGAATATAATTCCTTATCGTTATTGTCATAAAAAATAACATCAAGATCTAACTCACTCAAATACCACATGTACTTATCAATACTTTTTATGCTCAATCCTTGTTGTTGATCTAAAAATAAGTTTTTAGTTAGCTGTTCAATTTTGTTTTGTCTGTTTAGTTCTTCATTGTTAACAAAATTTCTGAATGATAATTGAAAAATGAATACCGCAATAAATGACAATAACATGATAGGAAATATAATAGCTCTTAAAAACTCATATAATATTTCCGACTTAAGCTTCATCGTATACACCTAACTTATAGCCAACGCCATAAATTGTTTTAATATAACGAGGTTTTTTTGGATTATCTTCAATTTTATGTCTAATATTTTTAATGTGAGTATCTATAGCTCTGTCAAAAGCCTCATAATCATAACCAAAAGATAATTCTATTATTTCATCTCTGGTAAATATTTTATTGGGATTAGAGAATAAAGTTTTGATTATTTGAAATTCATTGCTAGTAAGATTTATGCTTTCTCCGTCTTTAATAAACGTGTTATCTTCAAAAGAAATACTTACACGTCCATTATCAAAATAAATTTTTTCGGATTTTGGGAGGCCAAGCTTTTCAACTCTTCTGAGAATTGTTTTTACTTTTTGAACTAATATTTTTAAACTGAAAGGTTTAGTAATATAATCGTCAGCTCCAAGTTTTAAACCCTCTAATATTTCAGATTCATCTACTTTAGCTGTAACCATGATTACTGGTGTTTCAGTTCTAGATCTAATTACTTCCATAACTTTTTCACCGCTAACTTTTGGCAACATTAAGTCTAAAATAATTAATGAATAATCAGTTGTATTAATCATAGTAATAGCTTCTTGTCCATCAAATGCTTGATCAACTTGAAATCCTTCAACTTCTAAGTATTTTCTTTCTGCATTTGATATGTTTTTCTCATCTTCAACTATTAAAATTTTTATATCGGTTAAATTTTCTTTAAACAATTACAAAACCTCCATTTGGACTTAATATTTGCCCAGTCATAAATGAATTTTTATCTGATATTAAAAATTCTACAAGATTTGCAATATCTTCAGGTGTTCCCAGTCTTCCCATGGGAGTGTCCTCTATAACGTAATCTAAATCATCTTTTGAGATGTTATCTAACATAGGTGTATCTATAGCTCCAGGGGCAATAGCATTTATTTTAATGTTACTATATCCAAATTCTTTAGCTAAGGATTTTGTAAGCCCTATTATTGCAGCTTTTGTTGCTGAGTAACAAGATTCCATTGATCCGCCAATCATTCCCCAAATTGAAGTAATATTAATAATATTTCCTTCCTTTTTATCTAACATATCTTCCAATGCTAATTTGCACATATGATAGGTTCCATGCACATTAACATCAAACATATTATACCAATCATTAACTTTAATATCTTGAAATTGATCTACAATAGATATTCCTGCGTTGTTAATCAATATATCAACACATCTAAATTTATTTCTAATTAATTCGAACATTTTTTTGCATTCATCAAAATTTCTTAAATCACACTTATATGATATTGCATCTATGCCTTTATTTCTAATATTTTCAACGATTTCTTTAGCTTTATCTTCATTATTAAAATAGTGCACAACGATTCTATATTCTGGATGATTTTCTAACATTTTGCAAATTCCTTCTCCAATACCTCCGCTGGCACCAGTTATTAAAATTGTCTTCATTTTTTCTCCTTTTAACTGATTATATTATAACATATAGGCAAATTAACAAGTCAAAATGTTTATGATATAATATTAAAACATGTTAAAATATATTAGAGTATAGGATTTGATAATAAGTGAGAGTTTTAGGAATTGACCCTGGTATAGCAATCGTTGGATATTCTATATTGGATTATGATAATAACAAAATAAAATGTCTTGAATATGGTTGCATCACAACAAGTTCAAAATCACCATTACCTGACAGATTATCATTTATTTACAACGAGATGAACAAAATTATCGATGAATTTCAACCTGAAGATTGCGCATTTGAAGAATTGTTTTTCAATAAAAATGTAAAGACAGCAATAACTGTATCTCAAGCAAGAGGAGTAGAAATTCTAAGCTGTATCAATAAGAATTTATGTCTTTATGAATATACTCCTCTTCAAATTAAACAAGCAGTTGTAGGATATGGAAGAGCTGATAAAAGACAAGTACAAGAAACTGTTAAAACAATTTTAAAATTTAACGATATACCTAAACCTGATGATGCTGCAGATGCTGTAGCTGTGGCTTTGTGTCACATTTTTGGAAGTAAATTTAAATATCTAAATGAAATGAAATAGGAGATAATATGTATTCGTATATTATTGGAGTTATTACTGAAGTTCATGAAAATTACATAGTATTGGAAAACAACAAAATTGGTTATAAAATATTCATAACTGATTTTTTTAGGGATAATGTCAGTGCATTTGATGAATATAAAGTATATACTGAATTTGTCGAAAGAGAAGATGCAAGTATTTTGTACGGATTTTCATCTCAAAAAGAAAGAGACTTATTTAATTTGTTAACAGATGTAACATCTATTGGTCCAAAATATGCAATGAATGTACTATCAACTATGACAGTTGATGAATGTAAAACCGCTATTATCACTGATGATATTAAACTTCTAACACAAGCACCAGGCATTGGCAAAAAAACAGCATCAAGGATTATTTTAGAGCTAAAAGAAAAAATCGAAAAAGATTTTGTGCCATCAGAAAAACCTGTTAACAAAGAAGTGAAAAAATCAAGTGATTCAGAATTTGCAAGAGAAGCATTATTACAACTTGGTTATTTTAAAAATGATGTGGATGCATTTATCGAAAACACTGATATTTCTGGATTATCAATTGAAGATATAATGAAAAAAGCAATGAAAAGCTTGGACAGTAGTAGGTAGGGTGAGAAAATGGAAGATAAAAACGATAGAATTGTTGGAGCATCTTTTACGAAAAGCGACGAAGATATTGATTTTAATTTAAGACCAAAATGGATGAGCGATTATATTGGTCAAGATAAAGTCAAGAAGAAATTGTCAATTTTTATTGAAGCTGCAAAGAATAGAAATGAACCATTGGATCACGCTCTATTATATGGACCACCTGGATTAGGTAAAACTACTTTAGCACACATTATAGCTAATGAAATGGGAGTTAACCTAAGGGTTACTAGTGGACCTGCAATCGAAAAGCCTTCTGATTTGGCAAGTATTCTTACAAATTTACAAAAAGATGATGTCTTGTTTATAGATGAAATACACAGAATCAATCGTTCTGTTGAAGAAATTTTGTATCCTGCAATGGAAGATTATGCGTTGGATATTATAGTGGGAAAAGGACCTTCTGCAAGAAGCTTACGAATAGATTTGGAGAAATTTACACTTATTGGTGCTACTACAAGATCTGGTCAATTGACAGGACCACTTCGCGATAGATTTGGTGTTCTATTAAACTTAGAGTTATATGATATAGAAAGTTTGAAGAAAATAGTTACTAGATCTGCGGGTGTTTTGGGAATAGGCATTGATGAAGAAGGTGCCATGGAAATAGCAAGACGAAGTAGAGGCACTCCAAGAATCGCTAACAGGCTATTAAAAAGAGTTAGGGATTATGCAGAAGTAAGAGCAGACGGAACTATTACAAAGGAAATAAGTAATCGTGGTTTAAATTTGTTAGAAGTAGACAAATGTGGACTAGATTATGTTGATAGAAAAATAATAATGACAATGATTAATAATTTTGATGGTGGACCTGTTGGTGTTGATACAATTGCAGCGGCCACTGGCGAAGAAAGGATTACTATTGAAGATGTTTATGAACCTTATTTGTTGCAAATAGGATTCATCAATAGAACCTCAAGAGGAAGAATTGTCACAGATAAAGCGTACAAACATTTTAATATAGTTAGAAAGAGGTGATTTTATAAGATGAATACAGATGATTTTGATTACGAGTTAGATGAAAAATTTATCGCACAAACTCCATTAGATAAAAGAGATGAATCTAAGCTAATGGTTATGGATAGATTTAACGGAAATACAGAAATAAAAAAGTTTTATAATATTATAGATTATTTAAACCCTGGTGATGTTTTAGTATGTAATAACACACGAGTTATTCCCGCTAGACTTTTTGGACACAGACCAGGAAAAGAAGAAAAAATTGAGGTTTTACTTCTACAACAAACAGAAGATAAGTGGGAATGTTTGGTAAAGCCTGGAAAGAAAATGAAGTTAGGTCAAGTAATAGAATTTTCTGATAAAGTAAGCGCAAAAGTCGTAGACATTACAGAAGATGGATCTAGAATTTTAAAATTCGATTATGAAGGAATTTTTGAAGAGCGATTGGATGAACTTGGGAATATGCCACTTCCTCCATATATTAAAGAAAAATTGGATGATAAAGAAAGGTACCAAACAGTTTATTCAAAACACAAAGGAAGTGCAGCAGCTCCTACAGCAGGCCTTCACTTTACAAATGAACTTTTAGAAAAAATCAAAGAAAAAGGAATTTATGTAGTATTTTTAACATTACATGTGGGACTAGGAACATTTAGACCTGTTAAAGTAGATGATGTTAAAGATCATCATATGCATTCTGAATATTATACTATAAGTCAAGAAGCTGTAGATATTATTAATCGACAAAAAAGTGAAGGACATAAGATTATAGCGGTAGGGACTACAAGCGTAAGAACTTTAGAAACAGTTACACACAATAATAATTCAAAACTAGTAGCTGAAAGTGGCTGGACAGATATTTTCATCTATCCAGGCTTTGAATTTAATATCGTGGACAGCTTAATCACTAACTTCCATTTACCTAAGTCTACTTTAATGATGTTGGTTAGTGCTTTTTCAAAGAAAGAATACATTTTTGATGCTTATGAAAAAGCAAAGCAAAATGATTTTAGATTTTTTAGCTTTGGGGATGCTATGTTCATAAATGGAGGCAAGAATGTTTAAATTTACACTAGAGAAAAAATCGTCTCAATGCAAAGCAAGAACAGGGACAATAGAAACAAATCATGGTGTTATAAAAACACCTGTGTTTATGCCTGTAGGCACAAGAGCAACAGTTAAAGCAATGAACAATGATGAATTGAAATCTATTGGTTCTCAAATAATTCTATCTAACACATATCATTTATACTTAAAGCCGGGTCAAGAAATTATCAGAAAAGCAGATGGCCTTCATAAATTCATGAATTGGGATAGACCAATTCTAACAGATAGTGGTGGATTTCAAGTTTTTAGTTTGAGTAAGACAAGAAAAATTACTGAAGAAGGAGTACAATTTAGAAGCCATATTGATGGATCAAAACATTTTATATCTCCTGAAAAATCAATGGAAATTCAAAATGATTTGGGATCCGATATAATGATGGCTTTTGATGAATGTGTTCCTTATCCAGCAAGTTATGAATATACAGAAGACTCAATGAAAAGAACGTTAAGATGGCTTAAAAGATGTAAAGATTATCATAAAAACACTGATAAGCAAAATCTTTTTGGGATTATTCAAGGTGGTATGTACAAAGATTTAAGAGAATATTCTGCTAAAAATACAATTGATTTTGATTTGCCAGGCTATGCTATAGGTGGATTATCCGTAGGCGAACCTAGAGATTTGATGATTGATTTATTAGATTTTACAACTGATTTTATGCCAGAAAATAAACCAAGATATTTAATGGGTGTTGGTACACCGGATTACCTATTCGAAGCAGTTGAACATGGAGTTGATATGTGTGATTGTGTTCTTCCTACAAGAATTGCTCGTAATGGTACAGCCTTAACTTCTAAAGGTAAATTAGTCGTTAAAAACGCAAAATATAAAGATGATTTTTCTGCACTTGACGATAATTGCGATTGTTATGCTTGCAAAAACCATACTAGAGCATATATCAGACATTTACTAAATGTAGATGAAATCCTAGGTGCAAGATTATTGTCTATTCATAATTTGAGATTTTTAATCAAATTGATGGAAAATATTAGAAAATCTATAGAAGAAGATAGATACTTAGAATTCAAAGATGAATTCTATAGAAATTATGGTTATGATTATCATCAAAAATGTGATAATATTAAATAAGTAAATATTTAAGACCAGCTATCAAATGTCAAGAGAGAATAAAAAATAATTTATCTTGAAATTTAAGGCATGTCAAACAAGCCTAAAAATTTAGGCTTAGAAAAATTGAATAACAACTAAATATTAGGTATGTAAGATTTG
>NZ_QGTH01000005.1 GCF_003182075.1 Finegoldia magna
ATAAATCGAAAACTTGACTGGAAATATATACTGTTATTGATTGGAAATGAAAAGTGAATAAGTATGGTGATAAAAGCAAGAGGGATACACCTGTACCCATGCCGAACACAGAAGTTAAGCCTCTTAACGCCGATGGTACTACGATGGAAACGTCGTGGGAGAGTAGGTAGTCGCCAAACAATTGAGGTCTAACGTGATTTAATCCGTTAGATCTTTTTTTGTGCAATTTTTGCTATAGATAGAAAATGGAGTAAAGATTTCTCTAGACAACAGTTGCGGGATACACATAGGTATATACCTTAGCAAACATCTCGCACGAATATCTAGACTACGAAAATAAATAAATTTTAAGCTTGTGAACCTAAAATCGCAAACTCGCTAACGATCAAACAGTGCGATTTTTTAACGGTTCTCTTCGCTTGAATTTATGATTATTTTCTCCGTATGATATTCTTAGCTTCGATTGTTTGCTCGAAGGTTTCGCTAGATTTACAATTGCAAGACACATGTAGGTCAAAAATCAGAGCAAACATCTTGCACGAATATCTTGGGAAAAATTTAATGTTCTCACTCGCTCAGCCTCACAGCTAAAATCTTATATTATGAAAATGAATTGAGGTGTAATTAAGAACGTAAGTTTGATATAATAATATAGTAAATCAATAGTAATTTGAATATCTAATAGGTTAAAAGTAAAGAAAGGAAATGATTATGAAGAGTAATAAATCAAAATCTATTTTAGTTATTGCATTTATTGCGGTAGCTGTTTTGATTATGTTTTTTATAAAGAATAAACCAGTTATGCCAATTAATAATGATAATAGTTCTAAGCAAACTGAGACTGATGGAAATGTTAAAGGAGATAGTAGTTCTAGTAGTGAGAATAAAAGTTCATCAGATTTGAATAATTTCAAGGAAGCTTACAAGGAAGTAGACAAGGAAGATGTTTTATTTGCTGGAAAGGATGCTGGTTTTGATAAGTTTTTTTCATATGATAAGCCTGTTTTTGTAAACTTTACGTGGATTGAATGTGCTCCTTGTAAGGAAATGGCTCCATATATAGACAATACTTTCAATAAGTTCAAGGGGAAAGCCGTTGTTAAGGATGTTGAAGTAAATGTGAACAATGATTTTGCATCACAAGCTGGTATTAGAGTTACACCTACACAAATTTTTATTCCTTTAAAAGAAGATTTTAAATTTTCCGATAAGGCTCAAAGCGTGATGGATGAATATTTCCAAGAGGTTACTGTTAATGGTAAAAAGGGATATATTCACGAAGGTTTGTTAAAAGAAAACGAATTAGAAATATTGATTTCGGATATGATCAATGGATAGTTTATTAGATTTTTTATCAAAGCTAGTAAAAGATTATGTTTATTTGGCACCAATTATTTCTTTGATTGCGGGAATTTTGACTAGTTTTCTTCCCTGCTCATTGCCGATGATTCCAATTATAATTGGGTATTTGTCGGGGAATAATTACGATAAGAAAAAATCGTTCAAGGTGGCGTTGGTTTTCAGTTTAGGTAGCATTTTAGTTTTCACTATTTTTGGATTGACGGCTGCCTTGGTTGGTAAAATTTTAAATCAATTTAGTAGAGTATTTTATATCATTGTTGGAATACTTTTAATTCTTATGGCGTTTCAAAATTGGCATGTTATCAAGATTATTAGCCTCAATAAATCCAGTAAGATTACAAAGACTGGGCTTTTGGGAGCTTTTATAGCTGGTGTTATTCAAGCGGTGTTTGCATCGCCATGTTCTACACCTGTTTTGGTTTCATTGATGGCTATAGCGGCTAATACTAGAAATATTTTATTTTCTATTATTTTGTTCGTTTTTTATGGTATTGGGAATTGCTTTTTGGTATTTATGTCTGCTTTGTTGATGGGTAAAGTCGAAGAGATTATTCAAAATGATTCATATACTACGGTTTCTAAAATTATAGAAATAGTTCTTGGTGCAGTATTGATGTTATTTGGATTGTATTTCTTGTACCAAGGTATTTAGGAGGAAATTTATTGGAAAAAGATGTATTAGAATCTAAAAAATTACAAGATTTGAAGATTATTGCTAAAGCTGTAGGTGTTGCAGGTATTAGTAAATATAATAAGCAAGATTTGATAAAAGAGATTATTAGTCAAGTTAATATTAATGAGAGAAATAACTCTGAGGAAGATTACGAAGATTCTTCTTCAAATGATGAAAAAGATTTGAAAGATCCTTTGAAAGTGGAAGGAATATTGGATTTACACGAAAATGGATATGGATTTTTGAGATCGGAAGGATATGATTCAGGAGATGATGATATTTATGTACCTCCTGTTCAAGTTAGAAGATTTAAACTAAAGACAGGGGATTTTGTAGAGGGATTATCTCGTGAGAAAAAGGATAAAGAAAAATTCAATGCTTTGATTTATGTGAATCGTGTAAATGGAGATACTGTTGAAAATCTTAGAAATAGACCTGATTTTGAGAATTTGACACCGATTTATCCAAGAGAAAGATTGACTTTAGAAAGAGATTCAAAGAATGTTTCAATGAGAATTATGGATTTGATAAGTCCCGTTGGAAAAGGTCAAAGAGGTTTGATTGTGGCATCACCTAAAACAGGTAAGACGACTTTGCTAAAAAACATAGCAAACTCTATAAGAAAAAATTATCCGGAAATTCATGTTATTGTTTTGTTAATTGATGAAAGGCCGGAAGAAGTTACAGATATGAAGCGTTCTGTTTTGGGAGCAGATGTCGTAGCATCTACTTTTGATGAGATGCCTCAAAATCATATTAGGGTTGCTGAAATCGTGATAGAGAGGGCCAAGAGGCTTGTAGAACACAAGAAAGATGTCGTAATATTGGTCGATTCAATTACTAGATTATCTCGTGCATATAATGTTACTAGTCCTTATTCAGGTAAGACTTTATCCGGCGGACTTGATCCTTTAGCATTGAATGGTCCTAAAAGATTTTTTGGCGCGGCAAGAAATATTGAAGAAGGCGGTTCATTGACTATATTGGCGACAGCTTTGATTGAAACAGGATCCAGAATGGATGATGTTATTTTCGAAGAATTCAAGGGAACTGGAAATATGGAAATCAAATTGGATAGGAGCCTGTCGGAACAGAGAGTGTTCCCTGCAATTGATTTGAACAAATCCGGAACTAGGAAAGATGAATTACTTCTTACAAAAGAAGAATTATCAGCAATTAATAAAATAAGAAAACAATTGAATTCACAAGAAAACAAAAATATTGCAGACCAAATTATAAAAATGATTAAAAACACAAAATCAAACCAAGAATTTGTAAAATCAATAAATAATTTGCAAAGTTTGTAAATAAATTTATACTGAAATATTCAAATTTTGTAGACAAGTTCATACTCATGTGTTATAATAGGTAAGTCGAAAATAATTTTGAGAAAAACGAGGTGATAATATGAAAAAAGATTTACATCCAGAATACCACGAAGCTACAGTAACTTGCGCTTCTTGTGGCAATACTTTTAAAGTAGGATCTACTAAAGAAAACATAAACGTCGAAGTTTGTAGTCAATGTCACCCATTTTATACAGGACGTCAAAGATTTGTAGAACATGGTGGTAGAGTAGAAAAATTCAAGAAAAAATACAATATGGATTAGCATTTTTGCCAGTACCTTTTTGGTGCTGGTATTTTTGTGTTAAAAAATAGATAATGAACGATGAAAAGGTAAATTGAAATGAAGAAAACTACAATTGGTGGACAAGCTTTAATCGAAGGAGTTCTGATGAGAGGCCCTTCAAAGTACTC
This sequence comes from Finegoldia magna, assembly GCF_003182075.1. GTDB lineage: Bacteria > Bacillota > Clostridia > Tissierellales > Peptoniphilaceae > Finegoldia > Finegoldia magna. The sequence goes on from NZ_QGTH01000005.1 coordinate 3,796, forward strand.
CATAGCGGTCAGAAAGCCTGATCAAGAAATTGATTTGGTTGTAAAAGACTTAGAAAACAATAAAATAAATTTGATGAAGATTCCTTTTATAAGAGGAGTTGTTAGTTTGTTTGATTCGATGAAGTTGGGAATGGATGCTTTGATGTATTCAGCAAGTTTTTACGAAGATGATAGCGAAAACTTCTTCGATAAGCATTTTAAAAACAATGCCAGAAATGTAGAAAATGTGTTTTCTATAATTACATCAGTGGCATTGGCATTACTGTTTTTCTTCTTCATTCCAACTTTTCTTACATCATTTGTTAAGCTAAATCATTCATCTTTCAGTTTCAATTTAATCGAAGGAATGATACGAATTATAATATTTTTCACATATCTTTTTATAGTTTCTCATTCAAAAGATATGAAAAGAGTTTTTGAATATCATGGTGCTGAACACAAGAGTATTTATTGCTATGAGCAAGGACTGGATTTGACTGTTGAAAATGTTAGAAAACAAAGTAGACTTCATCCAAGATGTGGTACTAGTTTTTTGTTTACGGTTATGATAATTTCTATTTTGGTGTTGGGTTTAGTTGGATGGCCAAATCAGTTGATGAGAATGTTGTATCGTATAATATTACTTCCAGTGATTGTATCAATTTCGTATGAAATTAACAGATTAATCGGAAAATACGATAATACAATAACGGCACTACTTGTTAAACCTGGATTATGGGTTCAAAAGTATTTTACAGTAAGAGAGCCTGACGACAAGATGATAGAAGTTGCTATATTGGCACTTAAAAGTGTTACTCCAGAAAAAGAAGATGAAGATTTATGGTAATCAAGGATATTTACAGTTTATTCGACAAATCTGATTGTCTGATGATTTTGGAAAAATTATATAACTATAGTTTTTCTGATTCTATTATTCATTCAAATGATGAGATTAATGAGAATGATGAGAAAATAATTTTAGAATACAAAAGACTTTACGATGAGGATATTCCAATCGAATATATACTTGGGTTTAAGTACTTTTACAATAGAAAGTTTTATACAGATCCTGATGTTTTAATTCCAAGATTTGATACTGAAATTTTAGTAGACGAAATAATCAAGACTAATCGTAAGTTTGACAATATACTTGAAATCGGAATTGGATCTGGAATAATATCAATCACTTTGAATTTAGAATTGAATTCAAATGTTTTGGGTGTGGATATAAACAAAAAGGCTATTGAACTTTCCAAGAAAAATGCAGAAAGTTTAAATGCTAATAATGTTGAGTTTATTTATTCTGATCTGTATGAGAATGTGAATTCTAAGTATGATTTGATAGTTTCCAATCCACCTTATATAGACAAAAAAGATTTCGATTCACTTGAAACAAAGATTTTAAAAGAACCACGCTCTGCACTTTTTGGCGGAGATGATGGACTATATTTTTATAGAAAAATAATAAATAAAGCTGGTGATTATTTGAATGAAGATGGTATGCTTGCTTTTGAAATAGGATATAATCAAAGAGAGAGTATATTTCAAATTTTAGATAAAAATGGATTTAATAATCACTACTGCATAAAAGACTTTAACGGTTTTGATAGAGTAATAATTGCGAGGAGGTAATTATGTTTGAAAATTTGGATAGTGTTGTAGATAAATTCAAAGACTTAGAAGTAAAAGTCGCAGATCCTGAAGTTATCGCTGACATGGAAAATTGGACGAAATTAATGAAAGAACACGCTGATTTAGAACCAGTTGTTAATAAATATTTGGCATACAAAGATAATTTAAAAAATTTAGAAGAAGATAAAGAGTTGTTGGGAACTACTGGAGATAGTGAAATGGAAGAACTATTGAAAGACGAAATATCAACATTGGAAGAACAAATCGAAAACGATCAAGAAGAATTGAAGATTTTGTTGTTACCAAAAGATCCTAACGACGAAAAAAATGTATTTATTGAAATAAGAGCAGGCGCTGGCGGAGATGAAGCAGGTTTATTTGCTGGTGAACTTTTAAGAATGTACCAAATGTATTCTGATAAAAAACGCTGGACAACTGAAGTTATGGATATTCAACAACAAGGTGTTGGCGGTGTTAAAGAAGCTGTAATGATGGTTAAAGGAAAAGGTGCTTATTCTAGATTAAAATACGAATCAGGAGTTCACAGAGTTCAAAGAGTTCCTCAAACTGAAAGTTCAGGAAGAATTCACACATCTACGGCAACTGTTGCTGTGTTACCGGAAGCCGAAGATGTTGATATTAAGATTGAACAAAAAGATTTGAGAATTGACGTATTCAGAGCAAGTGGTAATGGCGGTCAATGTGTAAACACTACTGACTCTGCTGTTAGAATAACGCACATTCCAACAGGCCTTGTAGTGACTTGTCAAGATGAAAAATCACAAATCAAGAACAAAGATAAAGCGATGAAAGTTTTAAAATCTAGATTATATGATTTGATGGAAGAAGAAAAGAACAAAGATAGAGCAGATGCTCGTAAATCTCAAGTTGGTACAGGGGATCGTTCTGAAAGAATTAGAACTTACAACTTCCCACAAGGAAGAATAACAGATCACAGAATCAACAAAACAATATTCCAATTACAAAATTTCTTAGATGGAGATATTGAAGAAATGATCGATGATTTGACAAGTTACGATCAAGCTGAAAAATTAAAAATGATGAATTAAAAATTAACTCGAGTTTAAATGCTCGAGTTTTTTATATTATAGCAAGTAATGATATAATTAGATATATATATTTAAATTTAGGAGATAAAAATGAATAGTGAATTAATTTATGAATATTTGGATAAAATTGGAAGAGATGGTTACAAGTTGGGACTTGATAGAATGCAAAAAACTTTGAAAATTCTAGGTAATCCCGAAAAAAGTTTTAAAATAATCCACGTTGCAGGAACTAATGGTAAGGGTTCTACATCAACTTTTATATATCAAACACTAAAAGAACATGGTTATAAAACTGGACTTTTTACATCACCTCACATTATTAATTTTTACGATAGAATAAAAATCGACAAAGAAATTTCAGAAGAAGATTTCATGAGAATTTTCGAAATTATCAAGGATACTATTGAAGAAAATGATATAAAGGTGTCTACATTTGAATTTATAACTTTGTGTGCAATTTATTATTTTGCAGAACAAAAATGCGAATATGTGGTTCTTGAAGTTGGAATGGGCGGAAGATTGGATTCTACCAACGCTACAGATGAAACATTGTTGTCTGTAATTACAAAAATTGGATTGGATCACCAAGAATATTTGGGAAATACTTTGGAAGAAATTGCATATGAAAAAGCTTGTATCATGAAACAAAATGGAAGATGTGTGGTTTATAATCAACAAGAAAGTGTATTGGATGTATTCAGAGAAGTTGCAGAAGAAAGAGATAACAAACTATACATTTGCGATTTTGATGAGGCGAAAAATATTGAAATCAACGCTACACATAATTCGTTTGATTGGAAAAATTTGCATATTGAAACTAGATTGGTTGGAAGATATCAATTATTTAACGCACAATTAGCATTGAGTGCTATTGATGTATTAAGAGATGAACTCGATTTGTCTGATGAAGATATCATCAATGGTTTCAAAAACGCATATATTCCTGCAAGATTTGATGTGATTAGACACAACCCAACAGTAATATACGATGGCGGACACAATGCCGATGGGGTTAAAGCTTTGAAATCATCAATAGAATCTGTGTTTGGTGATAAGAAGATCGTATTTGTTTACGGTGTATTGAAAGACAAGGACTATAACGATGAAATCAAACTAATCCATGAAAATGCCAAAGCATTTGTGACATTTACGCCAGATTCACCAAGGGCATTAAAAGCAGAAGATTTGAAAAATCAAATCGAAGCATACAGCGATAATGTTGTCGCAAAACCAAATGTAAATGACGCCGTGGATTATGCTATTGAACATTTCAAAGACGATGTAATTATAATTTTTGGAACGTTGTACAGTGCGGAGCAAGCTTATGAACATTTATAAAAAAGTTTTTGATGGGAAAAATATCGGAGAAATTTTATACGATGAGCCAATGAAAAATCACACTACTTTCAAAATTGGAGGTAGTTGTGATGTTATGATATTTCCTAAAAATGAAGAACAAATAATAAATGCCATTCAATTAATAAAACAAAATCGATTTGCCTACAGAATTATAGGCAATGGATCGAATCTGTTAGTTAGCGATGAAGGGTTGAGAGAAGTCGTAATTAAATTACACGATAATTTCAACGACATGAAAATTGATGGTGATATTTTAACTGCAAAATCAGGGGCGTTATTGAGCACTGTCAGTAAATTAGCTATTAATAACTCTTACGCTGGTTTTGAAGCTGTTAGCGGCATACCCGGAGACATTGGAGGGGCTATTACAATGAATGCAGGTGCATATGGAACAGAAATGAAAGATATTGTTCACAGAGTTAAGGTTATTGATACAGATTTGAATGTAAAATATTTTAACTGTGATGAGATGGATTTTTCCTACAGACATTCAAGGGTTCAAGATGAAAAATTAGTCGTTTTGGAAGTTGAATTTTTGCTAAAAAAAGGTGATCAACAAGAAATCCTCAATAATTTTCACGATTACACAGAAAGAAGAACATCAAAGCAACCATTGGAACTTCCTTCATGTGGCTCTGTATTCAAAAGGCCAGAAGGACATTTTGCGGGACAATTGATTGATGAAGCAGGGCTTAGAGGATACAGATACAATGATGCAATGATTAGTGAAAAACACTGTGGATTCATAGTCAATGTTGGAGATGCAAAATGCTCTGACGTTGTAGAGGTTATAGAACATGTGCAAAAAGTTGTGTTTGATAAGTTCAATGTGAAGTTAGAACCAGAAGTGAGAATTATCGGTGGAAGATAAAATAAAATTAACCAGAGAATATCACGTGCATTCAGTTTACAGTCGTAACAATCACGGGAAAAGTACAATCGAAGAAATTGTACAAGAAGCGAGAGTAAAAAAATTAAAGACTATAAGCATAACTGATCACGGTCCTGGACACTTAATGTACGGAATAAAAAGAAAATTAATTCCTGTACAACGTGAAGAAATTGATAGGCTCAAAGAAAAGTACGACGATATTGAAATTCTGATGGGAGTTGAAGCCAACGTAATTGGCTACGACGGAGAGATAGATATTAGAGAAGAAGAGAAAAAGTATTTTGATTTTATCAATCTTGGATTTCATGATGGAGTTAGATTTGTAGACAAAAAATCTTTTTATAATTATCATGTTTTAAAAAGAATGAGCTGGATGGGACAATCGGTCAGGAAAAAAATGATTGATTTGAATACAAATACAATGGTAAAAGCATTGGAGAACAACGATATTTTTATAATAACTCATCCAGGAGATAAAATAGATGTTGATATCGAAAAAATCGCACAAACATGCGAAAAAACAAACACAGTTATGGAGATTAACAACCATCATCCACACTTATCTGTAGAAGAAATCAAAATTTCTTCACATTATAATGTTAAATTTAGTTTAGGGAGTGATGCTCATCACAGAAAAAATATTGCAAATGTGAATGACAGCGTCAAAAGAGTAATTGAATCAGGGTTGGATATTAGTAGAATTATAAACATCGATTAGGAGATTTCATGGAAGTTGTAATTATTACAGGAATGAGTGGAGCTGGCAAAAGTGCCAGTAGCGATATTTTTGAAGATTTGGGTTATTATACATTGGATAATATGCCGCCATCTCTTTTATTAAGTTTTATCGATTTGACTACAAAAAGCAAGAAAAAAATCAACAAAATAGCTTGTGTAGTAGATATTAGAGGTGGAGAATTCTTCGCTGATTTGATGAAGTCCATAACACTTTTGAAAAATCAAAGTATTGATGTTAAAATTTTGTATTTGGATGCATCAGATGAAATTCTAATCAGAAGATACAAAGAACATAGAAGGCCACATCCCTTGGCAGTCAATGGAAATATTTTAGAAGGTATAGCTAATGAAAGAGAACTTCTAAGTGAAGTCAGAAATTCAGCAGATTCAATCATCAACACTTCTAATTTGACACTGGGAGAATTGAGAAGAAAAATATTATCTGCATTTTCACTTAAAGATGTAGACACAAAACTAGCAATATCTGTAGTATCATTTGGATTTAAGCATGGAATTTTGCTGGATGCAGATTTGGTATTTGATGTCAGATTTCTTCCGAATCCCTACTATATAGCAGAATTAAAAAAATCTTCTGGACTAAATACAGATATAAAAGAGTATGTATTTGGATTTGAAGAAGCAAATGAATTCTTGGATAAATTGGTGGATATGATGGAATTTTTGATTCCTAAATATTCAAAAGAAGGAAAAACAAACTTGGTTATAGGAATAGGATGCACCGGCGGAAAGCACAGGTCCGTTGCAATAGCACAAGCTTTGACAACAAGGCTTGAGGGAAATGGAGAAAAAGTTTATGTATCCCACAGAGACCAAAAATTTTGGTAAAAAAATAGTAACTATAGGCGGAGGAACAGGTAATTCTATATTGCTAAGAGGCGTCAAAAATTTCACATCAAACATAACGACTATTGTAACTGTAGCTGATGATGGTGGAGGAAGTGGAGTTCTCAGGGAAGATTTGGGAATGTTACCTCCTGGTGATATTAGAAACTGTCTTGTGGCACTTGCTAATACTGAACCTATAATGGAAAAATTAATAAATTATAGATTTTCAAATGGTCAATTAAAAGGTCAGAGCTTAGGGAATTTATTGATAGCTGCGATGAATGATATATGTGGCGATTTCAACGAGGCAATAAAAGAAATAAGTAACGTACTTGCGATTACAGGAAAAGTACTGCCAATGACTTTGGATAATGTCAAATTATTTGCTGAATTGGAAGATGGATCTACTATTGAAGGTGAATCGAACATCACGTTTTTGAATAGAAAAAACGGAGGTAAAATCAAAAGGGTATACACATCACCTAAATTGCTTTTGCCATTAAAAGAATCCATAGATAGCATAATGGATGCAGATATTGTTCTATTAGGACCAGGATCATTATACACATCTATAATTCCCAATCTTTTAGTAACAGACATATCACAAGCACTAAAAGAAACAAAGGCAGAAGTTGTGTACATATTAAATATTATGACACAACCTGGAGAAACTAATGGTTACAGCGTTACAGATCATGTAGTTGCCATTATTGATCACGCAAATTCAAACATTATCGACAAAATCGTCGTTAATTCCAAGGAAGTAGACAAATATGCGAAATACAGATACAAATCAATTGAAAACTCTACGCCGATTTATATTACAGATGAAGATCGTGAAAATATGGAAAAATTAGGCATAGAAATCATAGAAGCTGATATATGTGATATTAGCTATGATTATATTGTGCATGATTCGAATAAATTGATGAAAACTATATTAGAAAGATATTAGTATGAATACGATTATTGAAAAATTAGACGGACAAAACAAAATACATGCACTTGAAAAAGCTGCAGATTTAATAAAAAATGGAAGTGTAGTTGCATTTCCAACAGAAACAGTATACGGATTAGGAGCAAATGGATTAGATGAAGAAGCTTGCAAAAAAATATTCGATGTCAAGAGAAGAAAAAGAGACAATCCACTAATCTTGCACGTAACTAACGATGAAATGGTCAGAAATTTATCGTCAGAAATCACTGAAGATCAAAAAAAATTGATGGATAATTTGTGGCCAGGTCCATTGACTATAATTTTCAAAAAAAGTGACAAAGTTAATGACGTTGTAAGTTGTGGAGGAAATACAGTTGCAATTAGAAATCCATCGGATGAAATCGCAAGGTTTTTGATAGATAAATCAAATTGTCCAATAGCAGCTCCATCTGCAAATAAATCGGGAAGGCCATCACCAACTAATGCACAAGATGTGTATAGTGATATGAAAGGTGAGATTGAAATGATTTTGGATGGAGGAAGTTGTAACATTGGAATTGAATCCACTGTTGTCGATTTGACGGAGAAACCGTACACCATACTTAGACCTGGTTTTTACACAAAAGAAGATCTGGAAGTATATTTGGATGAGGTTGTGTACGATAAATCATTAGTTGATTCTAACACTGTTCCGAAATCCCCAGGACAAAAATACAAGCACTATGCACCTAAAACAAAACTCATAGTAATCAAAGGAAACATGGATAACATACAAAGTTATGTTAATAGCTTGGGAATAAATACCGACGAAATTGGATTTATACTGTGTGAAGAAACTGCAACGAATGTAAATTTCGAAAATGTAAAAATAATTTCAAAAAGAAATGATTATTTGAATTTTGCACACAATATCTTTTCTTACCTCAGGGAGTTAGATAAATTAAATTATAAATTATTAATTTGTGAAGGGGTAAATGAACAAAAAATGGGTATAAGTATAATGAACAGGCTTAAAAAATCTTGTGCCAATAACATAGAATTAATTTAGTATGTTATAATAAAGAGTATAAAGTTTATTTTATAGGAGGAATTATGAGTAAAGTAACTGTATTTGATCATCCGTTGATTAAACACAAATTAACAATTTTACGTGATAAAAACACAGGAAGCAATCAATTTAGACAGTTAGTTTCTGAAATAGCAACTTTAATGTGCTATGAAGTTACTAGAGACTTTAAATTAGAAGATTGCAAAGTAGAAACTCCGATAGGAACAACTACCGGCCAAACTCTTAGTGGTAAAAAGTTGGGAGTAGTTCCAATTTTAAGAGCAGGTTTGGGAATGGTTGAAGGATTTTTGAGTGTACTACCAGCAGCAAAGGTTGGACACATCGGATTGTACAGAGATCCTGAAACATTAAAACCTGTTGAATATTATTGTAAATTGCCAAAAGATGTTGAAGAAAGAGATATTATCGTTGTGGATCCAATGCTTGCAACAGGTGGTTCTGCAGAGGCAGCGATTACTTTCTTAAAAGAGCATGGATGTAAAAACATCAAATTGGTTAATATCATAGCAGCTCCAGAAGGAATCAAGATGGTTCAAGAAAAGCATCCAGATGTAGATATATACGTAGCTGGTCTTGATGAAAAATTAAATGAACACGGTTATATTGTGCCAGGTTTAGGTGATGCAGGAGATAGATTATTTGGTACTAAATAGCTTTAAAGCTTTTAGTTATATACTTATGGTTTTAGAGTATTTTTCATATTCTAAAACCATCTCTAATTAGGAGGTGAAACAATGTCAGATACTGCTATATCAAAAATTAAAGAAGCTGAAGAGAAGGCTAAGCTTATTGTCGATGAAGCTAATGAAAAAAGAAAAAGCATTTTAGAGGATGCAAAATCAGAAGCTGAACAAAAATACAATGACATTATCAACGAAGCACAAAAAGTTCGAAATGAAAAACTTGAATCTTCAAAGAATAAAGCAATTGAAGAATCAAAAGATTTGGAACAAAAAGCTAAGATGAATAACGAAAGTATTAAAAACATCGACATTGATACAGTTGAAGGACTTGTAGACAAAATCGTTGAAAGGATAGTGAGTTAATGGCTATTGTAAAAATGAGCAAATTTGATTTGTATTCATTTGATTATGATAGAGAAAAATTACTCGAAGATCTTCAAAAGTTTAATTATGTTCATATTGATGAAAAGAAAGTAGAAGACGAAAATCAAGGGGTAAGGAATTTAGATAATTCTGAACAAATTGTTAGCACTAGTGAAAAGCTTACCAAAGTAAAATGGGCTATAGATTTGCTTGAAAAGTATTCAGAAAAGCACAATAAGATAGACGAATTAAAACGAGGTAAGAAAACATTTAGACTAGATGAGCTTACTAAAAAAGCACTTGATTTTGACTTTGATGAACACTACAAAGAACTTTCATCTTTGGATAAACGACTAACTGAATTAGATCAGAATAATCAAACTTTGAACCAAAAAAAATCTGAATTAACTCCATGGGAGGAGTTAGATTTGGATATTTCAAAGATTGATGATTTTGAAAGGGTTAAGGTAGTTACAGGAACTGTAAGTGATAAATTCATCGATCAGTTGAAATTAAACACAAAAGACATTGAAGATATTTATATCGAAGAAATTTCTCGTAATTCAGGCTTTGTTTACTTGCTTGTTATCTGTAAGGATTATGAAAAAGCACAAGATATCCTAAGAGACAATGGATTTGTCAATATTAATATTAAATCACATGGACTTGTAAAAGATGAAATCAGAAATATTGACGAGCAAATTATTGAAAACAAAAAGCAATACAAAGAAATAGAAGATCAAATTAAATCAAAAACAGATTTGACTGAACAATTTAAGATTTATCATGATTATCTTGAAAACAACAGCTTAAAAGAAGAAGCTACAAGCAAAATTAAGAGGACTGATAAGATTGATATAATCGAAGGATATGTTCCTACTGACAAAGAAAAAGATTTTGAAAATGTACTACAAAACTCATTGAATAACAAGTACTATTTGGAAATGAATCCAGCAGATAAAAATGATCCAAATGTACCGATTATTTTGAAAAACAGAGGATTTGCAAAAGCTTTTGAAAGCATAACGGGAATGTATTCATTGCCAAAATACAACGAAGTTGATCCAACACCATTATTGGCACCTTTCTATTGTTTCTTCTCAGGAATGATGATTGGTGATTTGGGATATGGATTGATTGTATTTTTAGCAATAATAGTAGCTCTCAAGATTTTTAATCTTGATGAAAAGAAAAAGCAATTCTTGAAATTCTTTATGTTCATATCGATTGCTTCGATGTTCTGGGGATACATTTACGGATCGTTCTTTGGTGGAATTATACCAATGACACCTATCATTGACACAAGCAAAAACGCAATGACTTTAATAGTTTTATGCTTAATATTTGCTTTTATACATTTATTCTTTGCATTAGGAATTAAGGCATATATGTTGATTAGAGATCACAAGCCTTTAGATGCATTTTATGATGTAGGACTATGGTATTTAATTATTATTAGTATATTGATATTATTAAGTGGTAACCTATTAGGATTACCTGCAATGGCAATGACAGTAGCAAAATGGATTGCCATAGCATCAGCAGTGGGGATAGTTTTAACAGCAGGAAGAGATGCAAAAAGCATTGGTGGTAAGCTAGGCTCAGGATTGTATTCATTGTACGGAATATCTGGCTGGATTGGAGATTTCGTATCATATATGAGACTTATGGCATTAGGTTTATCAGGAGCATACATTGCAGTAGCAATTAATATGATTGTAAAAATGATGGCTGGATCAAGTATTATTGGATTCATATTTGGACTTATCGTATTCGTGGTGTTCCAAGCATTCAACGCATTCTTATCGTACTTGTCAGCATACGTTCACTCTGCTAGATTGATTTTCGTAGAAATGTTTAACAAGTTCTACGAAGGTGGTGGAGTGCCATTCAAGAAACTTATAACAGAATCAGAATATTTTAACATAACAAACAAATAGGAGGATATTATGGAAAAATTCTTTTTAGAAAACGGTGGATTAGTTTTAGGAGTATTATCAGTAGTAATAGCAGTTTTATTCTCAGGTATGGGATCTGCTAAAGGTGTAGGTAGAGCAGGGGAAGCTGCAGCTGGAGTAGTTATTGAAGAACCAGAAAAATTCGGTAAATCATTAGTACTTCAATTATTACCAGGTACACAAGGTTTGTACGGATTCGTAATTGGTATTTTAATTCTATTCAAACTTGTTGGTGGGGATACTTCATTAGCACAAGGATATGTTTACATTGCAGCAGCTATACCAGTAGGTGTTGTTGGATATTTCTCAGCAATTGCTCAAAGTAAAGTAGCAGTTAGTGGTATCAATATCTTAGCAAAGAATGAACCTCAACAAGCAAAAGGAATTATCTATTCCGTAATGGTTGAGTTATATGCCATCTTAGCATTCGCTATTTCATTCTTATTAATGAACCAAATCCAAGCTTAATGGTGATTTAGATGTCTAATTTAGATAATATAATTAATGAAATTCTTGAAGATGCAAAAAAAGAATCTGAACAAATTCTAAATAATGCAAATCAAGAAAAAGAAAAAATCATTGAAACTAAAATAGACCAGGCTAATCAAGAAAAAGATACAATATTAAACAAAGCAGAATCTGAAGCAAAAGGCGTATATGACAGATACTTATCTCAAGTTGTTTTAAAATCAAGAGATAATGCACTTTTTGCAAAACAAGAAGTAATCGATAGTGTTTTACAAAAAATAAAAGATAAATTAAAGAATATGTCACTTGAAGATTATAAAAAATACCTAACAAACAGTTTATCCAAAATGGATTTAAATAGTGATGATTTGTTAGTATTACAATCTGATAAGTATGATAGTTTGAAGAATGAAAACTTTAATGTAAAAATATCGGATGAAACTGTTGACAGCGGATTTTGTATTAAAAGAGGTAATGTATTAATCAATAATAATTTTTCTTCACTGGTCGATTCAATGAAAGATGAATTGGAAGTAGAAATTGCAAAAACTCTTTTTAAGAAGTAGGTGATAATATGAAAAAAGAAGATTTCATACATCAATCTGCTATAACTCGTGTCAAAGAAAAGGAATTGTTGAGTAAGAATGATTATGAAAGGCTGATAGATGCAAGTAATTTAGAAGAAACTGTAAGATTACTTTCGGATTCAGTGTATCAATCAGAATTTGCAAAGCTTGATAATTATAAGAATTACGATGTTGCTTTGAAAAATGAGTTAAAAAAGACTTATAAATACATGTATGATATGAGTAGTTTCCAATTTCCTGTCGATTTAATGGCATTAAAATACGATTATCATAATTTAAAAGTGTTGATTAAAGAATATCTAAAAGATGAAGATTTTTCTTCAATGTTAAGTGATATAACTAGAATTGAATTTAAAAGCATGAGAGATTCAATTAGAGAAAATACTGAAATTGAAATGGAACATTTTGATAAAGTTATCAAAGATTCAATCGCTGATTACGAAGAAAACAAAGATCCTCAAATGGTAGATATTTATGCTGACAGAGAGTATTTTGTGGAAACTTCAGAAATTGCAAAACAAATTGATTCAGATTTGATAAATGAATACGTCGAAGATTTGATAGATTTTACTAATATTAAAACTTTACTTAGAGTTCAAAACCAAAAGAAAAGTTTAGAATTTTTGAAAGAAGTCATTATTCCTAATGGTAGTATTGAATCTGAAAAGTTTGAAAGTGAATTGCATTCTGAAATTACCGAAGATAGTCCATTATTCAAACAAGCTAGAATTTACTACTATGTAAAAGAAGCTATCAGTGAGTATAAGAAATCAAATAGTTTATCTGTCTTTGAAAAAGCAATGGATGATTATTTGATGGAAAAAATCAAAGAAATCAAAAAGGTTACTTATGGACCTGAGGTTTTGTTTGGATATTTATTTGCAAAAGAAACTGAAATTAAGAATCTTAGGATTATTTTTGTAGGAAAGATTAACTCATTGAAACCTGATTATATCAGGAGTAAGTTGAGGTTAAGTTATGCGTAAAAAAGTAGCTGTAGTAGGTGATAGAGATTCTGTGTTGGTCTTCAAAGCTTTGGGAGTAGATGTTTTTGAATCTATTGAAAGCACTGATGCTAGAAAAACAGTTGATAGATTAGCAAAAGAAGACTACGGAGTGATTTTTATTACTGAACAAATAGCAGAAAAAATCAAAGAAACAATAGATAGATATAATGATAAAGTTTCACCAGCTATTATCTTGATACCTTCTAATCAAGGTAGCTTGAACATTGGAATGAACAGAATCAATACCAATGTCGAAAAAGCTGTTGGAGCGAACATTTTGTAAAGGAGAGCTTATATTGAAAGAAGGTAAAGTATTAAAAGTATCCGGACCTTTGGTAGTTGCTGAAGGAATGGGAAACGCAAGCGTATATGACGTTGTTGAGGTTTCAGACGATAAGCTCATTGGAGAGATTATTGAAATGAGAGGCGATAAAGCCTCAATTCAAGTATATGAAGAAACAACAGGAATTGGCCCTGGGGATAAAGTTGTATCTACAGGTCACCCACTATCAATTGAATTGGGACCTGGTATATTAGAGCAAATGTTTGATGGTATTCAAAGACCATTAAAATCATTGCAAGAAAAAGCTGGAGACTTCTTGTTAAGAGGAGTTAGCGCTCCATCATTAAACAGAGAAAAGAAATGGGAATTCAAACCTGTCAAGTCTGTAGGTGATGAAGTAGAAGCAGGAGATATTATCGGTGAAGTTCAAGAAACTGAAGTAATTGTTCACAAGATAATGGTTCCAGCTAATGTATCTGGTAAAATCAAATCAATTGAATCTGGAGAATTCACTGTTGATCAAACAGTTTGCGTTGTAGAACAAGATTCTAAAGATATTGAAATAAATATGATTCAAAGATGGCCTGTAAGAAATGGTAGACCTTACAAGGAAAAGGAAGATCCAATCAGACCATTGATCACAGGTCAAAGAGTTATCGATACATTCTTCCCAGTTGCAAAAGGTGGTACTGCAGCAATTCCAGGACCTTTCGGTAGTGGTAAAACAGTAGTTCAACACCAATTAGCTAAATGGGCAGATGCTGAAATAGTTGTGTATGTAGGTTGTGGAGAACGTGGTAACGAAATGACAGACGTTCTTAATGAATTCCCTGAATTGATTGACCCTAAGACTGGACAATCATTGATGAAGAGAACTGTTTTAATAGCGAACACTTCAAACATGCCAGTAGCAGCCAGAGAAGCAAGTATCTATACTGGAATTACAATCGCTGAATACTACAGAGATATGGGCTATTCGGTAGCGATGATGGCTGACTCAACATCAAGATGGGCAGAAGCTCTTCGTGAAATGAGTGGTAGACTTGAAGAAATGCCTGGTGATGAAGGTTATCCAGCATACTTGGCATCAAGAATTGCTGATTTCTACGAACGTGCTGGAAAAGTAAAATGTTTAGGTAGTGATGGAAGAGACGGATCATTGACAGTTATCGGTGCGGTATCTCCTCCAGGTGGAGATATTTCAGAACCAGTTACACAATCAACACTTAGAATTGTAAAAGTATTCTGGGGATTGGATTACGCATTAAGTTACATGAGACACTTCCCAGCAATAAACTGGATTAACTCTTATTCATTGTATCAAGATAAAATCGACGAATATTTGGATGGTAACGTAGATAGTAATTTCTCAGATTTTAGAAAACAAGCTATGAAGTTATTACAAGAAGAATCATCTTTATTAGAAATCGTAAGATTGGTTGGACGTGATTCATTAAGTGATGAAGACCAAATCAAACTTGAAACTTCAAAATCATTAAGAGAAGATTTCTTACAACAAAACGCATTCCACGAAACAGATACATTCTGTTCATTGGACAAACAAGCAAAGATGTTAGATTTGATCTTAACATTCCACAAGGAATCTTTGAGAGCTTTGGAAGAAGGAGCTTATGTATCTGAAATTTCAAAACTTGCTGTAAGAGAAAAAATCACACGTGCTAAAAACATTCCAGAAGATGAACTACAAAGATTTGAAGAAATTAAACAAGAAATTAAATCACAAATTACCGATTTAGTTAATGGAGGTGAACGTTAATGATTAAAGATTATAATTCAGTAACAGAAGTAGTCGGACCATTAATGGCGGTAGAAGGTGTAGAAGGCGTAAAGTTCGATGAACTTGTTGAAATAGAATTACAAGATGGAGAAAAAAGACGTGGTCGTGTTGTAGAAATTGACCACGATGTAGCAATGGTTCAAGTATTCGAAGGTACATCAGGAATTAACTTACAAGAAACTACAGTAAGATTTTTAGGTAGACCTTTGGAACTTGGAGTATCTGAAGATATGATTGGTAGAGTATTTGATGGTTTAGGTAGACCAATAGATAATGGTCCTAAAATTATTCCAGAAGATAAAGTGGACATCAATGGTTCATCTATCAACCCTGTATCCAGAGACTATCCATCAGAATTTATAGAAACAGGTGTATCTACAATTGATGGTTTGAATACTCTTGTTAGAGGACAAAAACTTCCTATATTCTCAGGATCAGGTCTTCCTCATAATAAATTAGCAGCTCAAATAGCAAGACAAGCAAAAGTTTTGGGTAAAGATGATAAATTCGCCGTAGTATTTGCTGCCATGGGAATAACATTTGAAGAAGCACAATATTTCATCGGAGACTTTAACAAAACAGGTGCTATCGACAGAGCAGTATTGTTCATGAACTTAGCTGATGACCCAGCAATTGAACGTCTTTCAACTCCAAAAATGGCGCTTACTTGCGCAGAATTCTTGGCTTTTGAAAAGGGAATGCACGTATTAGTAATCATGACAGACATGACAAACTACGCAGAAGCACTTCGTGAAGTATCTGCTGCCAGAAAAGAAGTTCCAGGTCGTAGAGGATATCCAGGATATTTGTACACTGACCTTGCAACTTTATATGAAAGAGCTGGAAGAATCGTTGGAAGGGAAGGATCTATAACTCAAATTCCTATCTTGACAATGCCAGAAGACGATATTACTCACCCAATACCAGACTTGACAGGATACATTACAGAAGGTCAAATTATACTTTCGCGTGAATTATACAAGAAAGGATATGAACCTCCTATTAATGCTATTCCGTCATTATCAAGACTTAAAGATAAAGGTATTGGTAAAGGCAAAACAAGAGAAGACCACGCAGATACAATGAACCAAATCTATGCAGGTTATGCGTCTGGACTTGATGCAAAACAATTATCTGCAATTCTTGGTGAATCTGCATTGAGTGATGCCGACAAAGCATTTGCAAAATTTGCTGAAAGATTCGAAAGAGAATATGTAGATCAAGGTTATTATACTGATAGATCTATCGAAGAAACTCTTAATATTGGCTGGGATTTATTAAAAGAAATACCACGTACAGAATTGAAGAGAATTAAAGATGAATTAATAGATAAATATCTTGGAAATGGTGAAGGGACTGATGAGTAATGGCAAGACTCAACGTCAATCCTACAAGAATGGCTCTGTCGGAGCTAAAAGCTAGACTCAAAACATCTTCCAGAGGTCATAAGTTATTAAAAGATAAACAAGACGAACTTATGAGACAATTCATCGACATGATAAAAGAGAACAAAGCTCTAAGAGAAAAAGTTGAAGAAAAACTTCAAAACTCATTCAGCGATTTTCTAATGGCAAGTGCAATAATGAGTCCAGAGTTTTTAGATGAAGCAGTATCATTTCCTAAAACAAAGGTAAATGTAGATATTGAAACTAAAAACGTAATGAGTGTAATTATTCCACAAATGAAATTCTCTCGTGAAGGTGAAGCTGATTCTAGTGAAATATATCCTTATGGATATGCTCAAACATCACAAGATTTGGACTTGGCAATTGACTCATTGAATTCAGTTATGGATGATATGTTGGAATTAGCTCAAATCGAAAAAGCTACACAATTAATGGCGGATGAAATTGAGCAAACTAGAAGAAGAGTAAATGCTTTGGAATATAGAACAATTCCTGATTTGGAAGAAACAATTAAATATATCAGAGCAAAGCTTGATGAAAACGAACGTGCTAATATTACGAGACTTATGAAAGTAAAAGATATTATCGCAAAACAAGAAAACGAAGCATAAAAATAAGACTGGGTAAAATGATCTTAGAATTAGATTACTCAGTCTTTTTTTATGGTAATATAATTAGTAGAATGAAAAATATGTAGAGGACAGTATGAAGATTATAATTTCACCCGCAAAAACATTTAAAATTAGAAAAATTAAAAACAAAAATTGTGATTGTCTATATGAAAGCAAGAAAAATGAGCTAGTTTCGATTATAAAAGAAAAATCCATCGAAGAACTCAAAAAATTGTGGAAATGTTCCGACAAAATAGCAGAGGAAAGTTACAACCTTTATCAATATTTCGATGAGGCACCAAAAGGTTGTGCGATATTAAGCTTTGACGGAATACAATATCAATACATGGATGTCAACTCATTGGATGAAAATCAATTAGGATATCTGGAAGAACATCTCAGAATATTATCGGGACTTTACGGAATACTAAGACCATTAGATGAAATATCAAAATATAGATTGGATTTTGAAGACAAATTAATTAATCTGTATGAATTTTGGGAAGATGAAATAAGAAATCACTTTAAAGGTGAGGAAATAATCGATTTGGCATCAAAAGAGTATGGACAGAATATTTACAAATACTTAGATAAAACACCTGTTAAGATTGATTTTAAAGAAGAAGTATTTGTAGAAGGAGATATTAAATTAAAGACAAAAGCAACTCCATCTAAAATTCTTAGAGGTAGAATGGTAAATTATATGGCAAGAAATAATGTTGAAGATATTGAACAATTGAAGAAGTTCTCTTGTGATGGATATAATTTTTCTGAAGATTACAGTGATACAAATAAACTTGTTTTTGTGAAATCAAAAGTGTTTGATTAATTAAAAAAGACTTTGTTTGTAACATGTGTTAAACAAAGTCTATTTTTTGATTTTTTTGATTTTTGTTTTGTATTTGTTTCTATAATCGTTAGGTGTAACTTTCACCACTCTACGAAATGCCTGATCGAAATAAGATTGGGAATTGAATCCACAGAGTTTTGCTATATCGTTGATTGGCTTGTTTGATGTTTTTAATAACAACATTGCAGATTCCATTCTTCTGTTTAGCAAAAATTGCATTGGAGTTTTACCGTAATGATTTTTGAATTCGTGTATTAAATGTGACTTAGAGACCATAAATTTTTCTGAAATAGAATCTAGTGTGATTTCTTGATTGAAATTTTCATAAATATAATCTTCGACATGTTTAGTAAATGAATCTTGTGCAGGATCATCCATTGTGAATTTTAAATCGCCACGTCTTTGAATTTCTGTAATCAAAATACTAATCAAACAAGAGCACACTCTTTGATATCTAAATCTCTTGTACTTGGCTTCTTCCAATATTTTGTTGATATAGTACAAAATTACCATATCACGGTCGTTGATGTGATTGTGTTTGATACTAAGAACTGCTTTATCTTTTTGTTCTGTATCGAAAGATACTTCAGAAATAGCTAGTGTATAGAACTCAAAACTTTCTGATTTAGAAATTTCTGTAATTCTGGAACCTTGATTTACTATTAATACATCAAAAGGAAGAATTTCTATCTTTTTGTCATTTACAATAAAAGTTCCATTTCCTTTAAGGCAATAGTACATTTGATAAAAAGGAAGTATTCCTCTTTTCACTTCTTCATTCATTTTAAGTTCTGTTTTAGAAATAAATAATAACTTGATGTACAAATCATCTCTAGGCTCAATCTTGTAAAATTCACTATTCATTTTCTTTTTCCAAGCAATCCTTGCATATTCCGTTAATCAAAATATTTGTAGAATTGATTTTGAATCCTTTCAAATCGGAACTTTCAACTGTGTTTTCCGTATTAAAATTGTAAATCTTGCCACATTTATCACATTTAAAATGTCCATGAGTTTCAGTCGTTATGTCGTATCTTAGCTCTGAGTTATCGATGTTAAGTTCAGATACAATACCAGCTTTCACGAAAACTTTTACTGTATTATAGATAGTTGTTCTAGATAATGTAGTCAATTTAGGAGCTAAATTTCTGTAAATATCATCTACAGTTGGATGAATATGATGATTTTCCAAATAATCTAAAATTACAATTCTTTGATATGTAGGTTTAATACCATTGTCTAGTAATTTTGTTCTTAAATAATTTCCGTTGTTTTCCATAATAATTTCCTTTCAAATAACGCTTTTTATTATATCAGCTAGAAGATATACAAGTCAAACCACTTGAAATATATTTGACTTCAATGTAGAATATATAGGATAAAAAATCAAAGGAGTGTTTTATGAAAAGAATTATTGGAGTAGACGAAAAAGTATCTCCAAAGATGCTAATACCTCTAAGTATTCAACATACTTTCGCTATGTTTGGAGCGAGTGTATTGGTGCCTATAGTTTTGGGGATTAATCCTAGTATTGTTTTATTGATGAATGGTATAGGTACACTGTTATTTATTTTGATAACAAAAAGAAAAGCACCGGCGTATTTGGGGAGTAGTTTTGCCTTCTTAGGACCTGCAACCATAATAATTGGACAATCGGGATTTCGTTATGCACAGGGAGCTTTCGTTGCAATAGGACTTATTGGATGTATTTTAGCATACATAATTTATAAATTTGGAACGGATTGGATTGATGTTGTTTTGCCACCTGCTGCTATGGGAAGTGTTGTAAGTTTGATAGGATTTGAACTCGCACAAGCAACTGTTTCTGGTGGTAAGATCGGTGCAAATATTATGACGGATACAAGAACTACAAACGATGTTATAGTTTTCTTGGTCACATTGTCAGTAGCAATCTTAGGTTCTGTTTTATTCAAAAAATTCTTAGCTACAATACCAATTTTAATTGCAATTATAACAGGATATATTGTAAGTGTTGCTTTAAAGATGGTCGATTTTACACCAGTTATGCAAGCATCATTATTTACATTACCTAAATTTCAACTTCCAATATTTGACCTAAAATCTATAATCACAATGTTGCCTGTAATTTTGGTAATAACAAGTGAACACATTTCACACCAAGTAGTTACAAGTAATATCATAGGAAGAGATCTATTAAAAGAACCCGGCCTTCATAGATCGATTTTTGCAGACAACTTTTCAACTGCATTATCTGGATTTATAGGCGGAGTTCCTACAACAACTTACGGTGAAAATATTGGCGTAATGGCGATTACAAAAGTTTATTCGGTATATGTAATTGCAGGAGCAGCTTGTATATCAATTTTAATGGCATTCATTGGACCATTATCAGCATTAATATCATCGATACCAGGAAATGTAATAGGTGGAGTAACATTCTTGCTTTACGGTATGATTGGAACAAGTGGTATCAGATTATTAGTAGACCAAAAAGTAGATTACTCACAATCCAAAAACTTAATATTAACTTCTGTAATATTTGTAACTGGACTTTCAGGATTGAAAATAAACTTCTTGGGAGTATCATTATCAGGAATGGTTCTAGCATCAGTTGTTGCAGTAGTATTGAGCTTACTATTCTATGTATTTGATAGATTGGGAATAATGAACGATTAGTAAGTATAATTAGTGGACTTTTATTAGTTCACTAATTTTTTTATTGAAAAATAGCTTTCGTATCATTTTTTCGCAAGTTTATGTATAATTTTAGTATGAAGGTTTTAATTATAGAAGACGATAAAATAATTTTAAATTCACTTAAAAAATATTTAGAAAATTGGGAATACGAAGTGTTCACAAATTCTGGAATAGATATTATGGAGGATGTCAAGAATATAAAGCCAGATATAATATTGATGGATATTATACTTCCTAGTTTTAACGGATATTTTTGGTGCGAAAAAATACGAAAAACAACTGATATTCCAATAATTTTCATATCTTCAAAATCAGAGGATTTGGATATAATAATGGGAATGCAGATGGGAGCTGACGATTATATTACAAAGCCATTTAATTTTGATGTACTTATGGTAAAAATCAACGCCGTAATGAAAAGATATTACGGAAACAACATCATCAAAAGCGTTTTGGAGTTTAATGATGTCATGCTTTTCGTGAATGAATTCAGATTAGAATTCAATGACAATGAAATTAATCTCACAAAAACAGAAATGCTAATTTTAAAATCGCTATTTGAAGCTAAAGGTGAAATAGTCACTAGGGAAAAATTGATGGATAAATGCTGGCAAAATGATTTTTTCATAGATGATAATACTTTAGCTGTGAATATCAATAGAATAAGAAAAAAATTAAACAAACTTGGCTTGGACGATTTCTTGTTGACTAAGAAATATTCAGGATACTATTTAAATGATGGAAGAAATTAAAATGGATAAATTAATATGTTTTTTGAAGAAAAATCTCAATTCTATTTTGTTTTTTGTGTCAATAAATGCTATTTATTTTATGGTTATTTATTTGAACAATGTAGACCTAAAAGTGTTTTTACAAGGTTTTGAAATCTGTTTGATAGTATTTCTAATTTATTTGATGATTAAATACTTAGATTTTCAAAAGGAATTGTCAAAAGATGAGAAAATAGAAGATTTGGAAATGCAAATTGAAAATATTAGAAATCAGTATATTTCTTGGCAAAAAGATATCCAAGAATATTTTTCTATGTGGGTACATCAGATTAAAACACCGATAACTTGCTTGGAAATTCTGACAGATGATAATAAAGAAATGAAGATGCAACTAAAATCAATCGACAATTACACGAATATGGCTATCAATTATTTGAAGTTAAATTTGCACGAAAAAGACATGGATATAAGCGTTGTCGATGTGGATAATTTACTGAATATTTTAGTCAAAAAATACTCACTTTTGTTCATAAACTCACATATTAGCTTGGATTTTAGAAAACACGACATAAAATGCATTACAGATAGCAAATGGTTAAGTGTTTTATTGGAACAAATCCTCTCTAATGCGATTAAATATTCTGAAAATTCACAGATTATCTTAGATTCATTCAAAAAAGATAATGCTGTCGTGATTTTAATAGAAGACAAGGGAATAGGGATTCCAAAGGAAGATATCAATAGAATTTTTGATAAAGGATATTCGGGATTTAATGGAAGATTAAAACAAAAATCAAGTGGCTTGGGATTGTATTTGGCGAAATCTATCGCAGATAAACTAGATATTAGATTGAAAGTCGACTCTGTTGTAGGTCAAGGCAGTAAATTTTATATTATTGTGAATAACTAATCTTACAATTTTGTAAGATTGAGTGATTTTTGTTAGTTTAGATAAATGCTACTTTTTCTAAATTCTTTTAACATATAGTTATGGAGGGTGTTATGAATATTTTAGAATTAAACAACGTAAGAAAAGTATACAAAACGAAAAATGTTGAAACAGTAGCATTAAAAGATGTGAATTTTTCTGTAGAAAAGAATGAATTTATAGCGATAATGGGAGAATCAGGCTCAGGTAAAACAACTTTACTTAATGTAATATCGACATTAGATAAGCAAACTAATGGAAAGGTTGTGTTAAATGGCAAAGATATATCCACTTTAAAAGAATCGGAAGTTGCAAAGTTCAGAAGAGAAAAGCTGGGATTTGTATTTCAAGATTTTAATTTATTGGATATTTTCTCAAACAAAGACAATATATTTTTGCCGATGGTGCTTTCAGATTATAAGCCAAAAGAAATGGAGCAAAGATTGTCTGAAATTCAAGGTTTGTTAGGAATTGAATCTTTTGTGGGCAAATATCCTTATGAAGTTAGTGGTGGACAAAAACAAAGAATTGCTATTGCAAGAGCTTTGATTACAAAACCAGATTTGATATTGGCAGATGAGCCTACAGGGGCATTGGATTCAAAATCATCTGAAATGATACTTGATTTATTTACAAAAATCAATAAATTAGGACAAACTATACTTATGGTTACTCATTCTGTGAAGGCAGCCTCGTTTTCAGATAGGGTAATATTCATAAAAGATGGTGTCGTGTTCCATGAAATATACAAGGGGAATAGCAACAACAATGAATTTATGGAGAGAATAAATGAATCCTTGACAGTTATTAACAATAGAGGTGTAGATAATGAATTCTAAATTATCTACAAAATTTGCTCTCAAAAACTTAAAAGCAAACAAAATCGTAAATATTCCATATATCTTGTCAACAAGTATTATGGTGGCGATTTTATTTATTATGATATCTCTATTAGATAATAAATACGTTATGCAAAAAGACCAATTTGGGACGATAATAGTTTTCGGATCAATTATTATTGCGATATTTACATTCGCGATAATTATGTATGCGAATAGGTTTTTGGTAAAAAGAAGATTCAAAGAATTTGGATTGTATCGTGTTTTCGGATTGGAGAACAGGCATATCAATAGAATTTTGCTAAAAGAAAAGTCGATATTTTTTGTGATTATTTCAATCCTAACAATTGTTTTTGGGATTACATTGGGAAAAGTATTGTTCTTAGCCGTTGGAAAATTGATGCAAGAAAATTTCAGCATAATGCAGTTTGGAATTTCAACCAAAGCAGTTATATTATCACTGCTATTTAATCTTGTAATTAGTGTGTTAACATTTATCTTCGATATATTAAATATAAAATCAGCTACAACCAGGGATTTATTTGCAAAGGGACAAAAATCGGAATCTGAACCAAAAGTCAAAGTAGTATTTTTCATTCTAGCAATAATTCTAACAGCAATTGGTTATTACATCGCGTTGACAATTGAAGGAAGCTTTGAAAGCTTGTTGATGTTTTTCGTGGCAAGTTTACTTGTATTGTTTGGAACGTACTGTGGCTTTGTTGCAATAACAATTTTTGTACTAAAATTGATGAAGAAAAACAAGAATTTCTTCTATAAATCGAAAAATTTTATTACAGTTTCTGGAATGCTTTACAGAATGAAATCAAATGCAGTCGGATTAGCTAGTATTGCAATTTTGTGCACAGGAGTTGTAGTATCATTGTCTACTACAATGGCGATCTACAACAGTGCAGAAAAAGTTGTCGATTCAACTGTGAACAGAGATTATAAATTGACAGGAACGATTACACCAGATAAGGATTTTTCTAAAGATATCGAAAAAGAAAAAACTAGATTGAAAAATTTAGTAACAGAAAAAACAAATACTAAAAATGATTATTATCAAGTTAGTACGATGATGTTTGCAAACCTTGATGGCAACAAATTTTCTAAAGTGGGAATGAATAATACCAAAACTGTCTATATTATGATTCAAACTTTGGATTCATTCAATGATAAATTTAACAAGAAATACACTCTAAACAACGGAGAAATTTTATTAAATTCAAATTACATGAAATATATAACATCAGATAACATAACATTGGGAAGTGCTGATTATAAATTCAAAAAAATAGATGAGCTTGAAGGAAGAAATATCGCAGTGGATATGTTCTACGTCGTAGTGAAAACTGATGAGGATTTGGTAAGATTTTGCAATGATTTCAAAATGCCAATGGAAAATGATACAGGATACAAACCTCTAGAAGTAAATGTAACTTACTTTTTGGATTCAGACAAAAAACTAGATGGAAAAGAATTTATCTCTAAAGACAGTTCTCTTCAATTTGTATCTAGACAAGAAACAAAAACTGGAGTGTACAGTATGTTTGGGGCGTTTTTGTACATTGGTTTTATAATCAGCTTTATCTTATTAGTAGGAACTTCGATCATTGCATATTACAAACATTTGTCAGAAGGAATTGAAGATAGAAAAAACATTCAAACGATGAAGAAAGTCGGACTGTCAAACAAAATGATTAAAAAGACATCATCGCAACAAATATATTGGATGTTCTTCTTACCGCTTTTTGTGGCAGTGATTCATTCTGCAGTTGCATCAAAAATGTTGTATCAATTGTGCGGAATTTTTGGAATAAGAAATATATCTGAATTTGCTATTCCGTTTGCGATATCAGTAGCTATAATAATTGTAGTGTATTTCGTAATATTTAAAATAACAAGTAACGTCTACTATAATTTGGTAAGTGAAGAAGAATAAACTGGGGGAAACTCCAGTTTTTTCGTTGTGTGTTTTAAAAAATAATGGTTTCGTGATAAAATAGGAATATCAATTAAGAGGGGTTTTAAAATGAAAGTAGTTAGAACTGAAGATGCGGTAGGTCGCATTTTACCGCACGATATGACTAGAATTGTAAAGGACGTGGTTAAGGAAAGAGCTTTTAAAAAAGGTCACGTTATTACAGAAGAAGATATTCCTGTTCTTCTAAGTATGGGCAAGGAACATATATACGTTATGGAATTAGAAGATGATGATTTGCACGAAAATGATTGTGCAATTATTTTAAAAGACATCTGCATCAACGAACACATGCACTCATCTGATATAAAAGAAGGCAAGATAGAAATAATTTCCGATGTGGATGGATTTTTGAAAGTCGACAGAGATACATTATTTAGGTTGAATTCAATTGATGACATATCCATTGCAACTGTTCTTGGCAATCAACCTGTCAAAAAAGGACAAAAAATTGCTGGAATGAGAATTATCCCGCTTTTCACAAAAGAAAAAGTAATGGATGAAGCGAAGAAAATAATGAATGGTGTTCCTATTTTAGAAATCATTCCATTTGATATGACGAAAAAATGTTCCATCATTACAACGGGATTTGAAGTGTACAAAGGTCTTATCAAAGATCAATTTGGGCCTGTGTTAAAAGAAAAAATGAGAAATTACAATTGTGAAGTAATAAATCATGTAATTGTCGATGATAATAGCGAAAATATTACACGAGAAATCAATAAGGCACTAGAAAACAAATCAGATATTATTTTGGTTTCTGGTGGAATGAGCGTCGATCCAGATGATATGACACCAAAAGCTATAAAAGATTCCAAGGCAGAAGTGATAACTTACGGTTCACCTGTACTTCCAGGGGCGATGTTTATGCTAGCTTACAAAAACAATACTGTAATTATGGGACTTCCAGGTTGTGTAATGTTCAACAAATCTACAGTTTTTGATATAATCTTGCCTTATATTTTTGCAAATATTAAAGTTACAAAAGATATGATAAATAGTTTGGGTTATGGTGGATTTTGTATGCAATGTGCTGAGTGTCACTTCCCAAATTGTGAGTTTGGTAAAGGATTATGATTGGAAAAGTAATAAACGAGAAAAAAATATATTTATCAGCAGCAATAATTGTAGCTTCGTTGATTTTTGGGATTTTCATTAGAAAACAATCGGGTCTTTCATTTGAACCTAAAATAATGAATTTTGCACAAAATCTTACAGATAATTTTACTTTTTATATTTTCAAATCATTCACAATACTTGGAAATTTCAGCACGTATTTTTTGATATTAGCTCTTAGTTTATATTATTCAAAACGTATTGGCAAGAATTCATTTTTCTCAATAACATTAATTTCTTGTTTAATTGGTCTTATAGTTATGAATGTGTACAAATATAGTTTTGTGAGAGTAAGACCGTTAGAGTTTTTTAAAATAGAACAAGGTGGTTACAGCTATGTTAGCGGTCATAGTTTGGTAAGTACAAGCTTTTATTTTACTTTGAGTTATTTGTTATGCAGTTTGAAAAATTACAAATTCATTTATTTAAGAATAATTCCATTTGTAATTGCTTTTAGTAGGTTGGTTGTGGGAGTGCATTGGCCAACTGATGTGTTTTTTGGAATGTTAGTGGGATATGTGTGTTATCTAGCTACGATTTTTGTGGCAGAAAAATATATAATAAAATCAAATAAAAATCTTGATGAACTATAAATTTATTTTTATGGTTCATTTTTTATTGGAAGTTTCCTACTATACATTTGAACTTGGTTGGTATAAAATTTAATATGAAGTATTAAAGGAAGGATTAAAAATGAATAAATACGATTGGTTTGTAATAATAAGTAGCATTGTTTTGTTATCGATTACTTTTTTTCTTGGATTTGTTGTATTAAAAGACAATGAAACAAATTTGGATAGAAGATTAAAGGAACATTTTACTAAAATGGGACATAATTCCCTTATTGCGATTATGGCAAAAATTACGAAGTTTGGAAATGTAGAAACACTTATGATTATAAGTATTCCAATAGTTTTTTTCACTGTAAGTCAGCATAACTATGTATCAGCATCAGCTATAATTATGAGCGTTATGCTAAGTGTTATAGCGGTTCACACTTTAAAATTTATATTTAGAAGAAAAAGACCAAAAGTTACAACCGGTATCAATTATATGGGATATTCTTTTCCAAGTGGACATTCATGTGTTAGTATGAGCTTTTATTTGACGATTGCTTATGTGCTAAGTTATGGATATAAATTTTTCTTCGTGACGATGTTGATTGCCATTGTGTTTGCGTTTATGATTGCCATTTCCAGGATTATTTTGGGGGTACATTGGTTTACAGATGTCGTAATAGGTAGTTTTATAGGGCTAATATGTGCATATTGGTCTATATATATGTTCAGAATGAATTATTATTTTACATTTATTTTTGGTTAGGAGTGAAATTATGAGTACAATTGAAAAATTAAGAAAAGACAAAATGTTAGCTATGAAGAACAAGGATAAAGTTAAATCGGGAGTTATTTCTTTGATTATGAGCAACATTTTATTGGAACAAAAAGAAAAGAAAAGAGATTTAACAGACGAAGAACAATTAGCCTTTGTTAAAAAAGAATTGAAGCAAACAATGGATACATTGGAACAAACTCCACAAGATAGAGTTGAAGCGATTGAAGAAACAAAACAAAAAATAGAAATTATTAAATCATATCTTCCAGAACAGTTATCTGAAGACAAATTAAAAGAAATCATAGAAAAATTCATGGAAGAAAACTCACTTAAAAAATCAAATAAGTCGAGAGGACAAATAATGAAATACGTCATGGGAGAATACGGAAAATTCACTGACGGTAAGACTGTTAATAAAGTAGTTGAAGAGATTATAGGTGCGTAGTGGATAAGAATACTGTATTAAATTATTTTAAAGATTTCTCTAAAATAAATAGATGCTCAAAGCATGAAGAAAAAATCTCGGATTATTTGGAAAACTTTGCTAATAATAACAATTTAGAGTGCAAAAGGGATAAGTTCAACAATATCTACATTAAAAGAGAATCAGACAAAAGTTTTGAAGACAAACCAGGAATAATTCTACAAGCACACATGGATATGGTTTGTGTTTCTGATGAAGATTATGATTTTAACGATGGAATAAAAATCATGGAAAAAGATGGTTTCATGTTTGCTGACAAGACAAGTCTTGGGGCAGACAATGGAATTGGACTTGCCATAGCCATGGCTACTTTGACATCCAATTACAAACTTCCTCAAATAGAGGCTGTGGTGACTACAAGTGAAGAAGTCGATATGAGTGGTGCGATGAATTTCGATTTTGATTTGTCTGGAAAATATTTCATTAACATAGATTCAGAAGATGAAAATGAATTGATAGTAGGTAGCAGTGGTGGGGAAAATGTCAATGTTGAAATAAACAAAAATTACGGTTCGGAAGGCTTGTCCAATTTTTACAAAATTTCTGTAAAAGGACTTAAAGGCGGACACTCTGGAATGGAAATTGATAAGAACCACAAAAATGCAATCAAGGTTGTGTTTAAATTCTTGAAATCATTAGATGATTATTATATCTGTGATTTCAAAGCTGGATCAAAGGACAACGCTATTCCTACAAATGCAGAAATAATCGTATCTACAGATGAATCCATTGACTCACTTAACAAAAAATCAGAAGAATTTATATCTAAGGTTGATTTGGAAGATTTTGATAAGGATTTGAGGCTTTTAATTGAAGATGTAAGTTCCCAAAAATGCTTAGATAAAAAGACAACAGAAAATTTATCTAATTTAATTGGAGAATTAAACTCTGGTGTGATTTCTTACATTGAAGGACTTGATGAAACAGTCGAAACATCTTGTAACTTGGCGATTGTAAATTCTTTGGACGATAAATTCGAAATCATATTATCTACGCGATCTTCAAATCATGACAAATTAGTAGCGCTACGAGAAGATATAGTTTCAAAAGCGAACAAACACAATGCAACTGCCTTCGATTACAATTATTATCCTACTTGGGAATTCAATGAAAAATCAGAGTTGATGGAAGTTGCAAAGAAAGCTTTCTCAAAAGTAAACTACAAAGAAGTAGATGTTAAAGTAATCCATGCTGGACTTGAATGTGGAGTGTTTGCAGAAAAATATAAAAAAATTGACTGCATTTCAATTGGACCTACAATGTACGATGTACACACAACAAAAGAAAGATTAGATATTGAATCTTTAGAGAGATTTATTAAATTCTACAATGAAATTTTGAATATGTTGACTAATTAGTTATGCTGTATTATAATAGTATTACAGAGATACAATTAGGAGGTCGTATGAAAAATAATAAAAAGTTTGCAATTATTTTAGCCATAATTGCTTTAGCCTGTGTTGGAGGATTGGTCTTTAAATTAGTTAAAGCTAATAAGAAAAACGAAACCAAGTATAGCTTGTATACGGTATCTGCAGGAAGTGATTTGGTGTTCAGTGCAATATCAAAAACTGGCGATGCACAACAAGTTTACAACAATCAAGCTTATGGTGAGGTTGAAAAAGTTCATGTAAAAACTGGTCAATCTGTTAAAAAAGGAGATTCACTGATTACTTTTGTGAACAAGGAAGTTGAAAAACAAATTGATCAGATGCAATTGCAATTAGAACAAGCAAAAAGTCAAGCAAATTATGCACTGGAAGATAGAAATAGCGCATACAAATCCTACAATAAATTAGTAGAAAAATACAACGAAACTTTTTCTCCAGAATTGGAAATGCAAATTGATCAAATGGAGCCGACACTTAACCAATCAAATAGAGCTTACAAACAAGCACTTGACCAAGTAGAGTTGCAGAAGAAACAACTTAATGATTTAAAAGAAAGTTCCAGAAAAACAATTAATGCAACTATATCTGGAGTTTGTAAAGTTAATGAAAAAAACATCGATAATCCAATGAG
Source organism: Finegoldia magna (assembly GCF_003182075.1). GTDB lineage: Bacteria > Bacillota > Clostridia > Tissierellales > Peptoniphilaceae > Finegoldia > Finegoldia magna. The sequence goes on from NZ_QGTH01000005.1 coordinate 34,450, forward strand.
TCAAGGAGCATTGGTTGAAGTTACTAGCGATGAAAATATTATTGAAGGAAATATTTCTGAATACGACTACAATAAATTAAAAGAAAATGATGAGGTTGAAGTAATTCCTATTAACGGGGACGAAAAAACAAAAGGAACTGTAGTAGAGATTTCTAATATTCCAGAAAGTCAAGCTGGATCATTTGAAGCTAATCAAATGCAAAACATGACAGAACAATCTGGAAGTAATTCTTCAAATTTTGTATTTAAAATAAAAACACAAAAACCTATACACATTGGATTCAACGTTCAAGTAAGAAAAAAATCAGATAAGATTGAACTTGCAAAAGACATGGTAAAAGAAGAAGATTCTAAATACTATGTGTTTGAATACAAGGATTCAAAAGCTGTGAAAAAAGAAGTTCAACTAGAAAAAAATACTAATTCTTATACTGTGATTTCTGGATTGAAATCTGGTGACAAAATTATTTCTAAAGTAAAAGATTTGAAAGATAATCAAGAAATAAAGGTTGAAGATTAGTTATGATAGATTTAATTAAAATCAATAAGTTTTACAATTCAGGTGAAAACAAACTTCACGTTCTAAAAAATGTTAGCTTGAACATTAATAGTGGTGATTTTGTCGCAATAATGGGTGAGTCAGGTTCTGGAAAGTCTACGTTGATAAATATCCTTGGTTTTTTGGATAAAAAATTTACAGGAATATATAAGTTTGAAAATGTTGAGGTAGGCAAATTTACAGATAATAAATTGTCCGATCTTCGCAATAAATCCGTGGGATTTATCTTCCAACAATTTCAACTTATCCAAAATTACACCATAGCTGAAAATGTAGAACTACCTTTATTGTATCAAGGTAAATCCTATAAATACGCAAGAGAAAAAGCATTGGAGGCTTTGGATTTGGTAGGAATTAAAAATCAAGCAGACAAAAGACCGAAACAGCTTTCAGGTGGACAACAACAAAGAGCAGCTATAGCACGTGCCATTGTTCACAATCCGAAATTTATTATAGCAGATGAGCCAACAGGTGCGCTTGATTCAGAAACCAGCAAGGAAATAATGGCGCTTTTTAATGAATTGAATCAAAAACTCAAAATCACGATAATAATGGTTACTCACGATAAAAATATTACACATAATTGCAACCGAAAATATTTTATGTTAGATGGTGTTTTAAAAGAGAGGGATAGTTATGAAGTTTAATATTTTATTAAATACTGCCTTCAAAGATATCATCAAAAATAAAAAGCGATCTTTACTTACTATGCTTGGAATTATTATAGGGATTGCAGCAGTAATAACTATTATCGCAATTGGTAGAGGTTTCCAAGATTACGTTGTTGATAGTTTAATGGGTGGAGAAGGCAAGGAACTTAGCGTTGCGTTTTTCTTCCAGCCTGAAAATCCAACAAATTCAGTGGGAAGCAATACATCCGTCTTCACAGAGAAAAATATTCGAGATATTTCACAGATTACAGATGTCTTAAAAGTTGAATCTGATCCAGAAAAATTTCAAAATGATATGGTAAATGTTTCTATGCAAAAAAATAACGGTAAAATTGAAAGTGCATTTGCCAAACCTGTCGAAGAAACTGAAAGTAAAATAGTAAAGGGAAGAGCTATTACTAAACTAGACGGAGATACAAACCAGAAAGTCGCCGTTATAACTCAAAAATTAGCTGATGAAATATTCGAAGATGAAGATCCGCTCGACAAAACAGTTCTTGTGAAAAATGATTATTATGTTATCGTTGGAATAAAAGAAAATAATGCTGCAACAAATTTGTTTAGTTTTGGAAATGATGTAGATATACCAAAAGGGACATTGGAATCTCGTAAACCTAAAAATAATAATTCAATATCTATGATTAATGTTATTCTGAAAAATGGTACAAAAGTTCAAGACAAAGCAAAAGAAATCCAAGAATATCTTGAAAAAAATGGTCCAATGAAAGCCGCAGGATCATATAACTTCGTTGATATTGCACAACAAATTGAAGGTATTAGTAATGTGTTAGGTTCGGTCACTATTTTTATATCTTTAATAGCTGCTATTTCTCTTCTTATTGCAGGAATTGGGATGATGAATATGATGTACATTTCAGTAGCTGAAAGAATCAAAGAAATAGGAATTAGAAGAGCAATTGGAGCAAAGAAAAAAGAAATTTTGTATCAATTTATGTTAGAAGGGATTATTGTAACTGTTATTGGTGGAATAATTGGATACATTATTGGAATGATAGCTGCATTTATTGCATCCAAATTCTTGCCATTTCCAATCAAACTAGAACTGATGCCGGTTTTGATATCTTTAGGAATATCTTTGGGCATAGGAATTGTGTTCACTTATTCTCCGGCAAATACAGCGGCAAACAAAAATGTAATAGATATTATTTAAGATTAGAAAATGAGTTTATTAATCAATAAGCTCATTTTTTATTTGATTTTTAGCATAAAATCCTATATATTTTTAATGGGTGATTAAATGATATTAATGATAGATAATTACGATTCATTCACATATAACATTGTTTCTTATTTGAGAATTTTGAAAGAAGAAGTTATTGTGAAAAAGAATGATGAGATAAATTTGGAAGAAATCAAACAATTAAATCCGGAAATTATAGTGATTTCTCCAGGACCTAAAACTCCAAAAGAATCCAAAATTTCTCTTGAGGTATTTGAAAAATTAAAAGGGGAATATCCAATTCTTGGAATTTGTTTAGGTCATCAAGCATTGGCTTACTCAATAGGGCTTGACATTATAAAAGGGCCACATCCAATGCATGGGAAAATGACAGAGATTAAACATGACAGCAAAGGAATATTTACTGATATTCCAAATCCTGTAAAGGTTATGCGTTACCATTCGTTAATCGTTGATGATAGCAAATTTGAAAATGGAATGTATGAAGATATGGTTATAACATCAAAGACTTCTGATGGAATAATTATGGGATTTAGAGATTCGAAAAATAAGATAGAAACTGTTCAATTTCATCCTGAAAGCGTGGGAACTGATTTTGGCTTGAAAATGATTGAGAACTTCCTAAAGGAGGTAAGAAATGATTCATTCTAAAAAAATCAAATCAGATGTAACCGTTCTAGATATTTTATATAACATTAAAGACAAGAGTTTACCTTTTTTATTAGATAGTGCAAAGGGAAGTTACAATCAAGGTAACAAATCATATATCGGTTTTGATCCGGAAATTGTTTTGAAATCAAAGGATAACAACGTTGAAATCAGTGGTCTTGTAAACAAAAAAGTTAGTGATAATCCGCTTAATCAACTCAAAATATTGATGGATGATTATTTTGAAGAAGATGAAAATCAATTTATTGGTGGAGCGGTTGGACTTTTATCTTATGATTTTACAAGTTCTAATTGTAATGTAGTTTTAAATTCTGAAAAAAATACCGAAGTATACGATGCTTATTTTGGAATTTACTTCAAAATAATAGAGTTTGACAATAATACACAAGAATACACGATTTATTACTTCGATGATACAGATATTAGAGATGTTGAAGCTGCATTTGTAAAACCAGATTATGTAGATAAGGAATATGAAACATCTGAACTTATAAAAACTGTAACAAAAGAAGAATATGCGAAAAGTTTTGATGACATAAAAACTATGATTGAAAATGGTGAGGTGTACGAAGTTAACTTGACACAACAATTCATTGTAGATACGACTAAAGATAAGTTCGATATTTACAAGAAACTTCGCGAAGTTAACAAGGCAGACTTTATGGCTTATATGGACTTTGGGGAATACTGCGTTTTATCTTCATCTCCAGAGAGGTTTTTCGACTGCAAAAATGGACTTGTTCAAGCCAGACCTATTAAGGGAACCATTCGAAGATCTGATGATAAAGATGAAGATGAAAAATTGAAAAAAGAATTACTAAATAGTGACAAAGATATTTCAGAATTATTGATGATAGTGGACTTGATGAGAAATGATTTGGGAATGAGTTGTGATGCTGAAACTATAAAAGCTATTAGCAATTATTCGTTGGAAACTTATGAAAATGTTCATCATTTAGTAGCTACAATTGTTGGTAAATTGAGAGAAGATGAAGATGTGTTTAGCTTAATCAAAAATATTTTTCCAGGAGGATCAATCACGGGTGCTCCAAAGCTTGCGTCAATTGAAGCTATTGACAAGGTTGAAAAACACAACAGAAATGTTTACACAGGATCTGTTGGCTACATTTCATTTAATCAAAATTGCGATTTCAATATTTTAATCAGAACGATTTTAAAAATAAAAGATCGCTGTTATTTTTCAGGTGGTGGTGCTATAACTTGGGATTCTGAAATGAATAGCGAATATGATGAAACAATTCAAAAATCAAAAAAAGTATATGAGGCTTTGATATGAACGATGGAATAAAATACGGTAAAGGACTTTTTGAAACGATAAAAGTAGTTGATTCCAAGCCAATTTATTTGGAAGATCATATTGAAAGACTTGAAAATTCAATGAATTTTCTGGGAATAAATACGGATGATTTAAGAGACAATGTCTACGAAAAAATACAAAATATTGATTTGAATGCAGATTGTTTGAGGATAATGGTGTTGGATAATAATGGCGATTATGATTTATACATTAACACTAGAAACACAGATTATTCGGATTTAAAGTACACACAAGGATTGAAATTAAAAGTTCTCAATCAGTTAAGAGACAAAAATAATCCTCTTGTTTATCACAAAACCAATAATTACTTACTGAATGATTATATGCACAAAGAATTATTGAAAGAAGGGTTTGATGAGGGGGTTTTTCTAAATCAAGACGGAAATGTAACAGAAGGAACGTACACAAATTTGTTTTTTATTCAGGAAAACACAATCATCACGCCACCTGTAACCGATGGTATGTTGCCAGGAATTTTTCGCAAAAAACTTATAGAATTTTTGGAGACAAATGGTTATAATATACTTGAAAAGTCAATTAAGCTAAACAATTTGCAAGATATGGATTGTTGTTTTGTAACGAATTCTTTAATGGAAATGAGATTTGTTAAACAAATTGATGAGATAATGTTTTCAAAAAACAATCTGTTTTGCGAAATATCGGAAAAACTTATGAAATAAAATTAATATACAATTTTAAAATGACGTATTTTTGAAATCGGAGGAGTTTATGGATCAAGATTACAAAACCTACATGAAGTTGGAAAATCAACTTTGTTTTAAACTTTATGCAGCTTCTAGAATGGTAACAAGTACCTACACACAATTTTTGAAACCTTTAGGGTTGACTTACACTCAGTACATTGTACTCTTAGTTCTCTGGGAAAAAGATGGAATTACTGTAGGAAAGTTGTGTGAAAAGTTATATTTGGATAACGGTACTATTACGCCTGTTATCAAAAAGATGCAATCACAAGGTTATCTTGAAAGAGTACGTAGCTCAAAAGACGATCGAATTGTAATAATTTATCTAACAGACGAAGGGAAAAAATTACAAGAAAAAGTAAAAGATATTCCAAAATTAATGAATGGTTGCTTGGAATTACCTGATGAGAAAAAAGCTCAATTATATGATTTACTACAAGATTTTTTGAATAATAACAAGACAAAATAAAGACTAAAAAACGATCCAATATTGATATTGCATTAATATTAGATCGTTTTTTTTAATTAACTCTAGACAATAATAATTTTACGATTTCGCTGTTATCATCTAGTTTTATAGCTGGTATAGTTCCAACTTCTTCATTAGTTGTGCCATCTTCATTAAGACCTTGTCCTAGTGGATACTCCACGATTAAACCTGTATTAGGAAGTGACTTGTAAGTGTGAACTATATTCAGACCATTTCCAGAAGTTGTTTCTCCTACAGTAGTTGCAAATTTCGTTCTGTTGGCTATTTGACACACTAAATCAGCACTGTTTCTGGTATTTTTGTTTTGTAATATATACACATCGCATTTTTGTTCTTCTGATTTTTTTATTGCTAGTTTAAAATTAGTAATGTATTTTATACTTTTTTGATTATCGTTTATTTTGATATTCGCCACATTTTCTGTAGTTTTAAAGCTGATACTATTTCTATCTAGAATATTTTTTGAGATAATAGGTTGAGTTTTATTTGCGACATTGAACTCAACATTTATGTCTGATTTTAGTAGAGGTTTAATTATCACATTAATCGCATAATCTAAATTATCGGAATCATTATCTCTTAAATCTATTATGATTTTATTTTTCTTTTTATTAGTTTTCAAAATATTGCTGAAAATTTGGGCGTCTTGTTGAATGTTTACAGAATCAAAGTCTGATACTTTTACATATAATGCATCTTTGTAATTGTCGATAGAATATGCTCTGAAAGTTTTTTCAGGAATTTCTTCAGTCAAATTAGAATATCTCTTCATTGATAAATTATTTAATATTTGATTGTGATTATCTTGTTGTAGAATTTCATTAAAAGTGTGTTTATCTGCTATTCTAACATTTGAATCGTAGAGCTTTTTCAAAATATAATTGTACAAATCAACTACTTCTTGTGTCGTCATTTCATCCTTTTTCTTACCGCTTTCCAATTTGATTTTGGATTTGAAATTCGGTTTTAAGGATAAAAAGTCGGTGTCTTTGTATTTTTTTGTCTGTGGTAAATTCATATATGAACTTTTAATTTGATTACATAATTCATCAAAATCTCTGAGTATGTATTTTTTTGGAATTATTTGACTGTATTCAGCTGGCCTAGAATTTATGTATTTGTAACCGAAAAAACCAAGGATAAATAATAAAACCAATAAAAATATTTTATTTGAAATTTTATTTCTTTTTCTTTGTTTATTCGCTCTATTATGTGATGTTTTCATTTCTCACCTCTTTTTAATCAGTATAATATAAAAAAAAGAAAGGGTCAATTGAATAAAATAGTAGAAATTGGGTATATAAATATAGAAAGAGAAAAAGAGGTTAGTTATGAATAATGTTTTACTGATAAATAGAATAATTCCAACAATTGATGACGATAGAATTTGCAACATTACTTTTGTAATTGCAGACATGCATTTACAAGAAGTTCACGACAAAATAATTAAGGTTATTGACTCATCAGAATATATGGATTTAAATAACACCGAAATAAATTACAATGGATTTACTACCAAACAAAAGGCAAAATTGATTCCTGAAATCATGAAGCTATTGGTAGAAAATAATCTTAAAGTTTACGGTGTTTATGATTTGTATTCTTAAATTTTAAGTAAAATGATTAACTAACAGTCACATAAATTAAATTATAAGGAGTATGATAAAATGAACAGAGAAGAATTATTAAAAAAAATTGACGAACAATTAGTTTTTGAATTACAATCAGGCTATGAATACAAACAAATGGCTTCTGAATTCAATGATATGGATTGGGATGGATTTGAACACTTTATGGAAATGCAAGCCCATGAAGAATATGAACATGCTGAATACTTCAGAAAATGGTTACAAGAAGTTGGATATAAGATTGAATATAAAACAATTGAAGCTCCAAAAGCTGACTACGATAAAGATGTATTAAGCATTTTCAAAGCTGCTTTAGAACACGAAAAAGAGGTTACAAGAAGAATCAGAGAATTATTTGATGCAGCTCATGAAATCAAATTCTATGAAGTATACACTCTTCTACAAAAATTCATTGACGAACAAATCGAAGAAGAAGCTACTTTTGATAATATCATAGCAAAACTTGAAAGAACTGAAAACAGTAATGCTGGTCTTGCAATATTAGACAAAGAATTAGGACAAAGACAATAATTTAGATTAATCAAAGCGACTTTTTGAAGTCGCTTTTTTAGTGCAAATAAATTAAAGTTTTGTTATAATAAGTGTTATATTTCTTAAATATTTAATGGAGGTGAATATGAAAATAATTAATTCTGATTTGGAAAAAATCGCTTTTTTGAAAGAACAATATCCTGATGAATCTCTACCAGAAATTGCTTTTTGTGGAAGAAGTAACGTTGGTAAATCATCTTTTATTAATTCTATTTTGGATAGGAAAAACCTAGCAAGAACTTCCTCTAAACCTGGAAAAACGCGTACAGTTAATTTTTACAATGCAAATAATGAGTTTAGATTAGTAGATTTACCAGGATATGGGTATGCGCAAACATCAAAATCTGAAAAGAAAAAATGGGCGCAAGTTATAGAAACTTATTTAAATAATAGAAGAAATTTGTACGAAGTATTTTTAATTGTGGATATTAGACACAAACCAACCGTTCAAGACAAAGAAATGTATAATTGGATTATTCAAAGTGGATTTTGTGGGTTTGTAATAGCTACAAAATTAGACAAAATCGGAAAAACAATGATTAAAAAGAATTTGAATATAATAAAAAAAGAACTCAACATAGATGATGATAACCTCATCTACGAATACAGTTCAACTTCCAAGACAAATAAAAAAGCTGTTATGGAACAGCTTGAAATGATTCTAAAATATGGTAGTGGTATTGAAGAATAAAAGTAAGTAAACCCCAAGTGATTGGGGTTTTGTTTTTAAATATTTTGTGTGTGACAATAATTTTATGTCATGTATTAATTATTATTGCCAATCATATAATTTTGTTGGATTATTCAACAACAGAGAAGTCGTCTTTTCCAGCGCCACAAATTGGGCAAACCCAATCTTCAGCTAAATCTTCAAAAGCTGTTTGTGGTTGAACACCTGCGTCTGGATCTCCTTCAGCTGGATCATAAATATATCCACATACGTCACATACATATTTTTTCATGTTTAATTTCCCCCTTTAAGATAATTACCTGTTATCAGGTACAAATTATATATACCCACTGTAAAAATTTCTAATCATTTTTCGGTTTTTTATTTATAAATTAAATATTTAATGATAAGTTGTTAAATTTATTGAACATATGGGTATATAAATATTGGGTGATAATATGTATATGTTTAAGAGGCAATTTGTCAGCGATAGGACAATTGCTACTAAAAATATTCATACTATGCTCAGACTATTAAGAAAAGTTGTACCAGATGAAGAACTACTTTATGATATACGATTAATAACTAATGAATTGATCTTTAATGGACTAGAACATGGTAACCAGTTTGATATAAATAAGAAAATAACTTTTAAAATAAAATTGAATGATGATTCGATAAAAATATGTGTACAGGACGAAGGTACAGGGATTGATTATTGTTCGAACAGTTATTTTAACAATGATATTTATGTCAGAGGTAGAGGATTATTTATAGTAAGTAAATTAGCTGACGAATTAAAAATTAAAGAAAATTGTGTTGAAGCAAAGCTATTAGTAAGACCTAATTAATTAGTGATCTAATAGCTTGTTTTATTGCAAAAAATTACTAAATGTGATTTTACACAAATTTTTCTTTTATTTTTTTCAATTTATGATATAATGAAGTGTCACAAATTAGAGGGAAGTGGAATTTTGAAAAGAGAAGATGTAAGAAACGTAGCAATTATTGCCCATGTTGACCATGGTAAGACAACTTTGGTAGATGGGTTATTGAAAACAAGTGGTATTTTTAGAGAAAATCAAGACGTACAAGATCGTGTAATGGATAGTAATGATATAGAACGTGAAAGAGGAATTACTATTCTTTCTAAAAACACTGCAATTGACTACAAAAATCATAAAATTAATATTATAGATACTCCGGGTCATGCTGACTTCGGAGGAGAAGTAGAACGTGTATTGAAAATGACGAGTGGAGTGGTGTTGGTAGTAGATGCTTTTGAAGGGCCTATGCCACAAACAAAATTTGTATTAAAAAAAGCTTTTGAATTAAATTTACCTACAATTATTTGTATCAATAAAATTGACAGAAAAGAAGCTAGGGTAGATGAAGTAGTAGATGAAATTTTGGATTTATTTATTCAATTAGATGCAGATGAATCTTATTTGGATTCTCCATTTGTATTTGCTTCTGCAAGGGAAGGATTTGCAACTGACGATTTGGAGGAAAGACCAAAAGATATGACTGCATTATTGGACAAAATCATAGACTACATTCCAGCTCCAGAAGGAGAAGAAGATGCACCATTTAAGCTTTTGATTTCTACAACTGATTTTAGCGATTACGTTGGTAGAATTGGAATTGGTAAGATTGAACAAGGTAAAGTAAAAGTTAATGATAGCTGTGTTATAGTAAATTACAATAATCCAGATAAGAAAAAGAAGATTAAAGTAACTAAGATTTACGAATTCGATGGATTAAACAGAGTCGAAGTTAATGAATCAAAATTCGGTTCTATCGTAGCCTTAACTGGTGTAGAGGGAATAGAAATTGGAGACACATTAGCAAATGAAGAAGATTGTGAACCTATTGAATTTGTAAGCATTTCAAGTCCTACGTTGGCGATGAATTTCTCAGTTAACAATTCTCCATTCGCTGGCAGAGATGGAAAGTTTGTAACAAGTAGACAAGTTCGTGCTAGATTGTACAAAGAATTAGAAACCGATGTAAGTCTAAAAGTTGAAGATACTGATTCTACAGATACTTTTAGAGTTAGTGGTAGAGGAGAACTTCACTTATCTGTTTTAATAGAAAATATGAGACGTGAAGGATTTGAATTCCAAGTTTCAAAACCAGAAGTTTTATTCAAAAAAGACGAAAATGGAAAAGTTCTTGAACCAATTGAAATAGTTACAATTGATGTTGAAGAAGGATTTGTTGGTACTGTAATCGAAAAATTGGGAACCAGAAAAGGTGAGTTGCAAGATATTTCAAATACTTCTAGTGGATATACAAGGCTTACTTTTGAAATTCCTTCTAGAGGTCTTATTGGATACCGTCAAGAGTTTTTGAGCGATACAAAGGGTAATGGAGTTATCAACACAGAACTTAAAGGATATGAGCCTTATAAAGGCGAAATTCCAAAACGTCAATTAGGTTCATTGATTTCATTTGATACAGGAGTTGCTACAGCTTACGGATTAAATGCAGCACGAGACAGGGGGATTTTATTCGTACAACCTCAAGATGAAGTATATGAAGGAATGGTTGTAGGGTCTAATGCAAAAGGATTAGATATTGAAGTAAATATATGTAAGAAAAAAGCGCAAACAAATATCAGATCTTCTGCAGCAGATGAAGCATTAAAACTATCTCCTCCAAAAATCATGAGTTTGGAAGAAATGATGGAATTTGTTGAGGAAGATGAATTAATTGAAATTACGCCTCATCATTTGAGATTAAGAAAGAAGATTTTGGATACTCAATTAAGATACAAATCAAAAAAATATAATAAATAATTTTAGCGGGAATTTATCAGTTGATAAGTTCCCTTTTTTTAATTTAAAATTTTTAAAATAAAATTAACAATAAAATTGAAGTGTCGAGAATAAACACTAACATTAATGGGTATATAATGTATATAAAAATATAAAGTATCATAATTTTTCTATTTAATTAGTATAGAGATGTGTATTAGAAATTTAATTAAAAAAAACATTTGCTTTAGTTAGAAAAAGCGTGTATACTTAAATTATCAAATGCATTATATTATATGTTATTGATGGGTAAAGGTTACCTAAAAAATTTTAAGGAGTAAAACTATGGCTGAAATTAATATCAAGGATAACACATTAAATGAGTTTTTCGATGCAATTATGATGTTAAACGGAAAAGAGGAGTTACAACGTTTTTTTGAAGACGTTTGCACAATGAGAGAATTACATTCAATTTCACAAAGATTAGAAGTAGCAAAATTACTCAAAATAAGAAAAACTTATAGCGAAATTGAAAAAGATACTGGCGCGTCTACTGCGACCATTAGTAGGGTGAATAGATCCTTACAAAACGGTGCTCAAGGTTATGAACTTGTACTAGATACTTTAATAGCAAGAAATTTGGAAGAAAAAAGAAAAAGAAAACAAAAATAACTTTTTATCCGCAAACTTTATTTTGCGGATATTTTACTATGATATAACATTTTGGGTATATAGTAAATAAGGGGTGATTTAATGAAAATTACATTTTTAGGAGCTGCACAAGAGGTAACAGGATCTTGTTATCTTGTGGAGACTGAAAAACACAAATTTATGGTTGACTGCGGATTGTTCCAAGGAAGTAAAGAGTTAGAACAAAAAAACCATGATGAAATAGACTTTAATGAAGTGGAATTTATGCTTTTGACTCATGCACATATTGATCATACGGGAAGAATTCCTCTTTTATATAAAAATGGATTCAGAAAACCAATTTATTGCACAAAAGCTACAAAAGATTTGGCAGAAATAATGTTAATGGATAGTGCGAAGATTCAAGAGAGTGATGTAGAATGGGAAAATAGAAAAAGACAAAGATCTGGGAAAACACTTCTGAATCCTTTATACACTACGATTGATGCAATGAGTTGTATTTCATTGTTTAAAGGACGTTTCTATGATGAGGTTGTAAAAATAAACGAAGACATAAGAGTTGTGTTCAGAGATGCCGGTCACATGCTTGGCTCATCAAGTCTTGAAATATTTATCATTGAAAATGGCAAAACTACTAAAATTATATTCTCTGGAGATATAGGAACTTCAAATAATCCGATTTTAAACAATCCAGAAATTTTATCTGGCTGCGATTATTTAGTTATGGAATCCACTTACGGTAATAGAATTCACGAACCTTACAAAGAAAGTGTACATTCTTTAATAGAGATAATTGAAAAAGTATCATCAAGAGGTGGAACTGTAATCATTCCTAGCTTTGCGGTTGGAAGAACTCAGGAAATTATTTATGAACTAAACAGTTATTATGATTATCAAATAAAAGATCATTATGAAAAGAAAGTCCCAGTATATGTAGACAGTCCGATGGCACTTGAAGCGACAAAAGCATTTATGAAAAATACTGATTTGTTTAATCAAAAAGCAAAGGATTATATTTCAAGTGGGGATAATGTATTCGAATTCGAAAACTTACATTACGTTAAAAATGTAGACGAATCAAAAATGCTTAATAGCGTAAAATTCCCTAGGGTAATTATTTCTTCTAGCGGAATGGCTACAGCTGGACGTGTTCGTCACCATTTGAAACACAACTTGTGGGATGAAAAAAACGCAGTTGTTTTTGTTGGATATCAAGCGCAAGGATCACTTGGAAGAATTTTATTAGATGGTATAGATGAAGTTAAACTTTTTGGCGAAACAATAAAAGTCAACGCTGAAATATATAATTTGGGCGGATTTTCAGGTCATGCCGATCAAAACAATCTTATGGATTTTGTAGACAATATGAAAGTAAAGCCTAAGAAAATCTTCATAACACATGGTGAAAATGAAGGAGCAGAAACTTTATCTAATTTGTTAAAAGAAAAGTATAATGTTGAGGCTGTTATCCCAAAAATTTATTCAACAGAAGAATTTGAAGCGGGAAATTACAATATAGAACAAGAAATATCTACAAACCGAGAAAATAATGATTTATATGCCGAATTAGAAAAGATAAAGAAAAAAATCGATCGATTGTATGAAAATAAAGAATTATTCGACCATAAAAATATGGATTCTGAAGAATACAATCAACTTAACAATCAAATTTTAGATTTGAAGAATAAAATCATGACAATAAACATGATAACTGGAGAATAAGTCTGTATAAAAGGCTAATTAAATAGCTGGGAGAAAATATGGAAAAATATTTTTATCAGGGAAATAATGAAACGGATGTATATTTGTTTCATGAAGGAAACAATAATAATTTGTACAAATTTTTAGGATCTCATATTTACTCAGATGGATTTGGAACCTACACCAGATTTTTGGTGTGGGCTCCTAATGCTAAGCACGTAAATTTGGTTGGAGATTTCAATGATTGGGACGATTATTCACTCCCACTTCAAAAATTACACGATGGAGAAATTTGGGAGATTTGTCTCAGAGATGTTAAAATCTTTGATTCATATAAGTACAGAATAGTCACACAAGATTCAGAAGTTTTGTATAAAGCGGATCCATTTGCATTTCATAGCGAATTAAGACCTAAAACAGCAAGCAAGGTTTATGACATTGATGGTTATAAATGGAAAGATAAAAAATGGATCACAAAAAGAGAAGAAACTGATATATTTCACAGTCCTATGAGTATCTATGAAATAAATCTTTCCTCATGGCGAAAACGTGATGAAAATTATCTCTCCTACGTTCAATTAGCAGATGAACTTGTATCTTATCTCAAAGAAATGAATTACACACATGTTGAATTTATGCCCTTAATGGAACATCCATTTGATGGATCATGGGGATATCAACTTACGGGTTTTTTTGCAGCGACATCTAGATTTGGTTGTCCAAAAGATTTGATGTATTTGATTGACAAATTACACCAGAATGATATTGGAGTTATCATGGATTGGGTGCCGGCTCATTTTTGTAGAGATGATTTTGGACTTAGAAAATTTGATGGAAGTAATTTATTCGAAAAATCTGACCAATACTTAGCTGATAATGATCAATGGGGAACATTGAACTTTGACTTTTCAAAAAAAGAAGTGGTGAATTTTCTTATATCTTCTGCATTATTTTGGCTCAAATACTATCATTTGGATGGATTAAGGGTTGATGCAGTTGCTTATATGATTTATTTGAACTTTGCTGGAAAAGATATCAGAAACGAAGATGGCGGCTATGAGAACAAGGAAGCTATCGAATTTATTAAAAAATTAAATCAAACAATCAAACAAGAATTTCCAAGTGCGTTTGTCATTGCAGAAGAATCAACTTCATGGCCAAATGTTACAAAACCTGTAGAAGAAAGTGGACTTGGTTTTGATTTTAAGTGGAATATGGGTTGGATGAATGACATAATTAAATACATGAAGATGAATCCAATCTTCAGGAAAGACCATCATAATTTATTAACTTTTTCGATAATGTACGCCTTTAATGAAAATTACATCCTTCCATTTAGTCACGACGAAGTAGTTCACATGAAAAATTCAATGATTGGTAAAATGCATGGAACTTACGATGATAAATTTGATCAAATAAGACTTTTGTATTCGTTTATGTTTGCTCATCCAGGTAAGAAACTTTTATTTATGGGTAATGACATAGGACAATTTGATGAGTGGAATGAATATAAAGACATAACATGGGAAGTTTTGGAATACGAGAAACATCAACAATTAAAACATTTCATGGAAGATTTGAATAAATTTTACAGAGATAATAACGAGTTTTATAATTTGGATACTAGTTATTCAGGTTTTCAATGGGAAGATGTGAACAACGCAAATGAATCTTTGATTATTTTCGAGAGAATAAATTCTAAAAACGAAAAAATTATTTGTATTTTTAATTTTACACCTGTAAAAAGAGAGAAATATCCTGTAGGTGTCGATTGTTATGCGCTTTATTCAGTTGTACTTAATTCTTCAATGAAAAAATATGGTGGTAATTTGCTAAGGAATAAACCTTATTATTCCAAAAATAATGGACATAATGACAGAAAATTTTCAATCAAAGTTGATATAGAACCATTTTCTGCGATGTTTATAAAATTAAATAAACTTAGAAATATCAATATAAAATAGGAGGACGTATGAAGGCGCGAAATAGAGTTGTCGCAATGCTTTTAGCGGGAGGACAAGGTTCAAGACTAAAAGCATTGACAAAAAATGTTGCAAAACCAGCAGTGTCATTTGGTGGAAAATATCGAATAATTGATTTTGCTTTGAGTAATGCTGCAAATTCAGATATAAGAGATGTAGGAATATTAACCCAATACAAACCATTCAAATTAAATTCACATTTAGGAAATGGATCCAGCTGGGACTTATCCAGAAATTCTGGCGGTTTAAGAATTTTATCTCCATTTGCCACAGAAAGTGGTGGTAATTGGTATGAAGGTACAGCCAATTCTATTTACGAAAACATGAATTACTTGGATGAATTGGATGCAGAATATGTTGTTATTTTATCTGGTGATCATATTTACAAAATGGATTACAATAAAATTTTAAAATATCATAAGGATAAGAATAGTGACCTTACAATAGCAGTAATGGAAGTAGATTGGAGCGAAGCTAGTAGATTCGGTATTATGAATACCGATGAAGATGGAAAAATTGTTGAATTTGAAGAAAAACCAAATAATCCAAAAAGTAATTTGGCTTCTATGGGAATATATATTTTCAATTGGCATACTTTAAAAAAATATTTGATCGAAGACAATGAAGATAAGAATTCGAAACACGATTTTGGAATGAATATAATTCCTAAGATTATAAATGATGGACTAAATGTTTTTGCATGGAAATTTGATGGCTACTGGAAAGATGTGGGAACTGTAAGAAGTTATTGGCAGGCCAATTTGGATTTATTAAATCCTGATAATAGACTTGACTTGTACGATACTAATTGGAGAATTTACACAAAAAACAGAAATCTTCCTCCTCATTATGTTGATGAAGTTGCAGATGTCAAAAAATCTTTAATTAATGAAAATTGTTTGATTTACGGAAATGTGAACAATTCCGTTTTGTTTTCTTCGATAACTGTGGAAAAGAATGCAGAAGTTCATGATTCTGTTATTTTAAGCGATACCGTTATCAAAAAAGGTGCAAAACTTTACAACTGTGTAGTCGCAGCGTCCATGACTATTGAAGAAAATCAAGTAATTGGTGAAGAAAACTCCGACAAAATCTTCTTGGTTAGCGAAGATGGAATTGAAGAGTGTTAGGAGGAATTTATGCAAAATTGTATTGGAATTATATACGGCGGAAAAAGTAGACAAGATTTTGGTTATTTAACAGATTCTAGACCAGAATATATGCTTCCTTATGGAGCAAGATATAGAATTATAGATATTGCATTGAGTAACTTTGCAAACAATGAATTTTCAAATGTTGTTTTGTATGGTGGCAAAATTATGAGGTCTACTCTTGATCACTTGGGAAATGGTGAAAGTTACGAATTGAACAGAAGACGAAATGGACTTGTTATATTTCCTCCAACTTTTGAAAATTCAGGTAAGGAAATTGTAGCTTATAATGAAACTAAAGATTTTTATTTAAGATCAAAAGAAGATGAGTTGTACTTCTACGATCCAATGGTTATTTTCAGAGAAGATTTTTCGGTTTCTCATGATAGATTTATAAAAGAAGATTTGGACATATTATTGTTCTGCAAAAAGATGGATAATGCAACGGGATTATTCATCGGTGAGACTAGATTAAACTTGGATGATGAAGGCAATCTAATCAGCATAGGAACAAATCAAGGAGTCGATGATGAATTTAATTTGATGACTAACATTGGTTACATGAAAAAAGGAGTCTTTTTGAATTTGATTCACGATGCAGCTAAAAATTCTAATTCTAATGAATTAATTGATGTTATTATTTCTAATTTGGATAAATTAAAAATCGGTGTATACATGATTGACGGATATGTTGAGGTAATCAGAAATTTGACTCAATTTTACGACGCGAATTTGAAATTATTGAATGCCGATATTTACAATAATGTATTTTTCAAAAATGGATTGTTATTAACAAAATCGAAAGACGAGCCGTCAGCATTGTATGGTGATTCTGCTTGTGTGAAAAATTCATTGATAGCAAACGGAGTCAAAATAGATGGTAAAGTAGAAAACTCAATTATTTTTAGAGGCGTAGAAATTCAAGAGGGTTCTGTTATCAAAAATTCCGTTATTTTCGAGAGAACTGTTATAGAAAAAAATGCAGTAGTTGTAAATACGATTACTGATAAAGGAGTTTTGATAAAAGAAAATGTAACTGCGGTTGGTAATCCAAATTATCCATACGAATTAAAAAAGAATGCAATATTAGAAGATAAATAGGGGAAAGTAAATGAATATATTATATTGTGCAGCAGAGGCTGATCCGTTTATAAAAACTGGTGGACTTGCAGATGTTGCAGGTACACTTCCACTTGAAATGAAAAAGCAAGGTCATGAGGTGAAAGTGGTCATCCCTTTGTACAAATTGATAAATGAGGAATACAGAAAAAAATTTGAATTTGAGGGAAGTTTTTATGTAGATTTGGATTTTAAACATCATTATGTTGGTGTGTTCAAATACATTCATAGAGGTGTGGAATTTTATTTTTTAGATAACGAAGATTATTTTAACAGAGATAATGTGTATGGCGAAAATGACGATTGTGAAAGATTCGTATTTTTCTCTAAAGCATGTGTTCAATTGTTAAGATATATCGATTTTGATTGTGACATTATCCATTCCAATGATTGGCACACAGCAATGGTAAATGTTTATGCTAGAGATTTTGCTAAAGGGGATCCGTTCTATGAGTCAATCAAAACTGTTTTTACAATTCACAACCTAAAATATCAAGGTGTATTCAGTTCAAATTCACTTAGACAAACAGATTTATCACCTATGTATTTTTCTGAAGATGCATTGAAATTTTACGATGCAATTAATTTTATGAAAGGTGCGATAGTTTTTAGCGATAAAGTTACAACTGTTTCTAAAACTTATGCCGATGAGATTAAATACTCATTTTTTGGAGAGGGTTTGGATGGTGTTATCAGACAATATCACTACAAAATATCTGGAATTACAAATGGAATTGATACAACTATTTGGAACCCAGAAAAAGACAAATATTTATTTAAAAATTACTCACTGAAAAATATCAAAGATAAATTCGTGAACAAAAAAGCATTACAAAGAATGTACGGTTTGGAAGAAAAAGATGTGCCTATATTCTCCATGGTTACTAGATTAGTTGAAAATAAGGGGCTTGAACTTGTAAGATACATTATGGATGAGTTTTTGACGACGGAAGATGTACAAGTGATAATTTTGGGAACAGGTGATTATTCTTATGAAGAAATGTTCAAATATTATGAGTGGAAATTCCCAGATAAATTAAAAGCAAATATTTATTATAATAATGAAGAATCACACAAAATTTATGCAGGAGCAGATTTCTTGATGATGCCATCAATATTTGAACCTTGCGGAATATCTCAATTAATTGCTATGAGGTATGGAACAATACCAGTAGTGCGTGAAACTGGAGGATTGAGGGATACTGTTCAATCATTTAACGAATTTAGCAAAGAAGGAAATGGATTTTCTTTTACAAATATCAACGCGCATGACTTCTTGTACACATTGAGACGTTCAATATCATTTTATTACAATGATGATTTTAAAATAATTCAAGAAAATGCTATGAAGTCAAAAAATGATTGGGAAAAATCTGCAAAAGAATACATCCAACTTTATGAGGAGATTATTAAATGATTGATATTTCCGAAGATCGATTAAGAAAGATGTTGCAGATAAAATTATCGTATAACTCATTAGTCGATCTTCAAAATGCGGATGTCTATGAAATTAGAATAGCATTAAATGAAGTCATTAAAGAAATTATTTCTGAACAATACACAAATATAACTACTAACAAATCTTATAGAACATATATAGTGTCGTTTGAATTAATGGTAGAAAATTTGTTTGAAGATTATATTGAAAAACTCAATTTAAAGACTCCATTACAAAAAATATTACAAGAAAAATATGAAGATATTGTAAATATGGACAATGATCTGCACCTTGGACAAAGCTATATAGGAAGATTCTCAGTAGATTTGTTTGAGAAAATTTCAAAACAAGGAAAGTTTTGTAAAGTGTATTCTATTTTTTACAAAAATTCACAGTTTAAACAACGAATAGTCGATGAAAATCAAATTGAGACAGTATTTAATAATCCAAAAACAAGCGTCGTTTTTAAAAGATCTAATGAATACGACATAGAATTAGATAATAATAAAATTAAATCACAAATATACGATATTCCTTATATAAATTGGAATACGAATTTTATCAGATTATTTGCACCAAAAGCTAATCCCAATCTTAATTACGAAAATTTTATTCGCGGAAAAATAGAGGAGATTTATTCTGAGGAGAACAAACTAGACTCAATTTGCCAATTTGTTTACACACCTCAGATTGACGAATTTGGAAAGTATATTAAATTCTTGCAACAAAAATTTCTTGCAGATTCAATAGTGGAAGACATATATAATGACGAAATCAAATTTTTTAAAAATCCAGATAATATCGAAGACCATATTCAAATTAATATCGTTGAAACAAATGTTGCTCTGGTAATAATCGCATTCTTGCAAAAATTATTGGATTTTGGATATGATTTTGAAAAAGCTTTGGAAAAATCTAATAAAATTTTCAAGTATTATAATATTAATCTGCACAGAGAGTCATTTGAATTAATGGATTTGAGATTTTTGTATCAGTTTGATTATATTAAAAATATTATCCATTTGCTAAATGAAAATGCACAAAAAAATGGGTATGCACAAATTATCAAAGACGATTTTCTAGATTGCTTTAATCTTATTGCTTTCGTAACACATTCTATAATGGTTGGGTCTGATTATCAGAAAAAATATCTATTGAATAGCAAATATGTGGATATCACCAGAAACGTTGAAGTTAAAATTATGTCAGAAACCTATGGGTTTAACGACGATTTATTCTATAAAAGTCTGGAATGTAATAATTTGTATTCTAGCAAACTAAAATATAAGAAAAAACTTGTAGAAAAGTACAGTTTAGAAAATATAAATGATAAGAGCATTTTTAATATGCAATTATCAGATTTTCACGAGGGTAAGAGACAAGCTCTAAATGTCTTTTATATTTTGTATTTGTACTTAAAACTAAAATATAATGTGAATACGATAATTACTCCTACGACGTTTTTTATTGGAGGGATGAGTTCTTTTGATTATTTGTTTTGCAAAAAAACAATTAGTTTGTGTCTTGGTTTATCTAAGATAATTAATTCGGATAAGCTAATTCAAGAAAAAATAAAATTAGTGTTTGTCGAAAATATAATGCTTGATCAAGTGCCAGACTTCGCCAAAGCATGTGATGTTTTCAACTATATACCTTACAAAAACTTCGATATTTCAAACACATATCCTTACGCATTTATGAATAACGGATCAATTATTTTGACAAGTGATTCTAGTGTTTTTGAAAATATAAGCCAATTAAAAGATACTGGAGTATTTAAGTTTGATGAAGAAAATTTCGCAAATACAGAATCCAGTTGTATGGATTTTATATTAAAAAAAATCGAATTATTGGAAAACAAAAAATTCATAGATGAATTTTATGAGATTTATAATTTGATTCTTAAATACAACGATAGTTTTAATGTGATAAATTCTTTTGATAATTTTGTGGAAGTTAATGAAAAAATTCAAAAATGGTATTTGAATGAAAATTTATGGAATGATTTAATGATTAAAAATATAGAAATATCCAAAAAATTCGGAATTAACTATTTAAAGGATGTTTAGGAGTTATAAATGTATGATTTAGGGTTTAATTATAATAAAGAATATACAGTTTTTAAGATTTATGCTCCGCAAATAACTAGTGTAAAATTATTGTTGTACGAAAATTGCGATGATGTCAGATACAACTCCATAGATATGAAAAAAAGTGTTGGATACTTTGAAGTCAAGGTTGAGGGAGATTTGGATGGAGTTTATTACAAATATCAGCTTGATGAAAAGTTTGAAATTGTAGATCCATTTTGTAAAGCTTCTTCAATCAACAGCTTAAAGTCGTGTGTCGTAGATTTGAATTCCACAAATCCAGTAGGGTTCATAGATGAACAATACAAAATAGCAAATAGGAATGAAGCTATAATTTATGAATTGTCGATAAAAGATTATTCTTCAGATATTTCTAGCAAAGTTGATGAAAAATATCGCGGGAAATTTTTGGGATTGGTAGAAGAAAATGATGTTTCAGGAATAAATCATTTAAAAAATTTGGGCATAACACATGTTCATTTAATGCCTGTATTTGATTTTGTAGGCGTTGATGAGAGAAATTCAGAAAAATTTTCTGAAGATAATTACAATTGGGGTTACAATCCTGAAAATTATAACTGTATTGAAGGTAGCTTTGCTACAGAATCAGAAAATCCAAAGAATCGAATTTTTGAATTCAAAAAAATGATTCAAACTTTACACGCTAATAATATCGGTGTGATTATGGATGTGGTTTATAATCACACTTTTAGAAATAAAGATCATCCATTTAATTTGATTTATCCACAATTTTATAGACGTGATAATAATGGAGATTTTACAAATGGATCTGGTGTTGGTAATGAATTAAATACAGAAGATGAATTTGTAAGAGATTTTATTATTCATAGCTTATTATATTTTCAAAAAGAATTTCACGTTGATGGTTTCAGATTTGATTTAATGGCTTTAATAGATTCAGAAACAACTGATAAAATCGTAAGTGAACTTCGAAAAGAAGATGATAATGTAATTATATACGGAGAGCCATGGATGGCAGATGAATCTCCACTACCAAAAAACAGAAGAACCACTTTTGGTAGTCAAAAAGGAAAAGATTATGCGTTATTCAATCCTTTTTTTAGAAATGCCATTAAAGGTGATAACGATGATATTTCTACAGGTTTTGTTCAAAAAAATGTAGATAAAATTAGTTTGGAAGTAGGAATTTGTGGATCGATATACTATGATGAAGATAGACGTGGGTTTTGCAAAAATTCTAATGAATCTATTAACTATTTTAATTCACACGATAATTTAATACTTCAAGATAAATTACTTAAAACAAATGCTGATATTGCAACATCTACAAAGCTTTGTTTTGATTTGATAATGCTAAGTCAAGGGATACCATTTTTCCATTGTGGAAATGAGTTTTTGAGAAGCAAATTGATGTTTAAAGATACTTATAATTTACCAATTGATATTAATGCAGTGAATTGGAAGTTAAAATATGATAACAATGAAATATACCAATATGTAAAATCGTTAATTGAGTTTAGAAAAAGACATTCAGAATTTAATCTTAAAGATGAAAATGAGATTAGAAACAAAATCAAATTTTACGATTTAAATGATTTTTGTATATGTTTTAGTATTAAAAATGATAAAGGATTTTTGCTTGTTTTTATAAATTCAGGAGAAAAATTCGAATTTGATTTGAGCAATTATTTTAAATATTTTGTAAATTGCACGAAGATTTTTGATGAAAAAATAATTGAAACAAAAGTAAGCGGAAATGTAATTTTGATTGGGGAGAGAAAAAGCGGGGTATATTCAATAAGTATGGAGAAATAATGGATACTAGATATGAACTTAAAGATGTAGATAAAATTTTGAGTATAGAAGGTTTCTTTGGTGGAGATCAACAATGGTTTGAAGATGTTTTGCATTCAAACTATCTTACTAAAAAAGGTTGTTCAGTAATTGCCTTCACAAATTTTCTTATCTACATTGCAAATACAAAAAAAGAATATGCTAAGTTAGTTCCAGAAAATTTTATCGGAAGTCCGATAAATAAGACTGATTATATAAAATTTGCTGACAAGTTATCTACATTTATTAAACCTAAACTATATGGCGTTCCATTTTTATTTCCAATGAACAGCGCTATTCGAAAGTACGCCAAGAAAAACGGAGTGATTCTTGTTGTACAAAACTACAATTTTACATGGAATATCAGAAATATAGTGACATATATTATTGGTGCAATAGCAAATGGCTATCCAGTTTTGATGTTGACGTTAAATCATAGAAATCCTGATGTTAAATTTCATTGGGTTACGATAACTGCGATTTATTATGATGATAGTTGGAAAATTGAATGCTCAAACTGGGGAACAAAGAGAGTGTATGATTTAGAAAAATGGTTTAAGGAAAAGTCTTTGTACAAAGGTTTAATTTATTATCAATAGGAGGATTTTATGGATTATTTAAAAAAATATAATGAATGGTTAAATGATGAGTGTTATGATCAACAAACCAGAGACGAATTGATGTCAATAAAAGATGATGATGAAGAAATACAAGATAGATTTTATAAATCATTAGAATTTGGTACTGCAGGTTTGAGAGGAAAAATCGGGGCAGGTACTAATAGAATGAACAAGTACAACATAATGAAAACAACACAAGCACTTGCAGATACTATAAAAAATTACGGCGATGAAGCTTTGAAAAGAGGCGTAAGCATTAGCTACGATGTTAGAAAATTCTCCAAAGAATTTGCAGAAATATCGGCAAACGTATTAGCTTCTAATGGAATAAAAGTTTATTTGTCTGACGATATTAGACCAACACCAATGTTGTCTTATTCAATCAGAAAATTCAATTGTATTTCAGGAATTATGATTACAGCATCTCACAATCCAAAAGAATATAATGGATACAAGGCTTATTGGGAAGAAGGTAGCCAAATTCTTGAAGATAAGGCTAATGAAATTTTGAATAATTTGGACAAAATAGAAAGTTTTACAGAAGTGAAGATTGGAGATTTTGAAAAATTAATATCCGATGGGAAAATAGAATATTTTGGAGAAAATTTGGATAAAGATTATTTTGATGATGTTCTAAGCCTTACAATTAATGACGATAATATTGATAAAAATGTTAAAATCGTATACACTCCTTTAAACGGAACCGGAAATAGATTTGTAAGACATATCCTAGATGTTAGAGGATTCAAAAATGTTTATGTTGTAAAAGAACAAGAAAATCCAGATAGTAACTTCACAACTGTTCCTTATCCAAATCCTGAAAATCCAGAAGCATTTGAATATGCCATTAATTTGGGAAAAGAAGTTGGAGCTGATTTGTTATTGGCAACAGACCCAGACGCAGACAGAACCGCTGTAGAAGTTTTAAGTGATGGAGAATATGTCTTCTTAGATGGTAATAAAATTGGAGCATTATTGACTAATTATATTTTAAGTCAAAGATACGAAAAGCATGATTTGCCAGAAAATCCAGCAGTTGTTAAATCAATTGTAACAGGAGATTTGTCTGCTAAAATTGCAAAAAAATACGGCGTTGAAATGATTGAAACATTAACTGGATTCAAAAATGTTTGTGGAAAAGCAAATGAATACGAAAAAACTGGAGAAAAATCTTGGGTATTCGGATATGAAGAAAGTATTGGTTATTCCTATGGAACATTTGTAAGAGATAAGGATGCTGTAAGCTCTTCAATGATGATTTCAGAAATGTTAGCTTTTTATAAGAAACAAGGAAAGACATTGATTGATGTTTTAAATGATTTGTATGAAGAATTTGGATATCATGAAAATTCACTTTCTTCTGTTGTGTTAGAAGGATTAGATGGTCAAGAAAAAATCGCAAGAATTATGGAAGAATTCAGACATAATCCAATTAATGAAATAGGTTCTACAAAATTAGTTGAAACAAAAGACTACAATGTAAATTATGCGGATTTTGGAACTCCAAGATCAAATGTTTTGAAATATTACTACGACGATGGATCATGGTATGCTTTAAGACCTTCTGGAACTGAACCGAAAATCAAACTATATATTTATTCTGTTGCAGATTCAAAAGAAAAAGCTGAACAAAAAGTTTTGGATATCGAAAAAATAGCAAAAGAAAAAATGATGAATGTTAAATAATTTAAAATATCACTTGCCCTTTCATTCTTGGGTAAGTGATATTTTTTAATTGGCAAATATTGAGATTTTTTGATATTGTATGTATAATATACTATATTAAATTCTAGGAGAGAAAAATGAGAAAACTTGAAGAAAGAATAATGAAAGATGGTCAAGTATTACCAGGAAATATACTTAAAGTAGACAGGTTCATTAATCACATGATTGATCCTGCTCTTTTTGAAGATTTGGCAAATGAATTTTATGAAAAGTATAAGGATAAAAAAATAAACAAAATACTTACGATTGAAGTTAGTGGAATTGCAATTGCGTATGCATGTGGGATTAGATTTAATTGTCCTGTTGTTTTTGCAAAGAAAACAAGTTCAAAAACTTTGGGAGATAATTGTTACAGAACAGAAGTGTTTAGTTTTACTAAAAATAGAAGCTACGAAGTAATGGTTTCAAAAGAGTACTTAGATGAAAATGATCATGTTTTATTAATTGATGATTTCCTTGCAAATGGTAAAGCATTGGAAGGTTTGATTGATATTTGTTCACAAGCGAATGCAACTGTTGAAGGAATTGGAATCTTGATAGAAAAAGTTTTTCAAAAAGGTGGAGACCATTTAAGACAACAAGGTTACACTATAGAATCATTGGCGAGAATTAAAGGATTTACCGACGATTCTGTTATATTTGAGGATTAATTTTGACAAATTGTAACTTTATTATTCATTTTTTAAGTCCAAAATATGATATATTAGATTAGGATAAAATGTGAAAGGATGGGAGCCTGTGAAATACATTATTGACATATTGGACGCATTCTTTTCTATACAAATTACTCCAAATTTAAAATTATATAATTTAATTTCTATGTTTTTTAAATATTTGTTTGTAATAATAATTTACTATTTTATTTTCAACATAATCAAGATGATTTATTTGGACATAAAAGGAACAAACAATATGAATTACAGTTCAAATACTTATTTAAAACTAATTAATAGAAAAGAAAATTTGCCTTTTAAAATACAAGAGCATTATTTTATAGGAAGAACTGCTACTATAGGAAGAGACGACAGCAATCAAGTTGCATTAAAGGATAGGTTTATATCGAAGAGACATGCACGTATTTATAAAGAAAAAAATAATTATTATATCGAGGATTTGAATTCTGCTAATGGAACTTTTTTGAATGGACATAAATTGATTAATTCTGCAAGATTGAACGACAAAGATTTGATAGACATCGGACAAATTGAATTTATGTTTGTAAATGGTGACAAAGATGCAAACTAAACGTAAGAAAAATAGCAGATTTAAAGAATTTATCGATAATTTAAAACCAATGCGTGTAAATAGTAAAATGATAAAGCCAGTTTATTTGATATTACTGTTTAACATATTTGGTTTTTTTCTAGCTTTGGGTTCAAATGAAAAAGGATTAGAACCGAAAGCTTTAGCTTATTTTTTGTTTGCTACAATTTTAATGTTTTTGGCAAATAAATACGTAACGAGAATCACTAAAGGTGATGGATATATATTACAAATCGCTTGTATGCTATTTAGTATTGGTATAATCGTGATTTATAGGCTTAATCCTTATGAAGGATTGAAGCAGATAATGTGGTTTACCATAGGGATATTATTGTTTTTTGGAACATTTTTTATTTTAAAAAGCTACAAAAAATGGTACAAATTCACAGCACTTTATTTGATAGGTTGTGTTGTGATGTTTCTATTGACATTACTTCTTGCTGAAGATAAATACGGAGCTAGAAACTGGATTAGCATATTTGGAGTTGGATTCCAACCATCTGAAATTACAAAAATTTTGTATGTATTTTTCTTAGCTAGTTATGACTATAACACTGATTTGTTAGATAAGATAAATATAAAGTCAGCGCAAAAATACAAAAAATATCTACCTATAATCAAAAGATATTTCTTGATGATTGTTGTGTATCTGTTTATTGGGATGTTTTTCTTGCAAAAAGATTTGGGAACTGCAATGATTTTTTACGGGTTATTTTTAGTTTACCAAATTGTAAATCAAGAAGACATCAGATTAATTTTGTTAAATTTACTCATAGCTATTGCCGGAGCGGTAGCTGCATATATGCTTTTTTCCCATATACGAATAAGAGTGTCTACATGGCTAGATCCATGGAAGAATATTGATGGAATTGGATATCAAATTACACAAGCTTTGTTTGCGATTGCAAGTGGTGGATTTTTTGGAACTGGACTTGGATTAGGAAGACCTGATGTAGTTCCTGTAGTCACAAGTGATTTTATTTTCGCAGCGATATGTGAAGAAATGGGGACTTTCACAGGAATGGGTGTAATAATGTTGTTCTTGATTTTGATTTATAGAGGAATGAAAATTTCTTTGTATCAATCAAATAAATTTTACAAGATTGTGGCGCTTGGAATTTCTGTTATTTTTGCAATTCAAGGTCTTGTTATGTTTGGCGGTGTTATGAAGTTGGTTCCTCTAACAGGAATTACTATACCATTCGTAAGTTACGGTGGTACTTCAATGGCGATGTCATTTATTTGCCTTGCGATTTTACAATTCTGTTCAACTGATCAAGGAGAGGAAGATATTTATGCAAAATAAAATGAACAAAAGAATTATTGTGGTTTTATCTTTCTTGATGACTTTGTTTGTGTTGTTGGTTTTGTATTTGACTTATTTCCAGATAGTAAAAGCTGATAAAATTGCAAACAATGAATACAACAAAAGATTGTGGGTAGATGAAGATAAGGTTGAACGTGGAACAATCTATGATAGAGATAAAAATGTTTTGGTAGAAACTAAGAAAGATTCATCTGGGAAAAATTATAGATTTTTTGATTATGCCGATATTTATGGAAATATAACTGGATACAATTCAAAAACATACGGTACAGCTGGTCTTGAAAAATCATACATGAAAGAACTATTAAACATTAACAAAGATACGCCTTTATCACAATTGAGAAATATCGTAAGCTCAAATAATAAAGGTAACGATCTTGTTTTGACCACAAATTCCACTCTACAAAAACTTGCATACAATTTATTAGACGGCAAAAAAGGTTCAATCGTAATGATGAATCCGACAACTGGTGAAGTTTATGTAATGGCAACTTTTCCTTCATATAATCCAAACGAAGTTTCATCACAATGGCAAGAACTTTTAAATAGGGAGACATCTCCACTATTAAATCGTGCAACACAGGGAATGTATACTCCGGGATCGGTTTTTAAAATAATTACTGGTAATGCAATATTAGAAAATAAAGACAAAGTTGACAAAGTTGTAGAAGATAATACTGGTACAATTGAGTTTAACAAGTACACTATTTCCAATAATAATGGCGCTGTTTTTGGAGAGACTGATTTGAGAAAAGCGCTTAAAAAATCATCGAATGTGTATTTTGCATCGCAGGGTGTAAAATTAGGCAACAAAATTTTAGAAGATAATGCTTCAAAATTTATGATTGGCAAGAAGATTCCTTTTGATTTACCAGTAGCAGTAAGCGTTAATGGATATTCTAAAACAAAGAGTAATGCAGATATTGCAACAACAAGTTTTGGTCAAGGAGAAACTTTGGTGACTCCATTGAATATGGCGATGGCAATGAGCGCTGTAGCAAATGATGGGCAAATGTTAAAACCTTATTTGGTTAGTCAAATAATAGATTCAGAAGGCAAAGTAATTAAAGAAACTAAGCCTGAATTATTATCTGAAGTTGGCAATAAACAAAATATGGAAACATTGAAAGATTATTTGAGATCTACTGCAGAAAGTTACGATACACTAAATGTTAGTACATCTGTAATCGCAAAATCAGGTACGGCAGAAATTAAAGATAAAACAAGTACCCACGCTTGGTTTGTCGCTGCTGCACCGGCAAAGAAACCAAAATTTGCCATAGCAGTTATTTTGGAAGATGATAACTCTTATGGCGTAAAAACTGCAGGGCCTATAGCTTCAAAAATGCTCAACGCAGCGATTAATGAATTAGGTTTAGAAAAATAAAACAAAACATGGATAGCTTTGATGATTCATTGCAATCCATGTTTTTTTATTACTTATAAGAATTTGTCTTTTATATTTAACCAATACCAGTCTTTTAAGAAAACTAATTTATTGATATACTGATCTGAATAAGTGAAGTTTACATAATCTACATTGTCATAACTTCTATTCAATCCATCGGCTAAAACGATGGAGCTTTTTCTGTCAAAATTGTGATCTCTAAAATACAATGTAACGTTACTTTTTGATGGAACGACAAGGGAATTTAAAAGAGAACGGTATGCTTTTGAATTAATTGGGGCGAGAGGCGTTACTTGAAAACCATCAAGCCCGTGATATAATACGGATCCACCTGCTGAGAAGTTATACGCAGTCGATCCAGAAGGAGTGGATACAATTATTCCATCTCCAGCAAATGATTCTAGGTGGTTATCATCGATGTATACATCCAAATAAACAATGGATGAGTCATCACTTTTTACCACAAATTCGTTCAGAGCTTTGTGTGTATAAGTTTTGCTACTATTTCTGATAGCAGTCTTTGATTCGAGTAGGGAAATTTTTTCAATTCCATAATTTTGATTAATTAAATCTGAAATGAATTTGTCGATATTTGGAATAAGAATTTCTTGATAAAAGCCTAAGTGACCGGTGTTTATTCCAACAAAAGGAATAGTTGAAAATTCGTATTTGTGAACTGCTCTTAAGAATGCTCCATCCCCACCGATACAAAGATTAATCAGCGCATTCTCGTCAAAATCGAATGTAGGTTTGAATCCTTTCTGTTCTAATTTTTCCTTTACAATTAAAGCTGTTTCAAGTGATTTTTGGTTATCGTTTACATATATATTTATAATTTTGCTGTTTTTGTTCATTTATACTAAAAGCTCCTAATATTTGATATAATTTTAT
Source organism: Finegoldia magna (assembly GCF_003182075.1). Classification (GTDB taxonomy): domain Bacteria; phylum Bacillota; class Clostridia; order Tissierellales; family Peptoniphilaceae; genus Finegoldia; species Finegoldia magna. The sequence continues at coordinate 64,873 of NZ_QGTH01000005.1, forward strand.
TATACCAAATAACTGGAGATTTAAACAATGAAACAAATTAGTTTTGATGTAGATAGAAAAATAAGGTTAGATGAGTTTTTGAAATCAAATCACATTTCCAAAAATTTATTTCTCAGTATTTACAAAGATGATATTTTTATAAATGGGAAACATGCAAAGAGAAATTCTAAATTAAAACCAGGTGACAAAGTAGCCATCAATCTTAGAAATGAAGAGAATAATTACAAACCAATAAATTTATACATTGAAGTTTTGTATGAAGATGATGATATTTTTGTATTAAATAAACCAGACAAACTTACAATGAATACAGACGGAGAAGAAAGCTTAGCGAATTTTGTGTCTTATTTATTTAAACAACGAAATATTAATCAAAAAGTTAGATTTATCAATAGATTGGATCAAGATACATCAGGTGTTGTAATGGTTGCTAAAAATAAAATAGCTCAAGCCTATTATCAAAAAAACTCGTTTGAGAAAAAATACTTGGCAATCGTAAAAGGAAATCCTAAAAATCAAAAGATAGAATTAAATTTAAAACGTCATGGAATTAAAACAGAAATCGATGAAAACGGGAAAAATAGTGTAACTATTTTACAAAATCTTAAAAATTATGGGGATTATTCATTGGTTAGTTTAAAGCTTGTGACAGGTAGAACTCATCAAATAAGAGTAAGCATGGAATATATTAATTGTCCAATAGTCGCAGATAGTTTGTACGGAGAAAAAATAGAAGGATTTTCTCAAATGCTACATGCAAATGAAATAGAATTTGTTGATATGAAAAGAAATGAGCATATTATTACGACAGAAATTCCACAAAGATTTAATAAATTTTTAAATAATTAATCTTACTTGAAAACACTTTTATGTTGTAGTATAATTAAATTAACCTCAGAAGAGGAACCCTGAAAAATTAAACCGACACACACTATAAGGGATGACGGACGTTCAATAATTGATGACGAGCCCTCTTTGAAGGGATGTCAGATGTTTGAGACAGTCAACCCACCTTCACATACTGAAGGTCATTAATTGATTAGGGTCTTCTGAGGATATTTTGAAAATAAAAGCGATTTCGCTTCTTAGCATGGGACAAAATCTCATGCTTTTTTCTTATGTGTTTAATTTGAGATTATCTATTCACTAAAGTAGTATGAGAATGTATAATATATGATAGATAAGGTGAGTGATATTATGAAAGATTCTAATTTAAAGAAATGCCCAAATTGTAATTCATTTGTTGGCGTTGAAGATAGATTTTGTAGAGTTTGTGGTCATGATTTTTCAAAAGATGATGATTTTTCTTCTGAAGGAAAAACATTTGAGGATTTTTTGTTAGAGGCTTCTAAATTTAGAAGCGAAACTCAAAATCACAATCTTGGTTTTATAAAAAAAGAAAAAGATAGTTCAACAGATAATGAGAAAAATTATTCTAAGATAGATAATGACTCTAATCAAGATACAACTGACAGATTAAATGTAGTGGATATTGAATCTGAATCATTGAAAGAAGAAAGAGAAAAAGCATTCCAAGAAACAAATACAGATTATGATGATTACTACGATTATTATGATGAAGATGATGAAAAATCATCGATATTTAAGAAAATTATATTTTCAATTATTGGTGTGGCTTTATTAATTGGTATTGTATTTGGTATTAAATACATAAAACCTATGTTCCAAGAAAATCTTGCTGGAAAAACTATTACAGCTGAAACTGTAAAAGCTAAATTTATTCAAGCAGTACAAGCAAAATCCTCAGAACAAATGATAAGTATTGTAAAATCATCAAATCAATCTGTGCCCTTTAAAGACAAAGATGCTGAAGAATTTATTAACGAAATAAATTCTAACCCTGAGCATCAAACAACTATTTTGAAATGGTTAGAAGATGATGAAGCAAATCTAAAATCAGATAAATCTTATAAAAGTACTAACCCATTAAAAATGGTAAAGGAAAATGACGGATATAAAATTTTGATTGATCCTATAAAGTTAACAATAGAAAATCCAGAAAACGCAAAGTTGAGTTTAGAAAATGCTTCACAATACGCATTTCCAGGAAAGAAAATTTTATTAATAGAATCTAATGATTTAACATTGAGACAAAATTATGATTTATCCTTTTTCTCAAAAAATAATGCGATTAATTGGGATATTGTAGACATAAATAAAACATTGCCTGATTTTGATGTAGCAAGTGGAGAGAAAAATTATGAAATCAGAAAAACAATAGATGATGATTGCCTTGTATTTGTAAATGACAAAAACACTGGACTTACTACTGATAAGTTTAATGAAAAAGGCAGAAAGAATTTAACGGAAGACCAAGATTTTGTAAGAATGGTTGCCAAAGGTAAAAATGGTTTATTAAAATCGCCAAAACAAACTGTTGGCTGGGAAACCTGGGTTAGATTGTATTTGAAAGATTAAATTTAATAAATAATTCACTAATAATGTTTGAGAATTTAAATTAGAGGGTATAAAATAATCATAAGAAAATTTATTTAAGGAGATGTTATTATGAGTTTAATGGATTATTTAGAACATAAAAGAAGAGAAAAGGAAAGACAAATCAAATGGGAAATTGCTAAACGTAAATATGAAGACGAAGCTAAAATTACTTTAGGTACAGTTATTGGTGCTTCATTAGGTTTAGCAGCAGGATTGTTATTGGCACCTAAATCAGGTGAAGAAACTAGAAAAGACATCAAAAAATTTGCAGAAGAAACTAAGAAAACAGCAGTAAATAACTTAAACGATGTAGTAGATACTGTAAAATTAACTGCTGACAATGTAACAGACAGTGTTAAAGACAAATATCAAGATTTCCAAGATAGAGGAATGACTGAATTAAATAGAGTTTCTGATCAATTCGATGAAGTTAAAACTGATTTGGGAGTTCTTGGTGAAGATCTTAAAGATGTAGTAAAAAAAGACGGAAAAGTAATCAAAGAAGACGTTAAAGATACTAAAGACCAAGTAAAAGATTCTGCAGAAAAAGTTGGAGATTCTGCTAAAAAAGTAGCAGAAGAAGCAAAAGACGGTGCAGAAAAAACTGCTGAAGAAGGAAAAAAACAAGCAAAGAAAACTGCTGACACTGCAAAAGAAGAAGCAAAAGAAGTTAAAAAAGAAATCAAAAAGTAGGTAAGAAATGGTAGATGCTTTATATATATTTAAAATAATATTATATATTTGTTTATCTGGATTCTTAATTGCTTTAATCGTATTTTTGTTCAAACTTACTGACTTAATAAAGAGCATAAAAGCTGTTTTAGCAGATAACAAAAAGGATATCGATAGATCAATTGGTGAAGTACCACAAATATTAGACAATGTAACTGGTATAACTAACAAAGCCGATCGACTAATAGGTGATGTGTCTCCAGATGTAAGAAATATTACAAACAATGTAAGTAACACTTTATCACACGTTGAGTCAGTTTCAAGCAACGTATCAAATACTGTGGATTATGTTGCTGAATCTGTAACTGATACTGCAACTAACATTAAATACGGATTCTTAAATTCTACAGATTATGTTGGTTCTGCAAGAGATATTATTAATTTCGTAAAAAGTTTAGCTAAAAGATAATTAAATAAGATTTTATAAGCCAATCGGAAAATTTCTGATTGGCTTATCGTAAATCTTTAAAAATTTTTATAATTCATGAAAACAATTGTAGAAATTGTTAAAATCCTATTGAAAAACAGTTAATTTTTTGGTATGCTATTAAGGAAAGATGGGATAGAATGAAAAAAATAAAAATTATCTCAAATCCTTCATCAGGAAGTCAAACACACGCAAGAGATTTAACAAAACTTATTAATTATTTAATTGAGGATAATTTTATAGTTCAGCTTTTTAAAACAAAAGGCAAGAATGATGCATATAATGAGGCGTTAAGCACATCTTCTGATGAATGGGATTTGATAGTTGTTTCAGGCGGAGATGGAACGGTTAATGAAGTTGTTCATGGAATTTGCGATAGCGAAAGTGGTATTCCTATTACGATTTACTCCACAGGTACAGTAAACGATTTCGCAACTTACTTAAACTTGCCCACAACACCTTACAAATTATATAGAATGATTAAAACTGGGAAAATAATTAAAAGTGATGTTGGAAAAGTCAGCAATGAAGACTCGCACAGGTATTTTATCAATGTTTTTGCAGTTGGAAATATTGCTTCTGTTAGTTATGTTACCGATAAAGCTCAAAAAGCGATTTTTGGTAGACTGGCGTATATTGTTGAAGGGTTGAAAGAACTTCCTAACACATTAAATCAACCTATGGAATTGAAGATTAAAACAAATGATGATTATTTAGAAGTAAAATCTCCTATTATGATTATTTCGAATTCAAATACTGTAGGTGGTTTTGAAAATATTTGCCCACAAGCAAAAATTGACGATCAAAAACTAGATGTTTTAATTATTAAGCATTCCCGTCTTAAAGAAGTTGCTCAGATTTTAATAGATGCTTTTAGTTCAAAGCATATTTATTCTGAAGATGTATTATATTTTCAAACTGATACTTTAACCATTGAATCTAATCAGACAGTTCCAGGAGATGTGGATGGAGAATATGGTGGGAATTTACCAGTGAAAGTTGAGATTAATAATAAACCAATAAATATTTTAGTAAGGAGCGATTAAATGTCATCACCAACAATTAAAGACGTAGCAAAACTTGCTGGAGTTTCGATTTCTACAGTATCTAGAGTTATGAATGATTCCAAGCCTGTTAGTCCAGAAGCGCGTAGAAAAGTTTTAGATGCAATTGAAAAACTTGATTTCAAACCAAACGAATTGGCAAGATCTTTAGTAATGAAAAGATCCAATTTAATAGGCGTAGTAGTGAAAGATATCGGCATTCCATATATGGCACAAATTGTAAGAGGTGCTGAAGAAATTGGAAGAATGTACAAATACGATATACTATTGTCTTCTACATACGGCGATTTGGAACAAGAAAAGAAGATTATAGACTTCATGTTTACTAAGCAAGTAGAAGGAATAATTTTGATTTCAGAAGACATTGAACCAGAGGTTATATTCAAGTTGAAAGATCAAACTGTTCCTTATATTCAATTGGATAAATTCTGGAATATAAAAGACGTGCACACAGTACAAATCGACTACAAAGAAGCCATGATAAATATGATTAATCATATTTATGATTTAGGTCACAAGAAAATTTTATTCGTAAAAGAAAATCAAGATACTGAAATAGGTCAAGAAAAACTTAAGGGATACAGACAAGCTTGTGATGATTTGAAATTAGAAAAAATTGAAATTTCATCAGAAGGAGTTTCAGTTAAAGATGGTTACGAAGCAGGAGATAAGATTTTCGAAATGAAAGATTCGAAAGACATAACTTGCGTAAGTTTTAGTGAAGATGCACAAGCAATAGGATTTATAAATTATTGCTATGATAATAACAAGAAAGTTCCAGAAGATATTTCCGTATCTGGATTTGGCGATATACCAATGACAAGTATTTACAGACCTACTCTTACTACAGTTCAAGAACCATATTATGACATAGGTGCTGTATCTATGAGAACTTTAGTAAAGGTTTTGAAAGAAAATAAAATTATCAACGAAAAGGCAATATTAGGTTCTCAAATAATGAAGAGAGAATCTGTAAAAGATATCAATTAAAATATTTTCCTGTTTAAAAAATCAATTAATAGGATATAAATAAAGTAGTCATAGGAGGATTATTATTATGGTAGAACAAAATGTTATAGTAAAAAACGAAACTGGTTTGCATGCTCGTCCAGCTGCATCTTTGGTACAATTTGTTAAAAATTTTGATGGTAAAGTTGAACTTATTAAAGATGGTAAAACAGCTAACGCAAAATCTATTTTCAACGTTATGGCTTTAGGTATTTCTCAAGATACTGAAGTCACTGTTAGATTAGATGGTGAAAACGAAGAAGAAAACTTAAAAAAACTAGTTGAATTTATAGAAAATTTAGAAGACTAATTAAAGCAAGAATTCATAGCCGTCACTTTTGTGGCGGCTTTAGTTTATCAGGAGGTATTATGAGTTTAATTAAAAAAGGTATTATTGCAAGTGAAAATTTAGCTATTGGCAAAATTAAACTTATGAAAAAACAAGAAGTTAAGATAAGTAGCGAAAAAATTTCTGATGATGAAATTAAACTTCATGTTGATAAATTTAATAAAGCTTTGAATGATTACAAAACAATCTTATCAGAAACAAAAGTTGACAATGATACACAAAAACAAGTTATAGAAGCCCATTTGAGTATGTTGGACGATCCTTTTCTATCAGAAAGTGTGATTTCAAAAATTAATGAAAATTTTGCAAGCGACAAAGCTTTAAATGATACGATTGATGAAATGGTTATGATGATGCAGTCGCTAGACAATGAGTATATGAGGGAAAGAGCGTCCGACTATAAAGATATCGGTCAACAATTACTGTACAAAATTAAAGGAATTGAAAATCAGAAACTAGATTCATTAGAACCTAATACTATTTTGGTTTCAAAAGAGCTGACTCCTTATGAAACATCAATAATTGATAAAGATAATGTTGTTGGATTTTTAATGGACTTGGGAGGAAAAACTGCACACACTTCAATTATTGCGCAAACCTTAGGTATTGCTTGTCTTGTTGGCATGAAAGATATAACAGAAAATGTTAAGGATTCTCAAACGGTTATTATAGATTCATATAAGGGAATCTGTATAATTGAACCTGATGAAGAAACTCTTTTAGAATACAAAAATAAAAAGTCTGAATTGGATGATGAAAAGTCAAGGCTTGAAAAAAACAGGTATAACAAAGCAATTACTAAAGATGGAAGAGACATTGATGTAATGACAAATATCGGAAATATTGAAGATTTAGAAAAAGGCTTAGAATCTGGTGCTGAAGGCGTTGGTTTATTTAGAACAGAATTTTTGTATATGTATAATGACAATTTCCCGACAGAAGACGAACAATTTAAATCTTACAAAAAAGTAGTGGATATTTTAGACGGAAAATCCGTAATTATCAGAACTTTAGATATTGGTGGAGACAAAGAACTTCCTTATTACAAGTTTCCTAAAGAAGATAATCCATTTTTAGGTTGGAGAGCTTTGAGATTTTGTTTTGATATGAAGGATGTTTTTGATGCTCAAATCAAAGCAATATTGAGAGCTTCTGCATTTGGAAAAATACGAATTATGCTTCCTATGGTTATTTCAGTAGAAGAAATAGAAAAAGCACTTGAAATAATTGAAAATAATAAAGATGAATTGAGAGATAAAAATATTGATTTCGATGAAAATATAGAAGTTGGTATAATGATTGAAACGCCAGCAAGTGTTATTGTCGCCGAAGATTTAATAGAATACGTTGATTTCTTTAGTATTGGAACTAATGACTTGACGCAATATGTCCTAGCAAGTGATAGAGGAAATGATAAAATTTCAAGTCTTTATAACACATACAATCCAGCAGTTCTTAGAGCTATCAAAAAGGTTATTGATGTTAGCCATATACACGGAAAATGGACAGGAATGTGTGGAGGATTTGCCGGTGATACTAAAGCAATGAAACTTCTTTTGGGTATGGGATTGGATGAATTTTCTGCGCCAGCAGCTTCAATTCCGAAAATAAAGGATGTTATTGCTAACAATTCATTTGAAGAAGCAAAAATTTATGCAGATGAAATTTTACAAATGAAAAAAACTACAGATATTGAAAGAAAAATATCTGAATAAATATTTTGTTTTAAAATTCTGATTATTAATGATAAAATTGTATTGGTGATTATATGGAAATCAAAGATTTACAATTTTTTAAAGATAAAAATATTTACGATTGTGATTTACAAGATGATAAGTACATTGTAAATACAGATTCTGGTAAATATATCGTTGAAATATACGAAGGGGATTTGGAGTCTTTTTTGAAATACAACCAACAAAATAATTATTTGTTGTATGAGTTAAATGACAAATTTGCAAAGATTGAAGATAGTGGATTTGAAAATGGTTATACTTTTGTGATTAAAAAATTCATTCAAAATCTTACAGATCAAATCTCTGTTGAAAAGCAAATACAACTTGGAAGTGAAATAGGCAAAATTCTCAGAAAACTTCACGAAAATAGCCAAATTAACGATGATACTACTTGGTCGAAGATTTTTAATTACAAAATCAATAATCTTATATACAACTACTCAATGACAAACTTCAGAGGAGATAAGGATTATATTGTATTTGACTACATTGAAAATAATAGATATTTAATTGAATCGAGAAGGTTGAGTAATATTTATCTGTTTGATAATTTAGAATCTATCTATGTAGACGAAAATAATTTGAATTTTGTATCAAAAAATGTAAGTTATATGGCGGATTCTTTCTTTGAATTTAGAAAAATAAACGAAGCTGATGAGAAAAATAGGATTTTCTACTATTCTTTATTAAAATCTTATTTTAATGGGAAAATTCCCAGATTATTTTATAGAATTCTTGCCATATACACTATTTTGGACATTCTGGAACCAAAATTAAATGGAGAAAATGATGTTGACTTGACAGGAGAATTCGATAGAATATTAAGCATTTACAATGATTTTGATTGTATAATTCCTGTGTGGATTAAGGAAACTGAAGGAAGGATAAGGGAGCTTAGTTATGAAGGTAAATTGTAAGTTTTGGTTTGAAGATGACAATGGCAAGAAGTTTTTCGGTAAAGGAAATTATCTTCTGCTAAAAGAAATTGACAAGACAAAATCTCTTAACAAGGCTTCAAAAAATCTCAAAATGAGTTACAGCAAAGCTTTTAATATTATAAAAAATAGCGAAAAAATTTATGGAGAGAAGTTTGTGGATACCGAAATTGGAGGAGCCAATGGCGGAGGATCGACATTAACAGAAGTTGGTGAAAGATTAATCAGAGAATATGAAAAAGGTATGTCAAATTTTACCAGAACTAGCAACAATTTAACAGAAAAAATTACAAAAAATTCCTAAAAAGCTTGTATTTTTTATAAAATCAGTGTAATATATATTTATCGAAGTGTCTTAATAATTAAAATCTCAATGGTTAACATTGGGATTTTATATTTGGATACTATTTTTAATTTATAAAAGGAGTTAAAATGAAGAAAGTAGTTTTAGCATTAGGTGGAAACGCTCTCGGAAATTCACCTGAAGAACAAATCAAAGCTGTTAGAAAAACAGCTGTATCTATAGTTGATTTAGTTGAAGATGGTAACGAAGTTATCGTTTGCCATGGAAATGGTCCACAAGTTGGTATGATTAATTTGGCTATGGAAACTGCTCATAATTCTAATCCACAAATTTCTAACATGCCATTTGCAGAATGTGTTGCTATGAGCCAAGGATACATAGGATATCATTTACAAAAGGCTATCAAAAACGAATTATCAAAAAGAAACATGAAAAACGCAGTGTCTACTATAATTACACAAGTTAAAGTGGACAAGAATGATGAAGCTTTTGCTAATCCAACAAAACCTGTGGGATTATTTTATTCAAAAGAAGAATCTGAAAAACTTGCTGCAGAAAGTGGATATACTTTTAAAGAAGATGCAAACAGAGGATACAGAAGAGTTGTTCCATCTCCAAAACCAATTGATATTATTGAAAAAGAAGAAATCAATACTTTGATTAAAGAAGATTTCATCGTTATTGCTGGAGGTGGGGGAGGAATTCCTGTCGTAGAAAATGATGGACAATTAGAAGGTATAGGAGCTGTTATAGATAAGGATTTCACTTCAGAAAAATTAGCGGAAATTTCTGATGCAGATTTGTTAATCATTTTAACTGCAGTAGAAAAAGTATGTATTAATTACGGGACAGAAAATGAAGAAGGCTTGGATGAGTTAAACTTATCAAGAGCACAAAAGTTAATAGAAGAAAAACAATTTGCAGAAGGATCTATGCTACCTAAGGTTAAGGCTTGCTTGAGTTTTATCCAATCAGGTGAAGGTAAAACTGCTTTGATAACTTCTTTGGAAAAAGCAAAAGAAGGAATCAATGGTTTAACAGGAACTAGATTTGTAAAATAATAATAGTACTTCCAAAACAAGAAATTGATTTGTTGTTTATGGAAGTATTTTTTTAATGCCCTTTAAATTATTTTGAATTTAATATAGAATATAGTTTGATGAAATTAAAAGGAGAGTGTATATGGAAAGTAATTCGAATTCATTATTTGATTATTATGGCAAGCCTTCCATGCTTAAATCATTTCCGATAGCTATGCAACACTTGTTGGCAATGATTGTGGGTAATGCGTTGCCATCAATAGTCTTGGCGAGTGCTTTGAAATCAAGTGAACATGCAATTACGGATGCTCAAGCAATTTATTTGATTCAAGCAGGAATGTTTATTGCTGCAATAGCGACATTATTACAATTGTATCCAGTTTTAAAATTTGGTGCAAAATTACCAGTTATTATGGGCGTTAGTTTTGCTTACATTCCAGTTTTATTATCAATTGGAAAACAATATGGAATAGGTGCTGTGTATGCATCACAGTTGGTTGGTGGTATTGTGGCGATATTCACGGGAGTATTTATTGGAAAAATTAGGAAGTTCTTTCCTCCTATTGTTTCGGGGACAGTTGTATTAACAATTGGGCTTAGTTTGTATTCGGTGGCTGTAAATTATATGTCAGGTGGAAATGGACCTATGCAAGGAGAAATCAGAAACTGGGTTGTAGCGATTATAACTTTGTGTGTTGTTTTGTTTTGTAATATGTTTATGAAAGGATACATAAAACTTGCAGCAATTTTGGTTGGAATTATTGTAGGATATATAATTTCATTATTTTTAGGAATGGTTAAATTTGACAATGTTGTTAGTGCTTCTTGGTTTATGCTTCCACAAATTTATCCATTCAAATTCCAATTCCATTTGGATGCTATATTGACTATGTCAATTATGTACATCGTAAACTCTGTTCAAGCAGTTGGAGATTTAACTAGTACTACTGTAGGTGGAATGGATCGTGAACCTACTGATGTAGAATTATCGGGAGGCATAAAAGCAAATGGTCTTGTAAGTGTTATTGGTGCATTCATAGGAGCACTTCCAACTGCCACATATTCACAAAACGTTGGAATTGTATCAATGACAAAAGTGATTGCAAGAAAAGTTTTGTTGATTACTGCTAGTATGGTATTTATCTGTGGATTAATCCCAAAATTTGGAGCATTGATGCTTTCAGTTCCACAAGCTGTAATCGGTGGAGCAACTATATCAGTATTTGCACAAATAGCCATGAGTGGTATGAAACTTATAACTTCAAGCGAAATGAGCGTAAGAAATACAACTATAGTTGGATTAGGAGTTGCACTTGGAATGGGTATAACACAAGTTGGACCAAACGCTGTGAGATATTTCCCACAATGGTTCAGAATGGTATTCACAGCATCACCTGTAGTTGTTGCAACTTTGATAGTATTTTTCTTGAATATTATTATTCCAGAAAAAACATTAGAACAAGAAGAAAAAGAAAGAAAAGAAATAGACTAAAAAATCCCTCGCGAGAGGGATTTTAATATTTCATATATTTTTTATCGATATATCTTTTTAGTACGAATGAAAGATGAGAATATAACGTGAATCCTTTGTAGTATAATAGCGCTTTTTCATTTCCACAATATAAAATTTGCATAGGATCAGTGTCTGGAACATAATATTCTAATTCTTCATCGTTCAATGTGTGCGCAATATTTTTCATTAAAATAGGCGATTGTCTTATAGCATACACGCCTGCTTTTGGTAAGTTAGGATATTTGTCGATACTAACACAATCTCCAACGGCAAATATTTTGTCTGAAATTTTCATATACTCATCGGAAATCAAGAAGTTTTTATCGGTTGTATTTAAACTTCCAAAATCAACATTCACACCGCTAGAACCAATGCACATTATCAATTTATCAAAATCTATATCTATTTCATTAATAGAAGATACGTTTTTGTTTTCGTAAACTTTTATACCTTTTTTACTTAATAACTTTCTAGCTTTTTTATTAGCTTTGTCGCTAAATCCTTCCATATTTACACTGCCTCTTGTTACTATGGATATATTCTTGTCGGGATAAATAGTCTTAAGCACGAAAGCTAATTCCAATCCACTTGCACCAGCTCCTAATATAAGAATATTTTTATCAGTATATTTGATTTTTTCTTTTAAATTGATAATTGTGTTTATAGGCTTAGAATTTATTATATTTTCTCCAGTTCCAATAGTTTTTTGAGTCGCTCCTAAATTAATGCTCAAGTAATCGTAGTCTACTGTGTGATTTTTTGCTATGACCTTTTTGCTTTCATCGTCGATTTTTATGATTTTATCGAAAATCAATTCTGCTCCGTATTTTTTACAAACTTTTCTTACGTCAAAGCATATCTCATCATGAGAGTATACTCCTTCCAAAAAAGCTGTATACATACCGGAATAATATTGGTATTCGTTGTCCGTAATGACCGTTATTTTAATATCCGGATATTTTTCTTTTATATTTTTGATTACAAAAATATGTCCGTGTCCACAGCCGCACAAAACTAAATGTTTCATTTTGTCTCCTTCAGTACATTTTTTATTTATAATTATATATATCATACCAGAAAAGCAAAATAATGTTAAATTCATTTTCCGTTTGACAATATTGTTAATAATTGCTAATATTATATTGTATAGAAGGTATCTATATTTACACGATAACAACGTTTACTCTAGCTAATGAAATTCGATAAATTACTATTAAGTTTTTCATTGTAAAAGTGTTATCACAAAAATTTAAGGAGGACATTATGTCAAAAGTTTACAAAAAAATAATTGCTTTATTTCTTTGTTTAAGCATGGTTTTTGCAACTGCATGTGGTGGTGCAGGCAAAGATTCATCTGATAATGGAAAATCATCAGACACTAATGAAAAGAAAGAACAAGTAAAGGTAACTATGGTTACTGACCAAGGTGGAATTAACGATAAATCTTTCAACCAATCTGCTTATGAAGGATTTAAAAATGCGAAAAAAGAAGGATGGTTGGATTTCAGATATATCGAATCACACAAAGAAAATGATTATGCACCAAATATGGAAACAGCATTGGATGATGAAAGTGATGTAATATTTACAATTGGATATGCATTATTTAAAGCAACAGATGCTGCAGCAAAAGAAAACACAGACCAAAAATACGCAATAATCGACAATGCAAACGTAGAAAAAAGACCAAACATGATTGGGGTTTTATTTGCAGATAACGAAAACTCATTCTTAGTTGGATACATTGCAGGTATGACTACTAAAACAAATAAAGTTGGTTTTGTTGGTGGTATGAAGAGTGATGTAATCGACAGATTTGAATACGGATTCAAAGCTGGAGTAAAGGAAGCTGAAAGACAAAAGAAACAACCAATTGAATTCCAATCACAATATGCTGATAGTTATGCTGCACCAGATAAAGGTAAATCAATTGCTAACTTAATGTACCAAAAAGGTGTAGATGTTATATTCCACGCAGCAGGTGGTACAGGTTATGGTGTTATTCAATCAGCTATTGATAATAACAAATATGTAATCGGTGTTGATAGAGATCAATCTGAAGATGCTCCTAAAAACATGTTAGTTTCTACAGTTAAAGGTGTAAATGTTGCTGTACAAAAAATCTCAAAAGATATTAAAGACGGCAAGTTTGAAGGTGGAAGCACAGTAACTTATTCATTAAAAGATGGAGATGCTGTAGACATTGCTTATGCTAAAAATGATTTAGTAGCACAAGATGTTAAAGACAAAGTAGAAAGCTTAAAGAATGACATCAAAGAAGGAAAAATCAAAGTTCCACAAAATGAAAAAGAATTTACAGAATTCGGATTTGATAAATAAGGTTGATAACAGGGATTGAAAAATCCCTGTTTTTATAACTGTTTTTAAAAATGAAAGGGAAAAACATGAACGATGAAAAAAATATTGTTGTAGATTTAAAAGACATATCAAAATCTTTTGGCAGCAATAAAGTACTTGATAATGTAAATTTCACACTCCATGAAGGAGAGGTTCATGCTTTGTTAGGTGAAAACGGAGCTGGGAAGACAACTCTAATGAATATACTTTATGGGTTGTATGAACCTACATCTGGAAGCATTACAGTAAAAGGAAAAACTTTTGATCAAATGACTCCTAAGTTAGCAATACAAACAGGTATCGGAATGGTGCATCAACACTTTATGCTTATAGAACCATTTACTGTTTATCAAAATATTGTTTTAGGAAAAGAAATAACGAGTAAAAACGGAATTCTGGATAATAAAAAATCAATAGATACAGTAAAAGAATTGTCTGAAAAATACGGTTTGATGATTGATCCAGAAGCGAAAGTTTCCGATATTTCAGTAGGAATGCAACAAAGAGTTGAAATCTTAAAATGTCTATATCGTGGAGCGGATATTTTGATATTTGATGAACCAACAGCAGTTTTAACTCCACAAGAAATAGATGATTTTATAAAAATTGTAAAAAATCTTACAGAATTAGGAAAATCAATAATAATAATTACACATAAATTATCTGAAATTAAAGCAATGGCAGATTATTGTACTGTTATTAGACGTGGAAAATTTATCGATAAGTTAAACGTCAAAGAAATCGATGAAAATATTTTAGCAGAAAAAATGGTTGGTCGTGATGTAAGATTTAATGTTGAAAAAGAAGACCAAGAGCCTGGCGAAGTTGTATTAGATATTAAAGATTTGGTTGTAAAAGATTCCAGAAATATTGATGCTGTAAAGAATTTGAATCTTCAAGTAAGGAGAGGAGAAATTGTTGGCGTTGCAGGTGTAGATGGCAATGGCCAATCGGAGTTGATTGAGGCAATTACTGGTCTTAGAAAAATAGAATCTGGAAAGGTTACATTAAAAGGGAAAGAAATTACAAATCATTCTCCAAGAGATATTATAGATTCAGGAATGAATACTATTCCAGAAGATAGACAAAAACACGGACTTATATTGGATTATTCGATCGCTGACAATTTAATTTTGGAAAATGTTAAAAAGAAACCTTTTAGTAAAGGGTTAAAATTAGATTTTGATGCTATTAATGATAATGCAAAACAATTAATCGAAAAATTCGATATCAGACCTAATGATTATCATCAAAAAACAAAGAATTTGTCAGGAGGTAATCAACAAAAGGTAATTATCGCGAGAGAAATATCCAACAATCCTGATTTGTTAATAGCTGCTCAACCAACCAGAGGATTGGATGTTGGGGCAATAGAATTTATTCACAAATATTTAGTGGATCAAAGAAACAAAAACAAAGCAGTATTGTTAGTTTCATTTGAATTAGATGAAATAATGGATTTATCAGATAATATAGCAGTTATATTTGATGGCAAAATCGTTGGAGAAAAACCAGCAAAAGAAACTAATGAAATGGAACTTGGTAGATTAATGGCTGGAGGTGTTGTAGATGAAAAATAACAATGAACAAATTTCAATATTCACAAAGTACAACAAGCTATTCTTCATGCTTTTATCTATCATTATAGGTTTATTAGTTGGAGCCTTGGCTTTAGTATTAGCAGGTTATAGTCCTTTAGAAGCATATAGGCTAATGCTTGAAGGAATATTTAAAAGGCCTAAAAATGTTGGATGGACAATTGTGAATGCTATTCCAATTATATTCACTGGACTTGGTGTTGCATTTGCTTTTAAAACAGGTTTATTCAATATCGGGGCAGAAGGTCAATACATTGTTGGAACAATGGTAGCATTTTTATTGGGATATAATCTTCACTTACCAGCATTTATTCATGTACCTGTAGTAATAATTGTGGGAATGTTAGCTGGGGCAGCTTTTGGAGCACTAGCTGGATTTTTGAAAGCAAAATTTGGAATACATGAAGTTATCTCAACAATAATGCTTAACTGGATAGCTTTTTACTTTAACAATATGGTTGCGAATTATCCAAAATTCAAAGCACCGAACTCAATGGGAACTCACGAAGTTCAAGAAACTGCGAAAATTACATTGATGCAAAATGTAAAAGGACTTCCGAAAGCAATTGATAACTTCTTCAAAGCTCCAATTCACTTGGGATTGATTTTAGCAATTGTAGCAGCAATTTTGTTATGGTATATTTTGAAGAAAACAAACTTAGGATATGAATTAAAAGCTGTAGGTCTTAATCCAGACGCAGCAAAGTACGGTGGAATTGATGTCAATAAAAAAATGACATTATCAATGGCTATAAGTGGGGCAGTGTGTTCACTTGGTGGAATCACTCAAGTTTTAGGATACAGATACACAATTTCTGCATTATCTAGTATGGAAAACTTTGGATTTGATGGACTTGCAGTAAGTTTACTTGCAAATAATAACCCAATAGGTTGTATTTTCTCTGGATTATTTTTTGGTGGATTGAAATACAGCGGTGCCAACGTACAAAGAGTTTTGCATGCGCCAACCGAAATGATTAATATAATAATGGGAACAATTATTTTGTTCACAGCAATTCCATTGATGTTCAGAATAATAAAATCTAGATTTAAAAATAAAGGAGGCAAATAATGAACTTAGTACTTTTAGGATTAGTAATAGGTAATACATTAATCAATGCGACTCCTATTTTATACGCTGGATTAGGTGGTATGATTTCTGAAAAATCAGGAGTTACAAACATCGGACTTGAAGGGATGATGACAATTGGTGCATTAATTGCAGCAACTGTAGGATACTACACTCACAATCCTTGGTTAGCATTTTTGTGTGGTGGACTAAGCGGAATGGTATTTGCATTAATTCACGCAGTTGTATCCATCACATTTGCAGGAGATCAAACTATTTCTGCAATAGCTATAAATTATTTAGGACCTGGTGTTGCATTATTTGTTTCTAGAATATTCTTCGATGGAGCAACTCAAACGAAACCAATTGAGCCACAATTCAAAATTCCAGTATTATTTGATGGAATTCAAAACAAATTCTTGGCTAACGTAATTTCATTACCTGCTACAGTTTATTTGGTATTTGTATTAGTATGTTTGATTTATATATTTATGTACAAAACAAAATGGGGAATGAGATTGATTGCAGTTGGTGAGCATCCGAAAGCAGCAGAAACTTTGAACATAAATGTTTTTTTCGTTAGATACATGGCAGTTTTGTTCTCAGGATTTATGGCTGGTTTAGGTGGAGCTACAATGTCTATTTCACTTGTATCTTCATTCTTCCCTGCATTAGTTGCTGGGCAAGGTTTTATAGCTTTGGTTACAGTAATATTCGGAAAATGGACTCCACAAGGTGTTATGTTAGCAGCTCTATTCTTCGGATTTGCTCAATCAATATCTGTTGTGTTGGGAGGAACAAATCTACCAATACCATCAGAATTAATATCAATGATTCCATATGTTGCAACATTAGTTGTATTGATACTATTTGGTGGAAAAACAAAAGCACCTACAGCAGATGGAATTCCGTATTTGAAAGATGATATAGCAATTTAAAATAATCAAAAAAGGTAGTGTGAATTTCACACTACCTTTTTAAAATTCAATCTAAATTAAATTACGCTCTACATAAAAGCTTAAGATTTTTCCATCGTAAGAAATTATTCCAGAGTCAACCATTGAGCCAAGTAGATTTATATCATTATAATCTGATTCCCATCCCAATAAATTTGCATAATAATCTTCAATTTGAGGAGATCTTCTTACATTGATAAGTCTTTTCATATCTTCAAGATGTTGTGGTGTTTTTGTTGGCATTCCTTCGGCAATAATTATCAATTTATCATCTTTAAATTCTGAATCAATTCTAATACTTTTTGTGTCGTACATGAAAAAATAACTTAATATTTCTGATACAATTAATTTAGCTTTTTTTTCTTCGTTACTAATCATCGTTTTTTAACCTCACTCTCATTAAGAAATTATCCATTTCACTAAATACTGGAACTAAAATACCAGCGACAAATCCTCCTGAAAATCCATTGTTGTACAAATTAACTCCGCCATGAACTACTCCTATGTTGAGAACCATAGCCATGTGCAAAAATCCTGCTAAAATACCTCTGAAAAAGCCAAACTCACCAGCGATTGGAGCAAGAGTCGTTCCAAATAAAGCAGCTAAAAGGCTTGATGTAGATAGAGGATTAACTGTATTTAAAATAGATGCTAGGAATACACCAATTAAAATAGGGATAGTGTTTTTAGGGTGTTTACCAAATGCAGAAAAACCTGTTACAGTGAAAATTCCTCCTATTATTGGTCCACTTATTTTGCCACCTACAATTATGATGTAGCTTGTCGCAATTAGTCCCATAATGCCCATATTAATCATCGTTTGATATAAACCATCAAGCGATATAAAATCCGTCGCTAATCTACCCGAATTGTACATTATATTTTCATATCCATGGAAGGATAAATTATTCTTTATAAATCCTAACAAAAATATGGAAATAAAAAGCAAATACAAAAATATTATTATTCTTATATCATTAACTGGATATATCAAGTTCACAGATTTTATAGTCACATTAAACATTCTTAAAATTCCTACATAAAGCATTCCAACAATTCCTGCTGTAAATCCCATGTTGTATAAGTTATAACCTTGATGAAATCTCAAAAAAGTTCCGGATAAAGGAACCATAATAATTCCTATACTTATTCCAACTAAATAACTTAATATAATTGAATGTACAATAGATAAATTTGAGTCAAATGCTATTTCGCTAATTAGAGGGCCTAATGCACTACCAAATAACGCTGGAAGTATTACAGATGCTCTTGATGTATTTTCTATTTTTGCATAAATCAACACTCCAATAGTTATTGGAATTGTGTTGAAAATATTTTTGCCAAAAAAAGCAAATCCAGTCATAGTGAAAACAGCTGCAACTCCTGGACCAGAAATAACAACATTAAAACTATGTGATAGAATAGTTGATAATAGACAAATCAAGCCAGCATTAAAAAATGCCGCTCCAATATTTGCTAAATACATATAATCAGTAATTAAAGTACAGGGACTTTTAATTATAGTTATCAAACCGTTAAAAATTTCTGTTGGAGAATTAAATAAAAACGCCACTACCATCAGTAATCCAGCTAATGTGTAAAGAAGTTTATAAATCCCCATTGAGTGAAAAACTTTTTCTTTATCTTTCATAAGACCTCCATTTATAATTTAGTATATTTTATTATAAAGAAGTATAAATTTCAACAAAAAAGGAGCGATATTAAAATATCACTCCATAAAATTCTAGTTAGGTTTGTTTAAAAGTCTGTTTTTTAATTCTTGTTCCATTGCCATTAATTCTTGTTTTGCTTTTACTCTATTTTCGTGACCTTCGATTTGTATGTTTCGAACTTCATCTAATGCACTGATAAGTTGCTCGTTAGTGTGTCTAATTGTTTCGACATCAACAATTCCTCTTTCGGTTGCTTTTGCAGTTTCTATAGTACTCATCTTCAATGTGTCAGCGTTTTTACGCAATAAATCATTAGTCAAGTCTGTAACCTTCTTTTGCGCTTCTGCTGCTTGAGAGTTATGATAAACACCTAATGATAAAACCATTTGGTTTTTCCAAATAGGAATAGTATTTACTATTGTAGATTGGATTTTTTCTACCATAACAGCATTTGAAGATTGCACCATTCTTATTTGGGGAGCCATTTGCAAACTCACCATTCTCGTAAGCTCAAGATCGTGTAATTTTTTTTCGAATCTAGTAGCCAAATCTCTTAAATCATTTGCTTTTTGCGCAGTGATAGAATTAGGAGAATTTTCGGCTTCTTTGAGCATATTTGGAAGTTCTTCATTTCTTACTTGATCCAATTTCTTTTGTCCAGCAAGAATGTACATGCTTAATTCCTTAAAATATTGTTCATTTAGCTTATACATTTGGTCTAACAATGAAATATCTTTCATCAAAGTAATTTGATGATTTTCTAAAATTTTTGAAATCTCATCTACATTTTTTTCAGCCTTTTCGTAGTTTGCTCTCAAAGCAGTAATTTTATTGGCACCTTTTTTGAAAAAACCAAACACACCTTTATCTTCAGTTTCATCAAATGATTTTAATTCTGTAACAACGGAAGATAAAAGATTACCAACTTCTCCAAGATCTTTTGTCTTTACTGAATTTAAAGTTTTTTCAGAGAAACTAGCGATTTTCTTTTGGGCTCCAACTCCGTATTGTAAAACTATGTTGGAATTAGATAAATCAATTTGTTTAACAAATTCATCAACAGTTTTTTGTTCCTCAGGAGTAAGGTTAACTTTTTGTTCAAATTCTGGGTAAAAAACTTCATCTTCTTTAATTTCATTTAGTGTAGGTTCTTCTACATCCAAAGTCAATTTAATAGGTTTATCTTCCATTATTCAGCACCTCTCTTAAACATAGTATTTTTCTCAATCAATCCATCTTGTGACAACAAAGTATTCATAACTTCGATTTCTGAGTTAATATTCAAAATATCATCGCTGTACAAATCAGTTAAAAGCTTTGAAAAAGCTTTATTGATATTTTGAATAGCATTTTTAATATCATTTTTTGATTTTTCTACGCTTAATATATCATTCTTTTCATTTTCAAATTGAATGTAGTTTTTCACCAAATTTATAGCAGTTGGAGTGTAATAATCCACGAATTTGTTAAGTCCATTGACATCAGAATTGTCGTTTTGAATTTGATTATTTATCGACACTAACAAATCTTTTAATTTAATGACATCTTGTTTGAAATCAAAATCCTTAACAGATGTGATTAAATTTTCAGTTATCGTAATATAATTAGTAATATCTCTGTTAGATTCAATCTCTTTTTGGTTTTCTTCTGATTTGCTTTCATCTAAATAATGAGCTTTGTAAGCATCGTAGCTTGTTCTATCTAACAAAAACAAATGACCGTTTTCCACGACACGAGCTTGAGGGAAGTATCTTTTGTTTATGAAATAAATTAGTTCCTTACTACATTTTTCAACAGGAAGATTAACTGCTGATGCAAAATCTTCTACGTTTAAAATTTTATTGTCTCCAATTTCTGTTTTGTATCTTAAAAATCGTTGTAATTTTGATGCGTGAATATGTGACAAAAATCCCACAACACCAAAAGCTAAGCTTACCATAATACCAGAAAACAGATCGGGTAAACTATGGGTCAACGATGAGACAGAGCCAAATAAAGTCATAGCGCCTATGGCATAACTAATATTTCTTAGTGCAAAATAACTTTTTGGATTAATCTTTTTTTGAGTTACTAATTTAGAGTCTTTGTTTGCCAGATATTGTTGTTTCGGTTTAGGTTTTAGATTAAATGTGTTCATAACAACATTTAAACCGTTTTTTGATAAATCCAACGCCATATCGATAGATTTTTCTATTATTTCACCAACTTTTGAAAAATCATTGTCGCTTATAGCGTTATCTATATATTCTTCTAATTTGTTTTTCTTCATTTCACACCTTCCTATTACTATTGTATCATATATAGTAGTTGAAATTAAATGAATTTTATTTACAAAAAATCAAATCGATTTTTAAATATTGCTTTGACTTTTAAATATTTTCAATTCAGTTTATAATAGTATTAGATTTTCAAAATAAAATACAGGAGGATATATGGAAGAAATAAGTGCAGGTGGGGTTGTTATCAATAATGGTAATGTTGCTGTGCTTAAAAAGTTCCGTGGTGAATGGGTTCTTCCTAAAGGTAGGGTAGAGAAAGGAGAAAGCTTAGAAGAAACTGCAATTAGAGAAGTTTTTGAAGAATCGGGACTAAGAGCTGAGATTGTTAAGTATATTGGATATGTAAAATATAAATACAGACACATGGATGGCACGAAAGTTCTAAAAACAGTTCACTATTTTTATATGGTAACGAAAGATAATAATATTATCCCACAAAGAGAAGAAGGCTTTGCAGAAGGAGATTTTATGAATCTCGACAAAGCTTTAAGATATGTGCGTCACAGCGCAGAAAAAAATATGATAAAAACAGCTAAATCGTTTATAGAAAAAAGGTAAAGATATGAGCTTTTCATCTGATATTAAAACTGAAATAATAAGTAATCTTGACGATTACGATGTTTTGGCAATGCTATCAGCTTTTACTAAGACAATCGGAACTTTAAATTATAATTCATTGGGTGTAAAGATTACTTTAAAGACAGAAAGTAATCCCGTTGCAAGATTGATATTTTCTAATTTGAAAAAACTTTACAATTATGAGTGTGATATGAAAGTTATTCACAACAACAATCTTCGTAAGAAAAATATCTACGAAATATTGATTGATGATAAGATATCAAAACAATTTTGTGAAGATACGCACACTTCAACTAGCCCTTTTGACTTTGATTTGGGAATTGATGAAGAATTAATTGATTCTAATATCAAGAAAATTAGTTTCCTGCAAGGAGCTTTTTTGGGGACGGGTTTTTGTTATGACCCATCAAAAATGTATCATTTAGAGATGATTTTCAAGCAAGAAAATGTTGGTAATCAAGTAAAAGATTTACTTCAAGGTTTTGGAATAAAATCTTCTATTTTTGAAAGAAGTGAAAATTATGTTTTGTATATCAAAGAAGCTGAAGCAATTTCTGATTTTTTGAGTTTGGCTAAAGCATACAATAGTGTTTTAAAACTTGAAAATATCAGAGCATTCAAAGATATAAAAAATAATGTCAACAGAAGGTTTAATTTTGAGACAGCAAATTTGAATAAAACTGTTGATGCTGCTTTGAAACAAAAGCTTATAATAGAAAAAATTGAAAACACGATAGGTCTTGAATCGCTAGATCCGCTATTGTTGGAATTAGCTTATGCCAGAATAGAAAACCCAGATGTTTCATTAAAAGAATTAGGAGAAATGATGACTCCTAAGATTTCAAAATCTGGAGTTAGTTACAGACTTAATAAACTTAAAAAAATTGCTGATGATTTATAATTGTCAGCAATTTTTCTTTTAAAATAACCAAACTTATTATAAAATAAGGCTAAAGGAGTTTGAAATGATAGATACGTTTACGCATTTACATGTTCATACAGAATACAGTTTACTAGATGGATTTTCCCCAATAGAAAAACTTTTAGATAAAGTTGAAGAATTGCAAATGAAATCCATCGCTATTACTGATCACGGTAGTATGTTTGGAACAGTAAAGTTTTATAAGGAATGCAAAAAAAGAAACATAAAACCTATTATTGGTTGTGAAATCTACACGACTAATAAGGATCATAAAATTAAAAATCCAGAAAATAAATTCTACAATCATTTAGTTCTTTTGGCTAAAAATCAAATAGGTTATTCTAATTTGATGAAAATTGTGTCACTTGGATATGTTGAAGGATTTTATTATAAACCAAGGGTGGATAAGGATACTTTGAGAAAATATTCTGAGGGAATCATTGCTTTGTCTGCGTGTTTGAAAGGAGAAGTACAAGAATCTCTAATTAGATATGGATATGATAAGGCAAAAGATGTTGCAAAGGAATTAAAAGATATTTACGGAGAAGATTTTTACTTAGAATTACAAAACCATTCTTCTCGAGAAGATATGGTAGTTATGGAAAATATTCCAAAAATCGCTAAGGAATTAGATATCGGACTTGTGTGTACTAATGATGTTCATTATATCGAAAAAGAAGATTATAAAATACACAATATTTTGATTTGCCTTCAAACAGGCAAAACAATCGAAGAAGACAATAAAATGAGCTACATTCCAGGGGAGTTTTTTCTAAGAAGTGAAGAACAAATGAGAGATTTGTTCAAAGATTATCCCGAAGCAATCGAAAACACGAAAAAAATTGCAGAAATGTGTAATGTTGAACTTGAATTCGGTAATCTTCATCTACCTTATTTTGCGATTCCTGACGGCTTTACAAACAGTAGCTATCTAAAAAAACTTGTTTTTGACGGACTAGAAAAAAGATTTTCAAATGATGACAGATTAGAAGAAGCGAAAGAAAGATGCGAATATGAGCTATCTGTAATTGAAAAGATGGGATATGTCGATTATTTTTTAATCGTCTGGGATTTTATTAGATTTGCAAAATCACAAGGCATTCCTGTTGGACCTGGACGTGGTTCTGCAGCTGGAAGTATTATAAGTTATTGCTTAGAAATTACAGATATCAATCCATTGGATTACAATTTAATTTTCGAAAGATTTTTGAATCCTGAACGTGTTTCTATGCCAGATATAGATATAGATTTTTGTTATGAAAGAAGAGAAGAAGTAATAGATTACGTAGTTAATAAGTACGGCGAAGATAAGGTTGCTCAGATTGTAACTTTTGGAACAATGGCAGCTAGAAATGCAATAAGAGATGTTGGAAGAGTTCTTGCTATGGATTTTAAAACTGTGGATGATACAGCCAAGAAAGTTCCTAATCTTTTGAATATTAATATAGACAAATCACTAGAAATTTCTCCGGAATTTAGAAAAGCTTACGAAGAAAACCGTGATGTAAAAAAATTAGTCGATGTTGCACGAAGAGTTGAAGGAATGCCACGTCACACATCAACTCACGCAGCTGGTGTGGTTATATCCAAGCTCCCAATCATGGAATATGTTCCGTTGGCAATTAACAAAGATGCTGTCATTACACAATTCAATATGACAGAACTTGAAGAGCTTGGACTATTGAAGATGGACTTTTTGGGCCTTAGAACTTTAACTGTAATCAGTGATTGCATGAAATTTATCAAAAAAAATAAAAATATAGATGTATGCTTTGAAGATATGGACGAAAATGATCCTAAAGTTTTGTCAATGTTTACAGTTGCACAAACTTTGGGAATATTTCAATTTGAATCGCAAGGCATGAGAAACTTTTTAAAAGAATTGAAACCAACTAAATTTGATGATTTGATTGCGGCAAATGCTTTGTTTAGACCTGGTCCAATGAATGAAATTCCGACTTACATTCACAATAAACACAATGAAAAAGATGTTGAATATTTATCTCCGTTACTTGAAGATATTTTGAAACCAACTTACGGTACGATTGTTTACCAAGAGCAAGTTATGCAAATTGTACAAAAAATCGCGGGATTTAGCTTGGGAGAAGCTGACAATTTGAGACGTGCTATGAGTAAGAAAAAAATGAAAGTTATGGAAGATGGTAGAAAAGAATTTATCTTTGGAAAAGAAGATGAAGATGGAAATATTTTGATTGAAGGAGCTATTAGAAGAGGAGTCGGTGAGGATATTGCAAATAAAATCTACGATTTGATGATAGACTTTGCAAAGTATGCATTCAACAAATCTCACTCTGCAGCTTATTCGTTAGTAGCAATGAGGACGGCTTGGTTAAAATATTATTATCCAGTAGAATTCTTAGCAGCGCTTATATCTTCGGTTATGGGAAACACTTCACAACTTTCGTTGTATATTGAAGAAGCAAGAAGACTGGACATAAAAATTGAGGCGCCAGATATCAATTACAGTCTAGATAAATTTGGTGTGAAAGATAATTCTATAATTTATGGATTGAAAGCTATAAAAAATGTAGGAACGAATTTAATAGAGCAAACAATTATTTCAAGAAATGAAAATGGTAAATTCAAAAGTTTTAGAGATTTTGTGGAAAGAATTTATGCAAAAGATAAATCAGCTATAAATAAAAGATCCATTGAATCGTTAATAAAAGCAGGAGCATTTACATCTCTAGGTGAAACAAGAGCTACATTAATGCTTCAATACCAATCTATCATTGACTCAGTTCAATCAGGTTTAAAAAACAACGTACCTGGTCAATCAAATTTGTTCGATATGTTTGAGTCCAAAGATGACGATGAACGAGACGATTTTACTAGAAGAGAAGAGTTCGATAAATCAGAACTTTTGAGAATGGAAAAAGAGGTATTGGGTATATATTTATCAGACCATCCTTTAAGAACTTACTCAAACATCATAGAGAAATATTCTAATTTTTCTACAGGGGACTTAGAAGATGATGCTTACAATGAGAAAAACTTCGACGGGAAAAGAGTTAAAGTCGTAGGAATAATTGAATCAATCAATAAAAAATTCACCAAAAATCAAAAGATAATGGAATTTGTTAAATTTGAAGATCTGTATGGAACTATGGAATTGATAGTTTTTCCACAAAAGTACGAACAATATTCAGATATTTTAAATGAAGATGAAATTTTGATTGTGAGTGGAAGATTGAATATTATTGAAGGAGAAGATCCAAAAATTTTGGTAGATAACATTCAAAGTATCAAAACTATTTCAAACGTTGAAAAACAAGATGAAACACAGCCAAAATTATTTTTAAGAATTACAAAAAATATGCCAAGTTATATCTTGGATAAAGTCAAACCAATACTACTCAATAGCAAAGGGAATACTCAATCAAATATATATTTTGAAGAAAAGAAACAAAACTACTTGCTTGGAAATGAATTTAGAATTTCTTGTGAAGACAATACTATTGATCAATTAGTTTCTTTACTAGGAAGAGAAAATGTAGTTTTAAAATAGAGGTTAATTATGAAAACAATAGCAATATTGACAAGTGGTGGCGATGCACCTGGAATGAATGCCTGCGTTCGTTCTATAGCTAGAACTTGTATTTACAATGGAATAAGAGTAATGGGAATAAGATCTGGATATGATGGTCTTATGAATGGAAATATTTACGAAATGAATGTGTCTTCAGTTGCAGATATTATCCACAGAGGTGGAACTATTTTGGGTTCTGCTAGATGTAATGAATTTAAAACTGAAGAAGGTCAAAATAAAGGCGCACAAATATTAAAGGATTTCGGAATAGATGGACTAGTCGTTTTAGGGGGAGATGGTTCATTTAAAGGTGCAAGTGCACTAAGCAAAATAGGAATATCTACAATTGGAATTCCTTGTACAATTGATAACGATATGGGTTATACTGATTATACGATTGGATTTTTTACTGCCGTTGAAACAGTTAGTGATGCGATATCAAAATTAAGAGACACATCTTCAAGCCATGGCAGAGCAAATATAATTGAAGTTATGGGAAGAAATTGTGGAGATATTGCTCTTTATTCTGGTGTTGCATCTGGAGCAGAATCAATCCTAGTTCCTGAAGTAGAATTAAATATCGATGAAGTTACAGAAAAGATAGAACGAGGAAGAAAAAGGGGAAAGCTTCATCATTTAATCATGCTTGCTGAAGGAGTCGGTGGAGCTTACGATATTAAAGACATAATTGAAGAAAAAACAGGAGTTGAGACAAAAGTTACAATTTTAGGTCACGTTCAACGTGGAGGTACACCTTGTACTTTTGATAGATTAATGGCAACTCAAATGGGAAATTTGGCAGTAAAATTAATCATGGAAGAAAAAACAGGATTAGCAATAGCTATGAAAAACAATAAGATAATCACAGTTCCAATAGATGAAGCAGTAGCAACAAAAAGAAATTTCAGAGAAGATTTGTACGATATATCTAAGGAAATTTCAATATAGATAGGAGTAAATATGTTAAAGAAAACTAAAATAGTATGTACTATAGGTCCGGCATCAGATTCTTTAGAGACTTTAAAAACATTGATGCAAAGTGGAATGAACGTGTGTAGATTGAACTTCTCACATGGAAGTCATGAAGAGCATTTACAAAGAATAAAAAACATAAAACAAGCACGAGAAGAATTGGATATGCCAATAGCTATTATGTTGGACACAAAAGGTCCCGAAATTAGATTGGGAGATTTTGGAGTTGATCAAGTTCAACTTTCAATTGGTGATCAATTCACATTAACTACAAGAGATGTAACTGGAGATCAAAATATCTGTTCTGTGAGCTACAAAGGACTTCCAGATGATTTGGATATCGGGAAGAAAGTATTGATAGATGATGGATTAGTTGAATTAGAAGTTGTAGAAATAAAAGATACAGATGTGATTTGCAAAGTTAACAACTACGGTATTTTGAAGAGAAAAAAAGGAGTCAATATTCCAAATTCAAAAGTAAAATTACCAGCAATCACTGAAAAAGATATTTTAGATATAAAATTCGGAATTGAAAATGGAATTGATTATATAGCTGCATCTTTTATCAGAAAATCACAAGACGTATTAGATATTAGAAAAATTTTAGAAGAAAATAGCGGAAACGACATAAAAATAATATCTAAAATTGAATCACAAGAAGGCGTGGATAATTTGGACGAAATAATCAACACTTCTGATGGGATTATGGTTGCAAGAGGAGACTTGGGCGTAGAAATCCAAACTGAAATTATGCCTATTGTTCAAAAAGAAATAATCAAGAAAACTTCATTAGCTGGAAAACCAGTTATTACTGCGACACAAATGTTAGATTCTATGATTAGAAACCCAAGACCAACCAGAGCGGAAGTTACAGACGTAGCGAATGCGATTTTGGACGGTAGTGATGCTGTTATGCTTTCTGGAGAGACTGCGGCAGGAAATTATCCAGTAAATGCTGTAAAAGTTATGAATGATATCGCAATTAATACTGAAAATTCTGAAGAGTTTAAAGAAGCTGCGAATAAAAGGTTGAAATGGTTGGACATTACAACAACAAATGCAATAAGTATTGCAACTAGAAGTATTAGTGAACAATTGGAAGCAAATGCGATTGTAGTTGCTACAACTTCAGGTTCAACAGCTAGAAATGTTTCAAAATATCGTCCGTTGTCACCAATAGTTGCAGCTACTACATCAGAAAGTGTAATGAGAAAACTATCTTTAATTTGGGGTGTTCATCCAGTTCTTAGCGAATTAAGTGAAAACACTGATGAAGTAATTGATAGATCAATTTCTGCGGGTATCAAAAAAGATTTGGTTCACGAAGGAGATTTAATTATAATCACAGCAGGCCTTCCGGTTGGAGTTTCTGGAACTACAAATTTATTAAAAGTACACACAATTGGTGATATTTTGATTGAAGGAACAGGAATTGGTAAAAAATCCGTTACTGCAAAAGCTAGAGTTGCTAAAGGTGTAGAAGATTTGGCTTCTAAATTTGAAGATGGAAATGCAATTGTATTGTACAGTTTGGAAAGAGAATTCGTTCCATATATTCAAAAAGCTTCTGCAATTATTGTGGAAGAAGGTGGCCTAACATCACCTGCTGCAATTGTTGGATTGCATTTGGGAATTCCAACGATTGTAGGATGTAAAGATGCTGTAAGTAAAATCAAAGATCAAGAAATTTTGACTATTGATCCAATAGCTGGGTTAGTTTATCGCGGAGCAGCCAAGATTTTATAACGGTAATGTGGTACAATAAACTTAGAGGTAGAAAATGAATACTGTAATATTTGATATGGATGGCGTAATAATTGATAGCGAAGTAATTTATATTGATTTTTTCAAAAAAGTACTTCAAGATTTTGACGTCGAAATATCTGAAGAAGATTTGTTTTCTCTTGCTGGTTTGAGTCAACAAAAAACCGATGAATTTTTGAAATCAAAACTTCATAGAAAACCTGAGGAAGTATATAGTTTGATGAAAAAATACATCGATGATGATAAAATAAACTACAGTTCTATAGTAATGGATGGATTTTATCCATTATTAAAAGAGCTAAAAAGAAAAAATTTCAAGATTGCATTAGCATCTTCATCACCAAAAAAAACTATTAATAATGTTTTAGAAGAATTAGATATAAAGGATGAATTTGATGCGATAATAAGCGGCGAGGATTTTAAAGAATCAAAGCCAAATCCCGAAATTTACATTAAAACATGTGAGATTTTGGGAGTACGTCCCAAAGATGCTATTGCAATTGAAGATTCTGATTACGGTATTGATTCTGCAAAGAATGCAGGATTAACAGTAATTGCCAGAAGAGAGAATAGATTTAATTTTAAACAAGACAAAGCTGATTTTATTGTCGATAATTTACAAGATATTAAGCTTATATTGGAAAAATTTGAAAAAGAAAAAAATGGCGTTTACAAAATCAGAAGAAAATCAAAAGAATTTGTAAAAGCGATGTTTTTTATTGATCGAGAATCTTTCAATGATAATGTGGATGATTGTGATATTTATTGTTTATATCGAAATGATAAAATGAAATCTGCAATCATAAAAAAACATGATAAAATAATATATAAGAATGTAGAATCAGAGTTGGATTATAAATTAATACTAGAAGGAATAGAAAATAAGGAAATAGATGAGATTAGATAAATTTTTAAAAAATTCAAGGATTATTAAAAGAAGAACCGTAGCAAAAACTGCTTGCGAATCCCAAAGAGTGAAAATCAATGACAAAATCGCTAAACCTGGAGACAACGTAAAAGTCGGAGATATAATTGAAATAAGTTTTGCTCAATCGGTTTTAAAGGCAAAGGTTACTGAATTGATAGATAATCCAAAGAAAGACGATGCAGATAAAATGTTTGAAACTTTAGGAGATTAAAATGAATGCCAGGGATAATCAGATAAGAAAAAGAAGAAAAAACGTTAATAAATTTAGAATAATAGTTTCTGCAGTAACTATTTTTGCTTGTGCTACGTTGTTATTTACAATTTTTAAGCAACAAATTCAAATCAGAAACATTAATAATGTTAAGTTGGAACAACAAACAAAGAAGAATGAACTTGAAAAAGAAATAAAAAAATTATCTGAAGATTCCAAAAACTTAGACAATCCTGAGTTGATAGAAAAATATGCCAGAGAAAAATTAGGTATGGTAAAACCTAACGAAGTTTTGATTAAGGATGAAAAGGAAAAACCAAAAAAAGACACAAATTTTACACCGTCGCCAACTTTTGACAAAAAGCCTGATAAATAATTATTGACACCGTTTTTTTAGTAGTATATACTGGTATATAGTATTATATTAGGAGGAAGATATTGCGTATGTCTATATCAGTGGGCGATATTGTTGAAGGTAAAGTAACAGGAATTACTAAGTTTGGGGCATTTGTAGAATGCGAAGACGGAACTAAAGGATTAGTTCATATTTCACAAATTTCTAATGATTACATAGAAAAAGTTGAAGATGTGTTAAAAGTTAATGATGTAGTAAAATGTAAAGTCATGAGCATTGAAGATAATAAGGTTAGCTTTTCAATAAAGGAATGTCTTCCGAAAAAAGAACACAAAAAAGAATTTTCAAAGAAAACTTATTCAGAAGATGATAAGAATTCAAACAAAGAATCTAGCAAAGAATCAAGTTTTGATGATTTACTTTCTAAGTTTATGAAAGAAAGTAACGAGAGATTAGATTCTATTAGACAAAGAGAGAATAAAAAGTTTTCAAAGAAAAGAAAGTATAATTAGGAGTAACGCCGCAGATTTATGCGGCTTTTTTATTATTATGGATTTGATACACAAAATAAAAAATACTATCATCAGAGAAAACTTAATACAAAAAAACGACAAAATTTTGATAGGATTATCAGGTGGGGCAGACTCAGTATTATTATTCAATGTTTTATACCAACTAAAAGATGATTTAGGTTTTGAGATAAAAACATGCCACATTAATCATTCTTACAGAGTTACTGCCGATCGAGATGAAAATTTTTCAAGGGAAATATCTGAAGAAAAAAATGTTCAATTTTTTTCAAAAAAAGTAGATATGAAACAATTTTCCATCGACAATTCTATTAGTTTGGAAGACAGCGGTAGGATTTTAAGATATAATTGTTTCAACAAAATTTTAGAAACAGAGAATTTCAATAAGATTGCTGTAGCACACCACTTGGACGATCAAGTGGAGACTTTTTTCTTACATTTGTTTAGGGGAAGTGGAATTGATGGATTGTGTGGAATACAATATCGAAACAAAAATGTAATAAGGCCACTTTTAGATGTATCAAAAAATGAAATCCTAAATTATTTAGATAGCAATAATATTGAGTATGTAACTGATGAGACAAATTTCATAGCCGATGTCAAAAGAAATAAAATTCGACTTGAAATGTTGCCATATATTCAAGAAAATTTCAATAATTCTATAAACGAATCGATATATAGGACTATAAATATTTTACAAGATTCAAAAGAAATAATTGACGATATTACTAATCTTAAATTCGAAAAATTAGTTAGTCAAAGAAATGGTGAATATTCTATAGATGTAAAATTATTTGAAATCGAAAAAATCTCTATTCAACGAAATATAATTAGAAAACTTTTAATTGAATTAAATGGGTCTAACCAAGATATTAGAATGGCTTATATAGATGATATTATAGAATTATTTGATTTAAAAAACGGCAGGGAATATATATTTAAAGACTACAGTTTTTTCAAAAGTTATGATAAAGTAATTATTAGGGAAAATGTAGACAACAAAAAAAGTCAAAGTGTAAAATTTGAACTTGGGACAATCATTTTTGGGAATTTTAAAATTAGTAGTTATCTAACAAAAAATACTAATATTAAACCTTCAAGAAATAAAATGGTTTTTGATTCTAAAATTCTATCACATAATCTTGTTTTACGAAGAAGAAAAAATGGAGATAGAATTAAATTAAAGGGATTTACCAAGAAAATTAAAGATGTATTTATTGATAATAAAGTTTTACAAATTGAACGCGATAATTATCCCATTTTGAGCGATGAAGAAAATGTATATGCTATTTTGTCGTTGAAAAGATCAAATTTGTACATGAAAAATTCTAACAGCAAAGAAGTTTTAGTTATAGAGGTGACTTATGAAAAGTAATTTATGTGATGCAGTCGAAAAGGTGCTAATACCAAAATCAGAAATCGACAAAAGAATTGAAGAATTAGGACAAGAAATCACTGAAAAATACAGAGATAAGGGAGAACTTATCGTAGTTGGTATTCTAAGAGGCGCAGCGATGTTTATGAGCAATTTAACATTGAATATCGACTTAGAAGTTGGAATAGATTTCATGGCAGTATCAAGTTATGGACATTCTTCGGAATCGAGTGGAACTGTAAGAATCATCAAAGATTTGGAAGAAGACATCGCCGGCAAAAATATCCTTATAGTTGAAGATATTGTGGACAGTGGTCGCACATTAAATTACTTGGTTCGAAACTTAATGGATAGAAAAGCAAAATCAGTTAAGATAGCGAGTCTTTTGGATAAACCTGAAAGAAGAACTAACGAAGTTGATGTTCAATTCAAAGGTTTTACTGTACCTAATGAATTTATAGTTGGTTATGGATTGGATTTTGCACAACAATTTAGAAATATTGAAGATATTTGCATATTGAAGAAATCTTTTTATGAAAAGGAGATTTAATGAAAAAAGTAACTAAAAGTTTAGCGATTTATCTTGTTCCAATTATTTTAATAGCTTTTTTCGTGACTATGACTCAAAACAATACATTGAGCACAAAATATTTTACTGTCAACGAAATGATTGTAAATGTAAAGAAAGATAATGTTAAAGAAATTGTTGCAAGAGGAAATGATATAAAAGGCGTTCTAAAAGATAGCAAGGGTACTCCTTTTAGAATGTATATGCCCCCAGAAATGTGGGAAGTTTTTTACAATAATTATCTGAAGGAATCTGTTGAAAACAACAAGATAGTTTTGAAGACTGAAAAAGATCCTGGCAAACCATGGTATGTTGATATAATGCCAACCATATTAATTATAGTCGGGCTTGGAATAATTTGGTTTATGTTTATGAATCAAACACAAAACTCTGGAAATTCTAAGGCTATGAATTTTGGAAAATCAAAAGCAAAACTCAACCAAGATTCAAAAGAAAAGGTTGTGTTTGCTGATGTAGCGGGATTAAAAGAAGAAAAAGAAGAATTGATGGAAATTGTAGATTTTCTGAAAAATCCTTCTAAGTATATAGACATTGGTGCAAGAATTCCTAAAGGAGTTTTGTTAGTGGGGCCTCCAGGAACTGGTAAAACATATTTATCGAGAGCAGTCGCAGGTGAAGCAAAGGTTCCATTTTTCAGCATTTCTGGTTCTGATTTTGTCGAAATGTTTGTTGGTGTCGGTGCATCGAGAGTTCGTGATTTGTTTGAACAAGCTAAGAAAAATGCTCCTTGTATCATTTTCATCGATGAAATAGACGCAGTAGGTAGAAAAAGAGGAGCAGGACTTGGCGGAGGCCATGACGAAAGAGAACAAACGTTGAATCAATTACTTGTTGAAATGGATGGTTTTGGAAAAAATGAAGGCGTAATTGTAATGAGCGCTACTAATAGACCTGATATTTTGGATAAAGCATTGTTGAGACCTGGAAGATTTGACAGAACTATTTATGTGGGACTTCCAGACGTGAGAGAGAGATTAGAAATATTAAAAGTTCACACAAAAAACAAAAAACTTAAATCAGATGTGGATTTGGAGAATATTGCAAAAACAACTACTGGTTTTTCTCCAGCTGATTTGGAAAATTTGTGCAATGAAGCAGCACTTCTTGCAGCAAGAAATAATGAAGCAGAAATTTCAAATGAAGTGTTCAAAGAAGCATCTATAAAAGTTGTTGCTGGTCCAGAAAAAAAATCACAAGTTGTAATAGAAAAAGAACGTGTGCTTACAGCTTATCACGAATCTGGTCATGCGATTGTATCCGGATTCTTGGAAGATAATGACAAAGTTCACATGATTACAATTATTCCTAGAGGAAGAGCCGGAGGATTTACTGCATATCTTCCACAAGAAGATGCGAAATTTATGACTAAAAGACAAATGCAACACAAATTGATTTCGCTTTTAGGTGGACGTGCAGCAGAAGAAGTTGTGCTTGACGATATCTCCACTGGAGCAAGTAACGATATTGAAAGAGCAACAAAAATCGCACATGCAATGGTAACAAAATACGGTATGAGTAAGAGATTGGGACCTATGATGTACGGTGGAGATGACGCTGAAGTATTTTTAGGTGAAGAGCTTGGTAAGAACAAGCAGTATTCTGACAAGATAGCTTATGAAATTGATTCTGAAATGAGAGAACTAATCGATGAAGCGTACAACAAAGCTTTAAATATTTTAAATGAAAACATCGATTTGTTACATGCATTGGCAAACAGACTTTTAGAAAAAGAAACTATTGGCCAAGAAGAATTCGAAGCTATATTTGACAAATACACTAAGACAAAAATTCACGAAAATGAACCAAAAGAATTAGTCGATATAAGAAAAAAAGACGAAGAAATAGAAAACAATATAGAAAATCAGGAGAAATAATGAGCGCACAAAATATTATTAATGTGATGTATATATTGATTTTGCTTTTTGGATTGAAGCAAATGTACAATGTATACAAAGTCAAAAAAAATATTGGTAGAGTCATCAAAAACTTTAACCAAAGAAAAAGAGTTTTAATGATGGTTGCATCATATTCAATTGTAATATTGGGATTATTGTATCTTTACCAACAAAAAACATGGTTCCCATTAATTTATATATTACTTGGAGTAATATTCATTTATTTAACATTCGAAAAAATCTCATTCACAGATAAAGGGATTTATTTCAATGGATTTTTGGCTGAATATGAAGACATCAAACAATGGAAATACTCCAAAGATAAGAGATTTTTGGAATTAACTTTGAAAAATTCCAAAGCTACTAACAAACTTATTCCGATCAATCCAAGCGATGCTTCTGAAATGCAAGTAATCATAAAAAAGAATAAGAAAAAACAATAAAATACTTGACAACAAAACTGTGATTAAATATAATAAAAAAAACACTATTTTTGTTTTTCATAAATTGGCTTTCTTTGATTGCCAATTTTTTTTATTTTAATACATGGAGGTATTATGGATACAAACAAAATTTTTGGGATTGACACTTTTGATAAAAAACAAATGAAAGATTCACTACCATTTCCTATTTATCAAAAATGGAAAAACGCAGTTAGAAAAGAAGATTTACTTGATATTGAAACGGCAGAAATAATTGCGCATGCGATGAAAAAATGGGCGATTGAAAGAGGAGCCACTCATTTTTGTCATTGGTTTCAACCATTAAATGGATTAACAGCAAAAAAACATGATTCATTTTTGGATAGAGGAGATGATAATACTCCAATAAATAGATTTTCGGCAAAAGAATTAATTAAAGGAGAACCAGATGCTTCATCATTTCCTACAGGATCAATTAGATCTACGTTTGAAGCAAGAGGTTATACTTATTGGGACTGCACATCTAACACCTTTATTGTAGATAATATTATGTATATACCATCGGTATTTGTATCTTATGATGGGACTACGCTGGATAAAAAACTGCCACTACTTAAAAGCTTGGACTACTTGTCTGATTATGCTACTAAACTTTACAACGAGATTTCTGATGACCATTGTTACAGAATGAAAGTCAAAATCGGATTAGAGCAAGAATTTTTCCTTATAGATGAAAATGTATACAAACAACGTATTGATTTAATTAATACAGGAAGAACACTTTTAGGAGCACAAGCTCCCAAATCGCAAGAACTTACTGACCATTATTTCGGTTCAATTCCACAAAGAGTTGAAGCATTCTACAAAGATGTTGACGAGAAATTATTCAGACTTGGAATATACGCTAAGACTGAACACAATGAAGTTGCTCCAAATCAATTCGAAGTAGCGATTCTTTTTGAAAACGCAAATATTTCTGTAGATGATAACCACTTAGTTATGGAAATACTTAAAACTACTGCAAGAAAACATCATTTAGTATGCTTGTTGCACGAAAAACCATTCAAAGGTGTAAATGGTTCCGGTAAACACAATAACTACTCTTTAGTTACTAATCACGGTAGAAATGTATTTTCACCAAAAGCTGATATGGAAAATGACCTTGTGTTTTTGATATTCACAGCATGTTTGATAGAAGCTGTAGACAAATCACAAGCACTTTTAAGATCCGCATCTTCAACTACTTCCAACGACTATAGATTAGGAGGAGATGAAGCGCCTCCATCAATAATATCTATGGATTTGGGGCAAGATATTGAAGAAACATTTAACTCTCTTATGAATGAAGAAGAAATTGTCAGAAATTATCCTGAATTTTCGATAAATAGATTTGATTACATTCCACCAAATATGACAGACAGAAATAGAACAAGTCCATTTGCCTTCAGTGGAAACAAATTTGAATTTAGAATGTTAGGCTCTTCAAATAGTGCAAGCGATGTGAACATAGTTTTAAATACAATGTATGCAAATGCAATTAAAAGAGTATATGAAAAATACAAATCTCAAAATGAGAATATAGAACAATTTATTAAATCAGAAGTTGTCAATATTTTGAAAAATCACAAACATATTTTGTACAGACAAGACAACTACACAGAACTTTGGAGAGAAGAAGCAAAGAAGAGAGGTTTATTGGATTTAGTTCATTATTTTGATTCTTTGTATTCCTTAATTTCAGAAGAATCTATCAAGGATTTTTGTGGTATACTAAGTGAGGAAGAATTACATGCAATCTACGATGTTGGATTGGAAGATGTAATAACAACTCATGGAATTGAAGCGAAGACTTTGATTTATATGTTAGATAAATTTGTTATTAATGCTTTCTCAAAGCAACTTATTCAAAACAGCAAATTAATCGAAAAATGTGGAATTAATAGTTTGGATTCTACACAAGAAAAATTGAAAAATGGTTTGAATGAAATTATTGACAAAAGAAATAATTTGGAAGAAATGATACAAAAATCTGATTTTGAATCTAAATACGATAAGGCTAAATATTTTCAGTATGAAATTAGTCCATTAATTGAAGAAATCAGAGAAATACACGACGGTCTTGAAAAATTTGTCTACAAAGAAAATTATAGTTTGTGTGATATTCAAGACATATATTCATCATTAATATAATTATAGGAGGAGTAATGAGTAAATTTATTTTTATTACTGGAGGAGTTGTCTCTGGTATAGGTAAGGGAATTAGCGGAGCAAGTATTGGAAGAATGCTAAAAGATAGAGGGATTTCTGTATTCATGCAAAAATTTGACCCGTACTTGAACATAGACCCAGGTACTATGAGTCCTTATCAACATGGAGAAGTTTTTGTAACAAAAGACGGAGCAGAAACTGACCTAGACTTAGGCCATTATGAAAGATTTATTAACGAAGAATTAACTCAAAGATCTAATATTACGACTGGAAAAGTCTACAACGACGTTATCAAGAAAGAAAGACGTGGAGATTATAACGGCAAAACCGTACAAGTTATTCCGCATATTACTGATGAAATAAAAAAAGCGGTGTATAAAGCAGCTGAAGAATCACAAGCAGACATTGTTATAACAGAGATCGGCGGAACTGTAGGTGATATTGAATCATTGCCATTCTTGGAAGCAATCAGACAAATCCACGCTGAAAACGAAAAAGAAGACGTATTATTCATTCATACAACCTTAGTTCCAACAATTCCTGGAAGCAATGAACTAAAAACAAAACCAACACAACATTCTTATAAAGAATTGATGAGTTTGGGAATAAAAACAAATGTAATAATCCTTAGAAGTGAGGGAATAGTTACAGATGAATTAAAAGAAAAAATCTCATTATTCTGTGATGTTCCAGTTGAGGCTATTATTCAATCATTTAATGTTGACTTTATCTACGAAGTTCCATTGAAATTCCAAGAACAAAATTTGGATAAATATATCATGAGAAAAATGAAACTAAAATCCAAAGGCGAAGAAGATGGAAAATGGAGAAAAATGATTGAAAACTACAGAAAAGCAACTGAAACTGTAAATATCGGTTTAGTTGGAAAATACACAGAACTTCACGATGCTTATCTTTCTGTAGAACAAGCATTGATAGATGCTGGATATGCAAACAATCACAAAGTAAACATTCGTTGGATTAATTCCGAAGAATTAAACAAAGACAATATCAAAGAATCATTTGAAGGATTGAATGGTATTATCGTTCCAGGCGGATTTGGTGGCAGAGGCATGGAAGGAATGGTTGAAACTTCAAAATATTGTCGTGAAAACAATATGCCATATTTCGGAATTTGTTTGGGAATGCAAATTGCAGCAATAGATATCGCTAGAAATGTACTTGGTTTAGCTGATGCTAATACAGCGGAAGTTGTTGCTGATTGCAAAAACCCTGTAATAAGTTTAATGAAAGAACAAAGAGATATTGAAGATATAGGTGGAACATTAAGACTTGGTAACTACGAGTGTCACTTGAAAGATAAATCATTGGCAAAAGAATTGTACGGTGAAGAATTTATTCAAGAAAGACACAGACACAGATATGAATTCAACAACGATTACAGAGAACAATTTGAACAAAATAATGTTGTATTCTCAGGAATTAATGACCAATACAACTTGGTAGAAATGCTTGAAATACCACAAAATAAATTCTTCTTAGGTTGCCAATTCCATCCGGAATTCAAATCAAGACCTAACAAAATTCATCCTTTATTCGATGGATTCATAAAAGCATCCATTGAAAACAAATAAAGAAGGTGGAAGATATTTTACTTGTAATAGATATTGGAAATACTAATATTGTATTGGGTATTTTCAAAAATGATGAGTTGATTTTTGAATGGAGAATATCCACAGATTTGCACAAAACTAGTGATGAATACGCTCTAACATTAAGACAAGCTTTGGAATATTCAAATATTAAAAAATCTGATATAAAAGAAGCTATTATTGGTTCTGTAGTACCAAATCTGATGCCAACTATACCAAAAGCAGTAAAAAAATATTTGGGAATTGAACCATTGATAGTAGATGAAAATATAAAGACGGGAATAGTTAATAAATACGCAAGTCCAAAAGAGGTCGGCGTAGATAGAATAATCAACGCAGTAAGTGCTTGTAAAAAATATTCTACTCCAGTTATTATCGTAGATATTGGAACGGCGATTACTTTTGATTATATTTCGGAAAATAAAGAATATTTGGGAGGAGCAATAGCTCCGGGGATTGCAATTTCATCAGAAGCATTATTTATGAAGACTGCAAA
This sequence comes from Finegoldia magna, assembly GCF_003182075.1. Classification (GTDB taxonomy): domain Bacteria; phylum Bacillota; class Clostridia; order Tissierellales; family Peptoniphilaceae; genus Finegoldia; species Finegoldia magna. The sequence goes on from NZ_QGTH01000005.1 coordinate 104,783, forward strand.
ACTACCAAAGATCGAAATAGAAATGCCGGATAAAGTTATTGGAGATAGCACCGTAAAAAGTATGCAATCAGGAGTTGTATTTGGATTTATAGGATTAATAGATTATATAATTGAAAAAATCCTAGAAGAAAAACACAAAACAAAAGATGAAGTTACAATTATTGCAACTGGTGGTTTTTCTTATTTGATTGCAAAACAATCAAAGTATATTACAATTATTGACAAACTAATCACTTTAGATGGCTTAAAAATTATTAACGAATTAAATAGAAATGATTAAAGAAAAATTAAACTTAAATAGTAATTTGTTTTTGGCACCATTAGCTGGAGTTACAGATATTCCATTTCGAATAATCTGTGGAGAATTGGGAGCGGGGTTGTGCTTTACAGAAATGATAAGTGCCAAAGCACTTTACTATGATGACAAGAAAACTAAAAAACTTTTAGATACAGATCCAAGAGAGAACAATACATCTGTTCAAATATTTGGACACGAACCAGAAATCATTGCATATGCAACTAGATTTCTGACTGAAAATTACAATTTCAAATCAATTGATATAAATATGGGATGTCCTGCACCGAAAATTTTCAAAAACGGTGACGGCTCAGCTTTAATGGGAGATTTGAACTTAGCGGAAGATGTTATAAGAGCTTGTAAGAACAACACTGATTTGCCAGTTTCTGTAAAATTCAGACTTGGAATCGATGAAAATTCCATGAATTACATGCAGCTTGGACAAATTTGTGATAGATTGAAAGTAGATTATATTACACTTCACGCTAGGACAAGAAAAATGTTTTATTCAGGAGAAGCTGATTGGTCTCATATAAAAAGATTAGTGGAAAATGTAGACATACCTGTATTTGGCAATGGCGATTGTTTTACAAAAGAAGACATTAGAAAAAATATGGAATACTCAAATTGCGATGGAGTTTTGTTGGCAAGAGGTGCAATGCAAAATCCATTTATTTTTAGTGATGATGAAATCAAAACTAAAGAAGAAGTTATCGACACAATAAAAAAACACATGCAATTGAAATTGGAATTTTACGAAGAAAAACGTGCGATTTTGGAAATGAGAAAGCACATTCAATGGTATCTGAAAGGATTTAGAAATTCTAATAAAGTTAAGAACAAAATCAATCAATTGACAGATCTTGTTGAAATATACAAAATACTAGATGAATTTAAAAATGAATAGTTTAATCATATACTAAAAACTTGACAATTATGCCTTTTGTTATATAATTTTAGAATATATGGTTAAAATAAGGAGAATAGATTATGGCAGATAAAGAATTTTTATTAACTCAAGAAGGATTAGATCAACACAAAGAAGAACTTGAGTTTTTAAAGACTACTCGCAGAACAGAAATAGCTGAGAAAATCAAAGTTGCCAGAGGATTTGGCGACCTTTCTGAAAATGCAGAATATGATGAAGCTAAGAATGAACAAGCGCAAGTAGAAGAAAGAATTAACTATCTTGAAAACTTGCTACTATATGCAAAAGTAATTCAAGATGACGAAAATCAAAAAGACGTTGTGACAGTTGGATCAACAGTAACTTACAAAAACTTAAAGTCAAACAAAGAAATGACATATAAAATAGTAGGGACAGCGGAAGCTGATCCTTTTGAAGGTAGAATTTCAAATGAATCACCAACTGGAAAAGCCCTGTTAAACCTAAAAGTTGGTGACACTACTACAGTTGAAACACCAGGTGGAATCGTAGAATTAAAGGTATTAACTGTAAAGAAAGGATAAAAATGGAAAATTTAAACGAAATGCTACAAATTCGTAGACAAAAGTTACAAGAATTATTAGATGCAAATGAAAATCCTTACGTTCATGAAAAATTTGACAATGCTAATAATACAAAAGAAATCCTAGATAACTTTGACGAATTTGACGGAAAAGAAGTTAAAATAGCCGGAAGAATTATGAGCAAAAGAGGACATGGAAAAGTTAACTTCATGGACTTACAAGATTCTTTTGGTAGAATTCAATTATTTAATAAAGTAAATGAATTAGGCGAAGAAAATTATGCAAAAGTAAAAAATATGGATATCGGAGATATCGTTGGTGTTGAAGGATGTATTTTTAAAACACAAAGCGGAGAAGTATCTATTAGAACAAAGACTGTAGTTTTATTATCTAAATCATTACAAATATTACCTGAAAAATGGCACGGACTAAAAGATCCTGATTTGAGATATAGACAAAGATATGTGGATTTAATTATGAATCCAGAAATCAAAGATACATTCATAAAAAGATCTAAAATTATTTCAGCAATCAGAGAATTTTTGGATACAAGAGGATTCTTAGAAGTTGATACTCCAATTTTGAACACAATAGCTGGTGGAGCAAATGCTAGACCATTTATCACTCACCACAACACATTGGATATCGATATGTATTTGCGTATCGCAAATGAATTATACCTTAAGAGATTAATTGTAGGTGGATTCGACAAAGTTTATGAAATGGGCAGAATGTTCAGAAATGAAGGAATGGATCACACTCACAATCCAGAATATACGGCAATAGAATTGTATCAAGCTTACGCTGACTATAATGATATGATGGATATCACAGAACAATTAGTTGCTTTTGTTTGTGAAAAAGTTAATGGATCTATGAAAGCACAATTTGGTGAAACAGAAATAGACTTTACACCACCATGGAAAAGAATAACAATGGTTGATGCAATAAAAGAATATGCAGACATCAACTTCGATGAAATTGAAACAGATGAACAAGCTCGTGAAGTTGCCAAAGCAAACAATGTTGAAATCGCAGACAATATGTCACGTGGCGAAGTTATCAACGAATGTTTCGAACATTTCTGCGAAGAAAAATTAGTTCAACCAACATTTGTATTGGGTCATCCAGTTGAAGTAAGTCCATTGGCTAAGAGAAATCCAGATGATGAAAGATATACTCACAGATTTGAAGCATTTGTATGCACAAAAGAAATAGCAAACGCATTTAGTGAATTGAACAACCCAATCGACCAAAAAGAAAGATTCTTAAAGCAAGTTGAAGCCAGAGAAAATGGCGATGACGAAGCTCAAATGATGGATTATGATTTCTTGAATGCATTAGAAGTAGGACTTCCACCAACAGGCGGTTTGGGAATTGGTGTTGACAGACTTATAATGATGTTAACTAACAATGAATCAATCAGAGATATAATGTTGTTCCCAACAATGAAGCCAATAGGCTTAGAAAAGGCAGAAAATAGCGATTCATCAAAAGAAACTTACGAAACTTACGACAAACTTACGACAGAAAAAATCGACTTTTCAAAAGTGAAAGTTGAACCATTATTTGAAGATATGGTTGATTTTGAAACTTTCTCAAAATCTGATTTTAGAGTTGTAAAAGTTAAGAACTGCGAAGAAGTTCCAAAGTCAAAAAAACTTTTGAAATTTACATTAGA